>JANQGJ010000039.1 GCA_028277395.1 Bacteroidales bacterium | reverse complement strand
GTCTCAAAAGTAAAGGTTATGTGCTGTAGATTTCCATATTTGGAAAATCTTTCGGGCACCTACCCGAATACAAAAACCTTTTGAGACAGCCTCTTTTTTCAATATCAATCGGGGTATTACTATCATATAGTAACCAAATAATGCAAATTAATGTTTCTTGAATTATTCACATTCACATGCCTATTTTTATTAATTCTGTCAGTAGAACACATATTAATTAACTAATAACAGATAATTACTTTTCACCTAAAGAGTTCGCGACAAAGAGTAAGGTCAAATAGAAGAGAAGAACCAGTGGCTAAACAGCGAAACTGAAGATGTTGAACTAAATAATTTACAGTGAAAAGAAACAGTCTAGTTTGACGACTTAAATTGTTCCAGAAATCTCATGTCATTCTCAAAAAACAATCTCAGATCGTTGATTTGATATTTCAGCATTGTAATTCTTTCAATACCCATACCAAAGGCAAAACCGGTGTATTTATTATTATCTATCCCACAGGATTCAAGAACATTAGGATCAACCATACCACACCCCAGTATTTCAACCCATCCTGTATATTTACATATATTACAACCTTTGCCTCCGCAGATATTACATGAAATGTCCATTTCTGCCGAGGGTTCGGTAAACGGGAAGTATGAAGGACGAAAACGTATTTTCGTATTTTCACCAAACAACTCTTTTGCAAAGTAGAAAAGAGTTTGTTTCAGATCTGCAAACGAAACATCTGTATCAACATATAATCCTTCAACCTGGTGAAAAATACAATGTGCTCTGGCCGATATTGCCTCATTTCTGAATACACGTCCCGGAGAAATTGTACGTATGGGAGGTTTACTATTTTGCATTACTCTTACCTGGACTGATGAGGTATGGGTTCGTAAAGCAATGTCCGGGTCTTTTTCAATAAAAAAAGTATCCTGCATATCTCTTGCCGGATGATCAGGGGGGAAATTCAAAGCAGAAAAATTGTGAAAATCATCTTCTATTTCAGGACCTTCACTAACATTAAAGCCAATACGGGAGAAAATATCAATAATGTCGTTTCTAACAATTGATAATGGATGTCGCGTTCCCAGGGGTGATGATGACGGGAGTGTAAGATCAGGTTTTTCTTTTATTTCAGATGTATTTTCAAAACTATTTTTCAGTAAAATTATTTTTTCCTGAACAGCATTTTTTAAACCATTCATCAACAGACCCATTTCTTTCCGGTCGGCAGAGTTTACATTTCTAAAATCTGCGAATAATGCCGGAATTATACCTTTCTTACTTAAATACTTAATCCTAAAAGCTTCCAGCTGATCCATATTGTCAGCATGAAAGGATTTCACATCTTCCAGTAATTCTCCAATTTTTTCTTTCATTTATCAGCTTTTTAGTAGTGTCTTTGAGTTATTGTTAGTCAACAATCTCAATAGTCATGGTAACAGCTTCCACAGGAACATCCCCTCTGCCTGTTTTTACGGCTGCAATTTTATCAACAACATCCAGACCCATAACAACTTCTCCAAATACAGTGTATCCACCATCAAGATGTGGAGTGCCTCCAAGTGTACCATATGTGTCTATCATCTCCTGGGTATACTTAAATCCTGATTGAGCTGAAGCACGGTCGAGATATGATTTTGGCGTAACCTGTCCCTGTACTATATAAAACTGTGAGCCGGAAGATTGTTTTTTAGGGTTAACCTGGTCACCAAGTCTTGCTGCTGCAAGAGCTCCTTTTTTGTGAAAATAATTAGGGAGAATTTCAGCGTCTATTTTATACCCTGGATCAGGACGACCATCTTTATTTCCACCACCCTGGATCATAAACCTGTTAATAACCCTGTGAAATGGCGATCCGTTATACCATCCTTCATTCACAAGTTTTATAAAATTATCGCGATGCAGCGGAGTGTCATTATATAATTTCACAGTTATATCACCATATGAGGTGTGGATAACAGCCAGAGTTTCCGGTTTTTCAGTTTGGGCAACCACCTGAATGCTAAAAAATAATACTATTAGTAAAAATAAATTTCTCATGAATTTAGGTATTTAAAATTTGAAAGGCAAAATTAATAAAAATGATAAAAGAACCTTAAAGAAAGACACCGCCATATAACATAAGACAAACCGTATATACTATGCTTTATTCATAGCTTCATCAAAACACACCCTGCAAAGAGGTTCATAAGCTTCTGTTTCTCCAAGCACCACAAGGTTGTTGTCTTTTACCGTGCGATGCGAGTAACTGGCAAGGTTGCCACAGTTCATGCAAATTGCATGAACTTTGGTAACATATTCTGCCGAGGCCATAAGATTCGGGATTGGTCCGAAAGGTTTACCAAGATAATCCATATCAAGGCCTGCAACAATGACCCTTTTACCTTTACCGGCGAGCTCGTTGCAAACGTTTACCAGTTCGTTTCCGAAAAACTGGGCTTCATCAATTCCTACTACTTCAAAATCTTCAGCGTAAAATAAGATCTGTGTTGCATTCTGAACAGGTGTGGAGGACACGGAATTAGAATCGTGTGATACAACATCATCTTCATCATACCTTGTGTCGATGGCAGGTTTAAATATCTCTACTTTTTGTTTGGCAATCCTTGCACGGTTCAGTCTCCGTATCAACTCTTCAGTTTTGCCAGAAAACATTGAACCACATACTACTTCGATCCATCCGGACTTAACACTTTTATTATGGTCTTTTTCAAGAAACATAAGCCCTAAATAATATACTTTTTTTACTTTTGAACATTATACCAAACAGAATTACCGTTAGTGTAGAGAATAACTACAATATGCATTTGGTATTACAAAAATAAGAACTTTTATCAATGGGTAAGGAAAAAACATTAATCAGATTAGGCACACAAATAGATACCCTAAGGGCACATATAAACAGATTGAAAAAAACCGGGTATAAAGTACATTCTCTTGACGTGGATATGCTTCGAAATAAAACAATTGAGTTTTATGAAATGATATTTGAACTGGAGGAACTATATGATCATGAAGACGGGAATAGAATCGAAAAGCCAAAACCGGTCATTAAAACTGTGGAGAAAGAAATTTCTGAAGATAAATCAGAAGATAAACCTATAAATAAACCCGAAACGAAACCTCAGGAAATACCCATGAGTAAACCACTGAGCAGGCTGGAAGATAAATCAGAAGATAAACCTGAAGGTAAACCTGAAAAGAAACAGGAAGTTGTAGAGAATACTAAAACAAATGAAGAACATGGGATAGTTTCGAATGGGAACAGCAATATTGATTTTGAACCAGCTGAAACCAAACCTGTGCCAGAACCTGCAACAACCAAAGCCCCCGAACCTGTTGAACAGGTTGCAACCAAACCTGCAACATCTGAAATAATTAAAGAGAAAGAGTCGGTAATTGCTGAACTTGATCAGGAAGAACCTGTTACCACTAAACCTGGACCTGCAAAACAAACAACATACGATTTGTTCTCAGGTAATTCCGAAAGCGCAGTAGCTGAAAAATATCATACTTCCGATGAACAAAGCATTGCAGAAAAAATGCAAAAGTCTAATATAAAAAACATTAGAGAGGCCATCGGAATAAATGAGAAATTCTTGTTTATAAATGAGTTATTTAATGGCGATCTTGGCAGATATAATAAAATACTTGATGATATAAATGAGCTTACTACCAAAAAGGGTGTTGATACTTATGTAATGGAATTGAAAGTCCAGTCGCAATGGGACGATACCAATGAAGCATTTATAAGGTTTAAAGAGATTATTGATCGTAAAAACTGATTTGTATTAATTGAACAATTCTGAACTGATGAGTAAAGAACACCTGAGTATTGTCATTAAAACATTACTGATTCTTATAATATGTGTTTATGTATCGTCTTCATGGGCGCAGGACGTAAACTATGCAAGAGAAGTTGTTACAGAACTTGCTTCTGAAAAATACCACGGCAGGGGTTATGTTAAAAAAGGAGATAAAAGGGCTGCAAGTTATATTGCAGGTGAGTTTAATAAATTCGGACTCAATAAAAAAGGTAATAGCTATTATCAGAAATACTCATTTCCCATAAATACTTTCCCTGGTAAGCTGGGTTTAAGTATTGATAATATTGATTTGGTACCAGGTGAAGATTATGTGGTTAGTTTATCATCCCCGTCTGTAAACACAGAATTTGATGTTGTTGATTTGAGAGATGCCGGCTATAGTCTGGATTCTTTATTCATTAATTTTAAGGAAAAGAAAGACGGAGCTATTTATTTAATCAATGATAATGACACAAGGAAATACTATGGAAAAACAATTCCTGGTGTGGATGCAGTTGCCATATTAGCTGAGAAAAAACCATATTGGCATGTCTCGAACGGAAAAACTATTGAGAAAACAATATGGATAAAAATAAATGAAGAAAAAGTTCCGAAAAATGCTGCTACATTAAAACTTAAGGTTAAAAACAAATTTATCGATAAGTATCAGACACAAAATGTTGTTGGATGGATTCAGGGGACAAAATACCCGGAGAAGTACTATGTTTTCACAGCTCATTACGACCATCTTGGAATGATGGGTAACGAAACATATTTTCCTGGTGCAAATGATAATGCAAGCGGGGTCGCAATGATACTTGATTTGGCCAGGCATTTCTCAAAACCAGAAAACCGACCTGAATATTCTGTAGCCTTTATTGCGTTTAGTGGTGAAGAAGCTGGATTAATTGGTTCTGATTATTTTGCAGAAAACCCCTTGATCCCACTAGGTAATATTCGTTTAGTTGTTAATCTTGATATGGTAGGAAGTGGAAGCGATGGAATTACCATAGTGAATGGCAGTTTGTATGATGGTTTGGTAAAAGAGATCAACACCATAAATGATAAGCATAACTTATTGAACTCTATAGCATTAAGAGGAGAGTCCTGTAACAGTGATCATTGTCCTTTTTATCAAAAAGGAGTGAAGTCAATATTTATTTACACCAGGGGTAAGGAATTAAAGGAATATCATACCATATATGATACTTCAGAAGACTTTCCTTTTACGGCCTATGATGGTTTGTTTGAGTTGATTACAAGAATAGTATATTGAACCAAACTCAGTCATTGATAAGATCTGATTGAAGGTTTTTGTAACAATTCTAATGTAATGTTAATATCGTAGGTACAATACATGAAATATACACAATTAAAACCACTCTGATCATAAAACAATGTAAGTTAAAAGTACTAATATACTATTAGCCTGCATTAACTATATTTGTCTTGTAAAAAACCAATTTATAGTATTATGAAGAGTCCCAGAGAGGAATCATTAGGTGCCTATATGGCAATAGCTCTTCAGTTGATGAAGAAAAAACACCAAAAATCATTGGCTGAAGCAGGTTCAAAGATTACATTGGAACAATTAGCAATACTTGAAATACTGGGACACCATGGAGACATGAATATGACAGAGTTATCGATTAAAACGTGGAAACATAACGCAAATATTACCCGTATTGTTGATAAACTTGAAAAACAACAATTGGTTGAACGCAGATCTGTTGAAGGTGACAGACGGGCTAACCTTATTGGAATTACCGGAAAAGGAAAGAACCTTTATGATAGATTAATATCATTGGTTATGGAAAATAACAAGGAAATTACTTCATGTATCACAAAAGAAGAGGAAACTGCCGCTATCAACACTATGATTAAAATCATAAATAACCTTTCAAAGGAATAAATTTTTTATGTATATATTTGCCATATTAAATATTGCCATATTAAATATAAATCTTGCTTAATGAAAATCTATTTAAAGTCATTACCTGTTATAATGCTGCTAATTGTAGGGAGTTTATTTCAGGCTTGTAATAATGATCGCTCAAACTCTGCAAATAAATCAGAAAGAAGCGTAAAATCAAATATTCGCGGTAATAATTATGCTATTGTTTGGGATTGGAAAACAGATAACGAATATTTAGTAAAGGACTATATAAAGCTGATTTCCAGCGAAATGAGTAGTCTTTGGGTTAATAATGTAATCGAGAATGTGTATTATAAAAGTGATACAGTAAATGATCTGGGATACCTCCCCAATATTACTTTCTTTATTAATGCAGAATCAGAAGAAGATGTAGAACAAATACTGAACAACCTGGTTCTGGTAAAGAAAGGATTAGCCGGTTATTCAATTTTTCCTGTTGGAACCCGATGGCTTGGCAGGAAACATCAAAAGGTAATCAGTAATGGTTTAACCAGATCATATGTTGCTGTTTGGAAATCAAAGTTGATTGATACTGAAAAGGATCGCAGAATAATACAGGCACAGGCAGATACTATTCTGCAACTTTGGAAAGAAGGAATTATCGAGAATGTATATTTTGATGTAAGCGATACCCGACAGCAAAACAATGTTACTGATTTCGTTTTCTTCATTAATACAAACTCCAAAAGTGAAGCAGAAAGAATATGTAATAATTTACCATTTAGTGTTAACGAAATGGCAACATTTAAAATATTTGATGTAGGTTATTTTTGGTTGGGTGAGCACAATAAATAAAGGGTCGAATATTGAATAAATTAAAAATGCGGACGATTAAACAAGAGTATTATTTCCCGGGCCTTATAGCATTAATGTTTGTTTTATGGGGTGTTGATTTGATTCTGTATAGTGGTAGTTTTGAATATACCAATTCTAACATAGCAGGAGAAATTTTCTCATCATGGGCTGTAACTGTATTTGCTGTTAATTTTTTAATGGCAACCAGGTTAAAATGGGTAGAAAGAATATTTGGTGGACTTGATAAAATGTATATGATTCACCGGAGAGCCGGAATAATTGGCTTTACACTTTTGGTACTTCACTTTATAATTGTACCGAGAGACCCTGTTTTTACTATCGGTAAACCTATGGGTTTTTATGCTCTTATTTTAATTACAGCAGGTATTGTATTGTCAATAACACCATTGTTCAAAAGAATTCTTAAATATAGAAAATGGCTTAACTTTCACAAATTAATGGGTTTGTTTTATATCCTTGGAATTGCTCATGCTTTGAATGTACCATCACTTACAATTGAACTACCGGTAGTGAGAACCTATGTTTTTGGAATGGCTTTTATTGGGATTGCTGCGTGGTTTTATAAGGCTTTTCTGTATTCATTTTTTAACAGGAAAAAGGAATATTCGGTTATGCATTTGCAAAGGTTTGAAAATGATGTAATAGAAATCATATTAAAACCTCGTAATAAAAAACTTAATTTCGAGGCCGGACAATTTGCTTTCTTCTCTTTCAAAGGAATTTCCAAACAGGAACAACATCCTTTTACAATAAGTAACCACCCGGCTGAAGATAATCTGAGAATTACAGTTAAAGCACTGGGCGATTATACATCAGCTATACAGACATCGTTAAAAAAAGGTACACAAACAAAAGTTTTAGGGCCATTTGGTCGGTTCAATTATAAATATGGCAGGTACAAAAAGCAACTATGGCTTGCCGGTGGGATTGGGATAACACCCTTTTTGTCTTTTATTAGAGATATTGATCAGGAGTATTCTGTCAACCTGGTCTGGAGTATAAACAATAGCAGAGATGCAAATTACCACGATGAGATTATAAACCTTACTACCAATAAGACAAACGTAAAGTATAGGCTCAATGATTCTGAAAAAACTGGACATTTTACAATTGACAGAATGTACAGGAGTATTGATTTAACAAACTATTCTGTATTTATCTGTGGTCCGGAAGTTATGAGAGAAAGCTTCATTAAACAATTACTTCAAAAAGGGGTTTCAATCAGAGACATCCATTATGAAGACTTTGGATTCAGATAATTCCGGGTTAAATTAACTGACTACAGAAATTCTGCTTTGAATTTATAAACAGGTATTATTGATACATCGGTCTTTATTATTAATTATGGAGGTAAAGTTTGATCTCAGGTTTTGATATCCGAAGGCAGGTAACCAAAATGATTCTTAAAATCCTTTGCAAACTGACCCATGTGCCAAAAACCATACTTGCCGGCCAGAGTCGAAATGTTTATTTTTTCTCCCCTAATTTTGGTGATTTCTTTTTTAACCATGTTAAGTCTGTGCGATTTTATATACTCAACAGGTGTCACCCTGTATTTCTCTAAAAAGGCATATTCGAGAGTTCGTTCACTAACCTGAGCTATTTCACATAATTCAGAAATAAGAGGAAAGTCGTCGGATTGATTATGTATATATTTTACTGCTTTAATAATTGCAGCATCTCTTTTCCTTTTCTTTGTAGCAGAAATACCATTGTTGCAATATTCCAGGTATTTTATTATCGAGAAAACTATTTTTTTAATCAGGGTTCCCTGTGTATTGTTATTTATGGAAAAATATGAAAGAACATCTGAGGCCAGCCCATAAAACTCAGACGCAAATTCATTGTTGAATTGTAAAAATTGTTCATCACCATTTAGAAGTTCTTTTGCCCTGGTATAACCTTGATTTTCTATTATACTAAATAATAATGACTCTTCAATGGATACCACATAAACATCAAAGTTATTAAATGAAACTGCATCCAGAGTACGGCTTTTAGGAAAGATAAGCATTTGACAGGAATGCACTTTGCGGTTTAACCAAATGAATTCAGTGCCTTTATTTGCAGGAACAACAAATGACCTGAAACCTTTAGGGGTGAGACCAAATTGTTCTGTTTTACCAGATATTTTTGTCCTCCCTATTTGAAATAAAGGAGTTGTAAGAAGACTTATGTTAACCGAGAAATCATTTTTGCTTAACAGTCTGAAATC
The DNA here is from genome assembly GCA_028277395.1 of Bacteroidales bacterium. Taxonomy (GTDB): domain Bacteria; phylum Bacteroidota; class Bacteroidia; order Bacteroidales; family F082. Next base: position 149,208 of record JANQGJ010000039.1, on the reverse strand, counting down.
CAGATCCCAGTTTTTTGCTGAGTCGTAAAAAACTTCAGGTTCTTTAAAATTAGCAATTAACAAGCTCATACAATTATTTAATATAATGGTAATGTAATGCTAAGTTAGGGAAAAAGTGCGAAGGGGTTCATTTGGTGTTAATTATATCTTAAAAGGCAACATAATTTAGAAGCATTACAAATAAACACATACTTTTGCGGATTATTGATGTTAAAACAGCATGTTTTTACATTATTTTGCTAAATGCAATTGATTATTTAATTATAAAACAAACGAGAAAGATGAAAAACAAATTAATTTTATTGACCGGATTAATCATTTTTGGATTTGGTTTGGTCAATTCTCAGGAAATTATCCATGATGCTGAACAGGCAATACTTGTTGAGCAATATGGAGAAAAATGGGCAGAACAAGATAAAGAGATTCAAAAAAAACTTGATGAACTTTATAAAAAACACGGAAAAAGACCGAACATTGTTCATATAATGTGGGATGATAACAGTTTTGGAGAGGTTGGTATTGAGGCTTTCAATAAAATTCGTGGTTTTGATACACCAAGACTGAATAAAATGGGTGAAGACGGTATAACATTTACCAGAATGTACACCGAACCGTCATGTACTCCTACCAGGGCCGCTGCACTAACTGGACGATTAGCTGTAAGAAGCGGTATGTATACAGTAGCATTTCCTCCTGAAGGAGCCGGATTACCGGCCGAAGAGGTTACCATAGCTGAAATTCTTTCAGAGGCAGGCTATAACACAGCCTTTATTGCTAAAGCACACCAGGGTGATATCGAAGAAAGCTATATGCACAACCAGGGTTTTGATGAAGCGCAGTTTTCATTGTACAACCAGTTTCCACCAATTTTCTGGCACAGTGATGGTGAAGCCGGCATGATGACAATTGGTTATACAGAAGAAATGATTGAGAAGGAATACCTTGTTGATAAAACATGGAGACCATATGGTTATATCATGGATATTGAAGGTAAAAAAGGAGGTAAAGCAAGAGAAACATTACCACCTACATTAGATAACTACCGGAAAATAAATGAAATGCATCAGGAAAAAGCTGTTGATTATATTCGTAGAATGGCTGATGATAAAGATCCGTTTTATTTAGCTTACTGGCCAAATGTTTATGACCTGAATCGTAGAGGACAAACAATGACAACAAGTAATAGTACACCTTTTGCTCAGAATATTGAAAGACTTGATGAGTACATTGGTGAAATTTTAGATGAATTGAAATCTCAGGGAATTGCAGAAAACACACTTGTAATAGCTATGGCAGATAATGGCCCAATGATTGAAGCTCCGTCTGCAATGTATCAGGTTGTGTTTAATGGAGGTAAAGGTGATTACAGAGAGGGAGGTATTCGAGTTGCTGCATTTGCACAGTGGGATGGAGTAATTGAACCTGGAACTGTGATTGGAGATATGATCACGGTTCACGATTTATTTACAACCTTTGCAAGATTAGGTGATGCTATGGAATATATTCCACGCGACCGAATCATTGATGGTATTGATCAAACTGCTGTTTTTCTTGAGGGTGACGGACAAAGCAGACGGGATTATTATCATGTTTATACAGGGCCTCATCATGCAGCTACAATAAAACAGCAATATAAGCGTGTATGGATTGGTGGACGTCCCGGACTTGTTAAAAATGATTTCTATGATTTATATCAGGACCCAAGGGAAATGAGAGGAATGATGGCTCAATTCTTATGGGCATGGGGACCATTTGATATGATGAAAAAACGTCATGATCTTATGAATGAGAAATACCCCTTTACTCCAACAAGAAAAGGCATTCCGTTTGAAGGTATCGAAAACTTAAGACCTGAATCTGTTGTTTATCAGGAAACGGTAATAAAAACAATGAATACCGGAAAATAAATACCAGACACAATTTTGTGTGTTTGATGTAAAACAGAGCAGGGATGGTGAACTACACCATCCCTGTGATTTATTGGAATGAACAAAGCAAACAATTCATGATAAGAAGATTCGTTTTCATATTATTTCTGATATTTCCTTTGATTCCAATAGCTCAGGAAACAGACGTTGAAACAATGAATCTCCAGGAAATAAGCAGGAGGTTGGAAAACCCGTTATCTGATCTGTGGTCGTTAACAATACAGGAGAATCTGTATATTAACACCGGTACACTTATAGACGGCACAGAGATATCAAATGTCTTGTTCTTTCAGCCATTTATGCCATTTCCGGTAGGAAGCAACAAAATGTTAATAATTCGTCCGGTTTTTCCGGTTGTAACAAATCAGGTAACAACAATAGATGAACCTGCTGAATCAACCACCTGCAAAACAGGATTTGGAGATATGCAATTGATTACAGCATTTGGGCCTGATAAACAATCGGGAACTGTATGGGGAGTTGGTGCAACCTTTAAATTTCCTACTGCTTCAGGTTCCGAATTTGGACATGGAAAATGGCAGGCAGGACCTTCAGCAATGATAATTTATCTGGGTAAACCATGGACAATTGGTTTAGTTGTTCAGCATTGGGTTTCGTTTGCCGGTAACAATAACAGAGAGGAGATCAACCAAACAGATATACAATATATTGCAAGACGTTCATTACCTGGAGCATGGACAATTGGAATGGGGCCAAATATTATAATAAACTGGAATGCAGACGTTAACAATAAGCTTACATTGCCTGTTGGACTTGGTCTTACTAAAACCGTTAAAATAAGCAATACACCAGTAAAAATGAGAATAGAACCTCAGTATTCTATAATTAAACCTAATGATTATGGTTCAAAATGGAATATAAGAGTACAACTTTCTCCCGTAATTAACAGACCTTACTAACATGAAATCCTATCTCTATTATTTACAAATAATTTTTATCAGCGTTTTCATATTACCGGAAACGATATTTGGCCAGCAAAATGATAGTGATCTGGCCAAGGCATCACAGAATCCGGTAGCTGATATGTACAGCCTGCCTTTCCAGAATAATACAATTTATGGAAATGATCCGCATAACAGACCACAAAACATTTTAAATATTCAACCCGTTATTCCGGTTAACCTGACAGGAAAACTGAATCTGATAAACAGGTTGATAGCACCTGTAATAACACAACCATCATCAGTAGAGGATGCCAGTTCTACCGGAATGGGTGATTTGAGTTTAACAGCATGGTTATCTCCTGCTGAAGCAAAGAAAATTATATATGGAATTGGACCTGTATTTCAAATTCCCGTCGCGTCAGAGCCTGAATTTGGGAGTGGAGAATTTGGTATTGGACCATCAGTTGTTGCTTTAACAATAATAGATCGGTGGGTAGCAGGGATTGTTGTTAATAATGTCTGGACGTTTGGTAGTGTAAAAGAGAATAAATTTCTTTTTCAGTATTTTGTAAATTACAATTTACCAAAAGCATGGTATGTTGTTTCAGGTCCCATAATGACAGCAAATTGGAATGCAGATTTAAAACAAAGATGGGTAGTGCCTGTTGGAGCAGGAGTTGGAAAAGTATTTAGAATTGGTAAGTTACCGGTTAATATTAACGGACAGGTATTTAAAAATGTAATCAAACCTGACGGGGTTGGTGATTGGCAATCCCGTATCCAGTTACAATTTATTTTTCCTAAAGCTTAACAGACTAAATAAAACAAAAATTTAAAAAAATGAAAAAATTCAAATTATTAGCGATAGCAATTATTCTGACATGTACGTCAGCATATGCACAATCAAATAAAGAAGAAATTGATATGTATCAATCAGTTTTTGGAATGGGTAAAAAAGCCATTTTATCTGAATACATCAATGTTCCTGAAGAAAAATCGAATGAATTTTGGGAACTATATGATGAATATGAAGATGCTCGTAAAAAACATGGGCAAAAACGGATAGCACTTATTGAAAAATATGCAATTAACTATTCTGAAATTGGTGATGAGAAGAATAGTGAATTAATTACTGAGATGATCTCACTTGCAAACGAGTATAACAAACTGATTAACAGATACTACAAAAAAATCAACAAGGCCTGTGGCATCAAAGTGGCAGGTCAGTTTTATCAGTTTGAGAAATATTTTCAGAGTTGGATAAGGTTAAGAATAATGGATCAAATTCCATTTATTGGCGAACTGGATAACTTAAAAAAATAAAAAATGCGTAGATTAAAGTTACTGATTGTACTAATTACGGGAATTCCATTACTAAATTACTCACAGGGAATTGAGTTGGTACCATCTGCTGGTTATATGTTTGGAGGGAGTATAAAATACTATGAAGGCAAATTAAAAATTCAAAATAATGCCAATTATGGAGTTTCTGTGCTCGTTCCTGTTCAACCCCTTATTGATGTTGAATTAAATTATACCCGAATGGATAGTAAAGCATCATTTACTCCAAATCCGGGATATCCTTTATTAACATATGAAGAAACAACACTTGGTACAAATTATTTTCAGGTAGGAGCATTATCAAAGTTTTACAGGAAAAATACTAAAGCCATTCCATTTGGGTCATTATCCATAGGAGCAACATGGTTTAGCTCACCTGATATTGAAGATGTGTGGAGATTCTCTGCAACGGCCGGTCTTGGTGTAAAGGTTATGCTTTCTGAAAAAGTCGGTATAATGCTTAGAGGTAGATTAATGATGCCAATGAATTTTGGAGGAACAAGCTTTTACTTTGGAACCGGAGGATCAGGCTTTAGTCTGAACTCAAATATAGCACCGTTTCAGGGAGATTTTAATGGTGGCTTGATAATCAAACTTGGCTAAGAATAATTTGCTGGTTACTTAGTGGTTAATAGTTTCGGTTAAACATTCATGTTTGTGATATGATATATGAAAAAACAGTATAACTTTGATATATCATAAACAAAACAGTAAATGTTATTGGCAAATTTTAGAAAGTCGTTATTATTAATAGAGCTAAGTATAGTTATTTCTATCTTATTTGCATGTGAACAGGGGATTAAATCAGAATCGCAGGACGCCACTTTTGTAGGAAGTAAAACATGTATTGAATGTCATGAAAAAGAGTATAACCTTTGGAAGCACTCTGATCATGATAATGCCATGGATACAGCTGTTTCTTCTACAGTACTTGGCGACTTTAATGATGCTGAGTTTGTGAGAAATGGATTTACCAGCAGGTTTTACAAAAAGAATGGTAAATTTTATGTGCATACCAAAGGACCCGGTGGGATTCCCGGTGATTACCAGGTAGCATATACCTTTGGTGTGAGACCTCTTCAACAATACCTTATTCCGTTTGAAGATGGAAGATATCAATGTTTGCAAATAGCATGGGATACCGAAAAACAAAGATGGTATCATCTTGCCGATTCGGTTTATAAAGACCAGGAAATAACTCATGATGACTGGTTATACTGGACCAACAATGCACAAAACTGGAACGGAATGTGTGCTGAGTGTCATTCCACAAATCTTAGGAAGAATTACAATCCGGAAACCAGACAGTATAATACAACATGGTCTGAAATTGATGTAAGTTGTGAAGCTTGTCATGGTCCGGGTTCAGCGCATAACAACTGGGCAGAAATTAATGAAAGAACCAGACCTGAAATTGATAATTACGGGTTGTTGGTACAAACATCAAACATCACTTCAAATGAGCAGGTTGACCAGTGTGCATATTGCCATTCACGCAGAAGTTCATTTGGTGATTTTGTTCACCCCAGGGAAGAACTATTTGATATTATGAGTCCTCAATTACCAATAGATCCCTATTACTTTGTTGATGGACAGATTCTTGAAGAAGATTATGTTTATGGTTCGTTTACACAAAGCAAAATGCACAGGAAGAATGTACGTTGCACATTCTGTCATGATGCACATAGTTTAAAACTAAAATTTGACGGAAATAATCTGTGCTATCAATGTCATACCAGGGAAACTTACGGTTCGAAAAGTCATCATTTCCATAAAGAAAAAAATGAGGAAGGTGAACCTCTTATATTTGAAAACGGTAAAAGAATAATTCAGGTAGGAGAAGGAACAAAATGTGTTTCATGTCATATGCCCGGCAGGTATTTCATGGGTGTTGATTACAGACGCGATCATAGCATGCGTATTCCCCGGCCTGATCTGAGTGAAAAACTGGGAACCCCAAATGCCTGTAATCAATGCCATATTGATAAATCGTCGAAATGGGCAGCCGATCATACTGAAAAATGGTACGGGAAGTCAACAAGGTTTCATTTTGGAGAGTTAATACACAGGGCAGCAGGAAATGATACTCTCGCTGTTCCAGAGTTGATAAAACTAATAGAAGATGAAAATACATCTGAACTGATAAAAGCAACAGCAACGCATTACCTGGGTAATTTACCTACAAATAAATCCAGATCATATGTTACGGAGCTCATTAATAATGAAAATGCTCTGGTCAGAAGAGAAGCCGTCAGGAATTTTATTGCTACAGATATTGATGAATTGAAATCGGAATTATTGCCTCTCCTTAAAGATTCAACGCTTATGGTAAGGATCGAAGCAGCATATCGTTTGTCTGTGATTGACTTATCTGAACTGGACAGTTTATCAGCTGCTTTACTTAAAAAAACTATATCTGAATATATAGAAACAATGGAATATTCCGCCGACTTTGCTACCAGTCGACATAACCTGGGTAATATCTATACCAATACAGGGCAATATGAAAAAGCGATGGAAAACTATAATGAGGCTGTAAGAATAGATGATAAGTTTTATCCTGCAAAAGTAAATTTAGCAATGTTGTATAACAGGTTTAGCAGGAATGACGAAGCTGAACAGTTATTAAATGAAGTTATTAATGAATATCCTGATATGGGAGAAGTTTATTACTCTCTTGGATTATTACAGGCAGAAATGGGAAAATATGAAATAGCTGTTGGTAATCTTGAAACTGCTGTCAGACTTACACCTGAAAACACAAGGGCATCCTTCAACTTATTCAGGCTGTATGAATTCCTGAACCAGCAGGAAAAAGCAATTGATGCACTTAACAATTGCCTTTCCATTGAACCCGAAAACCTGGAATATCTTTACGCTAAAATAGAGTTTTTAATAAAGGCTAACAGGAATGAAGAAGCAGTAGCTGTTGCAAAAAAGATACTGTTTTACTACCCTGAAATTCCGGATAAACAAGATTTGGAAGATTTTATTGAAGCAATAAACTAATCCCCGGAGTAGGTATAATTGTTCTTTGTCAATGTTCTTTTAAGCAGGGTTGTATAAATAGGTTCATTACCAAGTTGAGCGGTAATTACAGATGCAGTTACTGTAGTAATGATCAGTGGTAAAATAAGTTCATAATTTGAGGTCATTTCAACAGCAAGTACAAGTCCTGTAAGAGGGGCTCTTACTGTTGAAGCAAATATTCCTGCCATTCCTGCAACGGCAAATACTCCCGGATGCGTAACAAGTTCTGGAAAGAAATGCTGCATCACTGTTCCAAACAACATTCCGAAAACCACTCCCAATGCAAGCATAGGAGCAAAAATACCACCAGGGACACCGGTTCCGTAACTGAATATTGTAAGGATCATTCTTCCAACAAACAACACAAGTAGAATATAAATTGTAAATGATTTGTCAAGCACCCTGTAAATTGTGCCATAACCACCTCCTATCATTTCGGGAAAATACACACCTACCAATACTATTATAATACCACCAATTAAACCTGTAAGGATAATTCCCATACGGGATACTTCTTTAAACAGGTCTAAAACAATAACAATAAGTTTATTAAACAAGTAACCTATCAGGCTAAACAGTCCACCAAGCAGCATAAACAGCCATATACCTGATATATGTGGTGTATTGAAAACCGTCATCTGGATAACAGGATCTTCACCTATCAAAATTCGTACAACAAAGTCGGCCGTACCGGAAGCTACCATAATTGCAGCTATAGAGTAAAAATTATATCTGAAATGACCGTGCATTTCTTCAATAACAAAAATAATTCCGGCAAAAGGAGCGTTGAAAGCACTTGCCAGTCCTGCAGCTGCACCCGAGGAAACAAGAGGATTGGTTTTATCTTCATGTTGCTTAAACACATCTTTCACCATCTTGCCAACATTAGCCCCAAGTTGAATGGTTGGGCCTTCACGACCAAGTAACAACCCACTGCCAAGTGAAAAAAGAGAGGCAAGAAATTTAACAGGAAGTACCCTTTTCCAACGCAAAGGGCGTATATCATCAAGTGCCCCTTCAATTTCCTGAACTCCGCTACCTGATGCTTCCGGAGCAAATCGTTTAACAAGGAAAAGAGCAACACTAATACCAATTACTGCAAAAACTACGGGAAATATCCAGCTTGCAAATCCATCATTACCTGCTTCTGAATAAAGATTATCCCTGAAATCTGAAATGTAACCCAATGTCAACCTGAATACTGAACCAACAATCCCGGCAAGAATACCAACAACAAATGCAAAAAAAATCAGCTTTAGGTTTTTTGTGTCTGCATCGGCAAAACGCTGGTCTGTTTTCCATGAGCCTGATTGTTTTATTTCAGGTGATTCCATTAACTAAGAGTTTATACAAAATTAGTATTATTTTGAAACAGTGACAGTATATGATCTTGCATGGGATAAACGAAAAAATCCCGCCGGAAAACCAACGGGATCAAAGTACAGGCATAAAGCCCTGGATTTATGTTTGAGAGATGATTACATATTATTTGAGCAGTTTGAAATCAATTTTCAACATTACATTTTGTCCGGCATGTTGAGCCAGCTTATCACTTTGTAGGCTTTCGATTTCTTTTATGGCATATTCTTTTACACAGGTAGATTTACAGTTTGCTGCTTCAACGTCCAATGTTCCGTCAGATTTTACAGCAACATCTACCAATACAGTACATTCAAGATTAGTTTCTGAAGCAAAATTTGGATAGCTAAGTTCTTCGGATAATAATTCAGCCACAGCATTAGTTGCAAGAGCTTTTGGAGTAGGAACAGGTTCTCCGGCAAAGGCCGAACCTGCAATAAATATGCTAAGTAACATTGTTATAATTGCGATTCTTGTTTTCATGACTTATTATTTAATTTATAATATTTAATGGTTGCACTTATCCATTTTCTAATTCTATGCCAAACTTTCTAACATCAAGAAAATGAGGTATGTAAAAAATCAGATCAATATTTGCATTATAATAATTGTACGGGAATTAAACATAATGTGTACATAAATGAACACTCATATATGCATGATTATTAATGTGTTAATAAAAATTTAACGTTTGCGAAACACAATAATAATATTAAATAAACGTTCAGTGTTGCTTATTGTCTATCACATTGCTTTTCTAATTAATTTTGTGGTTCATAAATGATATAGAGTAATAGTTAAGATTATGGATTTTCCTGAAAATGAAAAGAGATCACTAAACTTCATAGAGACAATCATAGAAGAAGACTTATCTGTTAATAAAAATGAGGGCAGGGTACATCTGCGATTTCCTCCCGAACCTAACGGCTATCTTCATATTGGACATGCAAAGTCGATTTGCCTGAACTTTGGACTTGCAGGTGAATACAATGGAATGTGTAATTTAAGATTCGACGATACCAATCCGGAAAAAGAAGATACAGAATATGTTGATTCAATTATGGAAGATATTCGTTGGCTTGGGTTTCAGTGGGATGGTGAGCCTAAATATGCATCCGATTATTTTGAACAACTATATGACTGGGCTGTAAAACTAATTAAAGAAGGAAAAGCATATATCGATGAACAACCACAGGAACTTATTAGTGAACAAAGAGGAGTTCCAACCCGTCCGGGAATAGAAAGCCCGTATCGAAACAGGCCTGTTGAAGAAAGTCTGGATTTATTTGAAAGAATGAGAAATGGTGAGTTTGAGACAGGGGCAATGATATTACGGGCAAAAATTGATATGAGTTCACCAAATATGCATATGCGCGATCCCATAATGTACAGAATGCTTCACCAGGAGCATCATCGTACAGGCGACAAGTGGTGCATATATCCTATGTACGACTGGGCACATGGTCAATCCGATTTCATTGAAGGTATTACTCATTCGGTTTGCACACTGGAATTTGAAATACACCGTCCGCTGTACGACTGGGCTTTGGATCAGATAGTTGAAGGTGATTACCGTCCCCAACAAATTGAATTTGCCCGTTTAAACCTGAGTTATACTGTAATGAGTAAAAGAAAACTTCTTCAACTCGTACAAAATAACTATGTAAACGGCTGGGATGATCCAAGGATGCCAACAATTTCCGGATTCAGGCGTAGAGGATATACACCCGAATCAATTAGAAATTTTGCCGACAGGATTGGTGTTGCAAAACGCGATAATGTTATTGATGTAAGCTTACTTGAGTTTAGTGTACGTGAACACCTGAATCAGGCAGCTCCACGAATTTTTGCGGTATTGAATCCGGTTAAGGTTGTTATCACCAATTATCCTGAAGATCAAACAGAGGAACTTAATCTAGCTAATAATCCGAATGATGAAAATGCCGGAACCAGAATAGTACCATTTACAAGGGAAATATATATAGAGCGTGATGACTTTATGGAAGATCCGCCTAAGAAATTTTTCCGTCTCGGACCTGGTCGTGAGGTTAGATTAATCGGAGCTTACATCATCAAATGTGAAGACTTCAAAAAAGATGCTGATGGAAACATTACTGAAATATGTTGTACGTATGACCCGGAATCCAAAAGCGGAGGTAGTGGTGCCAGAAGAAAAGTTAAAGGAACTATTCACTGGGTATCTGCTGAAAAAGCAATAGATGCGGAAGTAAGACTATACGACAGGTTGTTTTTAGATGAAGATCCTGCCGGAAACAAGGAAAAAGATTTTAAAGAATTCCTTAATCCTGATTCGTTAAAAGTTCTGAGTGATTGTAAGCTGGAACCATCATTAGCAACGGCAAGAGCCGGCGACAGCATGCAGTTTCAGCGATTGGGTTATTTTTGTGTTGATCCTGACAGCACACAAGACCAGTTGGTTATTAATCGTACAGTTCCTTTAAGAGACAGTTGGGCAAAGAAGAAATAATATTAGCTAAAAAATTATACAAAACCCGACTTTAGAATTAAAGATTTTTTTAAATTTGCCGCCCTATTGCCTGATGGTGTAATTGGCAACACGTCTGACTCTGAATCAGAAGAGTCCAGGTTCGACCCCTGGTCAGGCAACTTGAAACTCTCCAACATTGGTTGGGGAGTTTTTTGTTGCACCAATGGAAGAAGTATGTACAGATTTAATGGATCAGGATAAATTTCGAATCAAGCTATATTATTGGAGAATTAATAATTACTATTTGTATCATGAATATGAAAAGGGTGATAGTGAGAATAAGTCTTGATTACCAACCAGTAGGCTTACAGGCTACTTCAATTTGTCATCTCAAACTGTCTTCTGGCAGGAGGAAAAAAGTGAATATTTATTGATTATGATCTTTGAATAAACAGTATTTAATTCTTAGGAAATTATACATGATCCATAATATCGAAAGTTATTGGAACATATTGTATCTTTGGAAATCATGGACATAATGAAATCAGCAAAGCCAAATTATATTCTGAAAATCGAAACTACAAATAACCGATAGCTATCAGGATTGAAAAATATTAATGGAGAATAATTAACTTAAAACAGGAAACGAATAAATGGAAATTATTTACGAACAACTCAGAAGTTTTCCTTCGATTACCTTGTTTTTAACATTAGGCATAGGATTTTTGGCCGGAAAATTCAAGGTCGGAAAATTTCAGCTTGGTGGTATCGCAGGTACATTAATTATCGGTGTACTTGTTGGACAGGTTGGAGGAATTCATGTTAGCGATGATATTAAAAACATCTTTTTTTCATTGTTTATATTTATGGTAGGATATCTGGGCGGCCCACAATTTTTTGCTTCCCTTAAACCTTCTTCTGTTAAATACCTGGCAGCTGCACTTAGTATGACCATTTTTGGACTGCTTGCAGTGCTTGGTGTATCCATGTGGGCAGGACTGGATGCTGGTTTGTCGGCAGGGCTTGCGGCAGGAGGATTAACACAGTCGGCAATTATTGGTACTGCAGGTAACGCTATCGATCAGCTTGGACTTGCAACAGATACTGCTAAAAACCTGAAAACGAATGTAGCTGTCGGTTACTCCATTACTTACATATTTGGTTCAATAGGTCCAATCCTTATGGTGTCATTCATAGCTATTGTTATGAAATGGGATATCAGAAAGGAAGCTATAAAACTTGCTGCTAAACTTGGAGGAAGCAATGAACTTGCCGAAGGTGAATTTGAACCCATCAGCAGGGTAAATACACGGGCATACCTGATTAACGAAAAATCAAGGTTCATTAATAGTACCGTAAGTCAGTTGGAAAATGAATTTGACTCTGATTTAACGGTTGAACAGGTAATAATAAACTCAAAAAGCACGGAACCTGATCCTTCAATGATCATAGAAACAGATATTATACTAATCGTCAGCGGACTCGTCAGTGCATTTTCAAATGTTGAAGGTAGTTTAGGTACAGAGATATCAGATTTTGAAGGAAGCTCAGAATTTACTGAAGAAGTCAGACGGGTTATTGTTTCCAATAGTAAACTACACGGACAAACAATAGGTCAATTGCATGAAAAATCAATTGTTGACAGACATGGTGCCTATGTAAGTAGTATTGTAAGAATGAATAAACCAATACCTGTGCTAAAAAATACCGAAATACATAAGGGAGATGAGATTGATATTACCGGGAGGAAGAAAGATCTTGACAGGGTACAAAAAATGATCGGTTATAAAGCGCCATCAATTAATGCAACCGAATTTGTAACATTTGGGCTTGGTATGGTAGCAGGATATTTAATTGGTGAAATAGGATTTACCATTGATGGCACACAGGTTTCACTTGGATCAGGCCTGGGTTGTCTGGTATCGGGATTGTTAATTGGTTTCCTGAGGACCAGAAATCCCAAAATAGGTTCTGTGAATACAGGTGCTGCAAACTTCCTGCAAAGTTTCGGGCTGGCAGTTTTTGTTGGAGTTGTGGGTCTGAATGCCGGTAAACCTGCCCTCGAAGCCATTAAAGAGCATGGTGTAACTTTATTATTATTGGGTGTTGTTGTTACAATGATACCGATGGTTATACAGTTTTTCCTGAACTATACCTTGTTTAAAATTAAAAATCCCATAGAAGCCCTGGGAGTATTAACTGGCAGTAAAAGTGCCAATCCAGGATATGCTGCATTTCTTGAAAAAGCAGGGAACTCAACAGGTACCCCAACATTTACGATGACATATGCTGTTGCAAATATATTTTTAACACTTTGGGGACCAATAATTGTTGCAATTATCTCGTAATCAGAATATTAATTAATGAAAATCGTTAGTAATGGATAAATCAGAAGAGCAAAAGTTAAGTACTTTAAGCCCGTTTGAAGTAAAAAACAAACTGATTGAACTGGCAAATAAATGTCATGATTATTCGATGATAAATGCCGGTAGGGGAAACCCTAACTGGGTGGCAACCAAACCTCGGGAAGCCTTTTTTCATCTGGGTTTGTTTGCACTTGAGGAATCGAAAAGACATTTTAAGGAATTAGACGGTTTTGGTGGACAGGCAGAAAGAAATGGTATTGAAGTCAGGTTTAACGACTATTTAAAGCGTAATAAAAATGTTACAGGTCTTCAATTTCTGAATGAACTTTTTGAATTTGCCATATCCACATATAATATTGAAAAAGATGAGCTGTTGGTTGAGTGGGTTGATGGAATATTAGCTGATAATTATCCTGTACCTGACAGAATGCTGGTACACTCAGAGACAATTGTACATGCTTATTTGATGCAGGAAATGTGTGCTGGAGGAACTCCTCCGGGCACTAAATTTGACCTGTTTGCCGTTGAAGGCGGAACTGCTGCTATGGTATATATTTTTAATTCTTTAAAAGCAAATAAGTTTTTAAAAGCCGGCGATACTATTGCAATTGGAACACCCATATTTACACCCTATATCGAAATGCCGGGTTTAAAGGATTATGATCTGCTTCTGGTTGAAATTACAGCCGATGAAAACAATGGCTGGCAAATACCTGATTCGGAAATTGAGAAACTCAGGGAAAAGAAAATAAAAGCGTTCTTTTTGGTAAACCCAAGTAATCCTCCTTCAGTAAAGCTAAATGAAAAAACTCTCGACAAAATAGCGGCAATTGCTGAGGAAAGAAAAGATTTAATACTCCTGACCGATGATGTTTACGGCACATTTACAGATAATTTTATATCGCTGGCAATGAAGGCTCCAAGACATGCTATCCTGGTCTATTCATTTTCAAAATACTTTGGAGCAACCGGATGGCGACTTGGTGTAATAGCAATTAATGAGAATAATATTTATGATGAAAAACTTGCCGGTTTGAATAAAACCGACAAAGATGAATTAAAAGAACGCTACAGCTCAATCTCACTTGACCCCGGAAGTATAAAAATGATAGATCGTCTTGTTGCCGACAGTCGTGCAGTTGCACTTAACCATACTGCAGGATTATCAACTCCGCAGCAGATACAAATGACAATGTTTTCATTATCAGCATTAATTGATAAGGAAAACCGATATAAGAACGATGCAAAAGGAATGATTAAAAGGCGATATGAAAAGATAATTGAAAACCTGCCCGGATCTCCGTTAATTACTACAGATGACCCGAACGGGGCATTCTACTATATACTGATAGACTTTTTGAAACTTGCAAAGGATAAATATAACCAGGCCTTTGCCGACTGGATTTCAGAAAACTATAACCCGCTTGATCCTGTGATAAAGCTTGCAGAAGAAAAAGCTATTATTGCCATGCCGGGCGGAGGTTTTGATGGTCCTCAATGGACGTACAGGTTATCACTCGCTAATTCGTTTGCCGAAGATTTCAAGAAAATAAGGATACTTGAGTTTGATATTCTTGATGAATATTATGCAACGTATCAGGATAGATAAAATGAAAACTTCCCAAATCAAACAAGTATTTGCTGAAAATGCTGATAATATTGCATTCCTTGCAGGAAATGGTATTAACCTTTATTATAAAAATGATAAAATATCATGGAATGATCTGCTTCTGGAACTATGGGATAATTACTCGCTTAATGAAAAAACGAAAATTCCTGAGGGAATATCATTTACCGAATTTTATGATGCTCTTGAGATACAGCATGCAGCCAACAGAAATTTCAGTAATACCCTGCAGAAAGATGTACAGGAAAAAATGAGAATCTGGAAAGTTGATCATGCACAAAACCTGATTCTGAACAGGATAAAAGAAATGGGTGCTCCACTCCTGACTACAAACTTTGACGATTTAATTCCCGACTCAATGGGATTGGATTTCAGAAAAATGGGTGTCTCAAAGTTTACCGATTTCTATCCCTGGTCATGTTATTACAGCGACAGGGAATTAAAAAATCCGACTGAAGGATTTGGTGTGTGGTATCCCAATGGCATGATAAAATATCACAGAAGTATAAAACTCGGACTCTCGCATTATATGGGTAATGTTGCAAGGGTAAGAAATATGATCCATAAAAACCCGGAATATATTAAAGCTGGTGAAAGTTCCGGTAAAAAATGGGATGGATACCCCACATGGCTACATATTATTTTTAATAAGTCGTTGTTCATTTTTGGACTGGGCCTTAACGAAACAGAAGTGTTTATCAGATGGCTCCTCATTGAAAGGGCAAAATATTTTACCAAATACCCTGATCGTAAGCAAAAAGGCTGGTATATTGACAAAACCGGTTCAGGTTCCACAATATCTGACGGAAAGAAGTTTTTCCTTAATTCTGTTGGATTTGAGGTTCTGGAAGTAGATGATTATAAGGTTATTTATGAGGATATTTGGAGTTGATTTAATCCTGTTTTATTCCTGAAAGAACTATAATAAAACAAGTAGATCACTCTCCATACCCAGTATGAATTTTGTCAACATGACATTTAGATTATGTTATTTATGTGGTTAGGGTGATTTGATAATAGAGTTATGAGATTATTCATATTCATACAATTACGTTTCATGTAACTGCTGTTACCCTGTATGCTCAACAATGATAACTCTTACTCACTTATAATTTTGAGTAGTCATGTAACTTGCAATTTTGTATGGTTTTGGGCAGGGATTTTCGTGAAATCTAATTATAAATATTTAAAGGATTGCGGAGCAATAAAATTTTCAAACTCTTCTTTTGGATTAATTGGTTTCTCATACAAAATAGGTTTCTCAACCTCAATTGCAATAGCATAATCCTTTCCATTATAGTACTCATTAAAGAACGATTTATCAATTCCTGAAAAATTCTTTGTCTGTTTCCAAATTTGTTCAGGTTTATCTTTGAGAATTTGTTTGATATTAAATTCTCCAATAATTTGACCAACAGGCATAGTTGCATAAACTACAACTGTTTGAATAAGTCTGTTTTTAAACCCGATTTTTCTAAATTCGTATTTTTTTTCTCCTGAAAATATTTTTTCAGCATACTCAGGTTTAATCGATAACAATACTCTCATCTTCTATAGGCTTCTTTATAAATTTTCACAAATGAATCCCAGCTAATTTTCTGGAATCCTCTTGGTGCATCATCTTTGCTGGTCAGTACTTTTAATTCAATTAATCTTTTAAGGTTTACCTTAAATGGATTTGGAAGGGAGTAAGCATACAGAAAGTTTACAACAAATGGTTTTCTTTGTTCATACCTGTTCCAGTATTCAGCTAACTGTTTTTCAGTTAATGCTGTACGCTTTCGACATATAAACTTAAGCTCTTCCAAGCTTGATGGTTCTATTAAGTTTTCAACAATACCAATCGTGGTTACAACACTTTTATAGTATCCACCTGTTCTATAGAACAAGATCAAATCTCCAGTGTTTAGATTTTTCTCATATGAATGTGAAATATATACTTTTCGAATAGCATTGCGGTGCGGTAAACTTTCTACAAAATCATGTGGAGATTCAGTTTGGAGTATTGAATCAGGGAAAAGTTCTGTATGATATTCCGGATAAATTGGCACTATAAATACGCTTCCATCATTAGATAAGAAGGGAAACGTTAAGCGGGGATTCTTTTTATCAGCAGGTTTTTCAAAAGGTCGAACATAGACATTCTCAATGCCAGTTGAAGTTTGTTTCTTTCCCCATAACTTAAAACCCCATTCCTCCATTAATTCGATTAATCGCCTTTGTTCGTCTCGTTTATCAAAAATTGTTATATAAATCTCCTCAACTTTTTGTACCTTCGCATTATCAAAGATAATTTTCAAAAATCGTTCACCAAGTTTAAATCCATTAGCCGTTACCTTAAATGTTCCGACTTTTAATCTTTCTTTAGGTGGTAAAGTAGGGGTTATATCTGAATAGTCTTCGTCTTTTCCCTCTTTTTTCAGAAACAAAAAAGAGTTTATTGCATCTTCATATGAACATATGTAAGCAATTTCCTCTGATTTTTGATTGAACCAATCATCAAAACCTTCATAATCTCCTCTAAAACTATTAAAAAATGTGGACTGTAAATCAATCTTTCCAAAATACTCTTTTTTTACAGATAAGGTTTTGTAATCAACTAATTCTGGGTTTTCGTTTACTACCTTTTCAATGAATTTTTCTATGTAGAATACAAAATCAGAGACACCTAATTCCTTTGCCTTGATATGTATCTTTTTATCTTCTGTTATTAAGCAATCAACCCTTTTCGAATAAACCTCATTTAATAATG
Source organism: Bacteroidales bacterium (assembly GCA_028277395.1). Taxonomy (GTDB): domain Bacteria; phylum Bacteroidota; class Bacteroidia; order Bacteroidales; family F082. The sequence continues at coordinate 131,451 of JANQGJ010000039.1, read as the reverse complement.
TTGTGTCGTTTTTGTCATTATCAGTAATATCAATATGATCACAAACTTTTGATACAACATTATGTAATGGAGCTGTTACTTTCATGAGATGATAACTTTGTAATTTCACCTCCATTGTCTTAACAACTTTTTCATCAGTATGTTTTTGAAGTTCTTGCAAGGTTATTGGATGAACATACTTTTGAAAGTTTAATTTATCTAACCAATAAAACAACACCCCAATGTTATCATTCACAATACTACTAGTTTCCCTATGGATTATAATATTTGTGTCAAGTAAAGCTCTCATTTCATATAATCTAGTAATTTTGTAAAATTATTGTTGGTAATAACAAAATGTTTTACACCTAATTTGCATGCAATTTCTTTTGAATACCTAATTTCAAATTCTTGCATTTTGATTAACATTTCCAAACAATATGGTTTCTTATCCCTTTTTTCCACTCTCTCTTTTATTGTAAAGGGTTCTTCATAGACGACTACAATATGTTTCGGAGCAATTTCTGCAAATGTTTGCTCTGGTATTGGGGTAATAACAGATTCCATGTTTAGTAAGCAAAAATGTCCATCTAGTAAATATTTTTTATCCTTTTCAATGACCTGATTTAGTCTATACAATAACCTGTTTTGAGTTTTAGTAATGCTTTTGACAAGTTTGTTACCTCTGCAGGTTAATTCCTCCCATTTTAATATCTCACTTGCTGTTATATGAATATAATCAGTTTCGAGGCAAAGGTTTTTACAAATCGTTCCTTTTCCTGAACCGTGTATTCCTCCAACAAATATTAGATCGTTCATTGATACAACTCTCTTTTTAAGCGCTTTTTAAAAGATAAATTTTTATTTCACTCATTATGTCAGATATAAAATACTTATCAACATATTTTTAAACAGATTTTCGCTATCTTACAAAGATAGCTCCTTATTGTGTCTGGACAAGAAGTTGCTTAATTGTTTTTCAACATTAGATCCTTTTTATTAATTCATTAATATTAAACCAATGGAAGATGCTTCAGAAATTGATTTCTTCTGTTTGCTGTTGGCAGTGGGATTTCTGTTCTGAGTGTGACTATACCATTTTCATATGTTTTTATGAGATACAATTTGTAAATCCTTCAAAGATTGACATATTTTATAGCATTCTGGCACAAATATTGGTTTAATCAATCCGGACGTCCATATTAACATATTTATAAATCAAATAATATCTTAAAAATTTAAAAAATGAAAAAAACCTTATTAATCTTAATTTGCATTGCGTCATCGTATTACATAACAGCGCAGGAAACAACAAAACAAAAAGAAGTCGGACTTGTTTTTAACAGCTTGAACAACTTCGGGGTAACATATAAAACAGGTACCTACAAGTCGTTGTGGAGATTTACTTCATTATTTGTCAATGGAAACGATTTTAAACAGACTATTGATACAATTGATAATATTAATAACAGCTTTGGATTTGGTCTAAAATTTGGGAAGGAGTTTCGAAAAAATATTAATACAAATTTAGAATTCAGGTACGGAGCAGACATTTCTTTTACTTATTCAAAATCAAAACAAAATGTTGACAGTCGTGAATTAGAAAGAGTTTATTACACGCCTGGATTTAACCTCGTATTTGGATTGAATTATGTACTGGGAGAAAATTTTATTATTGGTGCAGAATTAATGCCTGAAATAGCATATTTAACAGGTACCGAGACAAGAAAATATAATGGTGAAGAAGAAAAGGTTGATATTAGTAGACTTTCATATGGATTTGACAGTTCATCAGTACTCATAACACTTGCCTACAGATTTGATTGAAACCAATAATGTTAATCTGTACTTGCCAAATATTTATGGAAATAATATAACCTTTATATGAACTGCCGCAGGATATTCGTCTGCGGCAGTTTTGTTTTACAGTGTTGTAAATTTGAATAATCATTTTTAGAAGAAAACCTAATAGCTCTGAACACCGGAAATAAATAAATCTATGTTTTTGCCAAACCAATTTGGTATAATCGATACAATAACTTCATTAACATATATAGAATAATACCTGTATTATTCAAATTGCTTTTCTTGGCACGCTAATTGTTTTAATCACTATCATAGAAATTAAACCATAATTAATTAAAATCAACAGCAACCGAATATAGACAATCTTTACTGTTTTCTTTTTTATAAACCCTAAAACATTGAAACTATGAAAGCAGAAAAGGTGATTTTCAGAGACGTTAAGCAAACAAAATTTTTCATTATTCTATTGGCAGCTATTTTTTGTTCTGTAGTGTCTTTCGGGCAGAATCAGGATGCTGATAAAACATTGTCTCCTTACTTTCTCGTTAAAGGAGAAAATCCTAAGGAAGACAAACTACCATTAAAATCTACTTCGGCAGAGGTTGATATTGCCGGAGTAATTGCAGATGTGCGCATTAATCAGGTGTATACTAATGAAGGACCTAACCCAATCGAAGCAATTTATGTATTTCCTGCATCTACAAATGCAGCTGTATACGCCATGGAGATGAAAATTGGTGACAGAACCATAATTGCAAAGATCCAGGAAAAGAAAAAAGCCAGAAAGAATTATGAAAAAGCGCTTAAACAGGGTAAGAGAGCTTCTCTGCTTGAACAGAAACGACCCAATGTCTTTCAGATGAATGTGGGAAACATACAGCCTGGTGATGAAGTAACAGTAACGCTTAAATATACTGAATTGCTGGTGCCTGAAGCTGGAACCTATTCATTTGTTTATCCTACAGTAGTGGGCCCCAGGTTTAGCTATGAAAACGGTGAAACAAAAAATTATGATCAGCCTCCGTACCAAAGCGAAGGAGAACTTCCCTATTATGAATTTGATTTAGCCGTTAAAATTTCAGCAGGATTACCAATACAAAGTATTGTAAGCCCTACTCACATGGTTGAAGTCAGATATAACGGAACTGATAAGGCTGTAATTAATCTTGATGATGCAGAAGTATATGGCGGGAACCGTGATTTCATACTGAATTATCAGTTGGCGGGAAAGCAAATACAGTCAGGTTTACTTCTATATGAACATAAAGATGAAAAATTCTTCCTGATGATGGTTCAGCCTCCAAAACAGGTAGGTAATAATGATATCCCTCCCCGTGAGTATATCTTTATAGTTGATGTATCGGGATCAATGCATGGATTTCCCATCGAAACAAGTAAAACATTAATGAGAAATCTTGTAATTAACCTTAGACCAACTGATAAATTCAACGTACTATTATTTGCAGGAACTTCTGGATGGTTATCACCGGAGTCGGTATATGCAACACCGGAAAACATAGAGAATGCAATATTTTTTATTGACAGGCAACATGGTGGCGGATCAACCATGTTGTTACCTGCAATGGAAAAAGCATTGAAGCTTCCCCGTGCTGATGAATCATTATCACGATCATTTGTAATTGTAACCGACGGATATGTAAATGTTGAGAAAGAAGCATTTGACCTTATCAGATATAATGCAAATCAGACAAATACCTTTGCATTTGGAATAGGGTCAGGTGTAAACCGCTATATAATTGAAGGACTTGCACATGTTGGAGGCGGAGAACCTGCAATAATAACCAAGCCTGCAGAAGCAGCAGAAAAAGCTGGGAAATTCAGGAATTACATAAGTAATCCGGTATTAACACAAATAAATGTCGATTTTGGTGACTTTGATGTATATGATGTAGAGCCTGTATCTATTCCTGATGTACTTGCCGAACGTCCTGTAATAATTTACGGAAAATATAAAGGTCAGCCCGGGGGAGAGGTAACATTAACAGGATATTCCGGTGAAAGGAGACATAAAGTTACTGTTAACACTGAAAATGTGGTACCTGATAAGGCAAATTCGGCTATCAGATATCTCTGGGCGAGAAAACGAATACAGTTACTGGACGATTACAGGAGACTAAGAAGTGGTGAAGAAAAAGAAATACTGGAACTGGGACTTAAGTACAACCTCCTTACCGAATATACCTCATTTGTTGCTATCGACAAAGAAAGAATAAAAGGGAGTGAAGGCGAAATGCAGACTGTTAAGCAGCCTGTACCATTACCAAAAGGAGTAACAAATTATGCCGTTGGATGTGAAATGGAAATAGTAGCTATAGATGATGTTGATTGTGATTTAAGCGAGAATACGCTGCATTATAAAATGTCGACAGTGAAAAGAAACAGAGAACCTAAAGAAACGAGTGAGATGCGTATTGTTTTTATGTCAGACATCGACTCAAATGTAAAGAAGCAATTAGATAAAGAGCTGAAAAAGAAAATTGAAATCCTGAAACTGACATGTTCAATTGAAAATAAAACTTTGTTAAGGATATTGATAACAAAAGATGGAAAAGTTAAGATATCGCAGCTGGCCAGTTTAAATAATGAAGAAACCGAAGACTGCATAAATGAGCAGGTACTTACATGGGATTTTAGTCAGTATAAGATTAACAGAAGACAACATATTGAAATCAAATTCTGATATCATCATGAAACAGGAGGAGGCTTTCCGGGAGCCCTGAATTGATGGAATGCCTGTTTTATAAAATATAAAAACAGGTAGAAAGCAAATGGGTAAAGGCTGACCTGATGGAACCGTTGGTAGGACAGATATCCCGGAATTACCGGGATCATCTGCCACCACTAAACAGGAAACGTTAAAGACTTCTACTGATAAAATGAAGTATTCAGAAAATTATTATAAAAAACAGAATCATGATCTTTTCACAATATATAAAGCAAATTGGAATATCGTTGTTTATTGTCCTCGTACTATGGATTGACAAACAGCCTGTTACTAAGATATCTGTTCCGAAGTCGAAAGTTGAAATATCAGATACAAGGGAGAGCATTACTTTTATTCTGGGTGTTGATAAGGATGATGAGAATTTATACTATGCTGAAGCAGAAAAATATTACCGTACAAATATTACAGGTCGCACAGAGTACATTATAACTACCTGTTATTCTCTTCTTGAAGCAAGTAATTACCTTGTCTCATATCCACCATCAAATGATCAGCCATGGGGTACTATAAATCTGGTTAGTCATGGTAATCAATGGCTGGGATTGAGCGTGAAAGTAACTCCCGGAGGTAACAGGACCACGGTAGAAACATTAAAGAAGGGATTAAAAGAGGAAGTATTCCGGTCGATACCATCCGATATAATTGACAGAAAAACAGAATTAATCATGCATGGATGTGGTGTAGGTCATAATAAAGAGCTCATGGAATTAATTGGGAAGGCATTTAGTAGTGAAACAGAGAAACCAACCGTTAAAGCATCACTATTATTTGAAAACTATGCATCGGAATATGATGATAACTACCAGGTACAAAGCCAAAGGTACTATTCAAAGGCATGGTTTGCATATTATAAAAGAGGATACCGCCCCGGAGATATCCGGTTAACACGACAATTCAATAAACGATATCCCGAAGCCGAAATTGACTGGCGCGATATACTTACAAGGGAAAAACCCAGATGGCCCGGCGATTCCTATTGCTATACATTTCATGTACCGGTAAAATGGATAGTAACTTACCCGGATGAAGAGTACCTCCCTGATATATCAACAGAAGAAAACAGGCAATTCTGGTTACTGGAACAGGATAAACTATTATCCACCATCGAAAAAACACAAATACCATTCAATAAATTCAGTTGGAGGATTAAAGCAATCAAATATGAACGTGATGACGGAATATTAGTTCCCGGTATCAGGGCTAAAGGCTATGCTACTGTGTTGTGTGTAGTAGTGCCGGTAATGTTTGAAAATGATACTGTGGTTCCAAAAACCAGTAACAAGAATTACTTTTATGTTAGTAATGGTTGTGTAATTGATACACCAATTACTACCGGAAGTGAAGGCATTACATCACATTATGCTTTAAGCAGATAATGAGTGCATATGTTTTAATAATTGTCATTACTAATTTTTCTTGAAATAACAGGTTTTCCATTTTTAGACTTTCTCTTTATACAACCTGGTGGCCATCATTTGTAGTTATAGATAATAATTTATGGGCAAAGTATCTTTTTTATATTTTTAATCGTCGAACCAAAAATATTGTATGATGCGTAAATTGCTACAAATAAACATCATCATTGTGATATGCATAATGATGTTATCTCAAATATCAATAGCCCAGGATGCACCACCAAAACCAGAATCCACAAACCAGGCGTTGGAACAAATTAATTCCACACTGTATCATCGTCTTGATGTATTGGAGAAACGAATTGATGATCTGCTTTGGTATGAAAAGGTCGGAGATATTGCATATATTGATAAACTTTACATTACCGGACCGCCATTGTGGAAGGAGAAAAACCCAAATGCCCAGGGTGCTGGAAATCCAACAAAATTCTGGACGTATGTGTTCATTCCCAAAAACATTGATCCATCAAAAAAATATCCCCTCATCGTGTTTCCGCATGGAGGTGTTCATGCCGACTTTACAACCTATTACGCACACATTGTCAGAGAATTGATAGCACAGGGATACATAATAGTCGCTGCAGAATATCGTGGAAGTACAGGTTATGGTAAAAGTCACTACGAAAAAATTGATTACGGTGGTCTTGAAACGGAGGACGTTTATTCTTCAAGAAATTATATGATTGAAAATTATGATATTATTGATAAAAATCGAGTTGGAATTATTGGCTGGAGTCATGGTGGATTAATAGCATTATTCAATATTTTTGACCATCCGGATGCATATCAGGCAGCATATGCCGGTGTTCCCGTTAGTGATCTGATTGCACGTATGGGCTACAAAGACCAGGCTTACAGAGATCTGTATGAAGCAGACTTTCATATTGGTGAGAGTGCAGAAGAAAATGTTGAAGAATATAAAAAAAGGTCACCGGCCTGGAACACACATAAAATGAAAGATACACCACTACTGATCCATACAAATACAAATGATGCAGATGTAAATGTACTGGAAGTAGAACATCTGATAAAATCTTTAAAAGCAGACGGAAAAGATTTTGAATACAAAGTTTATCAGGATATTCCGGGCGGACACTCATTTAACCGGACTGATACAAAAATTGCCCAGGAAATCAGGGTGGAGATTTATAAATTCCTCACAGAAAACCTTAATCCTCCGAATCCAATTACCAATGTAACAGAATTGCGGAAGGCTGCGTACAGGTTTTAGTCAAAATGATAAGCAATCAATGTTTGTGAATGCTGTTGAGTATTTATTGTATGTAATACTGAATTAGTATACAAAGAACTTTGTAATTCAGAGTCTCCTGGTTTCATTCCTGAAACTACCCAAGCTTCCTGTATCGAATTCTCTTAGGACCTGTATCACCGAGGCGTTTCTTTTTGTTCTCCTCATAATCGGAATACGACCCTTCGAAGAAATACACATTTGAATCACCTTCAAATGCAAGAATATGGGTGGCGATCCTGTCTAAAAACCACCTGTCATGGGAAATTACAACGGCGCATCCGGCAAAATTTTCAAGTCCTTCTTCAAGTGCCCGGAGTGTGTTAACATCAATATCATTGGTGGGCTCATCAAGAAGTAACACATTGGCTTCCTGGCGCAAGGTTAGAGCAAGGTGCATTCGGTTTCTTTCCCCACCCGACAATACTCCGGCTTTTTTACCCTGGTCTGTACCACTAAAATTAAATCTCGAAACATAGGCCCTTGAATTCATACTCCTGTTACCAAGCTGGATGTTGTCATGACCTCCTGAAATTATCTCCCAGACATTTTTCTCTGGATCAATTTCTTCATGAGCCTGGTCTACATAACCTACTTTAACCGTTTCGCCAACCTCAAAACTTCCGCTATCAGGTTTTTCAAGCCCCATTATCAGGCGAAATAATGTTGTTTTACCGGCACCATTGGGACCAATTACACCAACTATTCCTCCGGGAGGTAAACTAAACTCCAGATCGTCAAACAACAATTTATCGTCGTACCCTTTTCTGAGGTTTTTGGCTTCAATTACTTTAGCACCTAATCGGGGACCGTTAGGAATGAACAGTTCGAGTTTTTCTTCCTTTTCATTTCCATCGTCCGACAATAGCTTTTCATAATTCGACAAACGGGCTTTTGACTTGGCATGCCTGGCTTTTGGTGCCATTCGTACCCATTCCAGCTCACGCTCCAGTGTTTTACGTCGCTTGCTAGCTGTTTTTTCTTCCATTTCCAGACGTTTGGATTTCTGCTCAAGCCACCCTGAATAATTGCCCTTCCAGGGAATTCCTTTTCCTCTGTCAAGCTCAAGGATCCATCCTGCAACATTATCTAAAAAGTATCTGTCGTGAGTAACTGCGATTACGGTTCCCTTGTATTTCTGTAAATGCTGTTCAAGCCATTCTACTGATTCGGCATCAAGGTGGTTGGTAGGCTCATCTAAAAGCAGGATATCCGGTTCCTGAAGCAACAATCTGCAAAGTGCAACACGCCGGCGTTCACCGCCAGAAAGTACACTAATGGATTTACTTTCTTCAGGACATCTCAGAGCATCCATAGCTCTTTCAAGTCTTGTGTCAAGTTCCCAACCATTGTGCTGTTCAATTAACTCGGTAAGTTCACCCTGTCGTTTTATGGTTTTATCCATTTCATCATCCGACATGGGTTCCATGAACTTCAGGTTTATTTCTTCATATTCTTTGAGAAGATCAACAACTTCCTGTACTCCTTCTTCTACAATGTCCCTTACGGTTTTTGAATTATCGAGTTCGGGTTCCTGTTCAAGTAATCCAACGGAATAGCCTTTGGAAAACACAACTTCACCATTATATGCGGTGTCAACACCTGCTATTATTTTTAGAAGTGTTGATTTACCTGAACCATTTAACCCAATAATACCGATCTTGGCACCATAAAAGAATGAAAGGTAGATATCTTTAAGAATTTCCTTGTTTGGAGGGATTACCTTACCCACTCCAACCATTGAAAAAATGATCTTTTTATCGTCGGACATTGATTTAGATTTTATTAGAAAAGCAAAGATATATGAAATTGAGAATTTTTAATGACATGTAAATGAAGTAGCGATGTTTAGTAAAAAATAAATAGCTGCTAACGATAATATCCATTAACAGCTATTATATGTTTTGTTAATTCTCAGTAACAATACCCCCGGTAAGCCTCAGCAATTCAGTATGTGTATCAATAATATCATAAATGGCATTAAGTTTACGGTGGGCTGCGTTGAGGTAGATCATCTGCACATCACGGAAGTTAAATGAGTTAATCGTTCCGTTGCGGTATTTCTCAGTTGCAATTTCCAGATTCAATTCTGCACTTTCCATATTTGATTGTGCAACATCAAGTAATTGCTTGCGAATATCATAAAGCTCATATTGATTTACCAGCAGGTTTGCCAAAGTTTGCTTCATCTCCTGGATTTCAAGCATTCCTACCTGCTCACTTATCCCGGCCTGTTGTATTGTCCTGCGGGTATTACCTCCGTTAAACAGGTTGAAACTCAATGTGAAGTTTGCATAATAATCAAAAGAATAGCTATCGTAACTGTCATCTTTTGGTAGATCATACCAGCCTTTGTTATAATCAGTTCCGGCATTTAGCATTATGGAAGGATAGCTTGCACTTTTGGCAATTCCTGTGCTTTTCTTCAATATCTCCTGGTTTATGTATTGATTTTGCAATGTCTTATTGCTTGACATCATCTTTTGTTCCAGATCTTCCAGATCATAGGTGTACTTCTCGGTCTGGAAACTGTCAGCAAGTATGAAATTTACTTCAGGTGGCTCGCCTAATAAAAGGTTCAGACGCAGAAAAGCATTCTTTACATTTAGCTTTTGTAAGAGATAATTTGTTGAATCGCTCAAAAATGAGTTTCTGGCCTGTAATACCTCAAAGGTAACAGCACTACCAATATCCTTACGTATCATTTCATATTCATAACGGTCGCCCGAAAGTTCTTTAACTTCTTCCAGTACTTTTAACCGTTCCTGCTCAAGTAAAGCCACATAATAACCCAGTATTATTGATTGCACAGTGTTTTCAACAACCAGGGCTGAATTTCCTGCAGAATAGCGTTCCAGTAATTCCAGTTTTTCTTTGTTCATTTTTACAGAAAAGCCATTGAACAATACCCAGTTAACATTTGCATATGGTGTTAACCGGTTAGTGTATAGTTCGCTTCTGTCGTCAGGATTTTGATTCGATGGTGTATTGTCAAACCTGTTTACACTGTTAACACCCAGTGATATTGACGGATATCTGCCAACAGTTCCCCAGCTATTGTTTAACTGTGCCGATTTATAATACTCTTCAAATATCCTTACCTGAAAATTGTTTTCAAGCCCCTTTAATATTGCTTTTTCAAGTGAGAGTTCCTCCTGACTGCGAATGCTGTTAACTGTAAAAACAACAGCGAGGAAAGCCAATACAAATTTTATATAACTATGTTTAATGTTCATCTTTTTATAATTTAATATTGACATCTAATCTATTGATCTGTTATGAAGTACGATTGCCTTTTCAACTTCTTCAGGCTCCGGGAATTTTCTGATGGCGGCAATTTCTTCTTCAGTTAAACCTGAATTTTTATCACCGAGTTTAACCCATAGATTTGCGTTACGAAGTAACCAGACAAGTCCTCTTTTGAAATCATTAAGAACCAGTATTAACACAGGGAATAATACGAGAATAAACCCTGTACCGATCAATACCCCATATGCAAGTGCTACTGCCAGAGGTATTAAAAACTGTGCCTGAAAACTTTTTTCAAGGATAATTGGATACAGACCAACAGTAGTTGTTATAGTTGTAAGAACAATAGCCCTGAAACGCGCTTTACCGGTTAGTTTGACCGCATCCTTAACTTTTACACCTTCAATGAGCAAAGAGTTATATTTTGACAGGAAGACTACCGCATCATTAATAATAACTCCCGAAAGTGCAATCATTCCCCATGTACTCAACATAGAAACAGGAATACCTTCAACACCATGACCCCAAACGGCTCCCAGCCATGCCAGAGGTATCATTAAAGCAATTATAGCACCCTGTGTAAATGATTTAAAGTGGACTACAATTATTAAGAACATAAGAGCAAATGCTGCACTGAAATAACTGATGATCTGTTCCATTGTTTCATTAGAATCACGTTGCTGTCCCTGGTACTCTACCTTTACTCCCGGGTATGTTTCTTCGATTACTGGTAATATGTCTGTTCTTATTTTCTCGATAATCGGTGGTACAGCATCATAAGGATTTAACAGATCAGCATCAATCCTTACTTCCCTTTCACTGTTAAAGTGCTTAATGCTTACCGGTCCCCTGTCGATGGTGTATTCAGCCAGTTCACTTAACGGGTACTCACCGGCAATGGTTTTTATTTTCATGTTTTCAAGCTGGCCGATATTTATCCGGTCGCTTTTTGGGTAGCGAACCCAGACACGAAGTTCATCTTTTCCCTGCTGTAATCTTTGTGCCTGACCTCCAAAGAATCCCTGGCGTACCTGATTGGTTAAACTGGCCTGGCTAAATCCAAGGAAATATGCTTTAGGCTTAAGTTGTAACTGAATTTCTCTTTTACCTGCCGGATTTACATCTGTAATGTTATTCAATGCTTTAATTTGCTTCATACCCCGGATAAGGTAATCTTTGGCGGCATTTAGTTCATCCAGATCTTTGCCCAGCAGACTGATCGATACGGGTGTTCCAAATGTATTCCTGCCGGCAATTCTTAACTTTTCTGCCTCCGGCATTGGGCCTACTTTGTTTTGAACCCTGGTGACAATATCAAAACTCGATGTTCCGGAATTTTCCAGGTCACGAAGCAGAACAAATACATTTCCTGCATGAGACCCAATTTCCTGTCCATCAAATGCTGACCCTGTTGATACAAATGTATAGTTCACAAAATCTACAGAATCGTTAAGCTCTTCCTTTAATTCTTCATTAACCTCCCAGATGGCATCATCTATTTTTTGAATATACTCAAGTGTTTGTGCTTCGCCCGAACCGGGTTTGAATGCTAACTCAGCAGTAAACTGATCGAAAGGAATTGATGGAAAAAATGTTGCTTTGATCAATCCTCCTCCGAACAACCCCATGGTTAATATTACCATTACCAAAGGAGTAAATACGAATATATACTTCCATCTGATAACAAAATTCAGTGTTTTGCCATAGAGTTTTTCTCTCATAAAGATTAGTCCTTTTTCAAGGAGATCGCGTAATTTTTTTCCTGTGTTTTGTTTTTGACTTCTTCTGAGAATAAAACTGCTTCCCAGGTGCGCTGGCAGTACAAAAAACGCCTCTATTAATGAAAAAGCAAGGCTGAACACCACAACGAAAGCCATTTCGTACATAAATTCCATTCGTCCTTCAATGAAAAACAGAGGAGAGAAAGCTACTATCGTAGTTGTAACAGATGTCATAACAGCCGGAAGAACCTCCATCGTACCATCAATTGCGGCTTTCTTAGGAGATTTTCCTTTTTCAAAATGAGTATATACATTTTCAGCAATTACAATTCCATCATCAACCAAAATACCTATAACCAGGATCATTCCAAACAATGAGATCATATTTATGGTAACTCCATACATTGATGCCAGGATGAACATTGATAAAAATGATGCCGGAATACCAAATGCTACCCAAAAGGATAATCTCAGACTTAAAAATATTCCTAGTGTTATCAGAATAAGTATTAATCCTATTCCTCCGTTTTTGTAAAGGAGATTCAATCTGCCTTTAAGCATTTCAAGGAAGTCGTAGGTTACATACAGCTGTGCATCGGTATGTGTTGCGTTAAATTCTTCAACCAGATTTTTACAATATGCTGATATTTCAGAAAGATCTTCTTCAGGTAGTTTGTTTATATTAAAAGAAATAGAAGGTTTACCATTCATTAATGACTGACTTGCCACATCGGCAAATTGCTTTTTAACTTCTCCAACATCAGCAATTCTAAGATAACTTCCGTCGGGATTTGCCCTGATAATGATCTGCTCTATTTCTTCCGGTTCAACAGTTCGTGAACGCGACCTGATCATAATCTCTTCTTTATCTGAACGAATCTGTCCTCCTGATATATCCAGGTTATTTTGAGCAATTGCTCTTGATATTTCGTCGAAAGATAAATTATATCTCAACAAGTTTTCTTCAGATATTTCAACTGAAATTTCCAGATCCGGGTAGCCACCAACTGTTATTTGTGACATAATTCCCGAATTATACAAGTCATATTCTATTTCGTCAGCATATTTTTTAAGTGTAAGCATATCGGCATCGCCTGATAACCCTAAGAATATGGCAAATGTTACCGAACGTTGTTTAAATACAATTGGTCGCTCTGCATCTACCGGAAATGAAGTGATACCATCAACGGCATTTTTTACTTCCATCAAGGTTTCATCAATATCATATTCTCCGGTAGTAGTAATGTTTACGCTTGATACATTTTCCGAAGATGTAGAGTTTACCTCTTTAATACCTACTATTCCTCTTATAGCTTCCTCAACCCTGATGGTAATACCCTCTTCCATTTCTTTGGGTGAAGCTCCGGGATAGTAAACAGTGACAAAAATATTCTTCTCCGACATTTCGGGGAAAAACGATTTCTTCATTGACAGTACACTTATTGTACCAACAACAATCATAATAAAGATCAGGATGTTCGCGTAAAAAGGGTATTTTACGAATATACTAACAAGCTTTCTCATATTAGTTAAGTATTTCAGCGTTAGTTCCTTCCTGTGCATTTACCAATGGTTCCACAACAACCATAACACCCTGGTCCAGACCCGAGAATAATGCAGAGGTTTCATTTGTTTTAAGAATATTAATCTTCTGCTTTTTAAGCTTGCCATCTTCAACAGTATAAACCATTTCTTTATCGAAAATGGCATTTCTTGGTATTACCATGCTGCCTTCAAGATCTTTTTCAGCAAATTCAGCTTTCAGGTACTGGCCCTGGTAAAGAGGTTTCGATTTTGTTGACATAAGTGACACATATACTGTAATTGATTGTGAGCCAGGATCAACATAGTCTGATTTTCTTACAACTTTACCATTCCAGCTTAATAATCCGTCTTTTGTGCTTGCAACAACAACATCACCAACATTTACCCAATAAATATCTTCAATTTTAATGGGAACTTCCAGCTCAAGCTGATCTGTTTTGATCATTGTAGCTATCCTGCTACCTGGATTGGCAAACGATCCCACTTCCATCATTACACTTGTAAAAGTTCCGTTAAAGGGAGCGTAAATGTTATATTTTGAAAATCTGATCTGAGAACTCAATATGGTATAATAGTCGTTCAGAATATTTCTGCTTGCCAAAAAAACTTTCTCTTTATCTGAGTCAATTTCAGGCAATTTGGGTAAAGGTTTGTCTATTTCAATATCGTTGAAAAACGACAGCCATTTTTGATAGCTTTTAGGAAAGTCTATTTTCATATCCGGAAGTATTCCTGCTATCCCGTTCAGAAACCGGCTCTTGCTGGCTTTTAAATTATTTTTTGCTTCTTCATCATAAATATGAACAAGCAGATCACCTTTTTTAAATGTATTTCCTTCTTTTAGATTCACACTACCTTTCATTATCCTTCCGGAAACTTCAGCACTGAGATCAACAGCATGCTGGGAGGATAATCGCCCTGTTGCCGTTATTCCCGATGAATTAACAGCGTACGTAACAGGTTCAGCCTTTACAAACAGTTTAGCTTCTTCTTTTTCTCTTGTTTCGGGAACAGGTTTGTTTGCAATAAAGTATTGTGACAATGCCCATGCAAAAAACAGTATACCAATAACAACCACGGTAGAAATAATAGCTTTACGAACATTCATTTTTGAATAGATTAAGTGAAATATAATGTCAAAATATACTCTTTAGACTAATTTGGTGGCGAAATTAGTTCAATAATTGTTAACTAAACGATAAAATCGGCGAAACGCATCGTTTTATCGGCGAATTGATGATATACGAAATTGTTAGTCGAATTGACAAAAACATACCCAGAAATTAGTCTTTTTTAACCAGTTCTCCGGTCAGAATCAAATGCTGAATCACAAATTTTATGTCGGTGTAACTAACGCTCTCACCCACATCATCTTTAATATCTGATAGTTTTGTTGAATCAATTTTTGAAATTGATTTTTTGATTTTCATAACTTTATCAGAGTCTACAAATGTATCAATATTTATTTCACCTGTTCCCACGTAATAAGCAAGATGATTATAGATTGTGGAAACTGTATAATCGCGCTTTTTTGCAATTGTCTGAACATCATTGCCTTCGCACCACATTTCGTATGTAATGGCTTTGGTGTTTTTTTTCGGTTTTTTTGGTATTGATTCCTTAATTTCATGGGGTACCGGCTCAATATTGTACTCTCCCATATAATCAGTAATAATTTCCAGTAACTCATCGCTATACAACTCCATTTTCTTCTTTCCCATTCCAACAATACCGGCCAGTGATGCAGGATCAACAGGTAAACTTTTACATATCTCTCGCATGGTTTTAAGCTGAATTATCATATAAACCTGGCAATTCAATTCTTTCGCTTTGGCATCTCTCCATGCTTTAATGATCCTGAATAGTTCAGGTTGTTCATCTCCAGTTGCAGCCACTACCGGTGTTTTTGGTTTTTTGGAAGGTTTTGTCTCGATTATGGATGCCATAGCTTTTGATTTCAAATAGTCAGTTGTATGAAATCCTGTTAAACATGCTTTTAAGCAATTCAGTTTGTATGAGTACTCGTTTTGAATATTGTCGAGGACGTTTTTAATTGCTTTTTGTGCTGTTTTATTATCAGTTTCAAGAATAAATTCGCTTAAAACCTGATCAAGTGCCAGAGTTAGTTTGCTGGTAAAATATTCCGATGCTTTTTTAACCCTGTCCTGAAGCTGTATGTTATTCTCAATATTTTCACTCTCAACACTCAATGCCTGAAGTTGTCGTATGAACTTGTTTGCAACAATAACTTCATTTGACAAAATAGTACTTGCATCAGTAAACTCACGAATCGGGTTATTCAGAATTGCAGAGTAATGATCCTGAAAAAGTTTTACAGAATAACTGACCAGTTTTCGTAATGAATCAAAATTAAACAGATCGATCAGAAGATCAAGCTGATATTGCTTTTTTGATTTTTGCAGTTGCTCATTGTCGGGTTGGTTTTCTTCAATATTTTTTGTGAAGCTACCTATTGTATTATCTTTTACAATACTGCCCTGTAATATTCTCGAACTTAGTACAAGACCTTCCAGTGTTTTGCATCTGCTTAGCGCAACATACACCTGACCATGAGCAAAAGCTGACTTTGCATCAATAATCGCATTTTCAAATGTCAGTCCCTGACTCTTATGAATTGTTATTGCCCATGCAAGTTTAAGAGGATATTGAACAAACGTCCCTTCAATGGTTTCTTTGATTTCTTTGCTTTCTGAGTCCATTTCATAAGCAACCTTCTCCCAAAACTGTTTTTCCACAGTTATTGTTTCTTCGTCGCCCTTGCATATAACTTCGATAGTATCTTCAGAGATGTTTATTACTGTGCCGATTTTACCATTGAAATATCTTTTTTCGGGATCAGGATCATTCTTAATGAACATAACCTGAGCACCTTTTTTTAAGATTAGTTTGTAATCGGTTGGGTAATTAAACTCAGGGAAATTACCACTTACAATTGCATCGTAACCATACTCTTCTTCCTTTAACTTATTTAATCTTGATTCATTGATCTGCCTTGCTTTGTTGTTGTGGGTTGTAAGAATTATATGTCCGGTATGTGATGAATCAAAATCAGGATCGTACCTTGCATTTAATTTATTAATTACCTCGTTATCAATTTTGTTATCTCTGACTTTGTTCAGTAAATTTATAAATTGTTCATCGCTTTGTCTGAAAACTTCTTTTAATTCAATACTAACATAAGTTGTTTTTTGTAAGGCGATGCTACCGAAGAAATACGCTGTTGAATAATGGTTTCTAAGTAGTTCCCATTCATTTTCTTTTACAACAGGGGCGAGTTGGTGTAAATCACCGATCATAAGAAGCTGTACTCCGCCAAACGGGAGGCTTCTGTTTCTGAATCTTCGAAGAGTATTATCGATGCCATCAAGCAGGTCTGATCTGACCATACTTATTTCATCAATAATAAGTAAATCGATACTTCTTATAATATTAATTTTTTGTTTGCTAAAGCGACGAATTCCCGATTGTTCTTCTGTTCTGTTTTCTGATTTATCACCATCTGGTAATTGCGGTCCGAATGGCAGTTGAAAAAATGAGTGTATCGTAACACCTCCTGCATTTATAGCCGCAACCCCGGTTGGTGCAACTACAATCATTCGTTTGTCACTTGTTTTGCGCAGGTTATGTAAAAAAGTTGTTTTACCTGTTCCTGCTTTTCCTGTAAGGAACACATTCCGTCCGGTAAACTGAACAAACTCATAAGTTAGTTTTAATTGAGGATTGTTGAATAAGGTCATTTCATAAAAATTAAAATAATTTCGATATCCAAAATCGTACAGAGGCCGGGGTACTGGCATACAAAGGTAGTAATTTTCAGGGCATGATTTAATTCGATCATCGAATTATGTTTTGTTGATGAAAATGATAATTTTGTTATAAATCATTAATTACTGTGTTTTGAAAAAGTTTCTTAAAATACTTGGTCCGGGATTGCTCTATGCCGGAGCTGCAGTTGGTGTATCACATCTTGTACAGTCAACCAAAGCGGGAGCGATGTTTAATTTCGACCTGGTATGGGTTTTAATAATTGCAAATTTGCTAAAGTATCCTTTTTTTGAGTTTGGCCCGAGATACGCTGTGACCACGGGAAATAGTCTGGTTGATGGATATAGCAAAGTTGGAAAATGGGCTGTTTCACTCTATGCAGTTGTAACATTTTTCTCAATGTTTATATTTCAGGCTGCAATAACTGTTGTTACAGTAGGTTTAATTTCATATGTTTTTAACATAAGTATCAATCTTGTTGCAATGAGCAGTGTTGTTCTGGTTTGTGCTTTTGTCATATTGATTGTTGGGAAGTATTCATTGCTTGACAAAGTGATTAAGTTTATAATTGTGCTATTGGCATTATCTACTATTGTAGCAGTATTTGCTGCAATGGGTATAAACAAAGTTGTATCCCCGGACTCTCTTACAAAGTTCACATGGAGTCGTAGTGCAGATGTACTATTTATGATAGCTTTTGTTGGCTGGATGCCTGCTCCGATTGATGTATCTGTCTGGTCTTCAGTATGGAATCTGGCAAAAACAAAACAGTTGGGATATTCTCTGAAACTTAAAGATGCTTTAATGGACTTCAAAGTTGGTTATATTGGTACTGCATTTCTGGCCCTTGGTTTTCTTTCCATGGGAGCATTGGTAATGTACGGAACAGGAGAGAATTTTTCCAACAGCGGTATCAGGTTTTCAGAACAACTTATAAATATGTACACCGTGAGTCTTGGTGATTGGGCATACTGGATAGTGTCAATAGCTGCTACAGCAACTATGATCAGTACCACAATCACTGTAATGGATGCTTATCCGAGGGTATTGAATCCGGCATTACGGTATATTTTTCCGTCAATGTGGATCAAAATAAAGAATAAACGAAATATTACTTTATTCTGGTTATTAATTCTTATAGCGGGATCAATACTTATTATTGCGTTTGCTGTAAGTTCAATGGGTGCTATGGTAAATATTGCAACAACAATTTCATTTCTTGTTGCTCCTGTTCTTGCCTGGTTAAATTATAGGGTGGTTACAGATAAACATATGCCAAAAGAAGGTGTACCGGGGCTGTTTTTAAGGGTACTTTCATGGCTTGGTATTATCTTTTTTGTAGTGTTTTCCTTCATTTATATTTACTGGATAATATAGTCTTAAGTAAAATAAAGCTCTATTATCTTTTCCAAAATGCTGGAGATATCACAATTAGTATTGTAAATAGCTCAAGTCGTCCAAGCAACATTAAAAACGAAAGGAACCATTTGGCCAGTGGTGAGAAAAAGGAATAATTGTCCACCGGGCCAACATGCCCGATACCAGGACCAATATTACCCAGTGAGGCAATTGTTGCACCAATAGATGTATAAAAATCATACCCAAATAGTGATAATGTCAGAGTCCCGACGGAGAAAATAATTATATAAATCAGAAAGAACGCCATTACATTGAAAATGATTTGCTGTGAAACCGATTTTCCATTGTATTTAACCGGGATAATTGCCTGAGGGTGAATGGATCTCTTCATCTCAAGAAGAGAGTTTTTAACCAGCAGTAAATGGCGTATTATTTTCACACCACCACCTGTTGATCCTGCGCTTCCACCAATAAACATAAGTGTAAAAATGAACATCCAGAGTATTGATGGCCATAGTGAATAATCAGCAGTAACAAATCCTGTTGTTGTTAGAATTGAAACAACAGTAAATAATGAACTTCTGAACGAACTCTCGGCATCTAACTCATAAGTTAAGAATAAACCAATTGCGATAAATATTGAAATTAGTGCTACTATCCAGAAGTAAATTCGAAATTCTTCATTTGTTCTTAATTTACTGAATTTTCTGTGCAATACGAAATAATGCAGTGTAAAGTTTGTTCCTGCCAGAAACATAAAACCAATAATAACATATTGAGTGTAAGGTAAGAATCCTGCTATACTATCGTTTTTTGTAGAAAACCCACCAGTAGCCATTGTTGCAAACGAATGGCATACTGAATCGAAAAGGTCCATTTCTCCTAACCACAACAAAAGGATTTCACAAATTGTAAATATCACATATATTGCCCAAAACCTTTTAGCTGTCTCTGTGATCCTTGGATGTAGCTTATCTGGAGTAATGCCAGGCATTTCAGCAATCATTAATTGCAAACCTCCTATTCCCAGGAATGGAAGTATGGCAACTGTTAAAACTATAATTCCCATGCCTCCTATCCAATGGGTCATGGCCCGCCAGTACAGAATATTTTTCGGGACAGATTCAATATTGTCAAGAATTGTTGCTCCGGTGGTTGTAAACCCGGATATTGTTTCGAAAAAAGCATCTGTATATGATGTAATTGATCCGCTTATGAGAAATGGTAAGGTGCCAAAAATGGATATTATTACCCAGGTTAGAGCCACGATCAGATAGCCTTCCCGTTTTCCAATATTTCTTCGGTCGTTTTTTTTGGTCAGTAACCAAACCGGGATACCAACCGACATTGTTATTAATGATGAAAATAAAAGTGGTAATACAGACTCTCCAAAATATAATGCAAAGCCAATTCCACTTAGCATGAATAATCCTTCAACAATTAACAAAAAGCTAAGTACTTTTAGTACTATCGTTATGTTAATTAATTTGCTGCCTGCCATTTTGAAAATAGTTGGTTATCCGGTGCTTGATAATTCAATTTAAATTATAAAAATCCAAGATTCGGCTTATGAAACATTTTTTCAATTTTATTTGCAATGCCCGGTAATGCAAATACCACAACTTTATCGTTTTCTTCTATCTGAAAGTCTCCAACAGCAATAAAGGATTTTTTTCCCCTGATTATACCTCCAATCAGTGATCCTTCAGGCATTTTTAAATTCCGTATTGTTTTACGGGTTACCGGAGAATCCTTTTTCGCGATAAACTCAACAACATCAGAGCTTATCCCGCTAAGGCATTTCAGCGAAGCTACTTCATCGCCCATCGAATGTTTGATCATATAGCTGGCTGCACTGAGTTTCTTGTTTATAATGGTGTCAATACCAATGTTTTGTGATATTTCGATGTAATCCAGATTTTCGACAAGAGCAATGGTTTTTTTAACACCAAACTTTTTAGCATGTAAACATGTAATGATATTGGTTTCGGAGCTGTTGGTAACGGCAATGAATGCATCAACACCTTCAATTCCTTCTTCTTCAAGGAGGTTTATATCTCGTGCATCACCATTAATGATCAGAGTATCATCAAGTAAGTCAATCAGATTCATTGATCTCTCACGACTTTGCTCTATCAGTTTTATATTTAGCTCTGTTTCAAGTTGTTTTGCAATAACTTTTCCAACCCGTCCGCCTCCTACAATCATAATGTTATCAATCTCAACATCTTCTTTACCTCCCATTTTTAATAATCTGTCGAGACCTTCAGGTTTGGTAATCACATAAACAAAATCATTGGGCATGAATACAGTGTCCCCATCGGGAATAAATGTATCATCACCCCTGTGTATGGCAACTGCCCTGAAATCGAGATTTTTGTACCTGGCAGCAATATCATTTAATGACAGGTTTACTACTGATGCATCAGGACTTATTCTGATAAGTATTACCAGCATCTTACCATCGGATAACTCAAAAATTTCAATTGCAGCCGGCTGTTGAAGCAGTTTAATAACTTCATGTCCTGCAATATCCTCTGGTGATAACAATACATCAATACCAAGTTCATTGTAAGTTTTAACATTCTCGGGAGCAAGGTTTTGCAATGTGTTTACTCTTGCGATAGTATATTTTGCACCCAGTTTTTTAGCCAGAATAGCTGTTAATATATTAATAGGTTCGCTGTGTAATACTGAAATAACAAGATCGGCTTTTGCGACATTGGCTTTTTTTAATACTGCAACAGAATTTGATTCTCCAACGATTGTCATCAAATCAGCATGTGATTCAACGAGTTTCAAAAGTTCCTCATGTGGATCAACAATAGTAATATTATGATTAGAATCAACTAATGCCTCTGCCAAATAAAATCCAACCTCACCATCTCCGGCGATGATAATATTCATAATTCAAAATTGTTTTAACAAATAAAAATACACATTTTGTGAATTTGGATGCAAAACTAAAAATATTACCAATAATCTTACAGATGATAACTAAGTGATTGATTTTACTTTTATTTAACAGTACGATACCAAATTGATATTTTGGCGGTTACAATAATTTTGTATCTTGCGCCGCAAAAAATTAAACAAATTACATTTATTATGAGTTTTTTAAAGAAATCGTTGTTCCTGTTAAGCATTGTACTTTTTTCAATGTCAGTATTTGCTCAATCAGTTGATGAAGCCGGAGCAAAGTACAATGAAGGAAACAGTTACTACAAAGAGAAGAATTTTGCTGATGCAGTTACTGCATATGAATCTGCTTTAAAAATTGCTAATGAAGCAGGTGCCGATGCCAACGATCTAAAAGCCAGTATTGAGAAACAATTATTGAATGCGTATTATGCAAATGGTAAAACATTGTACAAAGGAGCAAAATTTGACGCTGCAATCGCCTCCTTTGAGAAAGCGTATGATTTAGCAGAAGAACTTGGAGATTCTTCAAAGAAAAAAAATTCGAATTCTTATATAGCAAAAGTAAGAACTTCAAAAGGAGGATCATTACTAAAGAAAAACAAAGCTGATGAAGCGTTTTCAGAATATACAATGGCAATTGAAATTTATCCTACTTATTACAAAGCTTATTACGGATTAATGCTGGTTTACAAATCCCAGAATGATATGACTAAAATGATGGAAAGTGCCGATAAGGTAATAGAACTGGGAGAAGGTAACTCAAAAGCTGCAAAGACCTTGAAGAAAACTAAATTAACTGCTTCCAAGGCTTTGGTAAATGCAGGAGCAAAAGAAATTCAAAATGGAAATGGAAAAAAAGCTATCGACAATATTCAGAATTCTTTTAAGTATTTACCCGGAAACAGCAATGCATATTATTATCTGACACTTGCTTACAATATGGAGAAAGAATGGGATGCAGCTATTACTTCAGCTGGGAATGCTCTGGCTGCTGAGCCTGAGAAAGATAAATCTGATGTAAATTTTGCATTAGGTCAGGCTTATGAAGGCAAAAGTGACGGAGCAGCTGCATGTGCAGCATATAAAAATGTAGTTTCAGGACCAAATGTTGATGCTGCAAAGTATCAGATGACCCAGGTTTTGAAGTGCAACTAAGAACTAAAATTTTATAAATATAATGGGTAGTCTGTTAATTCAGGTTACCCATTTTTTTGTGATTTTTCGTTTAATGCATCTTTGGCACTTTCTTCCGAACCAAGCATAATGGCCATCCATCTGGAGTTTTCACGTGATTCAAGGCTTATCTTCATTGCCATTGTAATTGGAACAGCAAGCAGCATTCCAATATCACCAAGAATCCATCCCCAAAATACCAGAGACAGAAATACTGCCAATGTTGATAGGTTCATGCTTTTTGCAAGAAATTTTGGTTCAATTATTTGTCCAATTACGAAATTTATAACACCATAGGCAAGTCCTGCCCAAATTACTCCTGTTATTCCATCCTGGATTAATACAAACAGCAATATGGGAATTGCAGCTATTACTGATCCTATATTGGGAATGTAACGCATAAGCAATACAAGTATTCCCCAGATAATAGCATATTCTATTTGCATAAAAAACAAGACCAATGCCACACTGATTCCGCCAATTAACCCTGTAAAGGTTTTTATTCCAAGATAGTATCTTATATTTCTGGAGATTGAAGTGATGTTTCCAAGCGATATTTCAGGATCTTTAAGCACAGCTTTTAGTTTAATCGGAAAACTGTTTGTTTCACCCAAAATAAATCCTACAACAAGCACCAACAGGGTAATCTGACCAAGAAGTCCTCCAATTCCCGTAATGAACTTGCTTACATATCCAAAAACACTTCCCGCACTAAAATTTTGCGAAACAGTATCCGGAGACATATCCAAACCGTATCCATTCATCATGGCAACAGTAGATTTTGTAATTGCATGAAGTTGATCTTTATATTCAGGTAAATTTTGAGAAAAGTGCATAACAGATCGTGTTACTACACCTCCCATGAGTAAGAGGACAATGAGCAGACTAATTATAACAATTATAATTGATAGAACTCCGTTAATGCCTTTTTCTTTTAACCAATGAATAGGGTGATAAATAATAACACTAAAAAAAACGGCCATTAAAACAGGATTAATAACAGGGGCACCAATTTTCAATCCAGCAATTACTATTATTCCGGCAGAAGCATAAAATAACGGATGTAATTTAATATATCGGGGTGAATCTACGGCCATATTTACTTGTATTATGGTTAAGTCCGCTAAAATTACTAAAAATAAATTTCATTTCTGATACCTGAAATAGCTTGGATCAGTATCTAATGTAGATGGCTCCTGCCTGATATAATGGGCTAAAGTTAAGTAGAACAAAGCAGATAGTTTGAGCTAAGTAAGCTATCTGACTACCAATATTTTTGTCACTACCTTTTCTGATTTATCAGTAGTAACAGCAAAAACCATATAAATACCTGTTGCAACTCTTGTGCCATCAAAGTTATTACCATCCCAAACAGCTTGTCCTCCTTCTGATTTGGTTTGATATACAAGGTTTCCGTAGCTATCTGTTATTTTGATATAGGATTCATTTTCAAGGCCCTTGATTGCAATCAGTCCTGTGTAGTTTTCTCTAACAGGATTAGGATATGCGTAAACTTTTGTGCCGGGAGGCTGAGGTGGAGTAGCTGTCCCCTTATAAGAGATTATACCATCTGTAGTTCCGATAAAAACTTCTCCGTCATCAGTAATGGAAATACTTGTAATATTGTTAGAAAGTAATGGACTGTTTTCTGTTGTAAAATGCTCTATTTCTTCAAGGCCATCCTCCGAAAACAAGAATATTCCTGCACGCTCGGTGCCAATCCATTTTCTATTTCCACCATCAACAGCAATAGCAGTAACAAGCTCGGTTTCCAACAGATAGTCAGCAAGTCCGGACCCATCATTTCGGGGTACTAGAATCTGTTGTGCATCGTAATTAGCTCCGGATACAAAAATGTTTTCAGGAGAATAAAACACAGCAATACCTTTATCTGTACCAACCCATACTTCTCCATCATGATCGGTGGCAAAAGAGTAAACTTTATTTCCCGGAATATTACCAAGTCCGGCAGAAGAATAAAGTACAGCAACGTCATCATCTCCTGTTTCATCAATTGTTCCCATATCGGTAAATACAATCAATAACCCGGCATTTCTTTTAATCATCCATTTCTGATCGCTGTGGTCTATCAATAATTCTCCAATATCCAGACCACTGAGTGATCCTCCAAAGTTGAAGGATTTCCACTCTCCATTTTTCTTCATTACGGATATCATATCAGGAGCACCAGAATTTGCTACCCACATA
Organism: Bacteroidales bacterium; assembly: GCA_028277395.1. Lineage (GTDB taxonomy): Bacteria > Bacteroidota > Bacteroidia > Bacteroidales > F082. The sequence goes on along the minus strand of JANQGJ010000039.1, from coordinate 106,293 downwards.
TTCTGATGACTGTCAAATTCTATTCCACTGGCATTTACCTGCTCTTCATTTGAAACCCATGCCTGGAGACTGCTGTTAAGAGTGTCATAAATTTCACTTAACTCATTGTTTACAAATTTAGCAACTCCGGTCTGCCATGTACCAATGTAGGCGATATTTGGATTGGCAGGATCTACTTTTGCACATACAAAATCGGATATTGTTTCGAATGCCGGTGTATTCCAGGGATTATGGGTTTTCCAGGTTTCATCTGAAAAAGTAAAAACACCGTCTTTCATGTATAACTTTGACCAGTTCGATTGTCTTCCTCCGGATGCAACCCAAACATTATTACCTCCGGCATCAAGGTTGAAAACATTATTTGATCCGGGGCCGTTTGGTTTAATAAATTCACCTGCCCAACCCTGGTTCCATGTTTTTACCAGTCCTTTGGTTTTGTCACCTATCCATACAAAATTATCATCCATATCAGCTGATAAAGGAGTTATTGACTGACTGTTAGGGTTCCAGATATTATATAATAACTCCATGTTGTTGTCATAAACACCTACCTGGTACCTGTTAACAATTAGCATATTATCCCCTGCAACATTCATCTGAGGATGCTGAAAATTGTTCTCTTTTTCAAAATAGTCCCATGCATTACCATCGAAAACAAACATTGTATCCCCTTCGAATTTCTGACTGTAGTAATTTATATAAATACTTTCGTTAAAACTTACAACATGATTGTAAGGTAAATCCGGGTGGATCAGCCTTGTGTCTTTATGCCACTGATGAAAATCTGCAAGGTTCAGTCCGTCAATATCTGCATAATAAATACCTGACTCAGTAGCTGCTAATAAAGATGTATCGTTGTAGGTAGTTGAATAAACATTTATGGCATTACCTTCAGGGCCTATGTAATATGTGTCGGCAATCTCTCTCTTGATCATATCAAGAACAACTATTCCAAACCCACAGGAGAGATAAGCATAATGATCTTTAAAACTAATACTGTTAATTGTTTTATTACCAAGTATTTCTTTGTCTTTTATATCCGGAATATTAATTATGGAATCTTCCATAGTAATCAGGTCAAGATTTGCATTTGAATAAGCAACAAGAATATCATTGGTTGAACTATTATAACCTATTTTGTTTATCCCAATGTCATTTAACCCTTTTACTTTATCAAATCTGTTTACCCTGTTATCAAGTTCATTATAAGTAAAAATACTTAATGATGTGGCAGCATAAACCATGTCATCAACAACTACAACATCAATCACCTGATTGTATGGCAGGTGTGTTCTCCAGCTACCAATAGCAGTACCTTGTGAAATACTTATTGAAGGAAAAAAACAAATAATTAAAAATAAAATAAAAGTAAACTTGTATTTTCGCATTAGTAAGGTGTGTTTTTTGTTTAATTATAAACTGCAAATAACACAAATTATTGTCAATAATACGCAGTTTCATAAATATAATAAGCTTTTAAATCCATTGATGATAACAAAAACAATCCATATTAATAATATGATTTGTAATTGTTGTTCCCGAATTGTTGAAATGGAACTCAATAGTATTTTGGTAAAAGTTAACAAAATCACACTCGGTCAGGCAGAAATTGAGTATGATGAAGAAACTGTGAGTTTTGATAACATCAAAAAAAAACTGGAAGATAACGGGTTTTCGATAGTTATACATAAAGATAAAATCCTTGTTGAAGATATAAAAAGAGCTGTTGTTGATCTGGTACACCATACAACATTTAATGCAATGGTGCGTAATTCTGACTATATAGTCGGGAAGTTTGGAAAAACCTATCCATACCTTTCATCTTTGTTTTCCAGGTATGAAGGAATAACACTTGAAAAGTATATTATCTTTCAAAAAACAGAGAAAGTAAAACAACTTATACAGGAAGACGAGATGTCGCTAAGTGAAATAGCTTTTATTATGGGGTACAGCAGTGTACAGTATTTATCAACTCAGTTTAAGAATATTACAGGAATATCTGTATCGGAATTTAAAAAATCACCTGCAAAGTATCGGCTGTCAATAGATAATATTTAATGTCAGTTGACTTCAACAGCCTGATTTCTAATCATTGTTTTAAGGTCTTCAATTTGAAAGGCATCAGATACTGAATAATCACCAATATGGGTTCTTCTCAAACCACTCATGTAAGCACCGTTATTAATGACTTTACCAAAATCATTCACCAGTGACCTGATATAGGTCCCTTTTGAACATTCCACTAAAAAGTTAATCTCAGGTAGTTCATAGTCCAGCAATTTAAAATTATTGATGGTAATTTTCCTTGACTTCAACTTTATATCATTTTCCTTACGTGCATATTCAAAAGCACGTTTACCGTCAACTTTTACTGCTGAGAAAACCGGAGGTGTCTGATCAATTTCTCCAATAAACTTCTTCGTTGCCTGTTCTAATATGTCTCTGTTTACCAGGCTGGTATCGAAGGTTTTGTTAACTTCCGTTTCTTTATCAAACGAAGGTGTTGTTGCACCAATATACATACTACCCGTATAAACCTTATCCAGACCCTGGAATGATTCGATTTGTTTTGTGAATTTCCCGGTACAAATTATAAGTAAACCGGTTGCCAGAGGATCAAGTGTTCCGGCATGGCCAACTTTGATTTTTTTTATGTTGAAAGCTCTTTTTATGGTTTGTCTTATGGAATTAACAGCATCAAATGACGTCCAGCCAAAAGGCTTATCAATAAGTAATACCTCACCTTCAATAAAATTGAATTTCATTAGGAAATGGTTAAATCAACACCAAGGAAATACAGAAGCAGAATAGTTACACCAACAATTATTCTGTACCAGCCAAATACTTTAAAACCATGTTTGGTTAAAAAACTGATAAATGATTTTATGGCAATCATCGCAACAATAAAGGCTACCACATTACCAAAAATCAGAATATCGATGTTTTCCATAGTTATAGCACTATGATTTTTAATTAATTTGTATCCTGATGCCGCAAGCATTGTTGGAACAGCAAGAAAAAATGAAAATTCAGCAGCAGTTTTACGATCCAGTTTCTGAGACATACCTCCTATTATAGTTGCAGCGGATCTGGATACTCCCGGGATCATGGCAATTACCTGGAAAAAACCGATTTTAAAAGCTTTGGAATATGTTATTTCCTGATCTTCTGATACTTTATTGAACCACTTGTCGATAAACAATAGCACAATACCACCAAGTATCAGCATAATTGCAACCACATAAATACTTTCAAGAAGCATATCAATGTAATCGCTGAACAAAAAACCAAAAAAAGCTGCAGGTAGAAAAGCTACAAAAAGTTTGTAATAGAATTTCATTGTCTGGAAAAATCTTTTCCAATAAAGAACAACCACCGATAATATGGCTCCGAACTGTATATTTACAATAAATGCCTGTATAAAATCAGTGCTTTTCATACCCATAATTCCTTCGGCCAATATCATATGACCTGTGGATGATATAGGTAAAAATTCTGTTATTCCTTCAACTATTGCAAGGATTAATGCTTCAAACCAACTCATAAAGGACTATTTAACTGGTTTGCTTTGGTCTGTACATTATTGCAAAAATCTCAATTATGTATCCCGTTATTATAAGTATTGGAGCCAGTGTTAACCTTCTAAAACCAAAAATAGCATCACTAAATACATCAGGATCATCAGATCCGCCACCAATCATCAGTAAAAACCCTGCCATCAGAATCACAAGACCAACAATTAAAATTTTAAAGTTGGTACTATTAAAAGCAAACTGAACTGGCTTCTCTTCTTTTTTTTTGTTTTGAACCTTTGCAGACATAGTTTTAATTTTTTTCAAAAGTACAATAATTACAGTTTGTTTCGAGATTTATTAACATAACAGGAGACAAACAAGCAGGCAAATCTTTTTTTAATTTAGTCAATATCTGTGGGAACAAATAATTTTTTCAATGTAATGATTTAAAATAATTCCAGGTAATTTAACATGCTTCCTTTTGGTTATAACCACATAAACAGCAGTTTATGTCTTAGCCATAAAGTGAATCAGTTTTCATTTTCAGGTATTTTTCAACAGCAAATAAGGTTGAAATTCCGGTTATCAACAACCCTGAAATAAGAATAAAAACATTAAGATAAATTAACATTTTTTTACTAGTAAGTAAGGCCAGTTCGGGAATGTTTTCCTGTGCGGTAAGTAGTACGATATACAGCAATGTAATTGCAAAAACAGCACTAATCAATCCCTGAAAAAAGCCTTTTGCAACAAACGGTTTTATTATGAATCTTTCTGTTGCCCCAACAAGCTGCATTGTTCTGATTACAAATCTTTTAGAATAAATGGATAACCGTATGGTGTTGTTAATAAGTGCTATTGCAATGAATAACAGCAAAAGTGTGAAACCAAATAATACCAGACTTATCTTTCTTAGATTTCTGTTAATAAGATGTACAACCGATTTCTGATAATATACTTCCTTTACAGTTTCATATCCTTTTACTATCTCTTCCATCTTGCTTATACTGTCGTTATTTGCCCAACTGGCATTAAATCTGACATCAATTGAAGGCAATAGAGGGTTATTCTCATTTTCAATAAACCCTGTAAACTCTTCACCCAGCACATTGTTAAGTCTTCTTGTCGCTTCTTCTTTCGTTATGTATTCAGTTGATTTCACCGCATCAAGTAAATCCAATTGTTTCTGAAGGTATACAATATCAGCTTCTTTCGTGTCGTCTTTCATAATTATCTCAAAACCAATATTTTCCTTGATATAGTCAGAAAGGCTTTTTGTGTGTAATACAAATAATCCCAAAAAACCGAGGGTGAAAAGTACCAGAGTAATACTTATTACAGATGTTATGTAGGAAGAGTTAATTCTTCGTTTGTAATTATTTTCGTTGTATACTGACATATTGCATGCTAAAATAAAAAATAATACAATTACAACTTTTATTAATTTCGCAAACTCATTTTCAATAGTGTTATGAAGTATTTATCAAGCTGTATTTTTATTTTTCTGCCATTACTTTTTTATAGTCAGCAGCATATTGATTATTCGAAAGATCTGAAAATTATCAGAGATACTTCAGAATATAAGTTGCAGGTTGAAAAAAACGGATTAAACAAAATGGTTGAGATAACCGATGTTGTACCAGGCATAAAACTTGATATTCGTTATGCAACAAATAATAATTTTACCGGCGAGGTAATTTACGAAAGTCCACATGCATTTGTTCGTCAACCGGTTGCTCTTGCATTGAAAATTGTACATCAATCGTTGAACAAACATGGATTAGGTCTGGTAATTTTTGATGCTTACAGACCTTATTCTGCAACTGTTAAGTTTTATGAGGTTTATAAAGATACAAATTATGTTGCCTTACCATGGAAAGGAAGCAGGCATAACAGGGGAGCAGCAGTTGATGTAAGTCTTATAGATTTACAAACTGGTGAAGATATTCAAATGCCAACCGGATTTGATAATTTTTCCGATGCAGCTCATCCTGACTTTGCTAATCTACCTGAGAATGTAATTAAGAACAGAGAAATATTAATCACTGAGATGCAAAAGCACGGATTCAGGGTTTATCCTTATGAGTGGTGGCATTTCGACTTTATTGGTTGGGAGGCATTCGACCTGATGGATATTTCCTTTAGTGAATTGAAGCAAATTAATTATTAGAATAAACTACTAATTATCAATATTATAAATAAAATGGGATACGATTTTCAACGAATTGAAAAAAAATGGCAGGAATACTGGAGTAATAATCAAACTTTTAAAGTTGCTATTGATCATAATAAGCCAAAGTTTTATGTACTTGATATGTTTCCATATCCTTCAGGATCCGGTCTTCACGTAGGCCATCCCCTAGGATATATTGCCTCTGATATCTATGCTCGTTTTAAACGTCATAAAGGGTATAATGTACTACATCCAATGGGATACGATGCTTATGGTTTACCTGCCGAGCAATATGCAATTCAAACCGGAACTCATCCTGAAATTACTACTGAAAAGAATATTCTAAGATATAGAGAACAGCTGGATAAAATAGGTTTTTCATTTGACTGGAGTCGTGAAGTAAGAACCAGTGACCCTAAGTACTACAAATGGACTCAATGGACATTTATACAGCTGGTTAACTCCTGGTACAATAAATCAACCGATAAGGCAGAAGACGTTTCTTCATTGATCGGTCATTTTGAAAAATCAGGAAATGCCGGTATCATAGCCGCAGGTGAAGAAACTGAACCTTTTACCGCTGAAGACTGGAAAGCTTATAGTGAAAAGGAACAACAGGAAATTTTAATGAAATATCGTTTGGCATATCTGTCGAATACAATGGTAAACTGGTGCCCCGAACTAGGTACTGTGCTTGCAAATGACGAAGTTAAAGAAGGACTTTCGGAGCGTGGCGGACATCCTGTTGAAAAGAAAATGATGAAACAGTGGTCACTGAGAATAACAGCTTACGGACAACGTCTTCTTGAGGGGCTGGATAATATTGACTGGCCTGAATCATTGAAAGAGATGCAGAAAAACTGGATCGGAAGGAGTGAAGGAGCAAGTGTTATCTTTAATGTTGATAAAGAGCATGTTAACAACGAGAATGTTGGCATTGAGGTGTTCACTACCCGTCCCGACACCATATTTGGTGCTACTTTTATGGTATTGGCACCTGAACATGAGTTAGTTGACAGAATTACCTCTTCTGAAAGGAGAAAGTCTGTTGATGAATATAAATCATGGGTAAAAAACCGGTCAGAGAGGGAGCGGATGACAGAGGTTAAGAATATTACAGGAGAATTTACTGGAGCATATGCCATTAACCCTTTAACAAATGATAGAATACCTGTTTGGATAGCTGATTATGTGTTATCAGGTTATGGAACCGGAGCAATAATGGCAGTACCGGGTCATGACAGCCGTGATTTTGCATTTGCAAATCATTTTAACCTACCTGTAATTCAGGTTGTAGTAAAAGATGGTGATAAACCTTCAGATCCGGGAACATGGGATGATTCATACGATTCAAAAGAAGGTATTATGATAAACTCCGGTTTCATCAACGGTTTATCAGTACATGATGCAATAAGAACCACAATTGCTAAAATCGAGGAGTTGGGAATAGGAGAAGGAACTGTTAATTACAGGTTACGCGATGCAATTTTCAGTCGTCAGCGTTATTGGGGAGAACCTTTCCCGGTTTACTATAAGGACGGAATGCCTTATATGCTGGATGAAGACAAATTACCTCTGGAATTACCTAAGGTTGAAAGTTATTTACCTACCAGTGAAGGTAATCCGCCACTTGCAAATGCGAAAAACTGGGCAACTGAAGAAGGTTATCCTCTGGAGACCAATACAATGCCTGGGTTTGCTGGTTCAAGCGGTTATTATCTGAGATATATGGACCCCAATAATGAAGTTGAATATTTCTCAAAAGAAGCTAATAACTACTGGAAAGATGTGGATCTGTATATTGGAGGTGATGAGCATGCGGCAGGGCATCTTATTTATTCCAGATTTTGGAATAAGTTCCTGTTTGATTTAGGACTGGTTTGTGAAGAAGAACCCTTTAAAAAATTGATAAACCAGGGTAAAATACAAGGCAGATCCAATTTTGTTTACAGGATCCAGGGATCCAATAAATTTGTTTCTTATAATTTGAGAAAGGAATATGAGACTCAACCATTACATGTTGATATTGACATGGTTAATAATGATGTTCTGGATATTGAAACCTTTAGGAACTGGAGGGCAGAATTCAAAGATGCTGAGTTTGTTCTGGAAGATGGGAAATATATCTGCGGACATGAAGTCGAAAAAATGTCCAAGTCGAAACATAATGTTCAAAATCCGGATGCACTTATTGATAAATATGGAGCAGATACATTAAGGCTGTATGAAATGTTCCTTGGACCTCTGGAACAGGATAAACCTTGGGATACAAACGGAATTGAAGGTGTATTCAGATTTCTTAGAAAGTTGTGGAGGCTGTATTTTGACGATAATGATAATATCATTATTAATGATGAAAAGGCAAGTGATAAAGAATTAAAGTCATTGCATAAAGCCATTAAAAAAGTGACCTCTGATATTGAACGGTTCTCGTTTAACACCGGAGTGAGTGCTTTTATGATATGTGTGAATGAATTAGCAGATCTTAAATGTCATAAAAAAGAAATCCTGGAGCCATTGGTTGTATTATTAAGTCCATATGCACCACATATTGCAGAGGAGATATGGCAAACACTTGGAAACGACAAAGGTATAAGTTATGTTGAATATCCTGTTCATAACGAAAAATATCTTGTTGAAAATACTTTCGAGTATCCGGTTTCGTTTAATGGTAAAATGAGGTTTAAAATCTCACTACCTGTAAATATGTCGAAACAGGATATTGAAGAAGCCGCCATTAATGCTGAAGAAGCTAAAAAGTGGACTGAAGATAAAACTGTACGCAAAGTCATTGTTGTACCGAATAGAATAATTAATATTGTAGTTGGATAAATTTGTCTTAATCAATATTACAATGTGTCGAAAACAGATATTAACAGCACTGGTATTTTTGTTTGTAATAAATACTCAAACCCTGTTTTCTCAGGACACAATAGTCAATAATGCGTTTAAAGCCGGCGAATACCTGAAATACCGTGTTTATTACAGTTCGTCACTGGGTAATCTAACAGCCGGTGAGGCTATTCTGACGGTTGAAAACTGGAAAGGTACAAAAGTTGGACGTACCAAAGATGTTTATCATATAACCGGAATTGGAAATTCCAAAGGAATGTTTAACTGGTTTTATAAAGTCAGGGATAAATTTGAAACTTTTGTTAATAAGCAAACATTATTACCATATGTTTTCATTCGAAAAACACGTGAAGGAAAGTATAAACAGGATGATCGGGTGATATTCAACAGGGACAAAAATGAGGCTACCACAAATTCGAAAGATGTAAAAAAGGTACCTCCTGATGTCCATGATTTTGTATCGGCATTTTATTATATGAGGACAATAAATGTCGAAGACTTTGATGCTGACAGCATGTATTACATCAACTTTTTTTTGGATGACTCAGTTTATACTTCGGCTGTAAAATATGAAGGGAAGTCTGACCTGATTACAAAATGGGGAACAATTACATGTTTAAAAATTGCACCCATGATGGCATCAGGAGAAGTGTTCGCGGAAAAATATCCAATGTCTGTATATGTTACCGATGATGAAAATCATATTCCAATACTTGCCGAATCAGCAGTTATTGTAGGTTCAATAAAAATGGAATTAATAGAATATGATAACATTGTTAGCCCGATGAAGATTAAGAATGAGATCAAAAAGGCAAAGGCAGTTGTTACCAAAGATAAGCTGCCCGGTGAACAATAGCTGATTGTTTATGGTGTTGTTTCTTTAACACGCATATCTCCAAGAAGAACATCCCAGAATCCAATAAGACGGCCTCCGATCTGTGTTTCCTTTCTTTCAACAAAAACTGTTATATCTTTTTTGGTTGTGTCCTGATACACAAGTCTTCCTTCTGCATCGTACCCTTTAAACTTCTGGAAAATAGTAATTACACCAACATAGGTGCCATCAGGTTGTTTTTGGAGGTCGCTCATATACTCAATATTGTACCACTCAATTTCAACTTTTTTATAGTTGAGCCTCATGAGTCTTTCGAAATATTTTCGAACGTTATAGTAGCTGATATCATCTGGTCTTACCAATGATGAAACACCAATCTCACTACCAGGCATAAAAAGTTCTTCTGCTCTTTCAATAACCCTGTTAGCTTCACTCCACGGAGTTTCTTTACTGCCAATTATGCTTATATATTTGCTTAAGTCACGTACCTTTTCAAGTGCCAGGCTATCAACAGCCTGTTTTCTTTCGGGAGAAAGGTCATCCTGGGATAACCCGGTAATCGACATTCCCAATGATATTACGAATATGCTTAAATAAGATAATTTCATAACTATTTACTTTTTAATTAGTTCCAGTTCAGTTATTTTTCCGGACTCATTTCTCTTCACAGATACAACTTTATACTTGTATTGCTGTTTGTCCTTTAGATAATTTAAGAATTTACTTATGGTTGTTGGTCTGTCATAATCATTAAATCCACCAGACTGACTGATAATAATTAGTACAGGAACATCCGGGCTTTCAAACTGATCAAGCGAAAGAGTTATTTTTTTGTTTGCAGCATCTATTGTTGTTGAAGATGAAATAGCAAACAATTCATTATCAATTTTCTCATATTTGGTTGCTTCTTTCATTCTTCTTTCTTCTTCTTCCCGTTTAAGCCTTTCTTCCTCAGCAAGTCGCTCTGCTTCTGCTTTTTCCATTGAAATTTTAGCTTCAAGCCTAGTTATCATATCCATAATTTCAGGATCGTCGATATTATACGATTTTATTTTGTTCAATCTGCGGCTTTGTTCATCAAGACTCCATTTTGTAGTTCCTTCCAGCATTGCAGTCAGATCATTTCTGGCTTGCTCAACTTTCATGGCATATTCTTTCTCAGCTTGTTCACGAGCCAGTTTTTTCTTGCTTTTACATGATGTAGTACCTGTTGTGATAACAAAAGCAGCTAAAATCAGGATCACTAATTTTGATGCACTTTTAACCAGTAAATTCATTGTTTCGTTTTTGATTAGTACTCTATATCTATTAGAATGCAAAATTATTGAAAAAATTGTATAACCTTTGTGAAATTATGTTAACTACGAAGCACTATACAGTATCAGTTTTTGTTCCTGAGATTGCGTGTCCGTTTCAGTGTGTGTTTTGTAATCAGGAAAAAATTTCCGGTAAAATTAATATACCGGAGCCCGCAGACATAGTCAAAACCATAGAATCTCATATTGCAACCTTTAAAAGTAGAAACAGGTATGTGGAGGTTGGTTTTTTCGGTGGAAGTTTTACAGGTATTCCATTGATCGAACAGCAAAATTATCTTGAGATTGTACAGCCGTTTATAAAATCCGGAAATGTAGATGGAATAAGACTATCTACACGCCCTGATTATATTTCTCAGGAAGTGCTGGAGATGTTGAGCTACTATAATGTAAAAACAATTGAACTTGGGGCTCAGTCATTTGATCCCGAAGTATTAAAATTAACAAAACGTGGTCATTCTGTTGATGATATAATCCAGGCATCACATTTAATAAAAGAATATGATTTTAAACTTGGTTTGCAAATGATGATCGGACTACCTGGAGATACTTTTGAGAAATCAGTCAATACTGCGAAACAAATAATAAAACTGGGATCGGATAATACTAGAATATATCCGGCAGTTGTAATAAGGGGAACTGCAATGCACCATTGGTATGAGCAAGGCAGATATAAACCTTTGGAATTGCATGAGGCTGTTAAACAAACAAGTGAGATACTTCCATTATTTGAGAATGCAGGGGTGAAAGTAATTCGGGTGGGTTTACACCCATCAGAGGGCCTGATAACAGGAAAAGAACTTGTAGCAGGTCCGTTTCATATCTCATTCAAAGAATTAGTACTTACTGAAATATGGAATAATATTCTGATATCCGCAACCGATGGTATTAAGGAAAAAGACCTGGTTATCGGTGTGCCGCCGAAAGAGATCAATTATGTAAACGGTTATAAGTCGGTAAATAAGAACAAGCTGCTTCAAAAATTTGAGAGTGTTAAAATTGTTGCAGATTCGGAATTGAAAGATCGTGAGTTTAAAATCTACTAAACGGAATGATAATTATCTCAAATAAAGAAATTCCTGAACAGGCGAAACGTCGACTGGAAAACTATGGAGATGTATTGTACTTTGAGTCAGATGAAATTACGTACCCTGAAATTTCCGGACATCCTGATATTTTTTTCTGCCAGATAGCAGATAGTTTAATCATTGCTCCCAATACTCCTGAACAGATTAAGAAGTTATTGAAATCTTATGGTATAAGAGTAATTGAAGGGGATAGGGAAATAGGATACAGATATCCTGAAACTGCCATTTACAATGCTGTAGTAACAGATGACTTTTATATTCATAATCTGGATGTTTCTGACAGTAAGATGAAAGAGTTATGTGCCGACAGAAGAATAATACATGTAAATCAGGCATACACAAGATGTAATCTGCTACCATTGAATAATAACAGGTTTATTACTTCGGATAAAGGGATTCAAAAAGTTCTTGGTAAAAACTCAATAGATGTCTTATATGCAGATCCCTCTGAAATCATTTTACCGGGATTTAAAAATGGTTTTTTTGGTGGTGCATGCGGTGTTTCTAAAAACAACTCGTATATATTGGGCCAACTAAATTATCTTAGCAATGGGAAAGAGATTGCGGACTATATTACTTCAACCGAAAGTAAAATAATTGAACTGTATAACGGACAATTATACGATGCCGGCAGTTTGATATTTATTGATAACCCGGAATAAATCTATTGCCAAAAACTAATTAACATTCCTGAAAACAGCATAATAACAGCTGCTATCACATATATCAATATCATAATAATTATATAATAACCCACGAATTTATAATGAGATCTGATATTCTTAAAAGCAATTTCAAGATTTAGTGACTCACTATTTTCAAGTGCAGATTTCATATTGGTTGAAAACCGATATAAATATAATATGGGAAAGAATAAGATTATGCTAAAAATTATGTAAACTATACCAAATGTTAATCCTGATATCGCTGGTAAATTCTCATTGTCCAGAAATGAGAACATCACTGAAACCACAAGAGAACCAATGAATAATAATCCAATAAAAATAAAACCGAGAATGGAGAAAAAATATGCCCAGTTACCTGTTTCTTTTAGATATGCCCGGGATTTTTCGGATATTTCAAGTTCACTTCTTTTCTTTTTGGCTTCTAACTCATTATTCATGTTATATTGTTTTGAATTATACCGCGAAATTAATAAACATATTCGTTTTGCTATTTTGAAAAGTGAAATTTGTGGAAATAAGCAAAAGCATATTTAAATATTTATACGTATGTAACAGCCACATAATCAGCACATAGTAATGCGCAATAATGTCTTAACAAACATAAATTGCTAAAAATACTTGCTTTTTGATAGTTTCTTGTAGTATATTTGTTGCCAAATAAAGCTGACCAAATTTCCTACCTTTTGATTAGTTTAAACTAATTTCAAAAAATGGTAGCTTTATGAATAAAGTTTTTTTGATGGCATTCCTTGTCGGGAGTGCATTTTCTGTTTATGCTCAGATGATATTGTCCGGTGGTTCACAGATTATTGTGTCCGGTGGTTCAACTCTGGTAGTAAATGATCTGAATAATTCATCAGGCAATATTGATGTTGATGGTACACTGTCGATAATTGGAGATCTAACCAATAACAGTGGTGGAATGTTCGATTCAGGTTCCACAGGAACAGTGACATTTAATGGTTCTTCAGCTCAGGAAATAACCGGGGCCTCAACCGTACACTTTTACGGGACTACTGAAATCAATAATTCAAACGGAGTAATTATTACTAATACTGTAACTGGTGCCGATCAACAAGTTCACGGAACTTTAACATTTACAAATGGTAAATTATCTTTATCTGACTTTGATCTTACTATTGATGGTACCGGTGATCCTTCGGGAGTTAGTGCTAACTCTTATATAGTTACAAACGGTTCCGGTAGTTTAAATCGGGTTGTTGGTTCAACTAATGTTCTTTTCCCGGTTGGAAATTCATCGTATAATCCAATAACACTCAACAATTCAGGAACATCTGACACGTATTCGGTAAAAGTTGAAGACAGTAAGCCTTCTAATTTTTCAGGATCGACACATATCGTAAACAAGTCATGGATAGTTGATGAATCAGTATCCGGGGGATCTGATCTTATTGTTACTACTCAGTGGAATGCAACTGATGAAGCAACTTCTTTTGACAGGACAAACTGTTGTGTTGGTTATACAACTGATAATGGCTCAAATGTATCCTGGGGTAACGGAGGAGCAGCTTCAGGCAGTGATCCTTATACCCGAAGTCATAACAGTTTTTCAGGGGTTGGAACATTTATGGTAGGCGATTACTACTATAGTGGCCTGGATATAAATTTAAAAGTAATACTTGCCGCAGCATGGAATGATGTAAACAACAATATGGATAAAACCTTAAACACGGCAGGGCTAATACCAACCACTGATCCATATGGGCTAAATACAACAGTATCATCTGTACCTGTTAATGCTGTCGACTGGATTAAAATTGAACTCAGAAGTTCTTCAAATCATGTAACGATTACAAATTCTTATGCAAAATTCATTGATGTTGATGGTCAGGTCATTGAGGAGGACGGCTCAAATATGAAGTTAACAGGGGTATCCACAGGAAGTTATTATGTTGCGGTAAAGCATCGGAATCACTTCGGTGTTGTTAGTGCTTCTACCGTTGAAATTGGAAATTCTCCAACATTGAACTTTACTAACATGCAGGCTACAGCATGGCAGGATCCTTCAATTACCACCAACAGTGCAATGAAAGAAGTTGAATCAGGATCATTTGGATTATGGGAAGGAGATGTAAGTGGTGATGGATATATTAAGTATAACGGATCTGGTGCAGACAGGATTGCGATATTGACAGCTGTTGGTTCGGGGACACCGGGAAACATTGTTTCCGGATCATATTCAAATAACGATGCCAATATGGATGGTGATATAAAATATAACGGCTCATCTGCAGATCGTATTACAATACTAACAGTTGTAGGATCTTCAACGCCAGGAACTATATATTCCGAACATCTTCCTGAATAATTATTAATCTGAAATTTTAAGAAAACAAAATGAAAAAGAATTACTTTATAATTTTAATTGTAGCAGGTTTGTTAGTTTGTAGAACAGGATTTGCTCAAACATTTGAAATAAGAATCACAGAAAACTCTTACAGCTATCTGGAAGTTCAGATGAGAGAAACTTCCGGTACGGGAACCCCGACGACATCTACTATTATAAATGATATTTCGTTTGAAATAAGATGGCTGACAGCGCTAGGTACAGATGTGGCGGTAATATGTTCCTCAAATGGATATAACCTGGCCGATGCACTGGGATCGGTTCAAACAAACGGATCATATTCATACAGGGTATTTCAGGCAACTTCCACACCATTCAATCCACCTGAAAACTGGACACAAAATACATGGATGACATTAACAACCTTTAAATCCACGGCAGGATCAGGTTCCGGCACATTTGAAATTGCCCCGGATGGATGGGTTGCTCAGGGTCTTAACTGGAACCAGGGTAGTCCCCCGGTTGATTATACACCATCGGTAAACGGGCAGGCTGATAGTTATTCATACCCAACGGTTGTATATGATCTGGTCTGGACTGGAAACGGATCGGATAATGGCTTTCAGAATGAGCATAGCTGGGGATTAGCCGGAAACTGGAGTGATGAGTGCGGAGGATCTGGTTCAGTTCCTACATCATCAGATAATTGTTTTATACCTTCCGGTGTTTCAAATTATCCTGAAAATGTTAATAAAGCATTTGCTCCGGGTACAGGTGCTGCCAACAATGTCAGAATTGAAAATGGAGGATCAATCAGTTTTGGTTTACAAACAAATCAGGGAGAATTGTTGAATATTTCAGGTTCACTTAATATTTATGGAAATATGACTGTTAATGAGGATGCCGGAGTTACCATTGGCGGATCAACATATATTGATTGTGCCGAATGTCTGGTTATTTCTTCTTCAGCAAATGGTACAGGTTCTTTAATTGATAATGGAATCATTAGTTATGGTGTTAGTGGTACGGCCAGGGTTCAGACATACCTTTCAAATTCTGCAGGTTCAGGGAACTTCGATATCCACCTGATAGGACCTACAGCAGATATGATCAGTGGTGGTACAGATGGAGCATATCTAAGTGCATTTAATCTTGTGAATGGAAACACTTATGCTTATGAATGGGATGAATCGCAATCATCAGATAACGGATGGCAAAACATATATGATAATAATTATGTAGTACATGCAGTATCAGGAATAGGATTATCTACAGACGACGGAAGTACAAATACTCTGGAAATGACCGGAGAGTTAATGACCGGAAATATAAGTTCACAATCATTATCCTACAGTAATAATCATAATGAATTATTAAGTAATCCGTATCCATCGTCAATTGATTTTGATAACCTTGCCGGTGATAATTCTTCGGTTGTTCAGAATAAGTACTGGATTTGGAACCCTGTGACAAATAACTATGTTGCCAGGGCAGCTGGTTCAGGAGGATCTCAATACATTCAGGTAGGACAGGGATTTTTCGTAGAAACCAAACAGGCAGGAACTTTTGATTTCACAAACAACAGAAGAACACACAGTAATGATGCTTTTCGAGACAATACTTCGAATATTCTAACGATTGTTGCTACGGGCGGATTGGAAGGTTACAGGGATGAAAATATTATCAGGTTTGATGAAAATGCAACATCCGGTTATGACAAAGAAATAGAATCCGTTAAATGGGCAAGTCAGAATAATGATGCAACAATGATAGCAAGTATGGCTGAAGATCAGACAGAACTGGCGATAAATGTACTTCCCCTGGAAAACCTGAATAACGATATGACGAGTGTACCTCTTTATTTTAATTGCGGGTATAATGATAATTATTCTTTGTCATTTTCTGATATTGAATCATTCGATACGGACACGGAGATATGGCTGGAGGATAAACAGGAAGGCGACGATTGGGTATATATTAATGATAATCCGGTATATGAGTTTACTGCTTCACCTGGTGGCGCTGAAGACAGATTTATTATACATTTCTTTGGTCCTACGAATATTGGGGAACATAAGGGTCATAGCTCGGTTGATATTTACAGTTACAGACAACATGCATATGTTAAAAACAATACAATCAATAAGATTAAATGTGTTGAAATTTACAAATTATCAGGTGAGCTTATTTTCCGAACGAAAAATGTAGAGACCAGGTTTACCGGTTTCAGGGTATCCGAAACAATGGGTTATTACATTGTCAGAGTAGCTACAGATAGTGATGTAATAACTGAAAAAGTATTAATCTCGAAATAACCAATTAATAAGAAACGTCATGCAATATAAAAGGATAATAGCAGTAACTATAATAACAATCATTTTGCAATTAATTTCAACTCAGGAAATATTAGCCGGTATAGGAATTCCAGGTGATCCTCCGGGAGAACCTTCTGGAGGGACACCAATTGGAGGTAGTGCACCTGTAGGAGGTGGTAGTGTAATATTAATTTCACTTGCATTTTCCTATGCTGGTTATAAAATTTACAAACATAAATGGGAAAAAACAGGTATATCTGTTGAGGAATAGAATGATAAAATCACTGATCTTATAACTCATTCTGTAACTGTGTATTTTCAATCCGGAGATATGTCATCTTCGATATAAAATGATATTGATCTCATAATAAATGATGATAGATTGGAATCATAATTCGTGTGGTGAAATAGTGTTAAAAAACTATAATTCACTGCCTTAATGGTCTATTATGTGCTATCTTAATTGATTGATACAGTTTTTTTTACTATTTTTGCACCCTGCAAATTTCTAACAAAGATATTATGGAAAAAAAGAGGGTACTATATGTAAATCAAGAGATTATGCCATACCTTCCTGAGACTCCAATTAGTAAGATAGGACGCTTTCTTCCACAAAAAACACAAGAGTCAGGAAAAGAGATCAGGACATTCATGCCACGTTATGGTTTAGTTAATGAAAGGCGTAATCAATTGCACGAAGTAATAAGGTTGTCAGGAATGAACCTTATAATCGATGACATTGACCACCCGCTTATTATTAAAGTTGCTTCAATTCAACAAGCAAGAATGCAGGTTTATTTTATTGACAATGAAGACTATTTCCACCGTAAATTTTTGTTTAGAGATAAGAAAGATATATTTTTTGATGACAATGATGAACGTACTGTTTTCTTCGCCAAAGGCGTGTTGGAAACTGTAAAAAAACTTGGTTGGGCTCCGGATGTAGTACATGCACACGGCTGGTTCTCAAGTTTATTACCTCTATATATCAGAACAGCATATAAAGATAACCCGATCTTTAGCGATCTGAAAATTATTTATTCACTTTATGATGATGATTTTACAGAAAGCTTCAAACCGGGCTTTACTGAAAAAATGATAACAAAAGGTTTAACAAAAGACGAACTTAAACACTATAGCGACGGAACTTTCGTTTCGTTGATGAAGGGAGCAATTGATCGTTCGGATGCTTTAATTCAGGGTAGTGAAGAAATAAACCCTGAAGTACTCGAATATGCAAAAGCATCCGGGAAACCAATGCTTGATTTTATTGATGAAGATAATTTTTATGTTGCCTATAATGAGTTTTATGATAAGATTATTGGAGAAGAGTAAACGACTTATAGTTACTACTCATATATTTAACCTGCTTACAGTATTAGTATTTGTTATAACTTTTGGTTCCTGTTCGAAAGAACCCGGCCAGATTGGATATATTATACAACCTGACGACAGCAGACTTGATGTTATTTATTCTGATACAACATCGATTTACAGTTATTCACAGTTAATGGATTCCATAAGGTCGGATAAGCTTAGTGTTAATGCTCTTGGAAGTTTGAGAGACCCGATATTTGGAGGTACAACTGCCGGTTTTTATATGCAGTTTAACTTATCGATACCCGGGGAAGAATTTCCTGAAAACAGTGTACTTGACTCACTCGTCCTGCAATTATCATATGAAGGGACCTATGGGGATACAAACACAAATCTTGTAGCTCATACTTACGAGATGCTGGAAGGACTGGACATTGATATTTCATATTATTCAAACTTACAATTACCGGTAAGTTCGGCAGATTATTCAAACCTTTCTTTTGTTCCCAGACCAAGTGACAGCGTTTACATTGAAGGCGATACTTTACCGCCAATGCTTAGGTTAAACCTGACTGATACCGATCCTTATTTGGGTAATAAACTATTGACCGCTGATTCAATGACTATGAGTAGTACTGAAGAATTTCAAAACTATTTCAAAGGTCTTTTTGTACAATCTGAGCCTGTTAATGTAAAAGGCGCAATGGCCTATTTTGATCTTTATTCTTCAAGTATAGCAATTAATGGAACAGTTTTAGCTTTATATTACACATATGTTGATGATAGCTCAGTAACTCAGCATGAGAGATATGACTATAATGTTACAACTGCCACTCCAACAGTTAACAAGTATGAACATGATCGTATTTCAGCCTCACCGGATTTCACTGCGCAGGTTATTGATGGCGATACTACTCTTGGCCAGCAAAAATTCTATATTCAGGGATACGGAGGAGTACAATCAATAATCAGATTTCCTCATTTAAAAGATTGGGCAGCAGAAGGTACTATTGCTGTTAATGAGGCAAAATTAGTTTTACCGGGATATGATGGAGATGAATTTTTTGATGCCCCAGGGCGATTATCACTCCTTGAAGTTGCAGAAGATGGTACCGGAATAATACTCCCGGATGAAAGTGAACCCGGAAATTATTTTGGTGGTGAATACAATGAATCCCTTAATCAATATGAATTTAGGATTACCAGATATATACAATCATTAATTAGTGATACAACACTTCCGGGCAGAGGACTGTACCTGTTTGTATATGGAGGATACATTTATCCTGAACGTTTTATTTTTAAGGGAAACCAAATGGGTTCAGATACTACAGGACTAAGACTTGAAATGTTGTATACCAGATTATAACATAAGGTTAATAGTACATTTATGTTTCATTAATTTGTTTTCTGTTCTTTTCACTTATATTTGTAATAATAAAAAAGAAAGATTATGTGTGGAATAGTAGCTTACGTTGGTTACAAAAAAGCTCACCCTATTTTAATAAAAGGATTACAACGCCTTGAATACAGGGGTTATGACAGTGCAGGAATATCTGTGTTAAACGGAAAAATAAGTACTTTTAAAACCAAAGGAAAAGTAGCTGAACTTGAGAATTATATTAAGAGTAAAGATCTTGACGGACAAGCAGGTATCGCTCATACAAGATGGGCAACACATGGTGAACCCAATCAGGTAAATGCCCACCCTCATTTTTCACAGTCTAAGTCTATATCAATTATTCATAATGGAATTATTGAGAATTACGCAGTTTTAAAAGAAGAACTTGTTTCAAGAGGCTATGTTTTTGAATCTGATACAGATACGGAGGTTCTTGTAAATCTTATTGAAGACATTCGAATAAATGAAAAAGTGTTATTAGATGAAGCTGTTAGAATTGCTTTATGTCAGGTTGTCGGGGCTTATGCAATTGTTATTCTTTCCGATGAACACCCCAATACTTTAATAGCTGCCAGAAAAGGAAGCCCGCTTGTTATCGGGATTGGGGATGATGATTATTATATTGCTTCTGATGCAACACCCATTGTAGAATACACAAAGAATGTTGTTTACCTTGAAGACGAAGAGATAGCAGTACTTACAAGAGGTGAAGAGTTAAAAATAAGAACAACTAAGAATAAAGAGAAAACACCGTATGTTCAACAGCTTGAATGGAATTTAAGTGAGCTCGAAAAGGGTGGATACGATCACTTCATGATGAAGGAGATCTATGAGCAGCCCCGCTCAATACGAGACAGTATGAGAGGAAGATTGAATCCTGTTACCGGTAATGTATCCCTTGGTGGAATTATTGATTATGAGCAAAAACTTTTAACCGCGAAAAGAATAATAATTATTGCATGCGGTACATCATGGCATGCCGGATTAGTTGGAGAGTATCTTTTCGAAGATATTGCCAGAATCCCTGTAGAAGTGGAATATGCATCTGAGTTTAGATACAGAAACCCCATTATTACAGAAGAAGATGTTGTAATAGCAATATCACAATCAGGAGAAACAGCAGATACTCTCGCAGCAATAGAACTGGCAAAGCAAAAAGGAGCTACTATTATTGGAATATGCAATGTTGTTGGCTCATCAATTGCACGTGCAACTCATGCAGGATCTTATACTCATGCAGGACCTGAAATTGGTGTTGCTTCCACAAAAGCATTTACAGCTCAGGTAACAGTTCTTACTTTAATGGCACTTAGACTTGCTCAGCTAAATGGAGCCATCCCGAAAACAAGGTTTATGCAATTATTGCATGAGCTTGATAGTTTGCCTGAAAAAGTTGAGGAAGTTCTTAATACCAATGGATTAACCGAGCATATTGCAAAAAAATATAAGGATGTAAATAACTTTCTGTACCTGGGAAGAGGTTATAATTTCCCTGTTGCCCTGGAAGGCGCATTAAAACTAAAAGAGATTTCATATATTCATGCAGAAGGTTATCCTGCTGCTGAAATGAAACATGGGCCAATTGCATTAATTGATGAAAATATGCCTGTTGTTTTTATTGCTCCGCAGTTGGGTATTTATGAAAAGGTTGTTAGCAATATTCAGGAAGTAAAAGCCAGGAAAGGTAATGTTATTGCAATCGTTACTGAAGGTGACACTATTGTCAGGAATATGGCGGATTATGTTATTGAAATTCCAAAAACAGAGGAATATCTTGTCCCTATTCTCGCATCAATACCATTGCAAAAATTAGCTTATCATATTGCAGTATTACGGAATTGTAATGTTGACATGCCACGAAATCTGGCGAAATCAGTTACCGTTGAGTAATACATAATTAGGTAGTTTCACTTCTGTATTTACCAGTATTGATAAAGATTTACACACATGAAAGTTACTATGTAAATCCAATAGTATTGTTGAATTATAGTAACTCAACTTTTCCTGAATCTAAATGATAATAAGCTGTTATAATCTTCAACTTATTTTGTTTAACTGCTTTTGATATTATTGATGATCGGCCAACAAGTTGTTCTGCAGTAAGATGAGCATTCTTTCTGATAACTTCGTCAACAGAAGCACCATCAGGTGAGTTATGTATTGCAGGAACTATATGGGTAAGCAGATGGTTTATGTTATAACCGTTATCACCTCCAGCCACAGCAGCTGTTACTGCTCCGCAATTTTGGTGTCCTAAAACTACAATAACCTGAGTGCCAAGATGTGCAACAGCATATTCAATGCTGGCTATTGACGAAGTATTAGCAACATTACCCGCAACTCTTACAACAAACAGCTCACCCGGGCCCGTGTCAAAAATCATTTCGGGAACAACCCTGCTATCGGCGCAACTTAAAATTATAGCGTATGGCTCCTGCCCGTTCAGTAATTCCTTTCTTTGATTATTATCGCTAGTCTTCCTCTGAAGCCTATCTGTAATAAAACGATGGTTACCATCTGTTAGCCTTTGAATTATTTCCTTTTGGTTCATGTAAATTTATTGTTTCTTAACAAAAATAGGCTAATTCAATCAATTATTTACACGCATAGCTATCAAAAAAGAGGAGTCACGAACAGACTTATAGCTATATTAACCAGGATATTTGCCCATATCTAAAATATTAGAAACAAATGTTTAAAAGGCGGTTATTTTACAATTATTTTATTTGTAATTGTGTTTTTACCCGTTGTTAGTCTGTAGAAATACAATCCTGGAGCAACATTGCTTGTATTCCAAACATAAGTATGACTACCACTGCTAAGTTTACTTTGATTTACTAATGTAATTATGGTTTGCCCGGTCAGATTATGTACAGATAAGCTCATTTCAACATTTTGATCAAGTTGTATCTGGATTGTGGCATCGGTATTTACAGGGTTAGGGAACACCTTAATTCTTACATTATCAGCTTCGTGACCTTGAATATCTGTCCATATATATGCAACATCAAAGAAATGTAGTATTTCTGCCATTACCTTATCTTTTGTAGATTGCCCCTGATCAACCAGGCCGGCAAATTCAAAAGAAGTTCCAATTGTTTTATATAAATTATTTTCAAAAGAAACACCTGTGCCATAATAAGGTGAAGTATTGCTAAAGATCAGCTCACTTCCGGTGCCAGGTTCAATACGATCTATGTAATCATTGTTACCATCATATTCAAATAAAAACCCATTCATAATACCCGAATCCTTACCTTTGATAACAATAAGATCATCCGAACCATCATCAATTCCAACTATATGAAATAACTCATGAACGCTTGTCTGAGGGTCGAATGCCCATGCATCACCACCTTCCATAAATATTCTTCCGCCACCAATTAGGTAATCAGTAAGTTTGTTGCCTTCGTAATCGGTTAACTGATAGTTGCTTGGATATATCCCCAGCAAGATAAACAATGACTTATATTCATCAATATCATCAGAAATTGTTCCTGTTTCATCAATGCCTACATGTAATCTGCTGAAACACCCCTTCATTGAGTCTGCAGAACTGCTATTTGAAAGATTAATTATCAATATAGGTTTCTGGCCAACAGTAACAAAGAAATCACCGCTGCCACTAATATCATGATCGGCTAAAATGTCAACATTAAAAAGTACATTGGTGCCGTCCGGTGTTCCACCATTCGCGGTAACGCTGAACACAGCTTCTTCTGAGGAACCACCTGGTATGTTTCCCAATGACAGGGGATCAGTATTAACAGTTATATATTGATTTGAGGTTGAAATTCCGGTTATTACATTATATGCTTCAGACGATCCCTCATTTGTAGTTTCAATTATTATATCAACTGTTTCACCAGGCTCAATCCTTCCATTATCATTCCCGTTTGAATCATCTATAGTATAACCTGTAAATATCATTTCCGGGGCATGAGCTGTAAGAGCAAATGATGACTCCCAGATATCAACTCCGTTCTCATCACTGGCAGTTATAGTAAAATTCGTGATAATTTCATCTGGAATATCATTAGCAACGTTAAAAGCAAATGCATCAATTACTTCGATTGTATCACCAACGGTTATATTACCGTAAAATGCCTCATTATTTATTATTTCAATATATTCACTTGAGGTGGATAATGTAGCTGTAACACCATTGGCATCCCCGGTTCCCGTATTGGTTAATCTTACTGTTAATAATATGTTCTCGCTGTAGTCCATTAGTCCGTTATTATTGCCGGCAGTATCATTTATGGAGTTACCGGAATAAATTATATATGCTTCATCATCAGGAACAATATCTATAGTACAGATATGGGCGTGGTAATTAAATCCGGTTATTACAAAATTTATTGTTCCGGGTGATGATAATTCATCAAAGGTTATTGTAGCTTCACCATTTTGGATAACTGCAGTTCCCAGTATTTCTCCATCTAAACTTAATGTTGCAAAAGCCCCTTCCGCATTACATGTAAATGACATTGATGTTGAACCAACAATAAGTGAAGAAGGGTATGTAACTGTAAGTTCTTGTGGTACTGCTGTTCTGATTTCCAGTGATGGATCACCAAAAATTGTCCAGGTATCAGTAATTTCATAGCCGTCAGAACCATAATTATCATTCATGTCCATACAACCATTCATACAAATACCACCAAATGTTCGCTTTATATTCTGAGAATAAGCTTCTGTAAGAATGTCATTCATTTCATCCTGACCCCGCATTGGAGGGTTCCAGCTTTGATTTATTGTTGACATCAAAGTTGCTATTGCACCTGAAGGTTCATCATTGTGTTGTGCTCTCATCCACGTTTCAGCAAAGCATGTGTTGTTTACAAAATCTCCATTTACACATGCAACTGAAAATATAAAAGGTAGTTTACCTGTATTGCTCAGATTGTTAATATCATTATTGGAAAATCCTGAAGTAACCCATGATATTGAGCTTCCATGCCCTGCATAATTTATTATGGATGCACCTGAGTTTATGGCATCACTTATAATTACCGGTGTTGGATTACCTTCGGCATCATTTCCTCCCTGGCTTCCATCATAGAACTCAAATGCATTATCATAGGTAAAGGGGACTAACTTATTATCTCCAATATTTCTGATATGTTCATAATCATATTCATTTTCATCACCCGGGCCTTCACTTGAGGCTATACCGATTGAATTTGTGTACCAGGCTGTATCAACCGAAGGGTTTTGTTCATAGTTCAATACCCTTTCCACCTGCGTGGTTACATGATCTTCAGTTTCAGATGAAAACCTTCCTATAAAAATATCAGGATAATGATCATTTCCCACAATATATGAATAATCAACATCAGAGTCATTACCACCTGTAATACCTGATGGAACCTGTTGTGCATCACCAACCAGTAATACATAAGTTAATCCGTTGTTATGGTAATAGTCGCTGATAAACTGTTTTATATCAGATGAACCACCAATATTTGCCACATTTATAATCTCAACGGGAGTTCCTGACATAATCTTCCAGTCGGCAAATGGCTGGATTTCATCAATAAAATCAGCATGTGAAATGATCAGCATGTTTCCGTATTCCTCAACAGGAACGTATCTTTGACTATTATTAAAGTTTAAGAAATGTCTGCTATAAACAGGTATGAATTGATAAGAGGACATTTGTTTTCTGCCACCAACCTTTGAATTTATCATATTCATGCCATCTTCATAAACCTCTATTTTGATTTCGTAATAAACTCTTAATGTTTTAGTTACGGGATTATATTGCATTGGTTTTACTAGCAAAGACTGTCCGCGAAAATCCCTGAAAATATATGGCTCTCTTAATTCTGTAATCTCGGATGGATAAAAGGAATCTGTGAGATAGACTTCACCAAATTCGTAAGGTATTGACTCTGGATTAATTGTTCGCATAAGGTTACCTTTTGATGGAGCCACCAGAACATCATGAAAGTCTTTGTATTTTGAAGATAATATCCTGATCTTCATTTTTGATAATTCGGGTATTATCAGTGATGTTGAAAACGATGGAAGACCAGGAGCATTTTTTTCTAAAATAGTAACACCATTCTCCACATTTATCAGCCAGGCAATACCATTATTTGTTTCAATTTCCTGCTTGTTGAACCTATCCAATGAGAATAACAGAGTAGATGATTTTATATTTGACTTCAATAAAGTGATGTTCTCCCCGTCTGTAGTCTTCCCGTTTAATTGTACCCATTCATTCGCATGTATTGGGTAAATTATAAATATCAATATTATTATTGAAAGTAATCGTTGCATTTATACTTTAATTAACTATTAACAATTTCAAACATCCTGCTTATTACCAAAAACAGAATATTATTGCGAAAAATTCAGGAATAAACAAGCCGGCCTAATGGCCGGCTTGTTTATTCGTGCATTCAAGACAATTGTAATCAGATTAAAGTTGTCTGAAAATTATACCTGGAAGTAAATAAAAAGGTTAATTGCTTTTTATTAATAATTTCTTCACTTCTCTTCGTGAGTTATTTTCAATAATTACAAAATACATTCCGTTGGAAACATCACCCATATCAAATGTCATTTCTGACTTATTTTCAAAATCAATACTTGTCCGGCTGATAATTTCCTTGCCATGTGTGTTTACTACAGATATCCTGTAATTATCTTTATGTTTCTGTTTGGATGATATTGTAACAATTCCTGAGCTTGGGTTTGGAACAATATCAAAGCCAATATCTTCAATATTAATTATTCCAACAGGGTTTGCAACAACAACTAGCAGAGAATCAAATGTTTCTCCTAAACCGCAATTATTGGACCCAACAACACTGATCCATGTTTCTCCTGCAAAATTTGTATTCCATGTAACAAGTCCTGTGGTATTGGTTCCGGTAATTGTACCAGCTGATTGAGGATGAAGTGACCATATATATTCTTCAGCGCCTTCAACTGTTTCACAGGTATATTCACTTTGTGATACAGTCTGGAGATCAATTTGCTCAGGTCCTCCAGGAGCGTTTGATTTGCCTGGCAAACTATTGTAAGACAACTGCATTGTGTCACTGGCGGGGATTCCATCAACATCAATAATGTTCAGACTCAATAATGAATGTCCTGATAATAAATCTTCATCAGAAGGATTATAGGTTGGATTTAATGATTGTGGATTGTCAAAAGTTCCTGTACCTGAGGTTTCCCATTGTAGTGATGTGTAATTTGTTGCAGAACCAATACATGGAAAACTATTATTATCACATGATTCGTCATCCGGTCCGGCATAAACAGTAGTTGACATCATTATTGGAAGCTCGATATAATCAATCCATGCCTTGTCAGCTCCTGATGTACCTAAGTTGTTTTTCTCATATACCCACTTGAATTTTCTCATTCCCGGACTTACAGGGAATACTTCCCTGGTCCAGCTTTCAGATCCTGACCATTCAGCCACAACAGTATTGTCAATATAAAACTTGAGTTTATCAGCATTTGGTTCCGATGATATTTTTTTATAAAAACTTATGGAGTCCGGCGACATTACCTGATACTGAATCCAAAATTCAGATTTCTGATTGTTACCTATTGCGCCTGTTGTAGCATGATAATTACCTTCATAAGGATATTGATTTGTTATAGTCCACGGTAAATCGCCACCATCCTGCCAGTTATATTTTGAAAAATCACCTGTTTCCCAATCTTCAAGAATTAATCCGACTTTTGGGAAATATGATTTTTCAACGAAATAAGCACCTGAGATTAGTTGATATTTCATTTCAGCCAATATTCCTTCCGGAGCATCATCAGACACAACCACATCAAATTCGGGATAACAAGCACCAAATGTACTGAGGTAAGGTAACACAGTATCGCCACTTGTAACAGTAATATATGGGTTATATGCCAGTAATGAAGCATTAACATCAGTTGCAACACAATGTCCGTGATTCGCTGTTTTAATTTTTATAATTGCAGATTCTCCCGGATCCAAACGTCCGTTATCATTGCCAGTTTCACTATCATCAACTATCAAATCCAAAGCTGTGAGAACAGGAGCTGATGGAATGACTGAAAATTCGTTTATCCAGGTTGAGTCATTTTCATCGGTTGAAGTTATTGTGTAAACCAGTTCATGTTGATCAGGAATATTATCTGCTAACTGAATTTTAAATCCATTTTCTTTATAAACAGTTTGATTTACCGGAATAGTTTCATAAAGCTCATAATTATCAAGAATATTCATGTATTGATCGTTTAAACTTATTTCAACATCCACATTATTACCATCTTCAATACCAAGATTTTCTATTCCAACATTTAAGAATATTATTTCACCGAATTCGGGGGAATTATTATCATTACCTAAAGAATCGTTTATACTGTGGTCGGCATAAAGAAGATATGGCCCCTGAGCAGCAATAACATTTACCTGTGTAATTAACGGGCGGTAATTATAAGCTGTAATTACTAGATCAACAAATCCGGGTTGTGTAATTGGATCAAATTCCAATACAGCCTCACCATTAGCAACGTAAGCAGTTGACAGGATTTCTCCATTTGAAGTAATGGCAGCTAAACCACCTTCTGCATCGCATGTGATCGTATATGATGTTGTCCCCAATAGAATTGCCGGAGGCATTGATGTAGTCATTGTAACCGGGTTTGCTGTACGTACCATAACAGAAGGGTCACCAAATACAGTCCATGTATCTGTCATTTCATCTCCGGCACTACCATATTCATCATTCATTTGCATACTGCCGTTTATACCTATTCCTGCAAATGATCTTTTTATATTATCAGTATATTGTTCTGTCAGAATATCAACCATTTCATCCTGGGCACACATTGGTGGATCCCAGCTTTGATTAATTGTTGACATATAGGCTGCTATAGCACCGGTAGGTTCACCGTTATCTTCAGCACGTAACCATGCTTCAGCAAAGCATGTTAAACTAACAAAATTACCGTTTACACATGCAACATCAAAAATAAAGGGCCATTTTCCAACATTTGTAAGGTTGTTTACATCGGAATTTGAGAATCCTGAAGTTACCCATGATGTATTTGAGCCATGCCCGGTATAATTTATAATAGTTGCACCACTATTAACAGCAATTGCAACATCAGCAGGAGATGGGTTGCCTGCAGCATCTTCACCTCCCTGACTTCCATCATAAAGTTCATATGCATAAGAATAGGTATAATTCAACAAATCGGTATTAATATTTCTTATGTGTTCATAATCATATTCATTATCATCACCTGTGCCTTCGCTTGAAGCGATACCAATTGCTTCTGAATACCAGGTCGGTTCATTGATTGGATCCTGCTCATATTCAAGAGTTCTGTTTACCTGTATGGTAACATGGTTTTCGTTTTCAGCAGAAAAACGACCAATAAATGCATCAGGGTAATGATCGTTACCAACAATATAAACGTAATCAATATCAGAGTCATTACCGCTGATTGAACTGGATGGTACCTGGGCAGCGTCACCAACTAACAATACAAAGGTAAGTCCATTGTTGTTGTAGTAATCTGAAATGAACTGTTTTATTTGTGTTGATCCGCCAATTGTTGCAACATCAATAATTTCAACAGGCATTCCGGTTTTTATTTTCCAGTCAACAAACGGCTGCATTTCGTCAATGAAGTCAGCATGTGAAATTATCAACATATTGCCATGATCATCCAATGGTGTATACCGACCCGACATTGCGTTATTATTCAGGAAATGTCTTTCGTAAATATTTTTAAATACCGTATTTATTTTGTTAGATGAGTTTTGTCTTGTAAAAGTATTTATCCCGTTGTTATCAACCTTCTTTACTTCGAGTACCATATCATAGTAAACCCTTAAAGTTTTCTGTACAGGGTTATATTGAAATGGAAATATCACCACAGTCTGGCCACGATGATCGCGAACAATGTAAGGGTTCCTTAATTTGGTAAGTTCTCCGGGATAGAAACTGTCGGTATTGTATTCGTCTCCAAATTCAAAAGGAACATCGGAAGGTACTATATCTCTGTAAAGATTACCTTTCGATGGTATAATACTGATATCCTTGTATTCTATGTATTTAGAGGAAATTATATTTACCTCCATATTTCCATAGTCAGGAATAATCAATGATGTTGTAAGTTTTTGTACTTCAGGTGCTCCTGCTTTTAGCAAAGCTGATCCGTTTGGGATTGATATTCTGGAGAAAAGATCACCATTAGCATTTAGCTTAGAAATATTGTATCCGTCAAGAGATACCTGCAAAGTAGATGTATTAATGTCTGAATTCAATAATACAATTTTTGCATCAGATGATACATTTGAATTGATTTCAATCCATTCGGTTGCACCGGAAAAGCCAGCGAAAGTTAAAAGCAACACTATTAGACTAATTCGTTTCATGTGTCCTTAAATTTATATGGTATTTAAATTATTAATTAACTAATATTAATTTCGTGATTTTGATATTATTATTAATACTGGTTTTTACAAAGTATAATCCATTTGGCTGATCTTCCATATCAATCAATACACTATTGTCGCCATTACTGGTTACTATATTGTTATTATATAAAACTGATCCAAGGCGATTTGATATAGATACGGACATCTTGCCATTAAGACTGGTTGTAACATTAAGTATAAATTTTCCTGTTGATGGATTTGGAACTATGTTAACCTGAATATCATTGTTTACTTCTTTTATATCAGCCGGGTTACTTACAATTACAAGTAAAGAATCGGAGTAAAGTCCGGCACCACAATTGTTTATTCCTTTAACTTTTATCCAGGCTTCTCCTTCATAACTGTTGTTCCATATTACAGTTCCGGTAGTTTGATTTCCGGAAATACTACCTGCATCAGCAGGTGATAAATTCCAGGAGTACTCTTCTGTGTCAGGAATTGTATTGGTTGTATAATCGCTCTGTGATAATTGTTGTAAATCAATTTGTTGCGGCCCGGCTGGTATGTCAGGGATTGTTGGGAAATAATTAACATCCAGATCCATTGTATCGCTGGCAGGCAGACCTTCAACATCTATTAAGTTAAGGCTCAACATAACATTGCCATTGAGTATGTCATCTTCCGATGGTGTATAAACCGGACTAAGTGACAAGTTATTATCAAAGCTCCCGGTTCCTGAGGTTTCCCAGTATATTGAGTCGAAATTTGTTGCCGACCCAGCACATTGGAATGTGTTATTTTCGCAAACAGAATTGTCCGGACCGGCATATACTGTTGTTACCATCATAACCGGTAATTCAATGTAATCAATCCAGGCTTTATCAACACCACCTGTTTCACCATGGTCTTTTTCATAAACCCACCTGAATTTTCTTAGTCCAGGATTAACAGCATAAACCTCTCTGGTCCAGCTTTGAGTGGTTCCTGACCATTCGTCCTGAAGTACATTATCGATGTAAAATTTCAAATTATCGGAATCCTGTTCTGAAGATACTTTTTTGTAAAAGCTTATTGAATCTGATGACATTACCTGATATTGAATCCAGAATTCCGATGTTTGGTTATTACCAATTTCACCGGAAATCACATCATAGTATCCTTCATATGGGTAGGCCATATTTATCTGCCATGGTAAATCACCGTCATTTTTCCAGTTGTATTTTGAAAAATCTCCTGTTTCCCAGTCTTCGAGTATCAGTCCGACTTTTGGATAGTATAATCTTTCAACATAATATCCCCCGGAAGTTAGCTGATATTTCATTTCCGCCAGTACTCCTTCAGGAGCATTATCGTCAACAATTACATCAAATTCAGGGTATATAGATCCAAATGTACTTAACATCGGGATTGTGGTATCACCACTTATAACAGTTATGTATGGATTATATGCATGTAATGATGCTACTACATCATATGCCGGACAATGTCCTGTATTAGCAGTTTTAATTTTAATGATGGCGTTTTCTCCGGGATCAAGTCTGCCATTATCATTTCCCATTTGACTATCATCAACAATGAGATCCAAAGGTGTTAGCTTTGGTGCATTGGCAATAATTTCAAATTCACTTTCCCAAATTGAATCCTGACTATCAATAGCTGTAACATTAAACAGTATGCCGGTTTGATCTTCAATATCATCTGAAAGCCGTATCAAATAACCGTTTTCATTAGTTTCGACTTCATTTATATGTATTGTGTCGTAGGTATCGGTACCATCTAAAATTGTAAGATCCGGACATGAAGAAGAAATAACTACTTCAACATCTGCTGCAGGTTCATTACCGTAATTAACCATTGACAGGTTTATAAATACCTGCTCATCAAATTCAGCCCTGTTATTTCCATTTCCAAGAGAATCGTCGTTGATTGTATGATTTTCATAGATACAGAATGGGCCATTAGGAGCAAATATTTGAACATCTTCAATAAATGGTTGATAATTTTGTGCTGTAATAACCAGTTCAGCTGTTCCGGGAGCTGTAAAACTTTCAAACTCAAGAATTGCCAGTCCGTTTTCATCTGCAAGCACACTAACAATATTTTCACCGTTATTATTTAACGCAACATAGGAATAAGGAGCTGCGTTTATGGTAAATGATGTAGCACCAATCATTATATAAAGGTCATGAGTAACATTATTTACTTCAGGAACAGAATAATATATCATTAATGACGGATCTCCCATAAGGTTATAAATGTCCCAGTAATATTGTTCTCTTGATGAACCACTTTCAGAAACGGCAAGGTTTCCTGCAAATACAATCTGATCCATGGTTGTAAACCAGTCCTCAAATGCTTCACCATGATCGTGAAAAGAGCGATCGTAATTACCCAATGTAGTTTCTTCATAGGTAGGAGGATTTTCGCTTATTACTCCAACTCCAACACCAAAGTAATAATCTTCATCCCAGTATGTACTGTTTGAGCCACCAATGTATCCTACACAGCCTTTGTTTTCAGCGCGAAGAATTTCCTCTGCAAAACAATCTGTCTGATATTCACTTGATGAGCAGCAATTACCTATTAACAAACCATACTTATCCTGATTTTGCAGTGATGGGATATCACTTATAACAAAGGATGGATCGGCCCAGCCATTAGGTGAGCAATGTGCTGTATAATTTCCAAATGTAACACCATCACTAACGTTTTGAATTATAGCTGCCGAACTACTGCCTGAAGCAGGGTATAGGTAAGTATGTGAATATATATCATGATCTTCGTTGAAATAGTTTATTGTTCCATAATTTATCTGGCCATTACCCCAATCCTGTGCGTATGATCCGTCAACACCACTAACCATAACTACCGTATCAAGATAAGATGGGTCGGGCATAGTATATTGTTCATACATTAATGTTTTATCAATATATGGCTGTAAATCGGTTGTGTTTTCAGCAGAAAACCTGCCATAAAAAATTTCAGGAAATAAATCCCCGGTATATTCCACATAATTTCTGTCAGTTACCCCGTCGCCATTATCCCAGGCTGGAATTTGAGCAATATCACCTACAAACAGCACAAAAGAAGGGGCCGGGTTTTCAGGTGTGCCGTCATTATATAGTCCCTGGATGTAATCCTTTATTTGTTGAAGCGATGTTCCAATCTCATCAGTATATGCTGTTGTGACTGTAAACCCTTTTCGTTTTTTCCATTCAATAAAAGGCTGAAGCTGATCTTCAAACATTCTGTCAGATATGATAACATAACTTACAGGATATGTTGTGATATAATCTCTGGAAGTGTAGCTTTGATTATTTAACAACTGACTGTACAAACCATTGAAATATGGTGATCTTGTTTTCGATTTAAGGTCTTTTGATAACTGTTGTTCAACATTTGTATATTTAATTTCAAACTCAATGTGTTGAATTACTTTTATAGAATTTGTAACAGGATTATAACTAACCGGAGAAATACTTAATCGTCCGATATTTGCACCTCTTAATATTCCCAATACCTCAACGGATACAATGTCCTGACCATAATAATCATTTTTTGAGTAAATATCCTGGTTTTTACAGAAATCATTACCGCTACCACATTTGGGCTGTGACATTTGCATCGGAATAACGGAATTTGAAAATCCCTTGGTGTTTAGATCGTACTTCGTTTCAACGGTATTCAATATTTTAATTTCAACTCCTGCATTTACAGGTATTTCAATTAGTTTGTACATAACCGGAAGCTCCGGATAACCAACATTATTTGATTTGCCAAATCCCGGAATATTAATTCGTACATAACGACCTGTTTCCGTTTTAATATTAGTGGCAGAGATCCTGCCTGTAGAAAACGAAAATGAAAGTCGTTCAGGTGAGTAATTTACAAGCTCAAGTTCAGGCAGGTCATTATTGTCAGATACAAGAGTCATATTATCTGAGTAGGCATATGACCCAGAGAACATTAAAAAAAATGCCAGAACTATGGCAATATTACACAGCTTCTTCATGTTGATTATTGATTTAAAATGTTAGTTTGATTTCTCCCACAGTCTATTAATGCGCCAAAAATACTATCCTTTTTACAGAAGGTCAACAAATTAGCTTGTTTTTTTGGCTACAATATCTAATTTATAATGTTATTTAATAAGCATATTGAAATTTATCTAAAAGACAGAAAATCAGTAAACAAAGGAATACAGGATGTTGAAATAAAACAACAAACTAAGTTTTCTTTTCCGATATTAACCTTCTGCTTAAATAATTAACAGGGTATAATGTTGCAAAAAAACCTATTGTTATAACGGTTAACAATACATATATGAAATCTGTCAATAGTAGTTTTACCGGATAGGCAGAAATAACAAAATCGCCATCACCACTACCAAGTTGTAACAATCCAAAGTGTTCCTGGAGTAACAAAATAACAAAACCAAGTACTAAACCTATTGAACTTCCAATGATAGTAATTAGCATACCTTCGGTAAAAAAAATGGATCTTATAAGTTTTAGATCTGCACCTATGTGCGTAAGTATACCTATATCTTTACGTTTTTCAACGATTAATATTGATATAGATCCAATCATATTAAATGAAGAAAGTATCAGAATAAATAAAAGAATAAAAAAAATTGCAGTTTTTTCCGATCTTAATAATTTAAATAGCGATTCATTTTGCTGATACCTGTTTTTTATAATATAATTATCACCTGCAAGTTCAATTATGATCTTTTGGATCTCATCTGAATCGGCCTGTGGATCAATCCTTACTTCAACACTTGTTACTTCGTCGGTATAATCCATAAGATCACGTGCCAGTCTTAAAGGAATAAATACGTATTTTTCATCAAATTCCTGTTGTACGGAAAAAATTCCTGCAGGATGTAATGATCTGTTATTGAATGCGCTCTCAAAATTGAAAGTTGAGGCATTACCACGTTTTGGTACATAAATTGACAACAGGGTTGATATGTTTCTTGGATATATGTCTAAATACCAGGCTATACCGGCTCCAACTACTGCAAAATTGACGCTTCCTTCTTCCAGTATAAAAGTTCCGGCAGTAGTCATGGTATCAATACGTGAAAGACCAATATAGTCATCCGAAACACCCTTTATCCGGGCAATATGTTGTTTGTCGCGATATTTAAAAAGTGCATCTTCTTCCACAACCTGTGAAACACCTTTTACACCATCAATTTTACTTATTTCTTCAAATGGAAATTCATTATAATTAAAAGTTTTGCCTTTTGCAGCAGTTATCTCAATATCAGAATTAAATGTTGTATATAAAGATTTTATAACATCTTCAAAGCCATTAAAAACAGAGAGTACAACGATCAAAGCCAATGTTCCGACCGATATTCCAACAACAGATATTATCGAAATAATATTTATCAGATTATGTGACTTTTTTGATATTAGATACCTGCGGGCTATGAAGAAATTTAATTGCATCTATTTTCAAAAAGTATTTGATTTAAAGAATCTAAAATACAAAGATCAAATATTTTTATGATTATTGACTGATCAGCATATCATTATTAACCATTCGGGTAGTGTATTGCTGCAGAATGGCTTTCATTGTATTTTCGAGACTGTCGGCAACAACACTGTTTCTGGAGATCAAATTTTGTTTGTGCCCCGGGTCACTGGTATTATTGAAAAGTGAAACTGATTGCCGTCCATCGAATATTAAACTGTATTCTCCTGATGTGATTTGATATAACCCATTCACGAACTGTACTGCTATGCGGTTCCTGTTCTTGTCAAAAAGACTGTTACCATAAGCCAGGAAAGGTTCGTTATAATTTAAATATTCAAGTATGGTGGGGAAAAGATCCGTTTGCTGCGTTGTTTCGAAGTAGTCAGATTTAAACAGGGTATCACCCGGACTAAAAAACATCATTGGAATTGCATATCTCCCTGAAGTATTTTTATAGTAACTCAACAGGCTTTTACTCAGATTGTTTTTATCATCCACAATATCATTTTTAATGGATGGTATAACCGATTGGGCAGGGTGGTCGGCAAGTATTATAAACAGAGTATTGTTATACCATGGCATTGTACTTGCCGTTTTAAAGAATTGTTTTAATGCATAGTCAGTATATCTGACTACTTTATGAATTTTCATGGTGCCTTCAGGAAAATTATCAATATGTTCATCAGGTAACCGGTAAGGGTAATGCGAACTTAACGTAAATTCAAATGCAAAAAAAGGTTCAGGAAACGAATTTAATTTCTGAGCAAAATATTGTAAAAAAGGTTCATCAAATATTCCCCAATGACCGTCATAATCATTATCGTTATTATATTCAGTACGTCCGTAGTAATCTGTAAATCCTGCATAACCTGCGAAACCGTCAAAATTCATTGTTCCGTTTGTTCCGCCATGAAAAAATGAAGTGTAATATCCTTTCTCATTAAGAATATCAACCAAACTTCTTACCTTATTAGTATTGTAAACGGATGTGATAAATGGATCATCCATTAATGACGGAATTCCTGTTACAATTGCTGGGATAGCATCAATTGATCTCAGCCCGTTTGAATATGCATTTCGGATCACCATTGAATGTTTTGATAATGAATCCAGAAATGGAGTAAATCCATTATAATTGTTTAGTGACCCAACGTATTCCTTCGAAAAACTTTCCAGTAATAGAACAACGATGTTTTTATTTAAAAATTCGCGGTTATCGTTTTCAAATTTGTGAATAACAGGATATAAACTTCCAGCCTGATCATCTGAAAAATATTTCAACTCTCCCAGATATTCCTGATTATAGGTTGTCATACAGGTAAAAACAGTATTTAAAACCAACGGCATATGTGATGCTTTTACATGTTTCGAAGCGTCAATTATTGATAATGGTTTGAACTGAAGACCACCCCGGGCACCTATAACTGTTAACCCGATTAACACTATCATTAATGAGTACACATAAACAGGTCGAACGATTTTCTTCTTCTCATATTTAACCAACCTGAGTTCACGGATCTTTTTTAAACTAATTTTCGGATAAATAATCCATGTTAAAACAACAATAATTAACAATATTATACCAATAAACCAATAGTCTCTGGCAAAGCCAGGTAATAATGTAAAAATGTCGCTGCTAACAAATATTAGTTTATAAATGTCTGCTGTTGAGCGTTTTTGAACAAAATGAAAATAGATGGAGTCGGAAAGATTAACAAACAGCAGCATTCCGTTTATCACAATGAAGTAGATCTTTAGAAACAGCCTTATCCCTTTTGTTTCAAACAATTTGCCAATGGGAACAACATGAAACAATATAAAAAGTAGGTTAAAGTAGCATATTACTGACAGATCAAACCTGAGGCCTGAAATAAATATCCAAATCAGGTCAGGAAACTCTATATCGCTATATAGTCCAATATTATAAATAAAGAAAAACAGTCTGGCAATTGTAAAAAGAGCCATTGCCAGAAGGAGCCTCTTTATCAGAAGTATTATTTTGTAATTGTATATCCTCATTAGTCTTTCCAGGCAAGGGCAACAAGTCCGGTTCCTGTATTGTGTTTAATTTTTAGGTCAAACCAGTTTAAGATCAGTACAAAAGGAAAAGTTAGCATATAGTAAAAAGGTAACAGGATAAAAAAGAAATATGATTTATTAAGAAGTATTATAGGAAATTTCATGCTCAATTTCCATGCAATCTTGCCGGGTTTACCGTATTGATAATAAACTTTTGTTCGATTAAATCCGGCATTTTTCATTTTATTTGAAATTTCATCAATTCCATAACCATCACGTACATGTTCATCAATAAACGACTGTGAATCCCCACCATGGTCATGGTCATGATGATGTACATCTGATCCTCCTTTATCTGAAGGCGTAGATATCAATAGCATTCCATTATTTCGTAAGGCTTTATAGAAATTCCTAAAAACGAGTTCATCTTCCTCAATATGTTCCATAACATCTACGCACAATACCATATCATATTTGTTGGAATCATCCAGCCTGGTAAGATCACCATATTCGAAATTAACATTTTGTAATCCAATTTTTTGGAAAAAGTTATTACAGTCAGTTATTTGTTCCTGTTTAACATCCAGACCTACGATATTCCATTCTTTATTTCGGGATGCCAGATAGTAATCATATTGACCAAACCCGGATCCTGCATCCAAAATGTTTTGTTTTCCGGAAGCCGTCTTTTCCCAAATTTTGATTTCCTTTCGAATATGCCACGATCTGAGTAACAGAATGTCCAGTAGTTTGTAGAAAAGTTTTCGCAATGAGGGAGATTGATTAAAAACAACGCCAAGTTTTCGTTTAATTGGATCGTATTGCATACAAATTCTTAGTTTTTATAATAATCGGATAAGTTATATAACTTAACAAAATGAAAAATCTTGTATTAACTATTTAACAGGTTGTCAATATTTTCGATATAGTCGAGTGAATCATCAAGATAAAAGTTAAGATCAGGAACAACTCTTAGCTGGTTTTTAACCCTGTTTCCTAACTTTCCCCTGATTTCTTTTGTGTGCTTTCGAATATTTTCGAGTAATGCATCTTTATCTGCAGTTGCAAAAAGGCTCAGATATATCTTTGCAAGCGATAAATCAGGTGTTACCTTTACTTTTGTTACAGTTATCATTGATCCCTGTGAAACATATTTCATTTCCAATTGAAATATTTCACCCAGATCCTTTTGTAATAAGTTATTAATTCTATCCTGACGTATTGATTCCATAGTGCAAAAATATTGAATTATGATTAATAAGGTGTTTGTTATGTTAAAAAGAAGGCTTTACCTATTCATAAATCATCATTTATAACTAGTGTATTTCATAATACAAAAGTTTATTGAATGATATTCCCTGTAAACTTAGTTAAAAAAAACGGAGGATGTTTAATTACGATCCTCCGTTACCACCTGAATACTAATAGAAACTTAGTGCTAATATCCTGTTTGTTTTACTACAAGTTTGCCAAAATGTATGTTACCCTTATCATCAGTAATTTTTATGGTGTAGAAACCTGGTGTCAGATCCATATCTCCGATATAATGCTCTGGTTTGAAAATATTATGTTCAGAATACACTGTCCGGCCATTTATATTTGTAAATTCTATGTCAGAAATAATTACTGGATCATATTTACCAATTTTCTGTGTTACCCGTACTATTGAAAGATGACTAAATGGATTTGGAAAAATTATAACATTATGATCAATTGTGTTATCGAAATCATATGGATGTGAAAATATATTTTCAACAGTATTTGTAATCAGATAGTCGTTATAATCAAACCTTATATGAGCTTTGTTGTATATCCTGCGACCTTCCAACGTGTTTTCATGAGGTGAAATTTCGAATTTTACGAACCCATGACTTTCCGGCTCGTTACTTGTTGAGTCTGGTAGTATTATATCATTAAATAACCAGGTAACAACGTTGTCTTCTACAAAAATTTCACAGGGATGACTGGTTGGACCAAAATTTATTGTGCTCATATTGAGTTCATCAGGTATCGTATCAATAATCTTAACAATTGAAGCGTAATAATTACCGATGTTTTGAAATCTGATATGATAATTCAGATTGGTATATTTGTTTACAAGTGTATTAGGCTCTACTCTGATATCATTAGGATCAACCGACCCTACAACTGTATCTGTATAACTTAAAGTATTATTTGATATGTCTAAATCCGTTTCATCAGATGAAGCTGTCAGATCAATATTTAACATATCACCCAATGGTGAGTACAGGTCGATGGAGTCTTCAACATGAAATACACTGGTTTGATTTATATCCAGACTGTCGATATACCAGTTTACGGTTTGTTGTTCTTTATCATTCCAGACAGGTATTGAAGACAAAGCATATATATCTTCATGTAATGTGGTGCTTAGAACAACATTCTTTGCAGGTATTGTACCTGTATTTTTAACAGTTAATGATATTTGATTTACAAATCCTCTGCGAAATGCGGTAGCACCTATTTCAACCTCCAGGTCGGGTTGTGAAACCAATGCGGAAACAGGAAAGTCATTATCAGGTAATTGCTCACCAATTGAAGATACATTTACATTAATCTCGCCATTTTCCAGACAATAATCTGACCAGTTTTGATTTGTTTGTTTTGTAAGAGTGTAACTTCCGGGTTTAAGGGAAATACTGTATTCACCCTGTTCATTTGTATTTGTATATTTTGGTCCTGGTGTTATTTCAATGATAATGTTTTCCAATCCGGATTCATTATCGTCCTGAATACAATTACCATTTAGATCATTAAATACCTTACCACTTACCAAACCTCCGTTCTCTTCCTGAATTTCCATGTATTGGTTTACAGAAACTGCGGTGAGAGTTTGTTCATATCCTGAAGGCCAGTTTATAATAATTGAGTCGATTATTGTAGCATTTTTTAACCCAAAGTGGGCAACAAGGCTGTTTTGAGATCCTGCACCACCACCTGTTTGTGCACTAATTTCGCGATATTGCCATAAATCTGTTCCATCAATATTCGCCTTAACCCGAATTTTGGCACCAATTGCCGATCTGTTGGAATTTGTGCCTTCCAGCCGTGCTTCGAACCAGTTATTATCATTGCCATTATTTGTATAAAAGAAGTTCTCCTCGTTGTTATGATTAGCAATAAAAAGATCAAGATCACCATCCCTGTCAATATCTGAGAGAGCTGCCCCAAAAGTATTTCCTGCCCTGGCTGTCAGACTTTCAAATGTGTTTTTTATAAAATTCCCTGTTCCATCATTTATGTAGAGAAACTTTGGTCCGTTTTGGTCATTCGTAACAATTAGATCCTGATCCCCGTCATTGTCAATATCGCCCCATGCAGATCCATGTGAATTACCTCCGTCGGTCACAATCTGCCCTTCAGTGATCCTGGTAAATGTGCTGTTTCCATTATTAACATATAAACAATTGTTTTGATTTGAAGCATTTGTTACGAAAACATCCTGATCGCCATCATTATCAATATCAGCCCAACTTGAACCGGTAGAGTTAAATGTATCGGTTACAATTTCACCGGTAGTAATTTTTGTAAATGTTTCGTTACCGTTGTTTTTGTAAAGTGAATTCCTGGAATTGTTGTAGTTGGTAACATAAAGGTCGAGATCACCATCATTGTCATAATCAACCCAAGAGGCACCAATTGAATGACTGGTTTCA
Organism: Bacteroidales bacterium; assembly: GCA_028277395.1. Classification (GTDB taxonomy): domain Bacteria; phylum Bacteroidota; class Bacteroidia; order Bacteroidales; family F082. The sequence continues at coordinate 64,906 of JANQGJ010000039.1, read as the reverse complement.
TTTGTTATATCGCCCAATGATGCTTTTGAAAAAGATCCGTCACCATTGTTTTTGTAAAGTTTATTAAAGCGTGTGGGGAAAAAATCAGAAACAAATATGTCAATATAACCGTCATTATTGTAGTCACCCCAGCTTGCTCCATGTGAATACCCCTTGTCATTTACTGATTCGTCGCTTGTTATTTTTTGGAACTGGTTTGCTCCAAGGTTTCTGATCAGCAGGTTTTTTTGATCCTTATTGTTGGCAATATAGGCATCAACTTTTCCATCATTGTCATAATCAGCCCAGGTACTTGTTACACTTGAGGAAATATCGGTCACCAAAGGACCTGAGGAAATTCGTGTAAAAGTTCCGTTTGCCCTGTTTTTATATAGCTCGTTTGAATTTGCTTCATCATAGTTTGGAATAAAAATATCATCAAAGCCATTTCCGTCGAAATCTACAAATGAAACACTCCAGCTATTACCAGAAGCTGCTATAGGATTTGAAGTATTTTCATGTCTTGAAAAAATCAGGTTGGATTGATTTGATGTTTCATTTAAAATTCCACTTGACACAGAGGTTTGCTGATAAACATTATTAGCGATACCACTTAATATTGTTTCTGTTGAAACAACTGTTCGATCCTGAATGGGTTCACCGGTTTGATAATTAACATTTAATACTATACTTGTTTGAACTTCATATTGATTTTGTGGATCAAGATCAGGAAGGTTAGAAAAGCTAACTTCAGTTTGGTTAGTATTGTTGTTGTAAGCAGGTTGCCCGGTATAACTTACCTGGTTTGTCTGGTCTGCAAATTGTGAATTTATTATTGTTGCACCATCACCAACAATTACCTGAAGTTCTGTGCTAGTAAGAAGATTGTCATTTAATTCTACTGATGTATTAATTGACACTGTGTCGCCAGGAATAGCATGTGTACTGCTTGTTGAGTCACTTATAGCAAAGTCTTGTAATTGCGATGTCCCGAAATATGACATCCAGTTATCATTGAAGTTTGTATTGAATACGGAAATAGGATTATCTGATGATACAAAAAGATAAGGTCTGTCGGGACCGGAATTTGCATTTCCGTCTCCGTTATATATTGAATACCATTCATTTCTGTTCAGGAAACAGTCAATATAGCTGCCAGGTAATATAGTATAAGAACGGTTGATAACGTTACCTGATGTATTGGCATCTACAACTGTTATATTGGCTGTATCCCTTGCAAACAAGTATATATGACTGCCATAATCATATTTCAATCCTGTAACCGGGTTTGTTACATTTGTTTCTCTTCCCGGGGGTGCCATGTAAACCAGAAACCTGTTTCCAGCCGTTGTCCCGTTTTCCGAAGATACCATTGATGCCATATCGCTTGTACCAGGAGAGCCAGTTTCCATCCAGTTAGCTTCAAATACTGAAACCTTTTTACCACTACTACATGTTACCCGGAATGTACTGCTAATGTTACCATTGTAAGATACCCAATCACCGGGATCAAGTTCATTTAGATTCCAACTTGTAATATTTGTCCATGATCCGTTTTGATACTTATCAAGAACTACGGTATTGTTATCATCCCAGCTTACAATTCTGATTTCCTGTTCATTTGGTTTTTGAAACGGTACTGTGAAATAAAATAATTCGCCTGATGATGATCCGTTTGAAGAAGGGACATATCCTCCGCCATCTCTGGCATTTTGCCATAATGCACCATATTGTACCGAAACAGGTTTATTAGTTTCAATAACATATGTATGCCCGTTTTCCATAACATTTCGGCCATTCTGATAATGAAATATAATATCCTGACCAATATCTAGAGTTCGTTGAACAACTATTTCGGAAGACGTCATATCTACATTCGTGTATCCAGAGGTAAGTTGACTGGCCCATGAAACTTTGCGTATAGTAACTTCCGTGTTGTCTTCATATGCAAAAACGTTCAGATCTCTATTGGAAAAGGAAGTAGGAGGAGAGTAAATTATAAACCTCTTACCCAATGAACTTTTATTTGTGGCAGGAACCCAGTCGTGTTGCCAGTCAGAGTTTGTTGATTGAGAAGTAAGAATCAGGTTATCTGCTGTAACAATAAAAAAATCACCATCCTGTTTTGTTGTCCCTTCACCCTGGTGTGGTGCATCATCGTTAACACCATTATCACGGATATACATAACATATGATTGTCCTGACATTAGAACTCCCGAATGTGTGTCATCAGTATCACCATCTCCACCATCATCAACAATATGAAATGTTGTACTATCATAAATTGCTGTTACTATTAAGCATACATCACGTCCTACAGGATCATTATTTGGCGGTACAAATATTTCGAAATATGTTGAAGCCTCACCTGCAATCGACAGGCTGTACAAAAAAACCATTGATATTGTAACTATTATTTTTTTCATGTGCGTTCAATTTTTTATTATTTAAATTTCTACCCACATTATACTCTATTTCTGTGCCAACAGTTGTAAGAAACACAAAATGAGATAAATACATATGGAGGTGCTCTTAAAAACGTGTTTCGTTTTGAAACTTGTTGCGAAATAAAACACATCGGTAATGTAATTTATCAGTTTTAACCGATGATTTTAGTCATTTTTTAGTTTGAGAATGTAAATTGGTTAATTTCACGATATGAATCCTGATGCCAGACAATATCCAAAATTGGAAGAGATCCTGAATATTATTACTCATGGATTGGGATTGCTCTTGAGTATTGTTGCACTTGTAATACTGATTGTTTTTTCAAGTCTTAAGGGTGATGTCTGGCATATTGTCAGCTTTACAGTTTACGGATTTAGTCTGGTAACTTTATATTTAGCTTCAACATTATTCCATAGTGTAAAGAAGCAATTACTCAGAAATAAACTTAATGTATTTGATCATGCATCAATATATTTTTTAATTGCCGGTACATATACTCCATTTTTACTTGTAACAATAAGAGGGGCATGGGGATGGAGTCTTTTTGGTGTTATATGGGGTCTGGCTATAGCAGGCATCATTTATAAGATTTTCTTTACCGGGAAATATGATTTTATTTCTGCATTATTTTATGTGGTTATGGGGTGGTTGATTATAATAGCCTTAAAACCAATGAATGAGAATCTGTCTACAGATGGTTTATTATGGTTACTGGGAGGCGGAGTGTCCTATTCAATAGGTGTAGTATTTTACCTAATGAACAAATTACCTTATAATCATGCGATATTTCACGTTTGGGTATTACTTGGCAGTTTTGCTCATTTTATGGCGGTATTCTGGTACGTACTACCGTGGTAATCCTGACTAAAACTAAAAGAAATAATACTGGAACTATTTTGTAACAACGAAAATTCTATCGAATGTTTGGTTGTTTATTATTGTACGTACGCAATATGTTCCGTTAATAAGTTCATCAGTTGAAATAGTTAATGTATTTTGAACAGACAAACCATTAACATTCTCTGATATCATCCTTCGCCCAAAAATATCATAAACTTCATAGGATATTTCTTTGCCTGTAACTGATGCTACTGGAATATTAAGTGTGTTTGAAGCAGGGTTTGGAAAAGGTAAACCTACCAATTCATTTTGATAACCGGTTTCATGAATATCCGAAACGACACTACTTGCTAATATACTAATTTCAATATCATCAATAACAGGAGAATCTTCAGTCAGGTCAATTCTAATTTTATTAGAACTTATACCTGTTATTTCAGGATAAATTGAATATGATTTGACTTCTATATCGTCAAATTCAAATTTTCCTGAAATGTTAGTATATCTGCAGGTTAACAGGTCTCCGGTATTGTTAAACAGAAATATGTTAACACCTCTTGCATAATGATAATATGGATTTCTTCCAATGGGACTGATATATTTAACGTCACCACCTATTGTTCCGCTACCTTCAAAGGAGTGATTTGCATGTTCAAGGCGTATATCATATTCCCAGGATGTACTTTCAAGGTTGATTTCATTGGCATCTTCCCAAAACAACTCATCACCAAAATAAGTTGGCAGAAGAATGCCATAGAACTCAGAATCTTTCATAGGTTCAGCTTTTATTAAATAATTCCCTTCGGGAACCTGATAAAAATAGAAATAGCCGTATGTATCGAAAGCCATTGTATCAATTGGAGTGGCATGATTCACTGAATCAAACATATATAAATAAGCCAAACCTTTATCTATTGGGAAATACTCAGAAAAAACATGACCTCCCATATGGTAATAATCCCGGCTTCTGATATAAAGTTGTTTTGTAATGGTACTTATTACAATTTCTCCATCAATCAAGGCAGTAACAGTAAGTGATACTTTAAACAAACCGAAAGATTTATATTCGTGTGTTGGACTTGGTTCATTTGAGGTGTTCCCATCACCAAAAATCCATTTATGGCTTATTACATTTTCATTTTCTGTTTCATCAATAAACTTAAATCTGTTTTTAACTCCACTATCCTTCTGAACATATTTGAATCTTGCCTGAAGATTTTGGGGCTGATGTGGCATATTAATTCTGAAATCAGCAATAACACGACTGTTTGACCTTTCTAAAAAACGAAAATGGACAGTAGTATCTACCTTCTTATTGTTTTGATCGTTCGTATAAACGATTAATGATCCCCTGGTCTCTTCAGTAGATATGGTATCGTAGTAATAACCTTCAACATCAGTAAAAACAGTATTAGAATAGTTATTTAACCCATGCCATGTTGAATCACTTTTAATATGAACAGGATGATCTTTGATTGGATTTCCGTATTCCAGATTTGTTATTTGTCCTGAAACAATAACTTTATTTAAGTCATTTGAAGCAAAAGAAAGAACAGGGTAAATCAGTATTATCAAATTTATTACTAATAATCTGTTCATATACTTATAACGTAGTAGTAATTTCATCGCGTATTCTTTATTTCATAAGGTATACAAGACCAACTCTAAACGTAAACCCGGAGGTTGGACCTTTAGCATTGGTGTTTTCGTAGATATTATTCAGATAGTATCTGTAATTTGGTTCAAATCCAATTAATATTTTTCTGTTTATTTTATATTCTAAGCCGGCACCTAACCACAGCTGAAAATAATTATTCGCTCTCAAAGGCAATTTGTTTTCGAGGTCAATAATATCAGCATCGTCTTCTGCTGGTTTGGGATCGTCAATCCATTCACTAATTTTTAGGTTTACTGCTGGACCACCGGCAATATACCAGTTAAACTGTGAGTTTGTGTTTCCTGACTGATAACCAAGTAAAAGGGGTATCTGCATATACATGTATTTGTTTGTTACCCCGGAAACAGAAACATGCCTTATTGAATCCCAAACTTCAACGGTTTTTGTATGGTAGGTCGGTATAACATTACCTGAAATAGTGTCGAAAGTAACTTCGTAAACATCGTCATATGAACCCATATACTCTTTGGTTACATAGTTGATTCTTGCAAAACCTCTGTCTCTCACATAGGAAATGCCCAATCCTGATCTGATAAACCAATGATCATTGAAATACCATGATGGCTCAACATTAATATTGAATGAATTAAGGATCTCAACAGAATCAATATTTGATACAGTTAATTCAGGAGATAAGTAATATCCGATTCTCCATGAGAGATTACTTTGTTTTACGGCTTCATCGATGATGAGGTCTTGAGGAATTTCCTCAAAATTGTCACGGGAAACCGGTGAAAAATCTACTGCAAATGATTCATCACTCAACAATGCTGATTTTCTGAAATTAATAGGATTAATATCAAATCTAATATAATCAATCCTGCTTTGATTGTCAGAAATATCAGGTTTATCAATTATATGTGTTTCGGATTTATTTGCTACGATAATATCTTCTGAAACTTCATTATTTTGAAGTTCCGGTTCTGAACTTTCGTTTGGTTTGGAAACGGATAAGCTAGTAGATTCTGCTTCTTCAGCCAACTTCATTTCTTCTACAGGTTTTGTTACAGCTTCATTGAACTCAGTTTCCTGATCAATTACTACCTCTTCCATGGATTCATAGTCCGGATTCTCATCATATGGCTCGTTGGTTAGAACCAGTTCATTATTTTCTTTTGATCCAAAATTCATTGGATCAAAGACAAGCACTGTAGTTGAAATTGAAGCAAGAAGAACAATGGCTGCTATTGCAAGTGTTCTCTTATTCCATAGAAACAGTGATTTAGGTTTAGTTTTAATACCTTCTTCAACTCTTCCCCAGATATGCTCCGGTGGTGAAGGGGCAAATGAATCAAATTTGTCCCGAATCAGATCATCAATATGTATATTGTTATTCTCCAAATCCTTCTTTATCTCTTATTAAATATAGTTTCTTTTGTAATGATGCCCTTGCTCTTGAAAGTTGAGACTTAGATGTGTTTTCCGAAATTTCAAGTATTTTTCCAATTTCTTTGTGCGTATAACCTTCTATAACATTAAGATTAAAAACCATTCTGTATCCTGGGGGTAATTCGTTAATCATTTCAAGAAGCTCATCGCATGACATCTTTTCAACAATATTATTTTGCTCTTTTACTTTTCCTTTTACATATTCTAAATCAGTATTAATTCCCTGCTTAATTTTCTTTTTATAATAGTTAATCGCAGTATTAACTATTGTTCTTCTTACCCATCCTTCAAGAGAACCGTCTCCACGAAAGTCTTTTATGTGTTTAAACACTCTTATGAAGCCGTCCTGCAATATATCGTCTGCATCTTCAGCAATTAAGGCAAAACGAAGGCAAATCCCATACATCTTAGGTGCAAGTTGCTGATAAAAAGCTCTTTGCGCTTTTGCGTCATTTTCCTTAAGACTTTTTATGAAGGCACTGTTAAACTCCATATTGAATTTCTACTACCAATTTCCGTCAATTCAAAATATCCGGCAAGGTAATAAAATACCTTCAAATCAAAATGGATGACATAAAAGTTTCATGAATGGTTGCATAAAAACACGTATTATTTGCCTTTAAATACAACCCAAAAATGAATGATTCGAGAAATTGTTCAAATTATGTTTGATTGCTAATCAGCAATTTAGAAACATTTGATTTTTTTGAAATGAAAGGATACTGTTAAAACCAACTATTTATTATTAAATCATTGATAGTATTTAATAAATTACTCTTTTGAATAGGTTTTGTGATCAATTTGTCAATTCCTGCATTTCTTGACTTCTTAATGTCATCTTCATTTGCAAAATCAATCTGGGCAATTATAGGGATCATCGAATTTTTTGACTTGATTATTTTGGCAAACTCCTCACCATTAATAACAGGCAGGTCAAAATTTATAAGTATCAGATCAGGTTTATTTTCATGGTAAAGTCTGATAGCTTCATCACCGGTTTTTGCTCTTAGCAGTCTGGCATTTGTTTTTCCAAGCATTACTTTAAGCAGGTTGTAGTCAACTTCTTCATACTCAGCTATTAATATTGTTGAGTTTTTCCAGTCATAAATGCTATCAACGGCAGAATGTGATACAAATTTTGTTTCAAGAGAGATTATGGATTCTGGTAAATTCAGATAGAATGCAGAACCAACACCTGGTTTTGATTGCATTGAGATGCTTCCGTTTAGTAATTGTGATAATCCACGGGAAATGGCAAGTCCTAATCCTGAACCTCCAATCTTACGTGTGGATGAGTTATCGACCTGCCTGAAATGCTCAAATATACTTTCATGGTATTTTTCGTCAATACCTATTCCGGTATCTTTAACATAAAAACTAATTCCGTTTTTGTCTTTTATATTGAATCCTATTTCTACCTTTCCTTCCTGAGTAAATATAAAGGCATTATCAATAAAACTGAATAATATCTGACGAAGTTTTACCGGATCAGTTAATAATACAATATCTGTGTAATCATGCAGGGTATTTACGGTAAAATCAACAGCTTCTCTTTTATATTTTGTTCTTAGTGCATTACATTCTTCAAATAATTCACCAAGGAATTCAATTACATTTACTTTTTCCTTGCTGATATCCATTTGGCCTGTTTCAATTTTCGATATATCAATTATATCATCAATACGTTTCAACAGAACCTCACTGCTTCCTCTTACTATGGTTGAATATTCTTCTCTTTCTTCATCTGAGATATCATCAATAAGCAACAGTTCAAGAAATCCAAGTATATGATTCAACGGTGTCCTGATCTCATGTGATAAATTACTAAGGAAAGCAGTTTTCAGCATATTGGCTTCTTCAGCTTTTTCTTTAGCTTTAATGAGATTGCTTTCAGCCAGTTTACGTTTGGTAATATCACCTATTATTATCATATATGAAATTACCTCATCATCATCCGAAAGTATTGTAATTCCCCGTGATCTGAACCTGCTATCTTTATTACCAATTTCGCCAAGCTTGATTTCATGATCAAACTGCATTTGGTTGTCAAGTAGTTTATTTATCTTTTTTATTAGAACAGTTCCTTTGAAAGGAGCAAATTTATTGATATGGATTCTTGTATTCAGTTTTGTTTTATCAAAATCAAACAACTTTGAAAAAGAAATATTCGCAAGCTGAAGATAACCATCGGTATCGAGACTTAGAATTGCCAACGGGATGTTATCAAGAATATCATTATATAAATGATTGGACGTGGAAGGTAAGGAATTGATTAATTCCAAAGCAGCAATTTTGCTTTCCAGCTTCAAAATCCGCTTTTTAAGGAGAATATTCTCTACCTCCGGACTGTGCCCGGTTCGTTGTTTATTTTTCACGCCTGCCAATTTGTTTCGTTAACGGCAAAAATATCAAAATATTATTTACCCGAATTCAATAAATATAACTTAATTATGCTTGTAGTGTAACTTATACATCATACATTATGAAAAGGTTACAATAATCCTGTAAAAATTTCATTATTTGTTCTTCAGGAATGTAATTTATGTTAACACATTATGTCAACAATTGTTTTATGGTCTTGTGAGTTAAGATGATGATGCATCCCGGATACTTTATTTTTTTCATATTGATCAATGATTTCCTGTTTACGGGATTCTTCGATGTTTATCTGACTTAAAGAAACAGGACAACCAAGATCTTCAAAAAATGCAGATAATCCTGATATTGTATCATCGACAGTATCAACAGAAAAAAGTCCTCTGCCTAATTTTATTATTCTTTCAGGTATTCTGTCCTTATGCAATTTTAACCATGCAGGATAGACAATACTAAGCGATGCACCATGCGGAGTGTCATATAATAATGATAATTCATGTCCAAGTCCGTGTACTCCCCAGTCACCACTTTTTTTTCCGTAATTGGTCAGTCCGTTAAGTGCCAATGTAGCGTCAAGCATTATTTTACTTCTAAGATCTATATTCGAGAGATCATTAATAAGCAAAGGTCCCCATTTCATGGCATCTTTTATTATATCAATGGTAATCTGATCTGTAATTGATGGCTCACCCTTACCAAAAAATGCCTCAAGGGAATGGGCAATAAGGTCAACAATACCGTATGCCGTATAGTCTTTTGGTACTGAAACTGTAAATGAAGGGTCTAAGAACGAATCTTTTGGGAACATTAGTGGGTTCACGTACCCTACCTTTTGTTTTGTTTTATGGTTTTGAACAACGGCAGCTGCATTCATTTCGGTACCAGTAGCAGCAAGTGTTAATACATTAACCAAAGGCACAGAACTTTTTGGTGTTAACTTCCATGTCATGTAATCCCATGGATTTTCGCCTGATGCAATACCCAGTGATATGATCTTAGCAGAATCAATCACACTTCCTCCTCCTAAGGCTACAATAACATCAATATCATTACTACGTCCCAGCGAAATTGCTTCTAATACATCTTCAATTACAGGATTTGATTTAATTCCTGAATACTCAAATATTTCTAATCCTGAGTCATTAAGCTGAGATAATACAATATCATAATAACCATATTTTTTTACTGACCCCATGCCATAAACAAGCAATACACGGTTACCATACTGCTTCACTGTTTCTCCAAGATCAGCAGTTATATTATTTCCAAAATGCAGCCTTGTCGGATTATATGCTATAAAATTTTCCATTTGTTTTTTTATTGTTTTTGTTATAATGAACAGGCAAAATTACTATCCATTTTTATAATTTCATTATTTTATTTTACGATTTAATCTGTTTAAAATTATATCTGCTACTCTGAATGCGTTTGCATAAATTGTCCATGTATAAGTAACGCTGCCTCCTGTAGGCATGAAACTCCCATCTGTAATATACAGATTTTCAACCTCATGAGCCTTGCAATTACTGTTCAGTACAGTTTTGTCAGGGTCATTTCCAAATCTGCAGCCTCCTGCCATAAGATTTGCCGGAGGAGCTCCGGAAATTGATGATCTGATTTGTGTTGCACCCATATTTTCCAGTAGCTTTTCAGCTTTTTTTGCCAGATAACTACCAACTATAATGTCGTGAGGGTGACTACCGATTCTGATTTTAGCCACTGGGTCTCCCCACTTGTCTTTAATATTTTCGTCAAGTGATACAAAGCAATTATCAGTAGGAAGCCAGTCTGCAAATACTTCAAAGTTAAGTTTTTTCTGATTTAAAAATATATCCCTCATCTTTGATTTTAGTGATGATCCGTAAATTAATTCTCCATTACTGTTTTTTTTATTTCGTATCATCTTGCTAATTCCATTGGCATGTTCAAATAAAAAATCAACAGTTCCGCCTTTTACCTTTTTTCCTGAAATTTCTTCGTCATCAATTTCATACCAATGCTGAATAGCCCTGTTTACAAATAACCCCGGCGTCTTTAATTTTTCTGCCACTTCTTTTTGTAAGCTATCAAACCTAAATACTCCTGAGCCAACTCCTCCTGCTGAAAAAATCAGGTTTTTACCAACCATTCCGGAGTTATTAGCCAGTCCATCAGGGAATTCAGTATTCTTACTCATTAACAACAGCCTTGATGTTTCAACAGCCTGACAAGCAACAACAAATATCTCTGCCCGGATATTCAGTTTTTTGTTGTCTTCATCATAATACCAGGCTTTAGTGATTTTTCCTGATCCATTGGTTTCAAGTTTAAAAACTTTTGAATTTGCAAAAATGGTACAATTACCAGTTTTGATTGCTTTGTCAAGAAGAGCTACTCTGGCACTTCCTTTAGCATCTGATGAACAACCATAACTTCCACAGTAATTTGAATAATAACAACTATTACGGGTACCTTCAGGTAGTGATAATATTGCCCTTGGAACCGGTACTGCAGTATATCCGAGTTCATTTGCGCTTTTATCGATCCATCCTGATATATGATTTTCGACGAGTGGGGGATACGGAAAAGATGAATTTGAACGAGGTTCCAGAGTAGAATGATCAACAGTCCTGCCACTCACTCCAACTGCTTTTTCAACTTTTGTATAATATGGTTCCAGATGATCATAATCAATAGGCCAATCAACAATATTAGCACCTTCAATTGGGCCGTAGTTAGTCAGCAGCTTAAAATCCTTTGGCTTCATTCTGTGAAAATATCCACTCATAAGATTTGTTGAACCACCTACCATATTGCCATTCCAGTAACTTATACCTGTTGAGTATGTTGATTTTGCTTCCCATTTTCCATCATTGTTCTTAGTTTCTATAACGTGTTGCTCATCCTGTAATCTTGGCGTATAAACTTCTCTTCTGGTACTTACGATTTCATCTTTTGAAAAATCACCGGTTTTGAACCATGGTCCTTTTTCAAGCACAATAACATTAAATCCGTTTTTTGATAACTGATAGGCAACAGGTGATGCTCCGGCTCCACTTCCAATTATGCATATATTATAATGTTTTGTTTTCATTCCTGTTGCTTGTTTTCATTAACAGTCTTTATAATCTCAGGATAAAGATGCAGTTCATCCGGACGTGGATAACCGGGATTGTGATCTAACCAGTTCCACCCGATTTTATCAGGGTTTCCTCCATATTCAGGATCACTCAGAAGTGCTTCAAAAACAAAGTTCAGGATTACTCCAAGCCAACTGATCCCCCATTTTTCCTGCGAAATATTCTCTACTAATTCCTCCTTTTGTTTTTCTGATAACCTGTTGTATTTTTTCGAAAACAACTCTTCAGCTGTTTCATCAATCCATCCAATTCCAATTATGATATACTCTTTCTCTTCTGGGTCCATACGTTCATCTGAAAGCACCCAAAGAAGATATTTATCAGCCATAATATCATATGATCCGGGACCATTGCCATCAGATGGGAATAATATACTTTGTATTGACCTAACAATTTGTAACTGTGATGAAGTGAGCACATTAGTGTCAGAATTTGGGTTTTGTGATAAAGAAACTGAAGGATATAAACAGATCATGCTCCCCGAAAGAATGCTGCTTATGAAACTTCTTCTGGAAATCCCGGATTCTGGTGGTTTCTCATTTTTGTCCGGCATTACAAACTGGTATTTTAGTTTACCTTCGGTCATTTATGTTGGACGCTGCTTATTTTAGTTCCTTACGAAAGTATCTTATTTTTGGTAAGTTGGAAGGGTTTTACTAATATTTATTTCTGGTTGCAATATTTATTTTTTGTGAGTTATTTAAAAATTCTGTAGCAGTTACTGAAACCCGTTTGGGAATTGCTGACGTAAAATTTATCAAAAAAACTCCGTAAACAATTGGACATTTCATGTGATATATTGATGAGGAATGCTACAAAACAGCTTTATTTCTCAGATTGTAAAACTTAATAATCCACCACTGAGAGTATAATGATCGCAATTATTTATAGTGGATTATTTGAAGATAAATTACTTCATACATTATCTGCTATTGTGCATGGGAAGCGGAGATAAATAACCTGACAATACTATAGTGTCAGGGAGTTTATGTTATCTTTATTCCGGGAAGTCAGATTACTACCTTTTTCGTAACTTCGCCGCCTGATTTTAATTACTAATTATCAGGTTCAATATTTTTCAATATTTGATATTATAAAAGAGATAAAATATGCTACGTTCACATACATGCGGAGAGTTAAACCTTAAGGATATTAATAGAGAAGTTACTTTGTCAGGATGGATACATAAAGTAAGAGATAAAGGCGGATTAATTTGGATAGACCTTCGTGACAGGTATGGCATTACCCAGCTTTTGATTGAAGAAGGCAGATCTGATGCTTCTGTTGTGGAAACAGCCAGAAAATTAGGCCGTGAATATGTAGTAAAAGCAAAAGGCACTGTAGTTGAACGTGAATCTAAAAACCCGAATATTCCAACAGGGAGCATTGAAATCGACTTAACGGATCTGCAGATTTTAAATTCTTCAAAAACCCCTCCATTTACCATTGAGGATGATACTGATGGTGGAGAAGAACTCAGAATGAAGTTCAGGTACCTTGATTTACGTCGTCAGCCATTAAGAAAGAACCTTGAATTAAGAAACAGGCTATCTATCGAAACAAGAAAGTATCTTGATGATCAGAAGTTTTTTGAAATAGAAACACCGTACCTTATAAAATCAACTCCCGAAGGAGCGCGCGATTTTGTAGTTCCGTCACGTATGAATGAAGGACAGTTTTATGCTTTGCCACAATCACCGCAAACGTTCAAACAATTGCTGATGGTTGCTGGTTATGACCGTTACTATCAGTTGGTTAAGTGCTTTCGTGATGAAGATCTGCGTGCTGATCGTCAGCCGGAATTTACACAGATTGACTGTGAAATGGCATTTGTTGAACAGGATGATATATTAAACACATTTGAAGGTATGGTAAAGTACCTTTTTAGTACTGTAAAACAGATTGATATTCCTGAACTTCCTAGAGTGGAATATGCTGATGCCATGAAGTATTATGGAAGTGATAAACCTGATATCAGATTTGGGATGAAATTCGTTGAACTTAATGACGTGGCCCAAAACAAAGGCTTCAAAGTTTTTGATGATGCTGAACTTGTGGTTGGTATTGTGGCTGAAAATTGTGCTGACTATTCACGTAAACAGCTTGATAAGTTAACGGATTTTGTAAAAAAACCACAAATTGGTGCAAAGGGACTTGTTTATGTGAAATATAATGAAGACGGAAGTTTTAAATCTTCGGTTGATAAGTTTTTTAACCAGGAGGCATTATTATCATGGGCAGAGAAAATGAATGCTGGCAAAGGAGACTTATTACTGGTACTATCAGGTGAGAAAAATAAAGTTAGAAAACAATTAAATGAGCTTCGACTGGAAATGGGAGAAAGGCTGAACCTGAGAGATCCTGAAGTATTTGCACCGTTATGGGTTGTTGATTTTCCACTTCTCGAATGGGATGAAGAGTCGGAAAGATACCATGCAATGCATCATCCATTTACTTCACCTAAGCATGAAGACATTAATTTACTTGATAAAAAGCCGGGAGAAGTTCGTGCGAATGCATATGACCTGGTAATAAATGGTGTTGAAATAGGTGGTGGTTCCATCAGAATCCACGACAGAGAGTTGCAAAAACTAATGTTTAAACATCTTGGTTTCAGTGATGAAGAAGCTCAGGAGCAATTTGGGTTTTTATTGAATGCATTTGAGTATGGAGCACCACCACATGGTGGTATAGCTCTTGGCTTTGATCGTTTGGCAGCTCTTTTCGGAGGTCAGGATTCGATAAGGGATTTCATTGCATTTCCAAAGAATAATTCGGGTCGTGATATTATGATAGACTCACCATCTGTAATTGCAGATGATCAGCTGGAAGAGCTTAAGCTGAAATCTGTAAAATAAAGGTTAATTCACCCGGATAACACAAAACAAATTACCAGGATAATTGTTTTTTGAGAAGTATGGGTAATTATCTCTGAAATTGTATAGCAATATTAAGTTTACAATATTGGCAACCAACCTTTTTGAATATGTGTTTGCAAAAGGAAACCAACATATATCTGGCACCTTTCCAGGGAATAACAACATATACTTATCGTGAGATTTATACAAAATATTTTGAAGGAGTTGATAAGCTGACAACTCCGTTTTATACAGGAAATCAAACACATAAAGGCTTGTCGAAAAGAGCTTTTGAACTTAACTATCCCAGTCAGAATAATGTTGAAGTTGTACCACAGATATTGTCAAAAGACGCGAATGAGATAATAGGTTTTGCAAATTTTTGTGAAGAGAAAGGTTTTCGGGAGATAAACTGGAATCTGGGTTGTCCTTATCCAAGAGTTGCTAATAAAAAAAGAGGATCAGGAATGATGCCTTATCCTGAAATTGTAGTTAACATACTTGATCAGGTAATACCGGAGATTAGAATAAACTTTTCCATAAAATGCAGATTAGGGTACTTTTCTGATAATGAAGTGTTGAAATTACTTGATCGGATCAATTATTACGAAATAAGTGAACTGATCGTTCATGCCAGGTTAGGAAAACAACTGTATTCGGGAAATACTAATGTCGATGCCTTTAAAAATGTTATCTATAAAAGCAAAATTCCTGTTGTTTACAATGGCGATATTTTTTCAGTTACAGATTTTGAAATTCTTAAATCAAAACTACCTGATACAAATGTTTGGATGATTGGCAGAGGATTATTGGTTGATCCGTTTTTACCATCAGCAATAAGTGGTTCATTAACCTTAAGTTTGGAAGAACAAAAAGAAATATCATACAAGTTTATAATGGATTTATACCTGGCTTACAGAAAAAAAACAAATGACGGTTTACAGTCAATAAGTGTTCTGAAAGAACTCTGGAGTTTTATGGCTTATTCTTTCAGTGAACCAAAAAAAGTGTTTAACAGGATCAAAAAAAACCAGTCTTTTGATGACTATGAAGAATCTGTATCTTTTGTTTTTAATAATTATGATTGGGTTGGGTCAGAAAAAGGTTTGTTCAGGTCAAATTTATTATGATTTTAATTTAAAATAATACAGTATTCCCCAAAGTATAATTAAATAATCTTCAAGACGATATCTGATAAAAACATGACCTTTTTACAAAAGATTCAAAAGAGTTTGACATTTGGTCGCCAATCACCGATAAAATAACCCTCTTTACCGAATTTTTATTTACATTAGTGCCCAAACGAAATAGTTTTGCTTTGTAAATCGAAAAATATACTACAATGGAAAATAAATCAACTGACAGAAAACTGATAATAGGAATAATCCTCATGTTAGCAGGGGGATTATTGCTGTTTGACACCTTTGATATAACACACTTTCCTATCAGATATTACATTTTTTCATGGAAAACTTTATTAATAGGTATTGGAATTGTAATACTTGCAACTAAAGAGAAAGCTACTGCCGGATATGTGCTTGTGGGATTAGGAGTTATATTCTGGCTTCCGAGTCTGGTAAATTACAGTATCAGGTTATCCCAGATATTCTGGCCAGCAGTATTGATAGGTATTGGAATATTAATAATTACCCGCAGGGGAAGACAAAACAGGAATCATAGAATAAGAAATGGTGTAGATACTAATTCAAATGATTATATTGATGACGTTTCAATATTAGGTGGTGGCACAAAAATTATTCAGTCGAAAAACTTCAAAGGAGGAGATATGACTGCAATTTTTGGAGGATCTGAATTTAATTTTAAAGAAGCGGAATTGTCGCCGGAAGGTTGTACAATTGATGTTTTTACCATGTTTGGAGGATCCAAACTGATCATTCCTGACAATTGGGTTGTGAAATCTGATATGTTTTCAATTTTTGGTGGCTTTAACGATAAAAGAACCATTAAACCTGATGAAACTGAACCTTCGGTAATCCTGTATTTGAAAGGAGCAGTGATTTTTGGTGGGATGGAAATAAAAAGCTTCTAGTACATAATGAGTGTTTATGATATTATAATTAATAGCACAGTTTCCCGGGCTGTAAGTCACGGGAAACTGTTTAAGTATATACTATTCTATTTTATCTAAATTATGCTGAATCCAATTACTAAAAACAGAAATTATATACTTGCTTACTTTGCTATCTGGATAACTATATTCCTGATACATACTTTCATACTGAATTTCTTTTACGATGTGGATAGTATGATCAGTATTGCTGATGCAGCGGTATTCAATATATTGTTTGCACTACTTGGACTGAACCTGTGGTATATAATAAGATTTAACCTGAAAGAAACACCAAATATTTTCGATTTACTTTTTAATCATTTAATAGTTGCTGTACTTGCAATTGCTGCATGGATTACAATTTCTTACTTTACACTGGTTAATATTTTTCCTGATGATCATTCGTACAGAGGGTTTTTGAACGACAGTTTGCCCTGGAGAGTAATTACAGGAATTTTTTATTACCTGCTTTTCATAATGTATTATTATGTTATGCTTTATTATGAGGATCTGCAGGAAAAACTCAAGGTAGAAGCACAACTCCAGACACTTGTAAATGAAGCGGAACTATCGGCTCTTAAATCACAAATAAATCCTCATTTTCTGTTTAACAGCTTGAATTCTATAAGTTCATTAACAATAACCAATCCTGACAAAGCCCAGGAAATGGTAATCAAATTGTCAGATTTTTTACGTTATACACTGAGTCATGATAAGGATGAAAAGGCAAGTTTACGGGAAGAATTTAGTAATTTGCAACGGTATCTTGATATTGAAAAGATCAGGTTTGGACACAGACTAAACTTTACAACAAGGATTCCTGATGAATGTAAAGATTTTAAGATACCTAATATGATATTACAACCATTGATTGAGAATGCCATTAAACATGGTGTTTATGATAGTACAGAAGAAGTACTTGTTGAGTTATCATGTAAAGAAAAAGATGAACATATTATAATAGAAATCAGCAATGAATATGATCCTGACTCTGTTAAAAAGAAAGGAGAAGGAATTGGGTTGAAAAACATTAAAAAGAGGTTACAGATAATTTATAAAAGGCAAGACTTATTTGAAATATCCGCAGAAAAACTGATGTTTAGAGCTATTTTGAAGTTACCGAAAAATTAAGAACCATGAATAAACTCCGTACAGTAATTATAGAAGATGAAGCACCTGCCCGCGACCTGGTTAAAGCATACATAAAAACCAATGAAAATATAGAACTGATAGGTGAGTGTCAGGATGGATTTACTGGTGTTAAAACAATTATGGAACTTAAACCGGATTTGATATTTCTCGATATCCAAATGCCTAAACTTACAGGTTTCGAAATGATTGAGCTCCTGGATGAGGTTCCTGAAATTATATTCACTACTGCTTATGATCAGTATGCAATTAAAGCATTTGAGTTAAGTGCTGTTGATTACCTAATGAAACCATTTTCACGCGACAGGTTCAATGAAGCTGTTGATAAAGTGCTAAAAAGGATAAAAAGCAGAGTTAAAACCGAGAAAAAGGAAAGAATTCAAAATAAGAATATTGAAAACTTTACTAACTTAAAAAAAGAATCAGTTGAGCAAATAGAACGATTATTTGTGAAAACAGGAACGAAAATAGATGTTGTACCTGTTGAAACCATTGTGAAAATTGAAGCACAGGATGATTACGTTGAAATATTTACAGGTGATAAACGCTATCTTAAAAATGATACAATGAATTATCTTGAAAAGGTACTGCCTTCAAAAACGTTTTCAAGGGTTCATCGTTCTCATATAATCAATCTAAATCATATTGAGAAGATTGAAAAATACGGAAAGGAAAGTTATGTTGTAAAATTGAAAGATGGTAGTACCGTAAATGTAAGCAAGTCAAGAATAAAAGAGCTTAAAAACCAACTTGGAATTTAATACACTAACCAGAATAGTTAATTGAAACAGAAGGCTTTTCCTTAACTACTTTAAATGATCTGATTGTAACTGTTGCAAAAGCAATTACGAGAGTAATTGTAATTCCAAACACGAAATACCAGCCATTAATTGATATATGAAATGCAAACGTGTTCAACCAGTTTTGCATAAGTATATAAACTATAACTGATGATATCAATCCTGCAATAAATACAACACGCAGATAGACAAAAGCCAGCATTGAAATGATTTGTATTTCTGAACCTCCCAATACCCGACGTATTCCAATTTCTCTGGTTCGTTGTTGAATTAAGAACGAGGTTAGTCCATATAAACCTAAACTGGAAATAAATATTACAAAAATGGCAAAGTAGAAGAAGAGAGAAAGCATATTGTTATCACCTTTATACAAACTTTCAAGTTTTGTTTCCAGCAGGGTATAGTGCAAAAAACTACCTTTGTTGTATTCATCCCAAACATTTCTGATATGATGAATTGCTTCCTCATCCTGACCTTTGTTGAATTTCACAAGCACATATCTTATATCATTCGGATTGAGTAAAAATACCAATGGCTCAACATCCCTGTGTAGGGATGAAAAATGAAAATTCTTTACAACTCCCAGTATTTTCCCGCTTTTGAAGCTCTGTTTGTATGGCATGTTTAATACTGTTCCAACAGCCGTATCAAGGTCTAAGAAGTCGGCAGCAGCTTCATTTATCATAAAGTAGTTCTCATTATTCAAATAAGAATCAGGCTTGAAATGTTCACCATCAATAATAGTAGCATTGAGTAGTTTGAAGTAATTGTAACTTATATTGTAAAAGTTTAATGTTTGTATGTTTTGTTCCAGTGTATCTCCAACATAGAAAAGCATCTTACTTTCGGTATAGCCGGGTACATTCATAGCCGATGATACATTTGCAATTGTGTTATTATCAGCCAGTGCATCAAAAAACTCAGGAAATCTGTTGTGAAAAGTTGTATCATCGGGTGTATTGATTACAACAATATTTTCTTCGTCAAATCCAAGGTCATGTGACTTTAGAAAATCCATTTGCGCATAAATAATAAAAGTAGCGATAATGAGTCCTATAGATACTATGTATTGAACCGTTACTAAAAAACGACGTAACAATCCCGCAGAAAACTGGAAGTTGCCAAACTTATGCATTATGGAATAGTTTCCTTTTAATACAGTTGATGGCTTAAAAGAAACCAGCACAAGTGCAGGGAAACTACCACCGATTATTGCCAATGTAAGTATCATTATGAGCAGGATAATACCGAAAACAATTCCTTCACCTGAAAAAATACTACCTACCAGGGTTAGATCCTTGCCAACAAGCTGGTTAAACTGTGGCATCATTAGCTCAACTAAAGATAATGCAAGTACAAATGAAACAGATGTTAAAATAACTGACTCACTGATGTATTGGGTTATGAGTTGTTTTTTATTCGCACCAATCACTTTTCTTATTCCAATTTCACGGGCTCTTTTAAGAGAGCGGGCGGTAGCCAGGTTAATATAGTTTATTGATGCCGTAAGCAATATAAATGCCGCAATTATTCCAAAAATGTACAAATATGAAATGTCTATATTAGAAGGAGAATCATATTGAAGTTTGGTGTTAAAGTGTACTTTGTGAACCGGTTCCAGTTTATTAATAAAATAACCATCAAAGTCCAGCTGTTCTTCACCTGACAATTTACTGCGCCTGAGATCAGCATATGAATTAAATTTACTTGCAAGGTTATCAGGGTTGACAGAGTCATTTATTTTAATGTATGTATAGCATGTAAGCCAATACCAGTCTTTTTTAAGTCTTGCCAGTCCCTTTTTCTCAAGTGATGAAACAGAAACGATAGCATCAAAGTTATGATGAGTAGGATGGCATTTCTTTTTAAAAACCCCAACTACTGTATATTCGCGAACAACAGTGCTAAGTTTTTTGCCAATTGCAGATTCGTTTCCAAATATTTTTTTTGCAATTTCAGATGAGATTACCATTGTATTGGGCTCACTCAAAACAGAGTCACTGCTTTTTTCAGTGAATATATAATCAAAAATATTGAAAAAATTCTGTCCGCTTAATGTGATATCAGGGATTTCATAAACCTTTCCATTGTAGGTAACTGAAGATACATCATTTATGTCGGATGGATCAGTGAAAAACATATTCGTAGTGGAAACAACTTCAGGAAACATGTTTCTGAAATCTTCAGCAATTCTAAAGGGAGTTAATGCAATTTTCTCAACCTTGCTGTCTACGCTATATTCACTTGTAACTCTGTAGATGTTATTATAATCTGTCCATTGCTTATCATACCGTATTTCACTTTGAATATACAGGAAAATAAATGTAAATACGGAAATCCCCAACACCAGACCGGCTATATTCAAAATAGTATAACCCTTTTGGCGTATGAGTATCCTTAATCCTGTTTTAAAATAATCTCCAAGCATAATACAAGGTATAAATTATATCATTTTATTCAGATTTTCATTAATGATCTGACCATCAAATAAGTGAATAATTCTTCTGCTATATGATGCATCTCTTTGTGAATGAGTAACCATTATTATTGTGGTTCCGGCTTTGTTCAACTCATTTAACAACGACATAACCTCCTCTCCCTGAGCCGAGTCCAGGTTGCCTGTTGGCTCATCAGCAAGTAACAATGCTGGGTTTGCAATAATGGCTCTGGCAATGGCAACGCGTTGTTGCTGACCACCTGAGAGCTGAACCGGGAATAAATTCTTACGATGGCTAATATTTAATTGACCGATTACTTCATCTACCCGTTTTTTTCTGTCTTTTCGTTTCCAGCCCAGATATTGTAATGGTAGTTCGATATTTTCATAAACGGACAACTCTTCAATTAAGTTGAAATTCTGGAATACAAACCCAATATTTTTTTTCCTCAGGTCCGTTTTTTGCCGTTCACTTAAGTCATTCACATCATTCCCAAAGAATTTATAACTACCTGATGAACTGTCATCAATTGTACCAAGAATATTCAGGAGAGTAGTTTTCCCACACCCTGATGGACCCATAACAGCAATGAAATCACCTTTTTCAACATTCATGCTTACATTTCGCAGGGCAATAGTTTCAATATCTTCTGTTACGAATTTCTTGGTAAGTTCAAAAGTTTCAATCATTTTTGATTAAGCCTCCCTCTAATTTCTGCATTAACACTTATTAACAAACTTTAACTAATTCTGTGCCAATGCTTGTATGGTGTTGATAATAGATTATTTATAAAACAATAATAGTTAAAGTGTAACATATTATGTTCGAAATCGTCCATATATTTGTACAAAGGTGGACATTTATTTGTAATTTTATCAATGCCAACACAACTATCTCATAAACAGCTTCGAAATGAGTAAAATAAACGCAAGATTATTAATTGTTGATGACGATGCAGACATATTATTGGCTGCCAAAATGTTTTTAAGGCAACACATTAGCATAGTTCATACAGAAAAAAATCCTCAAAACATACCAAATATCATAAAAAACGAGAACTATGATATTATTTTGCTTGATATGAATTTTTCCCGCGATGCAACAAGCGGAAAAGAAGGTTTTCACTGGCTTAATGTAATATTGGATTATGATCCGGCAGCAACTGTTATTTTCATAACCGGTTATGGCGATATTGAACTTGCAGTTCAGGGTATTAAGGAAGGAGCTACAAATTTCGTTTTAAAACCATGGGATAATAAAAAATTGCTGGCAACAATTGAAACATCATTGAGAATTCGTGAGTCTAAAGTTGAGCTGGAAAGTTTAAAATCAAAACAAAAAGTACTTATAGCTGATCAGAATCAAAATCACAGCAACCTGATAGGATCATCACAGGCTATGCAAAAGGTAATGAAGATTGCCTATAAAGTAGCTGCTACCGATGCAAATGTGCTTATCCTTGGGGAAAATGGTACCGGAAAGGAAGTTGTTGCAAGAGCTATTCACAGGGCATCAAGTCGTAGTGAGAATGTCTTTGTAAGTGTTGACCTTGGTGCAATTACCGAAAGCCTTTTTGAGAGTGAATTATTTGGATACAAAAAAGGAGCTTTTACCGATGCTAAAGAGGACAGGCCAGGAAGATTTGAGGTTGCGAACGGAGGAACGATATTCCTTGATGAAATTGGGAATCTGAGTCATGGTTTACAATCAAAACTACTTAGTGTTCTGCAGAGCAGAAAGGTTATTCGACTTGGATCAAGTAAAGAGATACCAATTGACGTAAGATTAATTTGTGCTACAAATATGCCGCTCTATCAAATGGTAAATGAAAACAAATTTCGACAGGATCTGCTTTACCGAATAAATACTGTTGAAATAAAACTTCCTCCTCTTAAAGAGAGGCTCGAAGATTTTGCACCATTGGTTGAACATTTTATTGATACCTATTGCCAGAAATATAAAGTTCCCAAGAAGAGAATAAATGCCGGAACAATGAAACGGCTTCAGAAGCACGACTGGCCCGGAAATATTCGTGAGCTTCAGCATGCAGTTGAGAGGGCTGTGATCTTAAGTGAATCAAATATACTCGAACCTCATGATTTCTTTATAATTGAAAATGAAGAAAAGGATACCGATAGCTTTACCCCGGAAAATCTGAACCTTGAAGAAGTTGAAAAAGTACTGGTCAGAAAGGTTATTGATAAATACGGTGGAAATATAAGTCGTGCGGCTAAAGAACTTGGCCTTACCCGTGCTTCACTGTATCGCAGAATTGAAAAGTATGGTTTATAGAAAATTCAGAATTCAAATCATCATCAGGGTTGTATTGATGATGATTACATTTATACTGATTTATGTAATTCATCAGGAAACTGCATATGCAATAAGCTCAATAATTCTTACAGTTCTGTTAATAGCACAGGTAATTTCACTGATCAGGTATGCTGAACAAACCAACATCAAGCTAACAAGGTTTTTTGAATCTATCAGGCATGCTGATTTTACCAGCTCTTTTACTGATAATGAACTTGGAAAAAGTTTTGAAGGTCTCAATAAAGAGTTTAATGAAGTTATTGAAGCTTTTAACAGAAATAAAAGAGAAAAAGAAGAACACTTTAGTTATCTGCTTACAGTAATACAGCATGTGAGTATAGGAATTATAGTTTTTAAAAAAGATGGAACGGTTGATGTTTTTAATAATGCAGTGAAGAGGTTGCTGAAGTTACCGCGCCTCCGTAAAATAAAGAATCTCAGCGTAATAGAAGAAGGGCTTCCTGATAAGTTACTCAGCATGAAGGCTGGTGACAAGTCACTTATCAAAGTATTTATTGATGACGAATTATTACAGTTATCCATGCATGCCACCCAGTTTAGAATGAGAGGTGAGGAATATATACTGGTTTCATTTCAGGATATCCACCCTGAACTGGAACAAAAAGAAATTGAGTCGTGGCAAAAGCTTATCAGAGTCCTGACTCATGAAATAATGAACTCAATAACTCCCATTTCATCTCTTGCCGAAACAATCGATGATATACTTGAAAGTCATGAAAAGGAAACACCAACTACAACAGATTATCTTGAAGACATGGATAATGTCAGGCAGGCAATATCAACCATTGGAAACAGAAGTAAAGGCTTGCTCAATTTTGTAGAACTTTACAGAAATCTTACAAGAATACCTAAACCAAACTTCAGACATTTTTATGTGCAGGATATGTTTGACAGGGTACTTGAGTTACTGGCACCAAAAATTGATAATTACAATATTGTCACTACGGTTAAAATTTTCCCCAAGGACCTTAAAATTCTTGCTGATCCAGATTTGATCGACCAGGTTCTGATAAATCTGTTGTTAAATGCAATTGACGCAGTATCGGAAGAGTATAAAGGAAATTCAAAACCAAAGATTACAATTGTTGCATCAGTTAACTTAAATAACCGTACTACAATTGAGATAGCAGATAACGGAAAAGGAATAAAACAAGACCTTCTCGATAAAATATTTATGCCTTTCTTCACTTCAAAAAAGAAAGGATCCGGAATTGGATTAAGCTTGTCTCGTCAAATTATGCAAATGCATAAAGGCAGTATCAGCGTTAGGTCGAAACAGGGAGAAGGAGCAATATTTACAATGGTATTTTAATAACCAAAGCAACAGAATCTCAGAATTAACCAGCGTAAAATTAGATTAAAAACCATCATCCATACCTCCTGACTATTATTTACTAATTTAACAAAACCAAATTTTTTTTGAGTAATTTTGAAAACTAATAAACACAATACAATATGACTAATCCTACGAAAAATAACTATGAAATAAATGAACTTGTAAAGCATAGATGGAGTCCAAGAGCATTTAGTACTAAACCGGTTGAAAAAGAAAAATTATTCAGTATTCTTGAAGCCTCAAGATGGGCACCTTCAGCTTTTAATGAGCAGCCCTGGAGGTTTATTGTTGGACAAAACCATGATGATACACATGAAAAGATACTGGATACTTTGGTTGGCTGGAACAAGTTATGGGCAGGCAAAGCTCCTGTATTAATTCTTAATATTGCAAAGAAATCTTTTACACGAAATAAGAAACCTAATAACATCAGCAAGTATGATTTAGGACAAGCTGTTGGATTTATGATGGTTGAAATAGTAAACCAGGGGCTATTCTCTCACCAAATGAGTGGTTTTGATCCAGTATTAGCTGCTGAGCTTTTTAATATTCCTGATGATTACGAAGCAGTATCGGTAACAGCAATTGGTTACTATGGAGACATAAAAGAATTGCCTGAAGATCTGGCCGGGATGGAATCGAAACCAAGAGAAAGAAATGCTATTGACTCCATGGTCTTTAAAGGATCATTTGGAGAACCCATGGATTTTTAGTTAGCAAACTATTAAAAAAATATATTGTTTAATCAACTAAACATTAAGATGAACCATAAGTTTTTTCCACTTGTATTACTATTGATCATTTTGACTGCTGCTTCATGTCAGATGGGTAAAAGGAATAAAAAAAGCTCTGTAAAAGCGCGTGCTAAAGTACGGGTAATTCCACCGGCTTTTAATTCCGATTCTGCATTTCAGTTTATTGTCGATCAGGTGAATTTTGGCCCTCGTGTGCCGGGAACACCTGAACATAATAATTGTGCAAACTGGATGGTTGATAAACTGAGAAGTTATGGTGCTGTAGTTGAAGTTCAGAATTTTAAAACCAGGACATACGATAACGTAACCAGAAACGGTAAAAATATAATCGCATCTTATAATTTGGATAAGGAAAAAAGAATTTTGCTGATGGCTCATTGGGATACGCGTCCTTTTGCCGATCATGATGATGACCCGGCAATGCATAATGTTCCGATTGATGGGGCAAATGATGGAGCAAGCGGGGTAGCAGTTCTTTTGGAAATGGCCAGACAGTTTCAGCAGAAACTGCCTGAAGTTGGTATTGATATAGTTCTGTTTGATCTGGAGGATTGGGGACCTCCTCATGAAATGCAGATTACTTATGATGTTGAGTATTGGGGACTGGGATCACAATACTGGTCGAAAAATCCTCATAAATATGGTTATCAGGCTGTTTTTGGGATATTACTTGATATGGTAGGAGCTGAAAATGCTGAATTTCGGAGAGAGTATCATTCCGAAAGGGAAGCAAAGTTTGTTGTTGATTTGGTTTGGAACACTGCCGCTGATATGGGTTACCATGATGTTTTTATTGATGAACCGGGTGGGCAAATAACAGATGATCATTATTTTGTAAATAAATATGCGAAAATTCCTTCAATCGATATCATCCACCTTGATCCAAGAAGTAAAAACAGAAGCTTTTTCGACCATTGGCATACCATAAATGATAAGGTTGAACATATTGACAAGCATAGCCTTCAGATTGTTGGGGATGTTCTTATGAATGTGGTTTATAATGAATAATTTTTCTGTTTAATAGTTTCATAATTTATTTTGATACTCCATGATTTGCTGATTCACGACCAGTACTTCCTGTGTAATATAAAGAATTAGTTGTGAAAATGATATGTAGGTAATAACGGAATTTACTTCCTTCCATAATCAGCGGGAATTTCACCCCAGAGATCTGTTTTCCATTTTAGTATTTCTGTTTCAACCGGATTGGCTTTTAACCAGCTAACAGCGTTGTCTAATGCTTTAAAGACTTCTGTGTTTTTACTTGTTCTTTCAAGTTTGGTGTTTACTTTTTTATTTTTCACCCACGACATTGCTGTTTTAGAATCGGAATAAATGGGGTAGTTAAGTTTATGTTTTTTTAACCATGCCAGAGCCAGGATTATAGCAAGAAACTCACCAATATTTACAGTTGCCATTTCATAGGGCCCTCTGGTAAAGAGTTCTGTTTCTGTATCAGTAAAAACGCCTCTGAATTCAAGTTTACCCGGATTTCCTGAGCAGGCTGCATCAACAGATATACTGTTTAATATGGGTTTTTCTTTTGTTGTTAATTCATGCAGGTTCTTTTTACCCTTCAGCTGAGTTATTTCCCAATATGATTTCGAAAATGCTCTTTCAGCTTCTTCTTTATCTGTAAATGATTTATACTGAGCCCCTTCATAACCGTCAACCTGTTTCCTGCAATCTTCCCATGAGTTGTATATTCCGGGTTTAATTCCTCTCCATACTACATAGTATTTCTTCTTTTTTGCCATATCGCAAAAATAAGCCCTAATAAAGTAAACTCACCTATATTTGTAATCAAATTTGTTATGAAATATGAAAAACCTGATTATTCCGCTAGTGGTTGCTTTGTTATTATCCGGATGTGATAAAAATATTTTTTATAAAGAATATAAGAGTTTTGATGATGTAAGCTGGAACCGACATGAAATACTGGAATTTGAAGTCCCTGTTGAAAAGAATACAATGAATGATTTTTACATGGCTCTCAGACACCATACTAATTTTCCATATAGCTTTATTGATGTAAATATTACATTGTATACACCCGATGGTGAAATACGATCGCGGGATTATCACTACAGATTAAAGGGAACGGATTTGAAATGGAAAGGTGATGGTATGGGTGAATTATGGGATATTGAATTACCAATAAGAAAGAGAATAAGCTTTAAGAAACCAGGCATTTGCAAAATCCGGGTTGAAAACAAAATGAAAAAGATGGAAACTCCCGGAATTATTGAAGTCGGAATTATTGCAAAAAAATCAGAAGAAAAATAGTGATGGTTTAACTACCTTAGTGTAAAGGTAGTGTGCCCAATATTGTTATCACCTTCAAAAATATCAACATGGTATAAACCCGGTTTTAATTCCTGGGTTTTACGCTTATGCCATCTGATACACATGTCTATTGCATTGTTTTGGTAATTAACTTCTTCCAGAATGGAATACTGAAGAACTTCATCCTGAAACGTAAACGAATATTCTTCACCTCTTCCTTTTACCAGAATTTTCTTATCGGGCTGGGCAATTCTCACATATATTTTTTTATTGCCAGGTTCGATTATTGTATTTTCACCAAGGGTAAAACAAACGCGCACTAAATCTACGCGTCTTATTTTATCTGTCTCAACTTCCTTTCCTCCTCCTTTTTTATGGATAGCGCTACTTTTCAGATTATAAACATTGAGTACGGATGCTTCATCAACAATTCCTGATAATGCATCTTTTTGTTCTTCAAGCTGACGATACTTCCTTTTCTCAATTTTAATTTCTTCTTTAATCTGAAGGTTTTCTTCCGTGAGATCCTTGTTAATAGTAACTATCGAGTCCATTTGCCTGACATAACCCTGTGCAATTACCTGTAAGCGGGACATTTTCTTCTTGATTTTATAGTATTCCCACTTGTAATTGAGCATTTTTTTTATTTCAACAGCGTTAGCCTGAATCACACTGTCCATAACAGTTAGTGAATCAGTTACATCACCATAAGCTTCTTTTATTCTTTCATGCTCAGCAATCAGATCGGATAATTCCTGTTCCAGTTCAACTTTTTGAACTTCCTTTTCCGCAAGTAGCTCATTCATGGTGTTCTTTACAGATAATAACCATAATGATATGCCAATTATCCCAATCGCCATTATTACAATAACAACGTACATCCATAAATTGGAGTTTCCCCTGTCCTGTTTCTTATTAACACTATTCTGGTTTTCCATAACTACCATTCTTTCTTTTTGCAAATTTACTTACAATCCCTATAATTCCAAACGAAAAACGCAAGTGATTTCGTATATATCATATAGTTTCCAAAACTTAACATGTTAATTCCTAATATTTTTATATGATATCCGAAGGAATCAGCATCTCATATTTGAATATACTGAATCAGTTTACGGTGAATTTTGAACAATTGGTGTTTCATATATTATACTGTAATTCCCATTTTTTTCATCAGAAAGGTAGCGTTTAGGTTTTGTGAAATACCATTTTTCAACTTATAATCAAATACAAGTTCGTTGTCTACTATCTCTACTTCAAAACGATTGTTTTGAACATTTCCCGGGAACTCATCAGCAAGATTACCAAGTACCAGATCATGAGTTGCAATTATTCCCGAGGCTTCTAATTTTATTAATTGTGATATTAAAGCCATTGATCCTTTTTGCTTGTCAATGGAATTAGTTCCTCTCAGAACTTCATCAAGAATTACAAATAACTTTGTTCCTGATTCCAGATGATCAATTATATCTTTTAACCTCTTTAGCTCAGCAAAGAAGTATGATTCTCCATCTTGCAGAGAGTCAGAGGTTTTAATTCCCGTATATAATTGAACAGGTTTAAAGGTTATTTTATCTGCCAATACCGGAGCTCCTGTCATTCCAAGAAGTAAGCTTATTCCAACAGTTCTTAGGTACGTACTTTTGCCCGCCATATTTGCCCCGGTAATTATTTTAAACTGGCCCCATCCAGTCATGGAAATATCATTTCCTACACTCCTTTCATTGATAATTAACGGATGTTTTAGGTTTGATGCTTTAATGTGGAACTTTTCGCTGCTGAATTCTGGATAAATTGCTTTTGGATTGTTAAAAGCGAATCCGGCAAATGATTGCAGTTCATCAACAATTGACAGATTATCCAGCCAGTTATCAAGCTGTGTGCCGTATTTGTTAACCCATTTTTCAATTTTTATTGCTTGTTTAATGTCCCAGAGAAAAAATATATTTAAAAATATTCCAACAAGAATATTTAACCTGTAATCCATTAGTTTTGTTGTAACTGATAATTGCTTTACTGCTTTATGAGCAGAGTATTTCCCGTCAATATTACGCTTTACATTTATAAGTAATTCAGAAGAAAATTCTTCATTGGTAATTAATGTAAATAGTTCCGAATATTTTAATAACAATCCGGACTTTTTGCTTACCTCTGAATGGACTTTATTCAGGATATTGAGTTTGGTGCCAACCAGGATAAATGGTATAAAAAGAAATATGATAAATGATCCGAATGATAAGATATTTAGCTGAATAAGAGTTATTACAAGTACCGCAAGTACAGGGTTTAATATAAGGGCTGTTTTATAGAATGAATTGCTAAAAACTTTTTCTGTTTTCTTTGACCAGGCAATTAAACTCATGAGGTCATTGTAGTCTTCATTAAACAGTTTACCTGCGGTTTGAAAATTCTGACGCCAGTCAGCTTTTGTACATAATTCGGATATGGCATTTTGCCTTGATTTCAATCTGCCGGTATTGGTAATAGCTGTGTTCAGTCTTTCAGCAAGTTTTGTTTTACCATTAATTGTTGTGGTTCTGTTTATTAACTGAAACAGTGATTTACTGCCAAAAACATCCAAATCTTCGTTATAAGGGTGTAAAGGAACCATAAATTCTTCACCCTTGTCCATTCCTTCTGTATTGCCGGTAAGAAGGTTTAACTCTTTTTCGTTTATGTTTAGCCTGGTTTCAACCCAAGTTTTTTTCTTTTCAAGATCAATATGAATCCTGACCAGGTAAATAAACAGGGCAAACCCTGATAATAATGAAACAGCAACGATAGTTTGTTTATTTGCTATGGCAAAGTAAATCCCGGTAACTGTTAACAGGAAAACGGCAATTCTGAAAAACGAAATTCTACTGATTTGTTTTCTAAGTTTAATCAGCGTTTCAGATAATGATTCTATATTGCTCTCAAAATATTTTTCAGGAATTTCGTTAATATCATTCATATGAAATTAGTATAACGTTTAATGGGAGTTTAGGAGTTACTTCTTTTGGCGATGCGGATTATCCTGCAGGAAATTTTTCCAACTGGAATAGCTTGTATTCTTTTTGATTGATGATCCCTGAAAATAATGGCAAACTGCAGCAGCAAGACCATCGGTAGCATCAAGATACTCAGGTGATTCGTCAAATTCTATAAGTGTGTTTAACATGGCTGCTACCTGCTCTTTTGAAGCATTACCATTTCCGGTAATTGATTGTTTGATCTTTTTTGGAGAATATTCAAAAATTGGAATATCCTTGTGTAAACCAGCGGCCATGGCTACCCCCTGTGCTCTCCCAAGTTTTAACATCGACTGAACATTCTTACCAAAAAAGGGCGCTTCGATTGCTAATTCATCTGGTTTATATTCTTCAATAATTCCAAGTGTACGTTCAAAAATCTTTTTTAATTTTAACGCATGATTATCGTAACTACCAAGTTTGAGAATACCCATTGTGATTAAACGGATTGTTTTTCCACTCTGATGGATCAGTCCATAACCCATAATGTTTGTTCCAGGGTCAATACCAAGTATTATACGCTCCAAAATTATAATTAGTTAAGTAAATGAAAACAAAACTACGTAAAACATATAACATCCTGATAAGGTTAGTAGTAGTAGTTTTTACTGTAGTTTTCCTGTATGATCAACTTTTTATTAGTCAGGACACGGCTTTTTTATTAGATGATTTTCGCAGGATGATAAATGGCAACTGGCTGAATGTGTTGCTGATATCTGCAATTATTTTGATTCCGGTTAACCTGTTGCTGGAAAGTGTTAAATGGAAACTTTTAATTGATAAACTTGAGAAAGTATCTTTGTTAAATTCTGTTAAAGCCGTGTTTGCAGGTATATCAGTTAGCATGATAATGCCAAACAGGGTTGGCGATTATCTGGGAAGAGTATTTATTTTACGATCAGCTGACAGGTTGCAGGCCGTATTGGTAACAATCGTAGGTAGTATTGCTCAATTAATCACAACAATAATTCTTGGTCTGGTGGCATTGGTATTTTATCTGCAGGAGTATCTTGATGTTAATAATACATTGAATATATGGATATTCATTGGATCAGTAATTGGAGTAGTTATTACTATATCTGTTATTGTTTTTGCTTACCTGAATTTTTCAGTAGTTGTAGTAATTATTAAAAGAATAAGCGGTAAATATTATGATAAAGTCCGTAAGTATGCTGATGTATTCTCTCTTTATAATCAAAAGGATCTGCTTAAGGTGTTGTTATTAAGCATGATAAGATATCTGATTTTTTCATTTCAGTTTTTTCTTTTATTGATGGTATTTAATATTCAGGTAAACTATATGGAAGCAATGATGCTAATTGCAATTGTTTACTTTATTATGACGATAATTCCCACAATTGCATTAACTGAAATAGGAGTACGAGGATCAGTTAGTTTATATGTGTTTCAGCATCATTTTGAATCGCTGAATATC
Source organism: Bacteroidales bacterium (assembly GCA_028277395.1). Taxonomy (GTDB): domain Bacteria; phylum Bacteroidota; class Bacteroidia; order Bacteroidales; family F082. The sequence continues at coordinate 32,604 of JANQGJ010000039.1, read as the reverse complement.
TGGAAACAGGAAATGACCATAGGAATTATTAGTGCTTCTTCTCTGTTATGGATTTTTAACCTTGTTGTTCCGGCTATTGTTGGAACTTTCTTTGTGTTTAGTTTACGATTTTTCAGAAAAAACAATGATAGTTAGTATTATTATTTGGTTTGTATTCGGGATTACAATGACATATCTGATCATTATCGGTATAATGACTCTTGGATGGTATATGATTCTATCGATTAGTACCAGTGATAATTACAGCCCAGGAGATGTTAAGGTGAGTATATTAATTGCTATGAGAAATGAGGAAGACAACATTGAAAACCTGATAAAACACATTGCTAAACAGGATTACAGCCAAAACTCTTATGATGTTATTTTAGTTGACGATCATTCAACGGATAACACACGTGAGGTAACGGAAAAACTATTAACGATGTATCCTGAATTGAACATAAATTTAATCAGCGCAACCGGAGAGGGGAAAAAAGCAGCAATTTCTGATGGAGTTGCATTCTCAGATTCTGAATTAATAGTTACTACCGACAGTGATTGTATTATGGGCCATAACTGGTTAAGTACAATTGTTGAACATTATTTGTCTACCGGATCATATCTGATGTTAGGTCCTGTTGTTTACAATAAAGAGAAATCTTTTTTACAAAAGCTGTTTTCTGTCGAATTTGCAAGTCTGGTTGCATCAGGTGCAGGGTCGATGGGAGCAGGTTTACCATTAATGGGGAATGGTGCAAACCTGATCTTCAGAAGAGAAGTTTATAACAAATGTAAACCTGAAATATCAAAATTTGCTTCCGGTGATGATGTATTTCTGCTGCATGAAGTTGCAAAACGGTTTGGGGCTAAATCAATTTCATTTATTAAGAATGAAGCAGCAATAGTATCAACAAAAGCTCCGGTAAGTTTCAGGGCTTTCTTAAAACAAAGAATAAGATGGGGATCAAAGGCGAAAGGATACAGGATGTTATGGCCGGTTATTGTATCACTTTCCATATTCCTTTTTAATCTTGTACTTTGCATAATATTTGTCTCGGGTTTGTATTATAGTTGGTTGTTACCTGTGTTTTTATTACTGATAATAACAAAGTATGTAGTAGATATTCCACTTGTTTTCAACTATCTTACATTTTCAAAAAGATCCGGATTAAAACCCTTATTGCTTATTCTTGAGTTTATCTACCCCTTTTACATTGTACTGACAGCAGTATTGGCATTGTTTATGAAGTTTGAATGGAAGGGAAGGGAAAAGTTGAACTAGCGATCGGGATTTCGTCCGGATTTTGAAGTTGTAATAGTATAAATAAGTTATCCGCAATCCTATAAATAGAGTGGACTTTTGATTTAGATGAACTTTCAGATATAAAATTATTGTGTATTCATTTTTAGGATTTTGAACAAATCAAGTAGTTTTATTATAATTAATACAGATTATAAATTAACCTGCTACCGGAAATGTAATATTTTGTTATTATGAGAAATAGTTCAAAAAAAAATAACAGACACTGAATTTTTAATTTTAAATAGTGGTTCCATTTGATAAAAAAAATACATTTGTAACGATAAATACATTTATCAATCAGCTCTTTTTATTGTAATAAATGAAGAGTTTAGATTCTTGTTTACATTTTAATAAGACAGTATTTGAAATGAATAAGTAACGGATTCACTGAAGTAAAATTAATTGTTTACATTTGAATAAAAGGTAATTATTTTGCACTATGAAAACTAGTAAACTAAGAGTAATTCAGGATTATGAAAAGCTTAGCGATGAGATTAAGGAGCAAGTGAAACTTGTATATCAGGATGGATACAGCCAGCATTTGATTGAGTTTCGAAATAGTAAAGGAGAAATGGTGAGTGCATTACCTTTTGAAACTTTCGATAAAATCTATATGATCAGGATGTCAGTGATGAAGGCTGAGCAGATAATTGATAGTGATGCTGATTTTGATGAAGACGGAAATTTGAAAGAACAAATGAAAGAGAAGTATGAAGAAGACTATTCGGATGTTGATTACTTGTCTGAAAATGATAATTATAGTGACGAATAAATATATTATGTGCATATAAAACCTGCTCCTATCTGTATGTAATTTACAGATCCAGCTTATTCAGGATAACCTTTGCTATTTCAAGGTCAATCTCATTTGAGATTTTTATATTCTCATGGTTCCCGGGAACGATGTTTATTTTAGCTCCTGAGTATTCAAGTACTGTTGCATCATCAGTAAAAATATTCTGATATTTCTGAGTATAGGCAGTTTTAATTACCGAAGCATGAAAAGCCTGTGGTGTTTGAACTGATTTGAAGTTATTTCTGTTAACCATCTCATTTACCTGTCCTGAAACTTTTCGGATTGAGTCAGTAAGATCAACTACCGGGACAGAATTCCCATAGATTGTAGCAGTTTCAATAACCATTGTTATCGTTTTTTTGGAAACAAAGGGCCTAACCCCGTCGTGAATCAGAACCAGAGCGGTATCAGATATGTTTTTAAGTCCGTTTTTTACCGATTGAAATCTCGAATCTCCTCCAATCACAATGTCATGTTCGAAGTTAAACTGATATTCTTTACACAGAGTTTTCCAGTAATCAACATAATCACTGTTCAACACCAATGTAAATCTTACATCAGCTATGTGTAGAAAAGCATTAAATGTGTGAAAAAGTAAAGGTTTGCCGGACAGCATCTGAAATTGTTTGGGAATCTTTTTTCCCATCCTTGTTCCTTTACCTCCGGCAAGTATTAATACATGTTTTTTCAAAACATGGGTTTAAATCAAAATATATTACAGAACCAACATTGCATCACCATAGGTGAAGAATTTGTATTTATTCTTGATGGCGGTGCTGTAAACTTCTTTTAAGAAATCGTGACCAACATAAGCACTTACCATCATCATCATCGGTGACATTGGTAAATGGAAATTGGTGATCATCGCATCAGCAGTTTTGAAAGTATATGGAGGATTAATAAACTTATTTGTCCAGCCTGAATAAGGTTTAACCTGACCTGTAATAGACACAGCAGTTTCGATGGCTTTCATACTTGTTGTTCCAACGGCACATACTATGTTTTTGTTTTCTTTGGCATTATTAATAATGTCAGCATTTTCCTTATTAATAAACATTTCTTCAGAATCCACCTTATGTTTGGAAAGGTCTTCAACTTCTATAGCCCTAAAATTACCAAGTCCTGTATGAAGTGTGATCTCTGCAAATTTAGCTCCAATAATTTCAAGCCTTTTCATAAGCTCTCTTGAAAAATGCAGACCTGCCGTTGGTGCAGCGATAGCACCTTCATGTTTGGCATAAATGGTTTGATAACGTTCATCATCTATTTCTTCAACCGGACGTTGATGGATTTTTGGCAGAGGTGTTTCACCAAGGGACTGAAGAGTTTGTTTAAATTCATCATAAGAACCATCAAAAAGGAATCTTAGGGTTCTGCCCCTGGATGTTGTATTATCAATAACTTCTGCTACCAGTGATTCATCATCACCAAAATATAATTTATTACCAATTCGAATTTTTCTGGCCGGATCTACAAGAACATCCCACAAACGACTTTCCTGGTTTAGTTCCCTTAATAAAAAGACTTCAATCTTCGCCCCTGTTTTTTCTTTTTCACCATGCAGTCGGGCAGGAAAAACTCTTGTATTATTAATTACAAATACATCTCCTTCAGAAAAATAATTAAGTATATCTTTAAATTGCTTATGTTCGATGGTCCGGTCTTTTCTATTGACAATCATAAGCCTGGATTCATCACGACTTTTTGGTGGGTGATCAGCAATAAGTTCTCTTGGTAAATCAAATTTAAATTGTGATAATTTCATGTATATAATTTATGGAAAAATAAATCTGTTAGTTATTTCTAAAAAGTTTGCAAAGATACACATTTTACACCTCTTTGTCAAGTAATTAGAGTCTAAATGCTTTGCATACAGACAAATATAAAGGTGGTTTTAATGATGAAAGAAAAAATAGATTTATTTCAGCTTGCGGGATGTGATTATTTTATTCCAAAGCAACGTAAATACTGAAGTTAACATCAGTACTATTATGAACCATCCAAAGCTTTGAAGACCAGTTTGAGTTTTGTAGATTTTAGTCGCAATATTTCCAATAATCAACCATTGAATGATGTAGAATGTAGTTACATTTATACCAACCCACCTGACAAATTGTGTGATCTTATTGCCGTATTTATTTGCTATAAACCGGAATAATAATGTCCAGCTAATCATAAAGTTGATTATAAAAAGAAAGTACAAAATGTCGTGGTGATAATAGACTTCAAGCTTTGAAGCTGTTCGGATACCATATTGTAAAGTAGAAATCAGGATTATTAAACTTACCAGAAAAATAAACAGGAAACTCACTTCATGCCTGATGTGTTTTTTAATATCAGGCCATATCAGGTAAAACAGATATCCCGTTATGGGGTACGAAATCCATGGAATAACAGGAAAATACGACCACCATGCATCACTGTACAGGTATGCTGTTAAATAAGGAAAATCAAAATTCTCCCACTGTGATGAAAATATCTCCGGGATTGATAATACAATTATTAAAATAATAAGAGGAGTAAGCTTATTTCTGAAGAATTCATTTACAATTCCTATTACAATAATACTTAATCCGGCCAGGAAAAGAATATCAACACCAAACAAGTATGGAAGAGGATCAGCGATAATTTCTTCCTGATAAATCTTAATAAACAGGTGAAGATTTAGACCTGTGTTGAGGAGTAATCCAATCAAAATTATTTTTATTCCTCTTTTCAGGCTGGATTTTAATTCAGGGTTGACTTTTGCAATAAAATAGCCCATAATTATCATAAATACCGGGGCCGCCGGAGGACCTCCAAGGAATAACAGAACTGAGCCAATATTGCTGGTCAAAACATCATTGAGCGAAAACAATTCAAGGATATGTACCTGGATCATTAGTATAACTGCAACACCCTTGAGTAAATCAGCAGTAATGTTTCTTTTCCCGGTGACCATTCAGTAAAAGTACTTATAAAATAAGAACCTTAAGTGATCTTTGAAATATACTATTGCATTCTTTGACTACAAAATCACTGTACATCAAGATATTCATTATTTCTGTAGCCGGATAAGTCTTTGTACCAGTCAGCGTAAAGTGAACCTCCTGATTCAGCCCATTCTCCAAATTTAAGATAACCCTGGGTTATTTCTTTATTTTCAAGTGGCCATACAAAATCATACACAATATTAATAGCCCATGGGAGATTGTTGGAAGTTTTATAATATCTGCCAGTTGCAGGATCGCTGGAGTCGTCCTGTGTGCCAAAATAACTTTGATCTGCAAGCGAAGTTGGTTCCATATCCGATAAGTGTATTTCCATATCCATCCTTTGATCGATTATTAAATATGGATTATATGGTGCGCTGCCCAGATCTGCGGGATCAACAGGATTTGACATCTCAACTATAACATTCAGTGTTGAGCCTATATTTGGTTCAGTTTGATCAAATACTACAATATTTGCAAGAGTATGATCTGCAATTGTTCCGTTGGTATTTAAAGAAACAGACGTTCCTGTCAGGTTATACCCGTTAACGCTTTCAATATCATTTGTTGAGATCGGTAATTGGAAAGCAAAACCATTTACCAGTGTAGCGCCTTCATGAACCGGGTTAAATGTTGCATTTATTTCAACAACATTGTTGGAAGAATTAGTGATCTGATTAATGTTGTATTTCATTACAAGGTCGTTAAAATCAAAATCTCCTTTTCCAGGCCATAAATCCTCAAATGCCATTGATGCCCATGTGTTTTCTCCCGGGAAATAATTATTGAATGCTTTATTTACGTCATCAGGATAATCATCCTGATCATCTGGTACACCATCACCATCTGTATCACCTGTACCTGGTTCAATCGCCCTGATAATTCCGAAATCATTGATTTTGATATTACCGGAAATATTAAAATACGACCAGGTTCCGGTTGCAGGATCGAAATCAATGATTTTTCCATTTGCACTTACCTGGGATGTGTATAAATGACCGTTACTTCCAACTGCAAGGCATGTTATTTTTTGAGGAAGAGTATTGTCACTTAACCTTGTTACATTAATATTATTTCCACTGAACTGTGCCGAATATAGTGCGATTTTATCCCCAATAAACATTGAACCATCCGGGGCAAAAGCAACATCACAGTAACTACTTCCCTGCAAACCAACTATATTATAAGTTTGGAGTATCTGGGCGCTTGAAGGATCTACTTTATATAATTTGTTTCCTTTTGAGATATATAATAAACCATCATCAGGGTTATAATCCATTCTTGGAAAACTCCATGAGAAATTTCCAACTACAGTAAATTGATTCGTTGATAAATCGTAATACCCTAACTGAAAAGGACTTTGCTTATTTGCAGTATAAATACGATTGTTTATTTTGTCAGCAGCGTTTGCAATGCTTTTAAATGGCAGATTTCCAATTTGTGTGATCTGACCTGATGTAAGATTTATTGATTGAATTTCTGTATTGCTTCCGTTAACACTATAAATTATGTCATCATCCAGCCGGGCAGCTTTCAACATATTGCCTGTGAAGTTATATATTATTTTTCCTGAACCAATTTCAACATTTTCACCATGGAAAATACCATCTTTCCCACGCATTATAAAAATATATTTATGATATGAAGGAACAGTTAGTACGGTATTGTATGTACTTTCTTTAATAAATCCGGAGGCAATATGCTGATTCAGATCATCAATCACAACTGTTGTGTCGGTACTTGTATATATAATATCGTCCGGAGTGGTACTGTTTATGGTGTAAATATCGTAACGTGCTCCGGATTCGTAATCATTTATTGTAAGGTCAATAGTATTAGTTGTAGCAAAGTTAAACGATGCCGGGATAACCAGATCATTAATATCATTTGAGTCAAGATTTGTATTGTCCTTTTTACAGGATGAAAGAGTTAATATTACAAAAGCAAGTGTAAATATTATATAAGTAAAAACAGATTTCATAATTCTTCTTTTGAATGTTTAGTAAAAAGCTATAATACCAACAAATATACCAAATATGATAATGGTCTGTATGTTATAAAGTTACGCGGTCTTGTGTAATAAAACATTTCCCTTATTGAGAATCTATTTCAGAAGTAAGAGATTGCAGACCTGCTATTTATTTCAGTTTTTACGATTTACCGGCTATTATGTTTCGGAATGTTGTGATCGTACCTTTTGTGATAATGTAAAATACCGGATTAAATTGTCCTTACTCCAAAACTTTTACACCTTTCCAAAAGGCTACATGATCTTTAATATGTGCTGCTTTATCTGAAGGTGAAGGATAATACCATGCTGCATCTTCATTAACACTTCCTTCCACAACAATATCATAATATGATGCTGTGCCTTTCCACGGGCAAACAGTCTTGTGAATACTTGTTTTAAAATACTCTGTTTTAACAGATTCAATAGGGAAATAATGATTTCCTTCTAAAAGAATAGTTCTTTCACTTTCTGCAATTATCTTATTATTCCATATAGCTTTCATGATCATTTTATTGGTTTCCATAATGAATTTACAAAATATTGACGTTCATCAAAGAAGTTCCTTACAACTTCAAATCCGCTAACATTTGCAAGATCGTTAATCATTTTCATATCATATTTCTGCGACATTTCCATAAATATTTTTTCTCCTGTACTAAAATTACAGGTGAAATTTAGCTGCCCGATTTCCACTGTATGGTTTTTCTTACTGATCAGATAGCTGCGTGCTGTCCCGGACTCCGGATCATAAACTTCTTCATGGTAGAAATTCTCAGGGTCAAAATCAGCTGACAGTTCAGAATTAATTCTTGTTAATAAATTCAGATTAAAGGCAGCAGTATGACCATGCGGATCATTATAAGCTTTCAGTATAATGTTTTTATCTTTTTTCAGGTCAAAACCGATAAAAACATAATCGTTACTATCACATGCATTATACAGTTCCTTCAGAAATCTGATGGATAGTTGCTTGTTAAAATTACCAATGTTTGAACCAAGAAATAGTATTACCTTTCTTTCATAACCATTGGGTTCAATACTTTTTATCAGTTCGAAGTAATCTCCAACTCTCCCTGTTATTTTTAATTCAGGAAATTTCTCTTCAAGCTCGTTTACAAGATCAGTTACTGATACTTCAGAAATGTCAACAGGTGAATATCTGAAATCTGAATTTTGATTTAGGAAATACGACAGAAGCACTTTGGTTTTTGTTCCGTCTCCGGCTCCCAGTTCTATTAAGTCGAATCCTTTGTTGTCTGATTTAAAACACTCCAGGATCTGGTGTTTTAAATTTGTAAATATTTCATACTCACATCTGGTTAAGTAGTATTCGGGCATTTGCATAATATCCTGGAATATTCTGCTACCGTTATAATCATAAAAATACTTAGAGGATAAATATTTTTGATCTGATGATAGCCCTTTGAGAGTGTCATTAGCAAATTCTGACAGAATTGTAGTTTGTAAAGTTTCTTTCATATCGTATTATTCGGGAACACCTGTTTCATAAGGATTTGAGGGATCGTTACTCCATTCAAACCATCCACCATCGAAAACACTTACCTCAGGCCACCCCAGTAACCATGCATTAAAAAATGCTTCACTTCCCCGCCAGCCTGTACCACAATAAAAGGCCAGGTGTTTATCAGGTGTTATGCCTGCATCTTTCCAAATTGATACAATTTCATTAAACTCACGGGTAGTATGGTCGAGATTGCGATAGTTTTCCATATGATATGCATCTGATCCGCAATTACCAAAAATGGCTCCGGGGATTCGTCCTTTTTTTTCAATATAGTTGTATCCGCTTACCTCTCCAATATATTCAGGCAGACTTCTTACACAAATCAGTTTGGAATGTTTCGATTCCAGCATTTGTTTTGCCTGAGGAATATCTACAGCCAGTTTTGGTTTCTGCGGAATAGATACTCCAAAATCACTTGCTTTCCTTTTTTTCACATCATCAGTGCTAACTTCATATCCTGCATCAACCCATGATTGAAATCCACCATTTAACACTCTGACGTCTTTTACCCCGGCATACATCATAATAAATGCATTACGAATTGCACCTATATCACCGGCTGCACTGCCCGGGAATGGATCATCATTATCCGGGAACATAAATTTTCCATATAGAACAACTGTTGTGTCACTTGATATACCATGTTCCTCAAGTGATTTTTTCAACTCTTCCGGCGATCTCCTGTTCCACGTTTCCGGTGCTTCAAGGGCTAAAGTGTCCATATCAATAGCCCCTGGAATATGACCACTTAAATAAGCATCCCTGTTTCTGTAATGGGCGTGACAAATTACAAACTTGTCATTGTCATAATGGTCAGGTTTCTCTTTTGAAATGAGTGATTTTACCCAATGAGCGGAAACCAGATGTTTATAACGTTCCAGCTTGTCCATCGGGAGCATAGTATTATTGGCCCATTCGTCAGTAAAATAGGGGTATATTACTACATCGTTATAACCGGCTTTCTGAAATGACTCTCCAGTTTTTTCCGAGTCTTCTGTATTGTAACCATAGATTATTACTTTGTTTTCAGGGAAAATACCCTTTGATCTGACTATCTCGATCCAGTCGATATAATTAAGCCATTTTAATGGTAAACTTCTGGCTCCTGTAATATGACCTCCGCGATTTTCTCCTGACAGTTTCCAGCCATTATATGCGTCAACAGGTCGCACATCAACTATAACGGCATTGGTGTTTTTGCTTTCAGTAATTAATTCTTTAGTAGTAATTTGTTTAAACATGTAAGGTTTGTTTTGTTGATATGTTAAATATAACTAATTTTTTATTGTTATAGCTACCTGGACTGATTAATGAATTTTGGAATAATAAGAACCCTTAACGACTGATCGTAAGTAAAATAACTCCATATCCAGTTCAAAAAGGTAGAAATTCGGTTTTTAATTCCCACTATGGTAAACAGGTGAACAATTGACCACAATATCCAGGCAGTGAAACCCCTGAATTTACCAAAGGGAAGATCGGCAACGGCCAGATTTCTGCCAATTGTTGCCATTGAACCTTTGTCAACATATTCAAAATCTGTTGGTTTATTACCTGACTCTATTCTCAATATATTTTTTGCAAGCAATCTGGCTTGCTGAATCGCAGTTTGAGCAACCTGTGGATGCCCGTTTGGATATTTTTGGGTTTTCATTATGCATTGATCGCCAACAACAAAAATATTTGATGTGTTTGGTACCTTGTTATGTCTGTTTACATTAATTCTGTTTCCAGGAGCAAACAACTCTTCTGCAATACCTGTTATTCTTTCAGATTTTACTCCTGCAGCCCAAATAACTGTTTTTGTTGAAACGGTTGATTCGTCTGATACACTTAGCAAGTTGCCATCATAATCATCAACTCTAGTGTTCAGATATACTTCAACTCCAAGTGATTTTAAATATTTCAATGCATGTTTTGATGAAAAAGATGACATACCTGACAACAGTTTTGGTGATGCTTCATAAATAATAATTCTCATATTATTCAGGTCCAGTTCAGGATAATCTTTAGGAAAAATGTACTTTTTCATTTCAGCCAAAGCCCCGGCCAGTTCAACACCGGTTGGTCCACCACCTACAATTACTATATTTATAAAACTATTTATCTTATCTTCTTCAGTTTCCAACAATGATAATTCGAAATTTTTGAGTATCGTGTTCCTGATTAAAATTGAATCAGCTGCTGTTTTCATCGCAAGTGAGTATTTCTCAATATTTTTTTGTCCAAAGAAATTTGTGGTTGTACCCATTGCCAAAATCAGATAATCGTAACTAAGTTTACCAATATCAGTTATAATTTCATTGTTATGATCATTAATTTCTTTTAATCCGGTAATTCTGAAATGTATGTTTTTCTCATTTTGGAGGATCTTTCTCAAAGGAAATGATATTGCTGTTGGTTCCAGCCCTGCAGTTGATACCTGGTATAGTAATGGCTGAAACTGATGATAGTTATTTTTATCCAGCAGAACAATCTGGAAACCTTTACCTGATAGCTTTCTTAGTATTTTGAGGCCTGCAAAACCTCCTCCAACAATTACTATTCTTTTCTTTTTAGTTTGAGGAATGTTAGGTATGTAGTATTTCATTAACTCAATTAGTTGAAAGCAGTATTTAATATTATCTTTTTAGTGCTATAAAAGGAATATAGTAAATTGCTGTATTCCTTATTGTTTTAGAAGTCGTATTAAAAACTAAAACCTGACAAATGACCGGAAATATTGTTTGACTTAATGACTTCTTTTGTTGTTACTCATAAATAACAATATTAACAAAATTATGAAAGGTTACAATATTTGTATAAGTTAAAAATTTATTAAAAATGAAATGCAATACCTACACTTGGTCCTGATAAGGTTACTATAACTTTTAAATCTTCATTTAGCAATTTATCTTCATGGTGTTGTTGTAAATGGTTCCAACCTATTTTAACAGAGGTAATTTTACCTGTTCTGTAATAAGTGTAAAAGGAAAATTGATTTGAATATTTTGTATTTACGAAAAGTCCGCCATAATCACCCTGAACAACTAAAAACCATCTCTTAAAAGTAAACTGGTTTTGAAGCCCTATAACCGGTTCCCACCATGAAGGAGATATATCAAGATTATTGACAGAGTTGTTTAAATCTGAATTGATTGAATTAAAGAAAGCTCTTGTCCCCAAATAACCGAATAACTCATATCTGAATTTCCTGTTTTGTGATTGATGATTAACTATTTTATATCCCACAAATAACCTTGTCAGGGTTGAGCTGAAGTTTGCCTGGACAGTTTCCCTGTTATTATACCTGAATTTAACGGAGTTACCTACCGATCCTGATAATGCGTCAAACTGAATCAGAAAATTATTTTTTTCATAGGCAATTTTGGTAATGAAGAAAAACTTCAGATACCAATCAGTTCTGAACAACCTTGATAGTATTTCACCAATACCACCACCTGGCGGGGGTTCAATTGGATGTTCGGGATCAACACCATCTTCACCTTTGATTTCTACATCGCCATAAGCAAAAGTACCTGCAAAACCGGGAATCCATAATGGTATTTCAGCTGTCCATGATCTGTTGGCAGTTAAAAAATTGATTTTTTGTTTACGAATTTGCTTTTTCGACAAATTATTTTGAGAACATATATTTGAAACAATAAATACCGATGATATAAGTAATAGTAATGCTTTTTTCATAACCGGTTAATTCAATACAGTGTTGAATCCTGATTCAAATATAGTACAAATGAATAAGTTTCACATTCCCCGGATTCTCAAAAATATAAAAAGCCGGTTCAGATATCCCGAACCGGCTTTTTAAAATCATCTGAAATAAATATCTATTCAATAGTCTCTTCAACTGCTGCAGGAGCTTTAACTTCTTCTACTTCCACAATTGTTACAGGTCTTTCAGTAACCAATGTCATTTCATCAATAAGATTTTTGGCACCGGCAAATTTATCTACAACAAACAGTACATATCTGATATCAACATTTATTGTACGTTGCAGCTCGGGTTCAAAGGCAATATCGCCGCTCATAGCTTCCCAGTTACCGTCAAATGCCAGACCTATTAATTCGCCTTTTCCGTTGATTACCGGACTTCCTGAGTTTCCACCGGTAATATCATGAGTGGTAAGAAAACAAACTTTCATTACACCATCTTCACCATATTGACCGAAGTCTTTGGCTTCATAAAGTTCTTTTAATTTTTCAGGTACAACAAATTCCCAGTTCGACGGATCTTCTTTTTGCATAATTCCGTCCATTGTTGTAAAGTAATCATAATGAATAGCATCGGCAGGATAATAATCCTCAACTGTTCCATAAGTCAGACGCATGGTAAAGTTTGCGTCAGGGGAATAATTTTGATCCGGATTCATTTCACGTAAACCTGCAATGTAAAGTCGGTGACCTTTGGCCAGATCATCATAAGCTTGTTTAAGATTATCAGCATTTTCATAATATTTAGCAACAAATGCTCTTACAGCAACAAAGGCCGGGTCTTTCTTAATTTTTTTAGCACTTGGATTTTCAAGAAATGTCTCAACTTTATCTTTGTTTGAAAAAATTGATTTGTTAAAAACATAATCGGCATATTTATCATAATCACCTTTAAACTTGCTATCTATTTTCAACAGGTATGCAGGTTGTTGGTCAAGTGGCACTTCTTCATGATACATTTTCATCATGGAAGCAAGCATATTCCTGTCAATTGTGCTGTTGTAATCTTTAAAATGCTTAGCAACACCACTTTTAAGCTTATTTACTGTACTGGTAATTTCTTCATCAGTTGCTTCTTTGTTCTCCAGAACTTTTTTAAGCCCTTTAAAAGAATTGGCGTATTTCAGTATCTCAGGTCCGCGATATACAGCTTCCATGAAATATGTTTGAGCCAATGTGTATTGACCCATCACATCGTGTGATGATTCAAGTAAAGTTAAAGCATCTCCATATTTCATTTTGGCTTTTGGATTCTGGTTTATCCAGTTTTGGAATTCAGCCTCTTCTTTTTGTTTTTTCTCTTTTACTTTTAATCTTTTTAAACCTTTTGTTTGTCCGATAAAGTATTTCCAGTAGTTGGCTGTTTGAGCAAATTTGGTTGCATATTGCAAACGAACAGCATCATCAGCATCCATACCTTCACGCATAATTGCAAGCTTTTCTTCTCTGATATCAACAATAGTTGGATTACTAGTGTTAATGGCTAAATCAACACCAAATGATGATAAAAACCTGTCGGTACCACCAGGATATCCCATTATCATTGCAAAATCACCTTTTTCAACACCAGCAATGTTAACCGGCAGAAAATGTTTGGATTTCATAGGAACATTTTCTTCAGCGTATTCTGCTGGTTTGCCGTCAGGACCGGTATATACTCTGAACATCGAAAAATCGCCGGTATGACGAGGCCACATCCAGTTGTCGGTGTCTGCACCAAATTTACCAATAGATTCAGGTGGGGTTCCTACTAACCGGATATCTGTAAAGGTTTCGTAAACAAACAGGTAATATTCATTACCTCCGAAAAAAGAAACCACTTTGGCGTTAAAATGACTGTCTTTAATGGCATGATCAACGATGTCTTTTTTATGCTTTTTGATTATTTCAGCCCTTTCATCTTCTGTCATATCATCCTTTACACCATCAAGTACTTTTCTGGTAACATCTTTCATGTAGTTTAAAAACTGAACAGTTAATCCCGGAACATGAATTTCTTCACCTTTATTCATCGCCCAGAATCCATCATCAAGATAGTTTGCCTCAGGAGTACTTACCTTTTGAATTGAGCCGTAACCACAATGGTGGTTGGTTAGTAATAGTCCTTCAGGTGAAATGATCTCGCCGGTACATCCTCTTCCGAAAATAGTAATTGCATCCTTCAAACTGGAATTATTTACGTTGTAAATGTCCTCAGCAGTTAGCTTCAGCCCCATTTCCTGCATTTCTGCAATGTTTTTATTAATCAATAAAGGAATCCACATTCCTTCATCGGCCTTTGAAACAGTATTCAGTCCCAGAACAAAGGCAATTGTTAGTACAAGTAATTTTCTCATTTTAAATTATTTATTAAATATATTTATCTCCTTTTTCAACTTTTACATCAGCAACAAATTGTCTGATTTGCTGTTCATCATCTTTTTTACACACAAGAAGGGTATTATCTTCTTCAACTACAATATAGTCGTCAAGACCCTGAAGAACAACAAGTTTATTATCAGGCATATTCACAATACAATTTTCGGTACCATATAGCATAACATTCTTGCCAACAACAGCATTTTTGTTATCATCCTTACTTCTAATTGTATATAAGGATCCCCAGGTGCCTAAATCAGACCACCCAAAATCAACAGCCAGAGTGTTTACATTTTTTGCTTTTTCCATTATACCATAGTCAATGGAAATGTTTTTACAAACTGCATATGTTTCTGATATGAAATTCTTCTCACCATGTGTATTATAAATACCGGCACCTTTTTCAAAAAGGGTATCCACATCGGGAAGTAGTTCATTGAAAGCTTTCATAATCGAGCTTAACGACCAAATAAAGATACCTGAATTCCACAGGAAGTCACCACTTGCAAGAAATGATTTTGCGATTTCCAAATTAGGTTTTTCGGTAAATGTTTTAACTTTATACAGAGGAATATCATCAGAGTAGATTTTCTCTTCTACAAACTGGATATAACCGTATCCTGTGTCAGGACGACTTGGTTTAATTCCTAATGTTAACAACCAGTCGTTTTGACTTGCTGCATCAATAGCAGTTTTAATATTCTTTACAAACTCTTCTTCTTTTAGTATAATATGGTCAGAGGGAGCTACAACAACAATAGCATTCGGGTTTTCTTCTTTTATTTTGTAGTTGGCATAAGCTACACATGGAGCAGTATTGCGACGTGATGGTTCACACAGTACCTGGTGCTCCTTAAGTTGTGGTAATTGCTGCAATACCAGGTTTTTATATATTTCATTTGTAACAACAAGCACATTTTCAGGAGGGCAAATATTTGAGAATCTTTCAAAAGTAAGTTGAATTAACGTCTTACCAACTCCAAGAACATCAATAAACTGTTTAGGTCTTGAAGTTTTACTCATTGGCCAGAATCGGGCACCTACGCCACCTGCCATAATTACACAATAATTGTTTTTATTAGTCTCCATGGATTTTAATATGATGTGGTGAGTGTTTTTAAATATTTATGTTGTTGACTACCTATTTTAATCTTAAAGTTCGAAAACGGGCTTCAAAAATACAAAACTCATTGGTTTATTCTATGTTGATTTGTATATAATTGATATTGAACATAAAATAACGATCTTGCCGGGATGTATTATTAGTTTGGAATTATTAAACCACCTCTTTTACTCTTGTTAATGGATGAAAAAGGTATAGTTTCCTGTTGTGAAGGTTTTGACATAAGTACCTTGTTCTGCGTTTAAGTCCTTTTTTAAATATTTTCCCTGATTCTGTTTCAAAGATTGAATTTTCAGCAAGCTCTTCCAGAGTAATACCCGTTTGGTTTGAATCATATTTTTTTAGAACCCGTAATAACGATAAATCCGAACTGCTTGATGCTTTTGAGTTCACAATACTCGATTTTAAGACTTCAGTAATGTCATCAGGAAATATGTTTTCCTCCATAGTAATCATCATCAGTTTTTTATATTCTGATTTCCATTCTTTCCCGTGTGGAGGAACAGTATTTTTATATTTATTCCATACTATTAAATGTGCCAGCTCATGCACAAAAGTTATTAAAAAGGAATACTTATTTAAATTGAAATTAATACTTATACGATGGTTTTGATTTGCAACAGGAGGTCTGTAATCACCCAGTTTGGTTTTTCTTCTTTTAGTAATTTTTAAATGAATACCATATTTAATAATCCAGTTCATTACAAGATTCACAGAATCCTCAGGAAGGTATTTTTGCAGTAATTCTTTTTCTTTCATTACGGTTGCAAAGATATCTCAATATGGTCAATTATGTACTGAAACATGCCAATTGGTTTTATTAGATAATGACATGGAATATGAATAATCAATATTTTATATTCTGTTTACATTTCTTTTTTTGGATTACTTTAATAAACAGCTGGTTAACAATATGTGAAAGCGTTGTAATTTAATGAAAAAACGCGATTACAAATTAACGTAATCGCGTTTTCAAATTAATATAAATATAGGTATAACTAATAACTATCCGAATTAATCAAGAAAGTTGCCTAACTTCAATCCAAAATAAACTGTGCGAGGATTCAATGGCCCATAAATATATCCCGGATCACGATCAATACCATAATCGAAATCATCCTGATAAGAATTAAATATATTTTTAACTCCTGTGTATAGCTGCAATGTAGCTCCATTGAGTTTAATGTTGTATCTTAATTTTAGTCCCATATCAAAGAAACTGTCGGACTTACGAAGTTCACCGGCATCAGGATCAGGTATTTCCAAACCAAAATATGGAACAAGCATTGAGCCTGTGTAATCTGCTGTTGCAGACACCCCCCATGCTTTCGAAAGTTTCCAGTCGAAAGTAAAATAACCATAGTCGTCGGGAGTTCTGAAAAACCTCTTTTCATCAAATTCCTGTGCATCTTCATATTCGCTTTTCTGCAGTGTAAAACCTGCAACAAATGAGATAACGTCGTTCGGAACAAGGTTCAATTCCATATTAACACCTTGAACAAATGCTCCGCCTTCAGCATTCACACGTGTATAAATTACAGTACCATCCTCATCAGGCTCTCCATATTCATTAGCGAAAGGATCAATTAACTTTGTATAAAAACCTTCAACCAGGAATCCCATATATACTTTTCCGATTTTTTTATTGAAATCAAGTGAAAGCATATAACTGTTACTGGTTTCCTGTTTAAGGTCAGGGCTGTTTTCATGAATTACCCTTCTTGAACCTGATGTTTCAATATGGAGGTCTTCGTCAAATATCTGAGGAGCCCTGTATCCTTTTGAATAGCTTGCCCTTGCCTGAAGATATTCATATATATCATATTTAACAGAAATTCTGGGGCTCAGTACATTTCCTGTATTGTCTTCGTTTTCGTGTTGTTTATCAGATATTTTGTAGTTGTCATATCTTGCTCCAAGGGAGAACTTAAATTTATTCCAGTTAAGATCGTATTGAGCAAATATCCCTGTAGTATTAGTTGTTTGATCTGCTATAATGACATTATCAGTATGTGGTATACTTACAATTGAATCATTAATAATTATAGCATTATCGTAATCAGGATATCCAAGTTTTTTATCTTTTAACCAGGCTCCTTCATTTTCAACACCAACTGTAAGACTTGAATTTGTGAAATTTGCGTTGTACTGTGTACCTGCAGTATATGTAAAATCTTTGGTATTACCGTAATCCTGTAATGATTGATTAGCACCATAGTAAGAATCTCTGTTCACCCTCTGGCCTGACACATAAACAGAAAAAAGGTCAGTATCACGGAAATAATGCTCAAATGTAATTGCACCGGTTGTAAGATAATGTGTAAGAGCTTCTGCAATATTAGCTTCATGAAATGGGTAGTCGAATTTATCGCCACCTCTGCGGCTTTCAGTTATATTAAAGAAGTCAACATAAACTTTGCTTCTGTTTCCAAACCTGTGAAATAACCTGGTTCCAATTGTAGTATTTTTTAACTCGGAAATTTCTGAAAATGAGTCATCGTTGGCATCAAAGGCTTCTCTGTTCCTATAGAATCCATATAATGACATTCCTGTTTTATTGTCAGCAGAAACAATTGAAGTATTCAAGTTTACTGAATAGTCCTGTGCCGGTGTACCTGAGCCATCCATCCCAACACCAATTGATCCGCCGTTAATACCAAATTCATATGAATTATTAACGGGATCTTTTAATATGAGGTTGATTGTTCCTGCAATTGCATTACTGCCGTATAATGCAGATCCGCCTCCACGAATAACTTCAACCCTTTCAATCATAGCTGCGGGAATCAGTTCAAGACCATAAACCCCTGCCAGTCCGCTGAATATAGGTCTGCTGTTTATTAGTATTTGTGAGTAAGGACCTTCCATTCCGTTCATTCTTACCTGGGTAAACCCACAATTCTGGCAGTTATTTTCCATTCTCACTCCAGGGCAGTAATTAAGTCCTTCACTTAATGTAACGGATTGGATTGTGGAAAATAATTTTGGAGTTATTGTATTTACAATTGTAGATGATTCCGACCTGTTGGTTTCGTTTCTGTCACCGGTTACCACTACTTCTTCAAGACCCAGAACATCTTCCTGAAGTTCAAATTTAATCTCTTTAGTTTCACCGGATTTTATGTTAATGGTAACTTCTTCAGATTTATAACCAAGGGCTTTAGCAACCACTGTAAGATCACCTTCGGGTAGATTTATCAATTGATAATGACCGGATTCATCAGTTGTTATACCAATGGTGGTTCCCTTAATGAAAACTGAAGCAAAAGGGAGATGCTTTCCATTACTGACTACATGTCCAACAATGTTTGCATCTGAATCTTTATTCTGGGCCGTTCCCAGCAAACCCGAGAATAATATAATTGTAATAATTAATATAAAAACTTTATTCATAACTAATAACTTTATTGATTTTAAATGATTTGTTGCATAGTTCCATCACCCAACTTAGCAACATGATTGGCAGATTATGCCAAAGTTTAGAGAATAATTGATAATAAAAACTAACTAAAGGGTGGTGCCCTGCCACTGTTTACCCATAATAATATGGTGGTTGTTTCTGCAATCGGAATAGCTCTAATATGTTTATACCCGAAAAACAGGAAAAGTGCCACTGTAAACAGAGAAATAATGAAACCTGAATCAAGAGTTTGCAGGATTAATAATTCTGCATTTGAATGATCATGTTTTTTAAATGGTTTATTATCTTTAGTTGAATTATATGGGTGAGCATGACTTATTGTTGTTCCATCACTCAGTTTATGCACATGTAAAAAGATGGCCTGATTGGAAATTAATGCAATCATTATCCCAATCATCAAAAAGGAAGCAAGCATTAATTTTTTTTCTTTAACTGAGTATTTCATATACACTGCAAAATTATATAAACACCAAAGTACATGAATCACTACTTTTGGGTATTTTTTATGTAAAACATTACCACAAATTTTTATTATGAATACAATAAAATGAATTTACTACACTAAAATTTTCATGTTACAGTATCTGCTGAAATTGTAAAATCTTTAGTACTATGATATCCCGAGAATAAATAGGTTTGGATTGACTTTCAGATATTGAAAAGCAACTGATTATTAGTATTGCTTAAGCAAGGATTTTTGTTTCCTGTATAACAGTATGATAACTCCATTTCGAACAGTCGCAGTCTTTCTTTTTACTTTTGGCAGGGCGATAACCATGTTTTTGGGTTGTACATGATGATATGAAAATTGCAGAAACCATGATCAGTGATAATGCCAGTTTTTTGTAATGTTTCTTAAACTTACTCATAATAATATGTTGTCTGCAATATCTCGTTATCTCACCTGAAAACGAAAGATCTTAAAATTTAATTTGCAATTTTACGTTAATTATGAAAACGAAATTATAGTTTAGTTGTTGTTCCGCTAAAAAAATCTTTTTGTTACCTTAGCCGGAGTAATTATTAGGTGAATTAACCTTATGCATAAATAAGCAGTAATTATGGGATTTTTAAGAGAAACAGGCGAGTATGTTTCCCTGATGATCGAAACTTTTAAGCGGCCGGATAAGGGCAGAGTGTTCCGTCGTCAGTTGATGATCGACTTTCATGCACTTGGTGTTGATTCAATAGGTATTGTTGTGTTTATCTCTTTGTTTACCGGAGGAATTATTGCTATGCAAATGGCTTATAATATTGACAGTCCACTGGTACCCTTGTACCTGGTTGGTTATACTACCAAGCAAATGATGATCCTGGAAATATCACCAACAATTATGAGTTTAATACTTGCCGGTAAGGTTGGTTCCAGCATTGCATCTGAAATTGGAACCATGAGGGTAACTGAACAAATTGATGCATTGAAAGTTATGGGAATAAATCCTGCAAACTACCTGATTTTACCAAAAATTACTGCTGCAATGTTTTTCTTTCCTGTTCTGGTTATATTCTCAATTGCCGTAGGGCTTTCAGGAGGATTACTGGCGGTAATAATAACAGGTTCGGTAACACCAACAGATTTTATTGACGGTCTTCAGGCCTGGTGGGCTCCATTTGATATTACTTATGCAATGATAAAAACCCTGGTTTTTGCATTTATAATAGCATCGATTTCAGGTTACAAAGGCTATACAGTTAAGGGAGGTTCTGTTGAAGTCGGACGTGCAAGTACCAAAGCCGTTGTAACCAGCAGTATCCTGATAATTGTGTTCGACTTAATTTTAACCCAGATGTTACTGACATGATAGAGGTTGTTCATATATCCAAGTCATTTGGTGAACAGAAAGTACTGAATGATATTTCCACAAGATTTGAAAAGGGGAAGACAAACCTGATCATCGGACAGAGTGGTTCGGGGAAAACAGTTCTTATGAAATGTTGTATCGGGTTATTCAATGTTGATGAAGGTGAGATTAATTTTGATAACAGGTGTTTTTCAGGGTTAAAGGAAAAGGATAAAAAGGAAACCCGCAAGGAAATGGGAGTATTGTTTCAGGGTGGTGCATTGTTTGATTCATTTACCGTGGAAGAAAACATTATGTTCCCTCTAAATATGTTTACAAAACAGAGCTATGAAGAAAAGCTAAACAGGGTTAATGATGTATTAAAACATGTAAAACTTGTAAACGCAAATCAGAAATTTCCTGCCGAATTAAGTGGAGGAATGATAAAACGTGTAGCAATTGCCAGGGCTATTGCCATGAATCCAAGGTATTTGTTTTGCGATGAACCAAATTCCGGACTTGATCCAAAAACAGCCGAGGTAATTGATGAGTTGATATCTGAGTTAACCCATAAGTTTGAAATGACAACTGTAATCAATACGCATGATATGAACTCTGTTTTGCAGATCGGGCAAAAAATAGCATTTATAAACAAAGGCGAATTGTGGTGGGAAGGGGATAACAAGGAGATACTAAAAACTGATAATAAGGAGTTAAACGAGTTTGTATTTTCAACGGAATTAACACGCAGGATAAAATAAATATAATATATGAGTGTAAATTTACTTGATATAATAATTATCATTCCTTTACTGCTTTTTGCATGGAATGGATATAAAAAGGGACTTATTGTTGAAGTAGCTTCACTGGCAGCGCTCGTGCTGGGACTATACATGGCTTTCTATTTTTCAGATTTTGCTGCTGATATGTTAAATGATCTATTCGATATGGATCAGAAGTATGTAGCTGTATTTGCGTTTCTTATCACGTTTATCGTTGTGATATTTTTAGTAATAACTGCCGGGAAAATAGTACAGAAGTTTATCGACATACTGCTACTGGGATTTTTTAATAAGCTTGCCGGAGCGATATTCGGTATGCTGAAAGGTGCACTTATATTAAGTATTATAATATTCGTGATCAACTACTTCAATGCGGGTGATTATTTATTTAAGGATGAAGCCAGGCAAAAATCTGTTTTTTATGAACCAGTGGAATCAATAGCTCCGGCTCTGTATTCATGGTTAAATTCCAATAACTTCACTTTTGAAATCCCGGAAAAGGAAGAAATTATTGAGGCAGTTTATTAAAAACCCCAATTTGATCGTTTCGTACCAAATTGAGGTTGGTAATATGTAATTGTATATTCAGTAAAAACTATTCTTCGATAGCAGCAACGCCGGGAAGTGTTTTACCTTCAATAAATTCAAGCATAGCTCCACCACCCGTTGAAACATAACTAACGTCATCCTGCAGCTTAAACTTATTAATAGCGGCAACAGAATCGCCTCCGCCAATCAATGAAAAAGCACCGTTTTTAGTAGCATCGGCAATGGCATGAGCTACTTCAATAGTTCCCTGTGCAAAGTTGTCCATCTCAAAAACTCCCATTGGGCCATTCCACAGGATTGTTTCCGAAGACTCAATAATATCTCTGAAAACCTGTCCGGTTTCGGGGCCAATATCCAGTCCCATCCATCCCTTGGGAATTTCATGTGAGTTACAAAACTTTTGATTTGCATCATTATCAAATTTGTCGGCAATTACAGCGTCAGTGGGGATATGAAAACATACATTATTTTCTTCAGCCTTTTTCATTGCTTCTTTGGCTGTTTCAATCAGGTCATCTTCAACAAGTGAATTACCCACTTCACCTCCCAGTGCTACTATAAAAGTGAACATCATTCCACCTCCGATAAGCAGATTGTCAACTTTATCAATCAAGTTGTTGATAATCTCAATTTTACCGGAAACCTTTGCACCACCCAGAATTGCTGTAACCGGTTTTTTGCCTTCTTTAACTACCTTATTGATGTTGATAAGCTCGTTGTTCATAACATATCCGAACATCTTGTTTTCGGGGAAAAATTTAGCAATAATAGCTGTTGAGGCATGGGCACGGTGGGCTGTACCAAATGCATCATTAATATAAACATCCGCAAGTGAAGCAAGTTTTTTTGCAAACTCTTCATCACCTTTGGTTTCTTCTTTATAAAAGCGGAGGTTTTCAAGCAGTAGTACCTGTCCGGCTTTCAGGTTACCAGCTTTTTCAGCTGCCTGATCGCCAATACAGTCATCGGCAAATTGTACATTAACACCAAGTTGTTTTGATAATTCGGGAACAAGATGTTGTAATGAAAACTTATGTTCAGGTCCATTTTTTGGCCTTCCCAAATGAGACATTAGTATTACGGATCCTCCGGAATTCAATACCTTTCTAATAGTTGGAATAGCAGCACGTATCCTTGTGTCGTCGGTAATTTCGAAATCATCATTTAAAGGAACATTAAAATCTACCCTGGTAATAACTTTTTTATTTGTGAAATCGAACTTATCAATATTTTTCATTTGTTTAATGATTAGTTAATGAAGCAATTACAAATTGTTACTGAAACATACATAAGTGCATTAAGCACTTTGTATTCAGCAAAATTAGCAACAATTTTGTCAGCAGGTGGCAGACAACGTAAAATTGTTGGACTTCACAGGTATTTATAAAGGTAAATAATGAACAGTTTGCAGGAGATAATATTTAATGGGCAATAAAAACTCACATTATCAGTAAGATACGAATGCGGAGTTAAATTCATTAATAATTACACAAACGTTGTAGATGTCCGTAAAATAAAATGTGATAGTACATTATTGGGAAGTTATTTGTATCTATTCTAAATCAGAAGGATATGTTACAGACCTCTTGTTTTTATTAACTTTGTGTCACATTGTAAACTTAAATAAATACCAAATGAAAAAATTTTTATCCATTACCACATCTGTAATCGTAGTTTCAGCAATTTTAGCTTTCGGATCTTGTAAAAAGGATGATGATCCTGTTGACAATTGTCTGGATTTAGTGAACAAAGTATCTGCTGCTGCCACTGCTTATACATCAAATCCAAGTTCAGATAATTGTAATGCTTACAAAACAGCTATTACAAATTATTTCAATGGTTGTGATGCAATAAGTGATGAGGACAAAACTACTTATCAGGCAATAATTGATGGCATGAGCTGCGATTAATAAGATCAGAAAATTTTTGAGAGATAAACTCCGGGTTCGAATGGGCCCGGAGTTTTTTGTTGCCTGCTTTGTCAGTTTTGAAATAGTAGATAAAAAATCACACCACAAAAGTGAAGTATTGAGAATAAGGCATAAATCCAATGGTGATATATTTATTGCATCTTTGACAGGCATTTCCAGATCTACAGACCAAGGATTAATTTTTGAGTAAGTTTACAATACATGGAGAGATTTCGAAACATAAAATTTGATAAATACAACAATACATGAGCATTGGGATATGGTGTTACAATGAGATCGAGTAATTATGGAGATACATGGGATACTGTTATTGATTGTAATGATGTTTGTTTTATAATTCCGGGGAAAGGCTCACAATTGATAACTCGGTGTTCACGGATTGTAATATAGCGTACTCGCATCGGGGAGATATTTCCATTAATAATACACAATTTAATGATACATGGTTATTCCTTGAGAACCAGGAAAAAGGTGTGGATTTCATTGCTACAGTGGAAAACAATACTTTCACTACAGATTTAACCCTGGCTGCAATTGACTTGTTGAATTAGATGTTACTGATTTACCACCAGGAATGTATTTCTATACAATGAATATTAACGGCCAACAGGCAAATACAGAGAAGATGATCATTGTCCGATAGTTTGCAAAACCGGGACGGGGTAAGCTTTCAATTAAGCCCCGTTTTGGTTTTCACTATATTTGGCAGAGGATCAGGAGCTTTAAAGGTAAACATGTAACTTTCTTCAAACGTACAAATTGTTTATACTATACCGGAACTGCATCAATCAGTTTTTTAGTGTATTCTGATTGAGGGTTGTTGTAAATTTCATCAGCATTACCAATTTCAACAATCTTTCCGTCTTTCATCACAGCTATTCTGTCGCTCATAAACTTTACTACACTAAGGTCGTGGGAAATAAATATGTATGTAAAACCAAACTCTTTTTTAAGATCATTTAGCAGGTTCAATACTTTTGCCTGAACAGATACATCCAGTGCAGATACAGCTTCATCGCAAATTATGAATTTTGGATTTAATGCCAGTGTCCTTGCAATAACTATCCGTTGTCTTTGTCCACCCGAAAATTCATGAGGATACCTGTTATATTGTTCTTTTCCAAGACCTGCTTTTTCAAGTAAATATAAGGCTCTTTCTTTGCGGGTTTTTGCCGACTTATAAAGGTTATGGACTTTCATGGGTTCAACAATTGCATTGCCAATGGTTATCCTCGGGTTTAATGATGAATATGGATCCTGAAATACAATATTGATGTTTTTGCGTTGTGTGGTCATCTGACGCGGCTTTAACCTTAATAAATCAGTTTCGTTATAGTACACCGACCCGCTATCCGGTTCGATAAGCCGCATTATGCTTCTTCCCAGTGTTGTTTTACCACATCCTGACTCCCCAACAAGACCAAGGGTTTCTCCTGGATATACTTTAAAGCTAACATTATTCAATGCCATTAACCATTCCGTAGTTTTACCAAGTATATTTTTCGAAATGCTGTATTTTTTCGTTATTCCAGCCACATCCAGCATAGGTTCCCTGTTGAGGGTGTTTTTATAATTGTCTGACCTGACAGATAAAGGTATCTCTTTGCCTGTTATATTATAATTACCAGATAAATAATCTTCAATGATTGGTAATCGTTCAATACGCTTGTTAACGGGTGGTCGGCAGGCCAGTAATCCTTTGGTATAAGGATGTTCTGGATTAGTAAATATTTTTTTTGTTGTATTGTATTCAACTATTTCACCCTTATACATTACTGCTACATTTTCAGCAACCTGGTTTATAACTCCAAGATCATGGCTGATAAAGATAAGTCCCATGCCATATTCCTGTCTGAGGTTGTTCAACAACGAAATTATCTCTTTTTGAACGGTTACATCCAATGCGGTTGTTGGTTCATCAGCAATTAAAAGATCTGGTTTGTTTGCAATTGCCATAGCAATCATTATCCTCTGCTTTTGTCCACCTGACAATTGGTGGGGATAGCTTCTGAATATAGTTTCAGGGCGTGGCAGATTTACTTTCTTAAACAATTCTATTACCTGTTCCTGTGCTTCTTTTTTACCTGTTTTCTGGTGCAACATTATAGTTTCAACAACTTGTTTTCCGCATTTCATAACCGGATTCAATGCGGTCATAGGTTCCTGAAATATCATGGATATCCTGTTGCCCCTGAATTTTTGCATTTCCTTTGACGACAATACTGTTAATTCAGTTCTGTCAAACAGTATTTTGCCTGATGTGGTTTTTGCCTGGGCCGGTAACAATTGCATAATTGCCAAAGCAGTAATTGATTTTCCTGAGCCTGACTCTCCAACAATTCCCAGCGAACTACCTTTTTTAACCAACAGGTTGATATCACTAACAGCCTTAACAATCCGGTGTCCTGAATTAAATTCTATGCTTAGATTTTCAATTTTTAACAAGCTGAATGATTTTAATAATTATCACTATGAATTGCTAAGTTAAGCCGATATTTTTGCTTCCAAATAACCAAAAAATATAATTATTTGACAATCATTTTATTACCATAAGGTGTTTCCAATAATCGGTAAATTATGATTTGAACGATCAAATGCCAATGATATGTCAGTAATATAGAAATAAATAGTACTTTTGCACCGATTTTTCAAAAATAGATATACCAGATAAATGTCAGATCCAAAAGTAAGTATTTTTACCGGACGCAAAACCCGATATCTTTCTGAAAAAATTGCAGAAAGCTATGGTCTAGAACTTGGAAAGTCGATTGTTACTAACTTTTCAGACGGAGAGCTTCAAACCTCATATGAAGAGAACATCAGGGGAAGAGATGTTTTTATTATTCAGTCAACCTTTCCTCCAAGTGACAATCTGCTGGAATTGCTTATGATGGTTGATGCAGCCAAACGCGCCTCTGCCAGAAAAATTATTGCAGTTATCCCTTATTTTGGTTATGCCCGTCAGGACAGAAAAGACAAACCAAGAGTATCTATTGCTTCCAAACTTATTGCTAACTTACTTATTTCGGCAGGCGTTAACAGGGTAATTACTATTGATTTACATGCTGACCAGATTCAGGGATTCTTTGATGTTCCTGTTGATAATCTGTATGCTTCGAATATATTTATGGATTATATCAGGGGTCTTAATTTACCTAACCTGGTAATGGCCTCACCTGATACAGGTGGTACAAGACGTGCTGCTACTTATGCCAAAGCATTAAACACCGGATTTGTAATTTGCTACAAACAAAGAGCAAAACCAAATGTTGTAGAACAGATGGAGCTAATTGGTGATGTGGTAGGTAAAGATGTTATTCTTGTTGATGATATTATTGACACAGCCGGAACAATAACAAAAGCTGCCGATTTGATTATCAGTAAAGGTGCTAACTCGGTAAGAGCATTCTGTACTCATCCCATATTTTCTGGAAGTGCTTACGAAAGGTTGAGCAAATCGAAATTTGACGAGGTTGTTGTAACAGATACTGTACCTCTAAAACAGGACCTTGATAAGATTAAAGTTTTGAGTACTGCTGATCTTCTTGCCGAAGTTATACACCGTGTTCAGAATTTCGAGTCTATTAGTTCACTTTTCGACATAAATCAGAAATAGCTATAAACTATTATATTTATAATTAAATAATTTAAAAATGAAAAAAGTATCATTGAGCGGTTCTCTGAGAGAGAACGTAGGGAAAAAAGATGCTAAAAAACACCGAAGAGAAGGTAATATTCCTGGTGTTATTTACGGAGGTGAAAAGCAAATTCACTTTGTAACCAACGAAATTAAGTTTGATAAAATTATTTTCTCACCTGAAGTATTTTTGATTTCAATTGATATTGACGGTAAAGAATATCAAACTATTCTGCAGGATGTGCAGTATCATCCTGTAACAGACAGGGTATTGCATGCAGATTTTCTTGAGTTGGTACCAGGAAAGGATATTACTATCGGTATTCCTGTAATATTTAAAGGTGTATCTACGGGAGTACTGGCTGGTGGTCAGATGATTAAGAAGATGCATAAAATCAGACTCAGAGGTTTAGCTGAAAACTTCCCTGAGAATGTTGAGGTTGATATCTCAAATCTTGTTATTGGATCATCTATCAAAATTAAAGATGTTCAATATGACAACCTGGTAACTCTTGATCCTCCAAATTCAGTTATTGTACGTGTTAAAACTTCACGTAACGTTACTGAAGATGAAGAAGGTGAAGAAGAAGATGAAGAGGAAGAAGGAGAAGCAGCTCCAGCTGAAGAATAGAGAAATATTTTATTTTATATTTGAAGGGATAAGGGGAATAATTACCTTTATCCCTTTATTTTTATCCAATGTATTAATACAATTTCACTATTTAAATGAAGTACCTGATTGTAGGCTTAGGAAATATTGGAAGAGAATATGAAAATACCAGGCACAATATTGGTTTCCTGGTAGCTGATTCATTAATTTACCAGTTAAAAGGACAAACTGAAATAGAGAAACTCTCGTTAGTATCAAGAGTAAAATACCGGGGACGTACACTTGTTATAATTAAGCCTACGACATTTATGAATTTAAGCGGCAAAGCAGTTAAATACTGGCTGGAAAAGGAAAAAATACCTGTGGAACGACTTCTTGTAATATTGGATGATATAGCTTTACCCACAGGAACATTGAGAATGAAAGCAAAAGGTGGTGACGCGGGTCATAATGGTCTTACTGATATAATCTATAAGCTTGGAACAAACGTGTTTTCAAGATTAAGAATCGGTATTGGAAGCGATTTTCCCAGAGGCCGACAGGCTGATTATGTGCTGGGCCAATGGACTCGATCTGAGGAGAAACTAATGGTCCCAAGAATAGATATAGCTACTGATATGGTGCTAAGCTTTGTTTCAGTAGGTGTTAACTTAACAATGACTGCCTTTAATAATAAATAGCCCACATAATTAATACCCAAACCTAAACGATAAAAAATCCGCGAAAACGGCTATATGTTTTTCAAACGTTCGTTTACAACACCTGAAATGCTTTCAATAGCGATTCTTTCCTGATTCATACTATCACGTTCTCTGATCGTTACTGTATTATCTTCAAGAGTTTGGTGATCAATGGTTACACAATAAGGTGTTCCTATTGCATCATGTCTTCTGTAGCGTTTACCAATCGCATCTTTTTCTTCATAGAAACACATATGATCGTGTTTAAGATCATTCATAATCTCCCTTGCTTTTTCTGGTAAACCATCCTTCTTTGTCAGAGGGAATATTGCTACTTTATATGGTGCAAGCACTGGTGGTATTTTCATTACTACCCTGCTGTTTCCGTCCTCAAAGGTTTCTTCAGTGTAGGCATTACTTAATATTGCTAAAAACATTCTGTCAAGACCAATTGATGTCTCAACAACATATGGCACATAGCTTTGATTTAATTCGGGATCATGATAGCGAAGTTTCTTACCTGAATACTTCTCATGAGCTGCAAGGTCGAAGTCAGTTCTTGAATGAATTCCTTCAAGCTCTTTAAATCCCATTGGAAACTCAAATTCAATATCTGCAGCAGCATTAGCGTAATGTGCAAGTTTGTCATGATCGTGAAAACGGAATTTCCCGGCAGGGATTCCCAGCGACTGATGCCATTTCATTCTTTGATCCTTCCAGTATTCGTACCATTTCATTTCTTCTCCGGGACGAACAAAAAACTGCATCTCCATTTGTTCGAATTCACGCATTCTGAATATAAACTGGCGGGCAACTATCTCATTTCTAAAGGCTTTGCCGGTCTGCGCAATACCAAATGGTATTTTCATTCTACCGGTTTTCTGCACATTCAAATAGTTAACAAAAATACCCTGGGCTGTTTCAGGGCGCAGGAATATTTCGCTTGCGCCTTCAGCCGTTGAACCCATCTGTGTAGAGAACATTAAGTTGAACTGACGTACCTCAGTCCAGTTTTTAGATCCGGAAATCGGACAAACTATACCAATATCTTCAATCAGAGTTTTAATGGATTCCATATCATTTGCATCCATTGCAGGGTACAATCTGTTTTTTATATCCTCAATCTTCTTTATATTGGCCAGTACTCTTGGGTTTGTTTCTTTAAATTGTTTTTCATCAAAAGATTCACCAAAACGTTTTGCAGCTTTTGCAACTTCTTTATTGATTTTGCTTTCTATTTTAGCAATGTGATCTTCAACAAGTACATCTGCACGATATCTTTTCTTGGAATCTTTATTGTCGATCATTGGGTCGTTAAATGCATCCACATGGCCTGATGCCTTCCATACAGTTGGGTGCATAAAGATTGCAGAATCTATCCCAACAATGTTTTCATGCATTTGCACCATTGCTTTCCACCAGTAATCACGGATGTTCTTTTTTAGTTCTGAACCATTTTGTGCATAGTCATAAACAGCACTTAGTCCGTCGTAAATCTCGCTTGATTGGAATACAAATCCGTACTCTTTTGCGTGTGCAATTATCTTCTTTAGTAAATCTTCGTTATTAGCCATGTGTTTTAAATAGTTTTTAAACCGGGATCATTCAATTTTACTATTTCATAGTACCGATTCGGTGTGAAATGACAGAAATTGTTTATTAATTAGTGAAAAAGTCAACTACGTTACCAAAAGTGCTGGTTGTTCTTTTATAAAATTCAGTGTAACCGCATTGTGAACAGGAGATGGTGGTGAATTTTTTATTCTGAACATCAAATATTTTTGCGAAAGCTCCGCCAGTGGCTCTCATTTCATCAGCATCATAATGTCGATTACCGCATTTTGGACAAACATATTCCTTTTTTTGCATAATTAATCTGTATTTTTTAGAACAATTTTGAAAGTAAATGCAAATCCCCCTTTATTTTTAATTCAACATCGGGGGATTATATGTTATATTCTTTCGAAAGTACAATTTTTTATGAACCTAAAGTTGCAACCATAACAGCTTTTATGGTGTGCAGACGATTTTCTGCTTCATCAAATACAACTGATGCAGGAGATTCAAATACTTCATCAGTAACTTCCATGGCCTCTACACCAAACTTCTGGTATATTTCTTCACCAATTGTTGTTTCACGGTTATGGAATGCTGGTAAACAGTGTAAGAATTTAACTTTAGGATTTCCGGTTTTTTTCATCATTTCTGCATTCACCTGATAAGGAAGCATCATTTTAATTCTTTCTATCCAGACCTCATCAGCTTCACCCATACTTACCCAAACATCGGTGTAAACAAAATCAACACCTTTAACGCCCTCATCTACATCTTCAGTTAGTGTAATTGTAGCACCTGTTTCTTTTGCGATTTCCTGACATTCCTGTACAAGTTTTTCATCAGGCCACATTTGTTTTGGTGCAACCGCACGAAAGTCCATTCCAATTTTTGCAGCTCCAACCATAAGTGAATTACCCATATTGTTTCTGGCATCACCTGCATATGCAAAACTTACCTGGTGTAAAGGTTTATCTGAATGCTCCATCATAGTAAGGAAATCAGCAAGAATCTGAGTTGGATGATATTCATCGGTTAGCCCGTTCCATACAGGAACTCCTGCGTATTTACCCAGTTCCTCAACTATTGGTTGACCAAACCCTCTGTACTCTATACCATCATACATACGGCCAAGAACACGGGCAGTATCTTTCATTGATTCCTTTTTACCAATTTGTGATCCTGTTGGTCCTAAATATGTAACTTTTGCTCCCTGGTCGTAAGCAGCAGTTTCAAAAGCACATCTTGTGCGTGTTGAGGCTTTTTCAAATATCAATGCGATATTTTTACCAACCAGTCTTTTCTGTTCAGTTCCTGCATACTTTGCTTTCTTTAAATCAGCTGAAAGCTCAAGTAGAAATTTTATTTCTTGTGGAGTGAAATCCAACAGCTTTAGGAAATTCCTGTTTCTTAAGTTGAATGCCATGTCAATATTATTTTAGTCGTTAATAATTAATGCACTATAATAAAAATGCTGGGCAAAAGTAATTAAAATTAGGGTATGCAATAGTTTAAAACATACTTCATTTTTCATTCTTTCATGGTTGTTATGTGGTATGTCTTATATTGAAGATTATTATTAAACCATAAAAGTTCATATAAGATAAAAAGCTTGGTATCCTTCTTTTCTTATATGGCCTAATAATGCTTATATGGTTTTAATTAGTGTAACCCTAAAAGTCATAAAAGTTCATATAAGGTAAAAATTTTGGTATCCTTCTTTTCTTATATGGCCTAATAATGCTTATATGGTTTTAATTAATATAACCCTAAAAGTCATATAAGTTCATATAAGGTAAAAGTTTTGGTATCCTTCTTTTCTTATATGGCCTAATAATGCTTATATGGTTTTAATTAATGCAACCATAAAAGTCATAAAAG
>JANQGJ010000031.1 GCA_028277395.1 Bacteroidales bacterium | reverse complement strand
ACTATGAGAACATTACTAACTTGTTGTTGTGTTGTTATTTTATGTCAATGTAGTTTTCAGCCAACAGTAATTGATAAAGAGACTCTTAATTGTGAGAATTTAATTGGCACTTGGAAAATTCAGGTTAATAATGATGTACGATTTAAATTTACAAGTGACTCGCTACATTATATTTTGAATAGTTCATATGTTGGATTTCAACATTTAGTCGATGGTTATAACTGTTATAAAGAAGGAGATTCATTAGCAATAACTAAAACTAAATGATCTATTCATCCCAGAATACTTTAAAAGTCCCCCCAAATTACTAGTTTGTAGTAGATAAAAGTAACAAGCAAAATTAATACGATGAGACTAGTTGAAAGTAATAAAAGGAACAGGACCTCCTTTGATTATTAAGGAAGAAAACATGAAAACAACTATAATATTTGTAATTTCATATTCGTTATTGGTTTTTGGCCTAATTTTGTAAACTAAAATTATAATGATGAATATCAAAATATTAATTCTCTTAGTTGTTCTGTTTTCAGGTTATACATCAATCGCACAAATGAACAGCATGGTTGTTGACCCTAAAACCAAAACCAAAATGCTCATTGGATATGCTGATCTTAAAGGATTAAACAAAGATGTTTATGGTGCATATTTCAGAAGTCAGTATGATATCTATAAGCCGGCTGAATTGTACATTTCAAAACTTGAAAATAAAATTGATGAATATGAGATAACTGTTGTACTCGGAACATGGTGCACAGACAGCCAGAGAGAAGTTCCTAGATTTTATAAAATACTGGATGAGGCAGGATATAATACTAAAAGGGTGAAAGTAATTGGTGTTGATAAAGATAAACAGGCAATAGTTGTTGATATCAGCAACATGAATATCCAAAAAGTACCAACATTTATAATTTATAGGGATAATTCCGAAGTTGGCAGGATAATCGAAACACCAAAAAAAACTCTTGAAAGAGATCTCTGGAATATAATTAAATAACTTCCATGAGCAATCATTATTCAAAATGATAACATTTTCAAAAGTTTCTGAAACAACGGAGTTTATTCAAAACCAAAAAGATAACGGAAAATCTATTGGATTTGTTCCTACTATGGGTGCTCTTCACAAGGGGCATCTTGAATTGATGAAAAAAGCTAAAAGCGAAAACGACTTATTGGTTGTTAGCATTTTTGTTAACCCTATTCAGTTTAACAATCCTGAAGACCTTGAAAAATATCCCAGGGATCTGACAAAAGATAAGAAGCTGTTGGAAGAAATTAATTGCGATGTATTGTTTGCTCCTTCGGTTAAAGAAATGTACCCTGATGAAGTTATTAAAAAGTATGACTTTGGATCACTTGAAACTGCGATGGAAGGGGCATCCCGACCTGGCCATTTCAATGGTGTTGGGGTTGTAGTAAGCAAATTGTTCAATATTTGTATCCCACATAAAGCTTATTTCGGAGAAAAGGATTTCCAACAACTTGCAATTATTAAAAAACTCGTTGAAATGGAATCATTCCCCATTGAAATTATTGCCTGTCCTACAGTAAGGGAAGATGATGGTTTAGCAATGAGTTCAAGAAATGAAAGGTTGACAAAAACCGAAAGAGCATCTGCTCCATTCATTTATGAGGTACTTAATATGGCTTTGGACAACAGGGAGTTACTTTGTCCGAATATACTACGACAATATGTACTAAACCAGTTTAGCGACCGACCGGAATTTAATGTGGAATATTTTGAGTTAGCCGATGATGTTAATCTTCAGCCTGTTACTGCCTGGAACGAATCCATTGGAACAATTGGATTTATTGCTGTAAATCTTGGAAAAGTAAGATTAATCGATAATATTCGAATTATTTAATAATTTTGCAGCTGCATTTACCAGCAACTTTTACTTTAACCATGAATATAGAGGTACTAAAATCTAAGATACACAGGGCAACAGTAACGATGGCTGACCTCAATTATATTGGTAGCATTGCCATAGATGAAGATTTAATGGAAGCTGCTAATTTAATTGAGAATGAAAAAGTCAGCATATATAACATTACCAATGGTGAACGACTATCTACATATGTAATAAAAGGAGAACGTGGATCAGGTATTGTTTCGTTAAATGGCGCTGCAGCCAGAAAGGTAGCAATTAATGATAAGGTTATTATTGTTTCCTATGCCAGTATGGATTTTGAGGAGGCTAAGGAGTTTAAGCCTGTAATCTTATTTCCTGATGATAATAATAAGATAAAATAACATCCTGGTGGCTCTAAAGAAAAGAAAAATTTTTACCATACTTCAGTATATTTTCTTTCTGGGTATTGGAATATTGTTGTTATGGTTGAGTTTTAGGAAACTCGACATGTTGGAAGTATGGAATGATATCCAGGGAGCGAATTATTTTTGGATGATCGCTGCGCTGGTTTCTGCCATTGCTTCACATATATTCAGATCTTTAAGATGGAATTTGCTTATAAATTCTCTTAATTATAAAACAAAACTCTCCACAACATTTTACGCACTTATGGTTGGATATATGGCTAATACAGCTGTTCCACGTATGGGTGAATTTATGAGATGTGGCGTATTATCAAAAAAGGAACGTATTCCTTTCAATGCTCTTTTTGGCACAGTTATCTCCGAGCGTATTTTTGATTTGGTTGTACTGATCGTGATCATAGTTTTTGTATTGGTATTCCAGCTTAAAAAACTAGGTGGTTTTCTGGACCAGACATTTGGACCTTTCTTTCAAAATGTGTTTTCAAATATCAATTACCTGTTATTATTTGTCGGCATAAGCGTACTTTTATTTGCAGTTTTGATATTAGTTATTATTAAACTTAAAGAAAAAATCAAAAAAATACCGTTCTATCAGAAAATTCATGGATTTTTAGATGGTTTGTTTGCGGGAATTAAAACCATAATGAAGTTGCGTGAAAAATGGCTGTTTTTGTTTCACACAATTATTATATGGATTTTCTATGCTTTAATGGTTTACTTCCCTTTATTCATGTTACCTGAAACCAGTAAACTGGATTTTGTTGATGCATTAACTATTCTGGCAATTGGTAGTCTGGGGGTTGTGGCACCAGTTCCCGGAGGTATTGGTGCATATCATTTCATTGTAAAAGCGGTACTGGTAGAAATATTTGGAATAGGAGGGATTGCTGCCGGATCATTTGCTGCAATTACACATGCAGGACAAACAATACTTAACGTAGCTGTAGGAACTTTATCTTATTTTTACATTGGATTGTTATCGAAACGTGAAAATCCCTTAAATGATTAGCTTAGAGGTAATAAGAAATAAAATTACAGACTTTGAGTCGGTTGCTGAAAAAGCGGGGTTATGGTCTGCATCAAACAAAAAAATTGTTTTTACAAACGGGGTTTTTGACTTATTGCACCTGGGTCATATTGACTATTTAAGTAAAGCTAAAGATGAAGGAGATATACTGATAGTTGGTGTAAACTCTGATTTTTCAGCCCGTAGATTGGGAAAAGGCAGTTCAAGACCAATAACAAATGAAGAATCCCGGTCAACAATAATAGCATCGTTGGAGTTTGTTGATGCTGTAGTACTGTTTGATCAGGATACACCTTACGAATTGATCAAGCTAATACAACCGGATATCCTGGTAAAAGGGAGTGATTACAAGCCACAGGATATTGTAGGGTATGATATTGTTACCGCAAAAGGAGGAATAATAAAAACCATTGAATTTCTGCCCGGATATTCCACTTCATTAATTGAAAAGAAGATACTGAAAGGTTAATATTTCCCCAATATCTTCTTTACATAAACTTAATCAGTAACAACTTAATATTACTGAATACTTACTCATATCCGGTTCATTCGGAAAGTTATTTAAAACTTATTTCTGTTCGTAAGAATAGTTTACCATCCAGTTTATACCGAATTTATCAATACACATACCAAATAACGCTCCCCAAAAGGTCTTGTCAAGTGGCATAGTAATGGTACCATCTTCAGAAAGTGCACCGAAAATACGTTTTGCCTCATCTTCTGTAGAAGCATTTATTGACAAAGATATATTATCTCCCGGGTTGAAAACCTGGCCAAAAGTCTCTGAAGCATCGCTTCCCATTATAGTTGTTTCACTGCTTAATGGTAATGAAATATGCATTATTTTTTCCTTTTCAGATTTAGGCATCGGATTCTCAGAAGGCATTTCACCAAATCTACTAACATGATCAAATTCACCACCAAATACGGATTTGTAATAATTAAATGCTTCTTCACAATTTCCATTAAAAGTTAGATACGGATTTACTGTAGTTGACATATTTTTTGTTTTTAGTTAAAATGCAATTATAATAAAAACTGTAAACATTATTACTCAATTAATGATTTTACAAGCTCCATTTGAATCTGGGCCACTTTCCTGCTGGAAACATCGCCATTAATACTGACAAGCAAATAAGCAGTATGAGACAGCCTGTAATCACAATAAATATTATTACCAGCAGTTCGGTAAACTTTCCTGAAATGATCCTGAACCGGCAAGTTTAATGTATAGCAAACCTGTTTTGCCCTTTTTATTGATGAATTTAACATCTCTTCTCCAATCATTTCAAGCTCAGGAAATAAATCGGAAGCGTAGTGCTTTAATTGTGAATCGGCAACGGCAACTATAAAATTCCTGATTGCATGCCAATTCTGACTATGTTCAATTTTTACCAGTGTGCTCATGACTCAATTTTTTAAGTTCAGTAAATAATGATATTTCCTTTTCCGTTAGATTTTTCGGGATAGTAATATTCATTTTTACATATAAATCACCAAATTCATCAGTTTTTCCATATACAGGCATACCCTTTCCTTTCAGGCGTAATTTAGTACCTCCCTGCATTCCTTTTGGTATATTCATACTAACAACACCGTTCATGGTTGGAATCTTTACCTTCCCTCCAAGTATAGCAGTATAAATGTCAATATGATGCTCGGTAATAAGATTGTTACCTTTCCTTTCAAAGTCAGGGTTTTTAAGTACATGAATGCTAATAAACAAGTCTCCGTTTTTTCCTCCCCCCGGACCTTTACCTCCTTTGCCAGTCAGTTTTATCTTTTGTTTGTCTCTTGTTCCAGGCTTTGTTCTAATTCTTAGTTTTTGGTTTTCAAGGTTTAGTATTCTAACACAGCCATGGTATGCTTCACTTAATGATATTTCTATATCTGCATGAAAGTCTTGTCCTTTATGTTTAATACTTCCCCTGCCTGAAGATGATGTAAATCCACCGCCAAAGATATTGTTAAAAAAATCAGAAAACATTTCCGGGTCACCTTCAAAAGTCTGATGCTGACCACGACCACCAGTAGATGAATAATATTTAGAATAGTCAAAACCTCCGGTACCACCCTGTTCATTTGGATTTTTCCAGTTTGAGCCAAGTTCATCGTATTTTTTACGATTTTCTTCGTTTCCCAAAACTTCATATGCTTCAGATACTTCCTTGAATTTTTCTTCAAGGTTTTTATCGCCTTTTGTTTTGTCGGGGTGATACTTTTTTGCAAGATTACGATATGCCTTTTTAATATCGTCGGATGTTGCTGTTTTGTTAACCCCAAGAATACTGTAATAATCCTTATATTCCATTATGTAAGGTTAAGAGATCATAAAAATAATAAAAATGCAGATCAAATAATTATGGACTGCGATCAGCTATTTCCGGATTCAATTATACTAATTGCATCTGATAATATAAAGGAATGGTCGAATGCCAGTTCGGGAAGTGCATTAATACTAAACCAGTCAGCTTCTTTTGCATCATCACCTGCAACTATATGAGTGTTATATTTTGCAATACCTGTAAATACAACAGATATAGTCCTGCCTCTTGGATCACGGTCAATTTCACTATAAGCTTTGAATTGATCAAGGATAATATCTTCAATCCCTGTTTCCTCTTTTAACTCACGTATGGCTGCCTGTTCAAGAGTTTCATCAATGTCGACAAATCCTCCCGGGAAAGCCCAGGCATCTTTAAATGGTGGGTTTAACCTTTTAATAAGTAATAGCTCAGGATCAGAACATACATTTCTCAATACAATTATATCAACTGTAACGGCTGGTCTGGGGTACTTGTAACAATACTCATTCATAGATCTTTCGTTATACTTCTTCCATCAGTTTTTTAATCGACTGGTGATGGGCTTTTACTATACCTTTTTCTGTTATTATTCCTGTAATATATTTTGACGGAGTTACATCAAATGCAGGATTTAATGCTTTTGACCCCGGAGAACAAACAAGAATTTGTACTGGATTATTATTTGCATCTATTCCTGACTGGAACAGTACTTCTTCCTGATTTCTTTCTTCAATTGGTATCTCTTTACCTGTAGCACAATTAATATCAATCGTTGATGTAGGCGCTGCGACATAGAACGGTATATTAAACTCTTTTGCAAGTATTGCTCTCCCAAGGGTACCAATCTTGTTTGCAGCATCTCCATTGGCGGCTATACGATCGGCACCAACAATAATTATATCAATTTTACCTTGAGCCATTAATGAAGCTGCAGCATTATCGGGAATAATTATATGTGGAATATCATTATTATATAATTCCCAAGCTGTTAACTTTGCCCCCTGGTTTCGTGGCCGGGTTTCATCAACATATACAAATACTTCTTTCCCCTGTTTTGCGGCAAGATAAATTGGTGCAAGTGCTGTTCCATAGTCAACAAATGCCAGCCACCCTGCATTACAGTGAGTTAACACGTTTGTTTTTCTTTTAAATAGTTCGCATCCATACTCACCTATGGTTTTAGAATCAGAAGCATCTTTCTGTGCAACTTTTTGAGCTTCAACCATAGCGCTTTCAGGTGAAATCAATCCCGCTTTATAAACTCTGTCAACTGCGTAAAACAGGTTTCTTGCTGTTGGCCTGGTGTTTTCAATGTCCTGCCTTGCTTCGCGGATACTTATTGCTTTTTCAGAATCTCTGAATTGCAAAAAAGCCTGGGCCATTGCATAACCTGCTGCTGCTCCTATTGCTCCGGCTCCCCTGATTGTCATGTCTGTAATTGCCATACACGTGTCCCAGTATGTTTTGCATTCATGAATCTCAAATTTAAAGGGTAACAGATTCTGCTGTATCATATATACTGTTGACCCTTCAATCCATACAGTTTGATATATTTTATCGTTTACGAGCATCGTGAAAGAGATTATAGTTACTAATTATGAGTTGAGTATAGTCCATAACATCAGTCCTGTACCTATTTCTATACTATCTTCATCTACGTTAAAGGTTGGAGAATGCAGATTAGAGGTTATTCCTTTCACTGTATTTGCAACTCCCAGCCTGTAAAAACAACCAGGTATAATCTGTGCAAACCTTGCAAAATCTTCAACGGTTGTTCTTATGTCAAGATCAACAACATTATCATCTCCCAAAAATTCTTTTGCAGTATTCATGAAATTTCGGGTTGCTGAATCATTATTTATAAGTACCGGATAACCACGGTTAATAAAGACTTCACATTTAGTATTATGTTTTATAGCAATATCCTCCGAAATTGAAGATATTAATCCATGAACTTCTTCTCTCCATTCTTCATTAAAAGTTCTGAAAGTTCCAATTACTTTAACTTCTGACGGCACCACATTATGTGCTCCTTCTGCTGTTATTTTCCCAAACGTTAATACAGTTGGATAACCTGGGGGTGATTTTTCCTCAACTACTTCTTTAACATTTACAATTATATCCGATGCAGATAAGATAGTATCGTCAAAACTTGAAGGAATAGCAGCATGACCTCCTCTTCCGGTGATGGTTAGATTTATTTCATCAGAAGAAGCCATATAAACCCCTGATTTAACACCGGCTTTACCTACTTCCAGTTCAGGAAATACATGTTGGGCAAATATTATCTCAGGTGTGGGATCATTAAGTACACCATCCTCTATCATTTTAATCGCTCCTCCCGGCAAAGATTCTTCTGCAGGCTGAAAAATGAACTTTACAGTACCACGAAAAGAATCTTTAATTTCCGATAGAATTTTTACAACGCCAAGTAAACAGGTCATATGTACATCATGGCCACATGCATGCATAACTCCGTCAACAACAGAACAATAATTTAAGTTGTTCTGTTCTTGTATTGGTAGAGCGTCCATATCAGCACGTAAACCTATGACTCTTGATTCCGGTTCTGTTCCCTTTATCAAACCAACTATTCCATATCCCCCCACTCCTGTTTCATGTGGTATTTGCCAGCCCGATAACAAACTACTGATATATTTAGCAGTTTTTTCTTCTTTAAAACTTAACTCAGGATGAGAATGCAAATGTCTTCTGATGGAGATCAATTGATCTGCAATTTCTTTGACCTTATTTTTTACTTCATTCTTATTCATAAATCAAAATACTGCTTATAACAAATGTACTATAAAAAGAAACATTTAGTTCCTGCCCGACAATAGATAACACAATTCAATATCTAATAAAGGACATCTATTAATTCTGAGATATTGCTAACCGGTATAATATCCAAACTGGTATTTTTAATGGTTATATTCTTAATACCATATGATGATAATACTATTCTTTTAAATCCTAATTTTTCAGCTTCGCTTATTCTGTTTTCAACATGCGACACCGTCCTTATTTCTCCTGAGAGCCCTATTTCACCGGCAAAACAAATATTTGGTGCAATTTCAACATCTTCAAATGATGATATAATTGCTGCTGCCACCGCCATGTCTATTGCAGGGTCATCAACTTTAATTCCACCTGCAATATTTAGAAATACATCCTTAGAACTTAACCTATATCCGGCACGTTTTTCCAATACGGCAAGCAACATATTTAACCTTCGCAAATCAAAACCTGTAGA
Organism: Bacteroidales bacterium; assembly: GCA_028277395.1. GTDB lineage: Bacteria > Bacteroidota > Bacteroidia > Bacteroidales > F082. The sequence goes on along the minus strand of JANQGJ010000031.1, from coordinate 23,887 downwards.
CGAGCGTTGTGGTGTTCCATATGCAGCCGTCCCCGTTAAAGCCTGTGTTTCTATTAAAAGCGGTCTTTGCCCCTCAACCATTGCTGCAATTGTTACTCCGCTGGCCCTGTTTTCACGATTTGATAATAGTATTTCACTTGGATTGATTACCTCCCTGAGACCATTGGAAACCATCTCGTAGATTCCCAGCTCAGATGTTGAACCAAATCTGTTTTTCACAGATCTAAGGATTCTAAATCCATAATGCCTGTCGCCTTCAAACTGAAGTACTGTATCTACCATATGTTCCAATACTTTTGGCCCGGCAAGGTTTCCATCTTTAGTTATGTGTCCAATTAAAAGCACAGGTATGTTGGTAGTTTTAGCATATTGTAATAATTGTGAAGTAGTTTCCCTGATCTGGGAAATACTCCCGGGAGAAGAATCAATAATATCTGTATGCAGGGTTTGAATTGAGTCTATTATAATAATATCGGGAGCAACATCATCACAATGTTTAAAAACTACTTCGGTTGAAGTTTCGTTAAGTAAATAACACTCATCATTATTTATTCCAATCCTGTTAGCACGTATCCTGATTTGCTGCTGACTCTCTTCACCCGATATGTACAGTATTTTTTTATCCGGCAGGTTTAGGGCAACCTGTAGTAAAAGTGTTGATTTCCCAATACCTGGTTCCCCGCCAAACAGGACAATTGAACCAAGAACAAGACCTCCTCCCAGCACCCTGTTTAGTTCAATACTATTGGTGTTTATTCTTTCTTCCCTGTCGGATTTTATATCATTTATGGCTGTTGGTACCGATTTTACAGCCCCTTTTTTTACTAAAGTTTTATCCTTAAGTATTACTTCCTCTACAAATGTATTCCACTCATTACAAGCCGGACATTTTCCAATCCATTTTCCAGATTGATGACCACAGTTGTTGCAATAAAATATCGTTTTCGATTTTGCCATGTTATACAAAATTAGTTAAAGTTTTGGTACATGTTGCCAATCGAATTGCTGTAATTAAATTACTCAGGACATCATTTCAAACCAGATCTTTTGAAAAAACTATCACCTGAAAAGCCTTTATTTTATTATTGTATCTGTATGTTTATTTAGAACCATTCCTTATAATTTGGTAAATTGGTCTGTTTCAGTTATTTTTGGCTGATGTAATCATAATAAAAAACAGAAATGGAAAAACTAAAGATTAATCATGCTGCCGTATGGGTTGGCATAGTTTTAATGTTTGCACTGGGATTTTTGTGGTATGGACCTTTATTTGGTGAAAAATGGATGGCCTTTGTTGGTCTTGACATGACATCTGCATCAGAAATGGAAGGAATGACCGGAATCTGGATAAGTAACATTGTTTCAAGTGTTATTTCAATGTACTTCCTTGCATGGCTGATTTCCAGATTATCAATCTCAACAGGTATTAAAGGAGCTTTGCTCGGTTTGGAAATAGCTTTTGTATTTATTCTCCTAACTACAATGGTAAACAATATGTATGCACAGGAACCTTATGGCTTAGCCTGGATAACCGGTGGTTTCAGCATGGCAGCTTTTACCATTAACGGTTTTATAATGGGTGCATGGAGTAAAAAGCCGAAACAGGAATAACTGTTAATCAACTAATCTTTTTAATACAATTGCTGTACGGTTGGGTATGTACAGTTTAAGTATTTCCAACTTGTTTTCTAATTGGGTAACTGGTATCAAACTATCATCATTTCGGTTAAATCCTCCGTATTTTTGATTATCTGTGTTGAGAACCACCTTGTAGGTTCCCTTGGGAACCGGTATTCCATATTCAGTAAATGACTTTACAGGATTGAAGTTAAATATGAACACGAGGGATTTGCGCTGAAATACTAATACCTGGTCTTTTGTATGTTGAGTTATGATATTCGGGTGCTGACTTAACACGTTTTCATCTTTTATCAGATGGATCATATCTTTGTCAAATTCATTTAGGTAGTAGTACTTTAAGTCGGCAGAGTCTGATAAATCCCATTGGCGTCTGGCATAAGCGAAACTCCAGTTATTACCTTCCCGTGGAAAATCAATCCATTCGGGATGCCCGAACTCATTACCCATAAAATTAAGATAACCATTACCGGCAGTTGCCAGTGATACAAGTCTTATCATTTTATGCAGTGCAATGCCTCTGTCCACAATCAAATTTGTAGATTCAACCTGCATTGAAGTGTACATATCCTTGTCTATCAAACGAAAAATAATTGTTTTATCACCAACCATTGCCTGATCATGACTTTCAGCATAGCTGATTGTTTGTTCATCATCCCTGCTATTTGTTAACTGATAATAAATATCTCCAACATGCCAGTCTTCATCTTTTCTTTCTTTAATAATCTTAATCCAATAGTCGGCAACACCCATCGACATTCGAAAGTCAAAACCTATACCTCCTTTTGAAAATGAAGTGGCAATTCCAGGCATGCCGCTAACATCTTCAGCAATTGTTATTGCCGATGGTTTTATCTTGTGAATTAATGCATTTGCGAGCGTTAGATAGGTAAGTGCATCTTCATCCTGTTCATTGTCATAATACATCTCATAGTCAACAAAATCCTTACCTATTCCATGATGATAATATATCATACTGGTTACACCGTCGAACCTAAAACCATCGAATTTAAACTCTTCAATCCAGTATTTACAGTTTGATAATAAGAAGTTTAGCACCTGATCTTTACCATAATTAAAACATCTTGAGTCCCATACGGGATGATCTCCTTTTACTCCTGAATGAAAATACTGATAATCTGTTCCATCAAATCTTGCAAGACCTTCGTTTTCGTTTTTAACTGCATGGGAATGAACAATATCCAGAATTACTCCAATTCCAAGACCATGAGCTTCATCAATCAATTCTTTTAATTCCTCTGGAGTTCCGAAACGAGAAGAGGGTGCAAAAAAATTTGAAACCTGATATCCAAATGATCCATAATACGGATGCTCCTGGATAGCCATTAATTGTATTGTATTGTATCCAAGCGATGCTATTCTGGGTAACACATTTTCTTTAAATTCAACATATGATCCAACTTTTTCATCACTTGTGGCCATTCCGATATGTGCTTCATAAATCAACGGATTCCTGATTCTGTCTGGTGATATATGCTTCCAGCTATAATTCACTTCAGGATCCCATACCTGTGCAGCAAATATTTTGGTCTGATCATCCTGAACAACCCTTCTGCAATATGAGGGAATGCGTTCGTGCTCGTCATCATCCCACCGTATAAGTAATTTATACAACATTCCATGCTGAAGAGTGTAGGCAGGTAATATACATTGCCAGTTTCCTCTTCCCAATGAGCTGAATGAATACTCCGGAGCTGCCTTCCAGTCAGAAAAATCTCCAATTATATGAATTGATTTTGCATTTGGAGCCCATTCCCTGATAACCCAGTTGTTTAAGCCTTTATGTAATCCATAATATAAATGTCCGTTTGCAAAGTCAGATATACTACCAAACTTATTTTCTATTTCATTAAGCTTTAAATATGAATTGCTGTAACGATATGTTATTGTTTTTTCATAAGGTTTTAATAACGGATCATTTTTTATTATTTCCAGATTGAGCATAGTCAGTAAATTTACTATTAGTACTATCGTTAGATTTTACTCTTTATCCATTTCAGAAGACAAAGGAAGTTCAAAAGTACCGGAATCTTCACTTTGGTCAAGTGATTCAACATCCCTAAGCTTACGTGCCATAGCATTGGTACGGGTATTTATTAGTGTATCAAGTGATCCTGAAGCTGTGTTTATTTGTTTGTGAACTTTTGAAAGATGGTCGGAAAATTTTCCAAATTCCGACTTCACACCGGATAATACTTTCCAGACTTCACTACTTCGCTTTTGAACTGCAAGAGTGCGAAATCCCATTTGTAAACTATTCAAAAGCGCTGATAATGTAGTTGGTCCTGTTATAGTAATATGATAATCTCGCTGTAACTTTTCAAAAGTACCTGGGTGACGCAACACTTCGGCGTACAAACTTTCCACAGGCAGGAACATAATTGCAAAGTCTGTTGTATTTGGCGGATCAATATATTTATCACTTATCGTCCTGGCAAATTGTTCTATGGATTTCAGCAATCCCTTTTGAGCATTTTCAATTGTTGGTTTGCTGCCATCTTCATATGCTTCCAGAAGTAATTGATAGTTTTCAATGGGAAATTTGGAGTCGATTGGTAACCATACCTCATTTTCATCCACTTTTCCCGGTAGTTTTATGGCAAATTCAACATTTACCTGACTTCCCTTCTTAGTAGCCACATTCTCAGAATACTGTTCTGGTGACAACAATTGTTCAAGAATATTCCCCAATTGATATTCACCTAATATACCGCGGGTTTTTACATTGGAGAGTACCTTTTGTAAATCACCCACACCGGTGGCAAGCTTTTGCATCTCTCCTAATCCTTTATGAACCAGCTCAAGCCTCTCACTTACCTGTTTAAAAGATTCTCCAAGCCGCTTTTCAAGTGTAGTTTGCAATTTTTCATCAACAGTTTTACGCATTTCATTCAACTGATTATTATTATCCTCTCTTATCGAAACCAGTTGCTTTTCTATGGTGTTCTTTATATCCACAATAGTGTCTTTCGACTGTTTATTGAATTCAGATTGTTGTTTACTCAGATCATCAAATCTTTGTCTGAGATGTTCATTCAGAAGTTTTATATTATCTCCGAATTTATCTTCAAAAGATTTCAACCCTTTAGCAAGTTCATCACGGTTTTCACGGGAATCCTTTTTTATACTCTCCTTAAAATCATCATGACTTTTCATTTGCCTGTCAGACATTTCTGCAAGCAACCTGGAAAATGTATCCAGTTGTTCCTTTTGCATACCGATGCTTTCATGAATTCTTTTCAACAAAGAATCCTGCAAAGCTTTGAAAGATGTGTTTATTTCTTCCCTGTTTTCCTTACTTAATTCACGGTTTTCACGGCGAATTTCTCCAAGTTCGTTTTTTACTGCTGAAATAACATCCTCCTTAAGTTTTACTGTTTCTACAGATCCTGATTTTTTCAAAATTACAACCAGTAAAAGAATCACAAGTATTATTGTGCTGGTAATCAATAGATATAATTCCATCATTATAGTATATTAGGATTGATAAATTTATCACTTATTTTCGAACTGTCGGTTTTCAATTTTCAGGTTATTGTAACTTGCTGATATTATTAGTGTTCTTGTATTAATAAATCAACAATTCAAGGCTGTTAATTCATAGCTTTTTTCACTAAATTTGTTTCTTTCAATAATATTAACAAAATGAACTACGAAATATTAAAAACAGAGATTACTGATGGAATCGCAATTGTTACTATCAGCAGACCTGAAGCTATGAATGCGCTGAATACAAGATTTTTCAATGAGATGGATCAGTTAATTGCTGAAATATCTGCCAATAGTGATGTTAAAGTTATGATAATCACCGGAGAAGGAAAAGCTTTTGTAGCGGGAGCTGACATTGCTGAGATGGTTAATAAAAACAGTGAAGAAGGTTCGGCATTTTCCGTGTTGGGACAAAATACATTTAGCAGTTTTGGAAAAATGGATATCCCGGTAATTGCAGCAATAAATGGTTTTGCTCTTGGTGGAGGGCTTGAGCTGGCAATGGGCTGTGATTTCAGATTTGCCGGTACAAAAGCAAAATTCGGTCAGCCGGAAGTGAATCTTGGATTGATACCGGGCTATGCCGGAACTCAGAGGCTACCACGATTAACAAGCATGGGTGATGCGTTGTATCTGTTAATGACTGCTGATATGATTGATGCTAACGAGGCATTAAGAATTGGTTTGGTTCAGAGGGTATTTGAGTCGGAAATGCTACTTGACGAAACCATAAAAACAGCAAAATTAATAGCTTCAAAAGGCCCTGAAGCAATTAAAAAGGTTAAGATGATTGTACGTAAAGGACTTGAGATGAGTATTGAAGATGGAGAAAAGCTTGAGGCTGCAGAATTCGGAACATTATTTGGAGAAGGAAACGAGGGTAAAACCGGAATGACTGCATTTCTCGAAAAACGTAAACCTGACTGGTAGAAATTACAGTTTTTGCAGTTTGTTGGATGTAAAATCAGGCTAATATATTTTTTAAGTTTATTACCATGGGAGGTGGAGCGTCAATTGCTGCAATGATCAGCAGCCTGAAGAACAACAATAATCTTCGGCTGAACAGGAAACGATTATTTAACCTTGACAGAACAGAAAGTATTTCTGGTCAAAAGAAGACTTTGAAATATAAACACATGTCAGAGGCGGAATTGCTCAAAGTAAAAGAAAAGTTGAAAGAAGAGAACAGAACCCAAAACTTCAAAAAAATAATTGCACTTACAATATCAATATTTATAACTGCTGTGGTTGTTATTTTGATTTTGATTTTCTCTGAAGAATTGTTTAGTATTTTTAAACCTGTTAAATAAATATTATAGGTTTTGGGTACTTCAGGCTATGGCAGTCCGTTCTTAAAAAACAACAACCTTAACAGCAATTATTTTTCTATTAATTGTAAATTTCTTCGATTTTATTAATATAAATTAAAGAATCCCGAATATCTCATTGCAATCGGCACCACTAAAAATCAGTTTGAATGAATAATCTGATTCTTCGTCAATAATTACTTCCCATTCCTGCCATGTCCCGTTAAAATATGTTCCAAAAATATATGTTTCACCATGTATAATGTTGCATATAAGGGACTTACCATCTTCCATCCCAACCCATCTCCAACATTGTGTTTCAACAGGCCTTACCCATAAACCTAAAGATGGAAATATAACATAGTTTGTATCTGATTCACATTGTCCGGTAATCACAGCATCTATGAAATATGAAACAGGCAGTGTACTGGATAATGGCAACTGTTGTACCTGTGGGCTACACATATTATCAATTATCATAGGACTGATAGCCGGATTTACTATACAGGTATTGCATTCATTTGCCTGATCCCAGTTAATATACACAGGTGTACCTGCTGTTGTAAAAGGCATGTTTATTTCATTTGCTCTCGGGCCGGCTAAAGACACCTCGGAAACAAATGAGTCATCAGCCTGTTTTCTTATCACACCATCTATCTGAACTGAACCACAATCCTGGCAATCTCCCGAAATACTAAATACAGATCCATCGCTGCAACTATTAACTCTGGTATTACAGAAAGTAAAACTGTATAGCTCGGATGATTGAGATAATATAGACAATACACCTGAGCCGTTGTCCGATATTACCATTGATTTGTTATAAACCCACATTCCGGTGTCAGGCTTGTAATTATAAATTTCGATATCATCATTTATCTTAAAATCTGCTCCGGTTCGGGGATTATATGTTCCTTCAGGTACTATTATTTCAATTTGAAGTTCTTTGTTGAAAATATTATGGGCAACTGTCATATCCACATCGGTAATTTCCAAATCAAATACACATGCAGGAAAAATAACGGCCTGGTTACGAATACTATTTTTCATAGTTGTCCCGGCAATTCCACCATTAATACAACTCATGGCACGATCATTATTGATGTTATAATATACCAGTGTTAAATTTAAACTTCTCTGCAGGTCAACATTATTTACATCTGTAAGTTTAGTGCCTGCAGGAATTGTTACAGATACTTCATTATATGGTGTCGATATTGTAACATCTGAATGAAGAGCACCATTATAAAGATTTCCTACTGTAAACATCCTTTCCACAATAACACCTTCCGGTGGATCTTCTTTATTAATCATATATATTTTAACCAGATAATCTCCTTCCCGGGTAAGTGATACTTCCTTTGTTGAAGTAACAAAATTATACATCTTTGAAACAATTGTGAATGTAATGGGTGAAGAGCTGCCCGGACTAAATTCCGGCAGAAGCGCGAGAGTTAGAAATCCATTTTGGGGATAATAAGTGTCATTTTGTAAACCAATAATATCACATACCGCCTCTCCAGATTTACCAACAATGGCAACAGTTAACTCCCTGCCATCAGTAACCTGCAGGTTATTACCGGTATTCGCATCAATATATTGAATAAAAATTCGTGTTTTTATCAGATCGTAAGTAATTGTATCCTTTATGTTTTTGTCTGAATTTGGGTTTTCTATTTTTTTACAGGAATTAATATTCAAATACAGAGCCACAATAGTAAGTGAAAATAAGGCTGTTATGAAATATTTTATATATCTGTTCATAAAATTGCATTTTTGAGAGCCAATACTACAAAGATAAAAATATACAGGCAACCGGTTTATTTATTATCTTGGTCACAGTTATTATAAAATAACTTTATGATTTCAAAAGCTTTTGTTAGTTTATTCTTTCTTCTAATTCTGTTTTCATCATGTACGAATACGCAGCATAAGCAAGAAACTAAACAGCAAAAACCCATACAGGTTGTAATTTCCAAGAATGCTGTTCTTGACAGTATTCTTTCAAGACGAAAGCTAAAGGCTGTTACTGATTATGGTTCTGTAAGTTACCTTATCTATAGAGGAGAACCTATTGGTTATCAATACGAATTACTTAAGGATTTTACCAGGTATTTAAATATTGAACTGGAGCTTGTTGTAGAATCAAATATGAATAAAAGCATAGAAATGCTAAATAACGGTACAGTTGATCTGCTGGCAATGGGATTAACTGTTACAAATGAAAGAAATAATCAGTTTTCATTTACTCTTCCAATTTTCACAACAAGGCAGGTATTAGTTCAGCGTAAACCCGATGGTTTTGAGAAAATGAAAACTGCTGATGAGATCGAGTCCCATTTATTACGAAACCATCTTCAGTTGGCGGGTTGCAATATTAATGTTCAGGCAGGTACTGTTTTTTCCAAAAGATTAAACTCATTAAGTGATGAAATTGCCGATACCATCAACATAATTAGTGATGACAGGGAAATTGAAGAACTCATTACTGCTGTGGCAAATTCAGAAATTGATTATACAGTAGCTGACGAACATGTAGCAAAAGTAAATGCCAGATATTATAGAAATATTGATGTAAAAACTGCATTGAGTTTTCCTCAGAAAATAGCATGGGCTGCAAAAAAAGGACAAACCGGGCTCATTGATACTTTAAATGTATGGTTAAAGAAGTTTAACAAAACATTACAGTCAAGGTTACTTTACAATAAGTACTTTAAGAATATCCGATCCGGGAAAATTGTAAAAAGCAGGTATAACTCCTACACAGGAGGGAAGCTTTCGCCGTTTGATGATGAAATAAAAGATGCAGCAATGACATTAGGATGGGACTGGAGACTTCTTGCATCACTTGTATATCAGGAATCCGGATTTAAACCTAATGTAAAATCATGGGCCGGTGCATATGGATTGATGCAGTTAATGCCCGGAGTAATGGAAAAATATAATCTTGACAGCACAGCCGGTGCAGCAGAACAACTTAATGCCGGAACCAGACATCTTATTTATATATCAAATCAATTACCTCGGGAAATTACCGACTCTACCGAGCAAATTAAGTTTTTACTTGCATCTTACAATTGTGGTCTTGGTCATGTGCTGGATGCCAGAAGACTCGCAATTAAACACGGAAAGAACCCAAATATATGGACTAATAATGTTGACAGCTGTATTTTAAACCTTTCTGAAAAAGAATACTACCACGATCCTGTTGTATATAATGGCTATGTACGTGGAAATGAAACGTTCAATTTTGTTGAAGAAATCATAGAGAGATATAATATCTACAGGGAACTTATTGACATGCAATAGGAGAATTATTTCTTCTCTTCCTTTTCGGACCCTGTGCTATCTGATTTACCATCCTCACCAACACCATCTTTAAATTCTTTTACACCCTTGCCCAGGCCTCTCATTAGTTCTGGTATTTTTTTTCCGCCAAATAACAAAAGTATAATAACAACAATAATTATAATTTCCGGTGTGCCAATCCATCCGGTATAGTGTGTAAGAAGCATATTTTCCAGAAGTATCATCTCAGTATATTTTATTTATGTTGCAAAAATAATACAAATAAAAGAAATAACTGAAAAAGTAAGACTTACGGATTAGTCATTAAATTTAAACCAGAAAAGTTACTGTATGTGATTAGTTTATTTAGATTATTGAATTAGAAATATTTGTTAAGTATTAGTGTTTAGTTGCAAAACAGTATCCAACTTCATAAATTTGTCACATTATAATTAAAAAAATACAATATTCGGGACCATATGAAAACAAAGATTTTTTTATCAACGATAGTATTATTCATTGCTTTTGGTTCAATTACCGCACAAACTGTACCTGAATACAGGAAGTTAAAATACCTCTCAAAAGAGGAAATGAATAAGCCGTTGACACAGTCACGGAATTTTTATCCAACCGATCCTCCTGAAGGAAACATCAGAAATGTAGCTGAATACGATGAAATGCAGGGCGTATTGATTTCATATGCTTCTAATTATGGCGGGTTTGGCATTCCCTATGAATTAATAAGAGAAATGGCTGAAGACGTAAATGTTCTAACCATTGTAGGAAGTGCAACAGAACAACAAACTGTAATTACCTTATTCACGAATAATGGTGTAAATCTCGATAATTGCGATTTTCTGATTTCCCAGATTGATAGTTACTGGACAAGAGATTACGGACCCTGGTTTATTTTTGATGGAAATGATGAGCCCGGAATTGTAAACTTCAAATATAACCGGCCTCGACCTCACGACGATGATATACCGATAGAAATGGCAGAATATCTTGATGTTGACCTTTATGGAATGGACCTGTTTACTGCAGGTGGTAATTATATGACCACAGGAATGGGTATTGCAGCATCCACAGATTTGATCTGGGAGGAAAACACTAACTATACAACTGTTGAAATTGCAGATTTTATCAACGATTATCTTGGAAATTCAAACTATGAAGTAACAATTGACCCTCTTGGTGAGGCAATTAAGCATATTGATTGTTGGGGTAAATATCTATCTCCTGGAAAAATATTAATTGGCCAGGTACCGGAAACGGATAACAGGTATGATGACTATGAGTATGTAGCCAATTATTTTGCAAACACACTCAGTTCATACGGCAAACCTTATGAAGTTTACAGAGTTTATACACCGGGAACATATCCTTACACTCCATATACAAACTCCCTTATTTTGAATAATAAAGTATTTGTACCCTTAACGGGAAGTCAGTGGGATGACGAAGCAATTGAATCCTATGAAGAGGCAATGCCCGGTTATGATATTATCGGGATCAACCATACGGGATGGCTAAACACTGATGCACTACATTGCCGCACAAAAGGTATAGCAGATATCGGAATGTTATATATTGATCATATGCCAACTCTCGGTACTGTTGCTTATCATCCTGAATACGATATCTCAGCATACATAACTGCTCATAGCGGATTTCCCATTTATAGTGATTCTGTTTTATTATATTACAAAATTAACGGTGGGGACTTTACTTCTGTAATTATGGAATTGGAGACCGGTAACAAGTATACAGGCACGGTTTCAGGAGTTATGCCAAGCGATACTGTTTCTTACTACATCTACGCTGCTGATCAGTCAGGCAGGAATGCCAAACAACCATATATTGGTGAACATGATCCTTTTGTTTTCCGAAATATTTATTTCCCGTTTGATGAAATTACCTTTAATCCGGATTCCGTAATATTCCTGAATTCGGAGCAGATGACGAATGGTATTCCTTTAGACATTGTAAATCTAACAGAAGATAAAGTGTATATAAACACTATTACGGAAGAAGGGGCTTTATTTCCCTGGTATGTTGAATCAATGCCGGAATTACCTTATGAATTAACCGGTTATGACACATTAACGTTAAACATTATGTGTCCTGTACCAACAAGTAAAGGTTCGTTATTAGCTGATGAAATGATCGTTACAACAAATCTTGAATCTTATACTGAAATCATTGCCATTGACAGCGACCTTCTTACTGTTATTGATGTAAATACCAATGAACATGTTAGGGTATTTCCGAATCCGTTTCAGGATCAGATTACTTTTGCTATTGATAAAGCAGACTCAGATAAAATATCAATTCAGATCTTTGATATTCTGGGGAAACTGATCTACAACATGGAGGAAACTATTAACGAGTCGGAAAATTACATTAGAATCAGTACTGATGAAAACATAGGTTTCATTAATCCAGGAACATACTTCTATAAGATCACAACAGGAAATCATACTGAAACAGGGAAACTGATTCATACGAAGTAGTTTCTGTAAGAAGATTGTAACTCAAAAATATATTTAACTATTTCAGATATACAATCTTCTTACTGTTTACCTTTTCGCGGCAGGCTTATGCTCAATAGGACCATTCCAACAATGGCAGATATTAATGACGCAGTCATTATTCCTACTTTGGCAATTTCCACATTGGATTTTGAAGTAAATGCCAGTTCAGAAATAAACATCGACATGGTAAATCCTATTCCTGCTAAAAAAGCAGCCCCATATATTTGCATCCAGTTTACTCCGTTGGGTAAGGTTGCTAATTTTAGTTTTACCACAATGCGTGAAAAAACAGATATCCCGATAAATTTACCAAATAGTAATCCAACAATGATTCCTATTGAAACAGGGTGATTTAACATATTAAAAATACTGCCATCAATATGTACGCCGGCATTACATAAAGCAAAAACAGGTAATATAAAGAAAGTGATTATTGGATGTAATGCATGTTCAAGTTTTTGCAGGGGAGTATGAGCCATATCATTCAATTTCTCAATATCCGAAAGTATGTCAACCTGCTTATTAGAAAGAAGATTGTTTTCTGTTGGTGGTTCTTTTTTAAAACTTGTTATGTAACTGCTAAGTTTTGTCATGAAAATATCTTCATCTATTTTAGTACGGGCAGGGATAGTAAATGCAATCAGTACACCTGCAATTGTAGCATGAACTCCGGATAGCATAAAAGCTACCCATACACCCGAAAATCCAACAATGGCGTAAAACAATGTTCGTCTGACACCTGCAAAATTTGCAGCAATAAGGACACTCATAAAGATACTTGCTGTTATAAGCTCAGTATAAACAATTGTTTCAGTATAGAAAAATGCGATTACCAGAACAGCTCCAAGGTCATCAGCAATAGCAAGTGCTGTTAAAAATATCTTCAGGTTTATATTAACTCTTTTACCAAACATTGCCATAAGGCCCAACGCAAAAGCTATATCTGTTGCCATTGGAATACCCCATCCATTGATGTATTCGGGATTATTGATTGAAACAACAGCATATAGTATTGCAGGTACTATCATGCCTCCAATTGCTGCAAATATGGGCAATGTGGCTTTTTTTACTGAGTTGAGTTCGCCCCCCATTATCTCTCTTTTAATTTCAAGACCTACAGTAAAAAAGAAAATAGCCATCAAACCATCATTTATCCAGTGGTGAAGGGATCCAACCATATCTATTTTCCCCCATACAAATCCTACCTTAAAATTGTGCCACAGGTTATGATAACTTTCATGAAAAGATGAGTTCGACCAGTAAAGTGCAACTATTGTTGTAATAATAAGAATTACTCCTCCAATAGTTTGTTCATTAATAAAACGTGTAATTGCAAAGTGTGAAATAGGTTTGTTTTTCATAATTTAAAATCGATCAATCAGAACAAATATAATAATTGAATCTAATCAGGAAACATGATATAAGATGAATTAACGAAAGATTATACTTTTAATTAAATACATGTAACAATGCACCATCATACATTGCATTATATTCAATTAACGGATAATTACCTTCGCCCTCAAAAAGTGAACCGTCAAGAAGCTGGTACAGGTTGCCATTGCAAGTGTCCTTTACAAACGGATAATTTCCTCCAACAACAAGCTTGGGGCAATTTTCTTTGGTTTCCTCACAGCACTGAAAGGGATAATCCGGTGACTGACGTTCATATGCTTTGAATTCGGTCATGCTTAATCTGTATACAATAACACCTCTGCTACCATAAGGAATATATATACCTGGTTGCTCATCAAGATACAGCCAGCCTCCCGGAGTATTGAGTTCCTGATAAATAGTTGAATTTGGGTCAATCGTTACATTAATAACTACCCGTGGAATATTTGGATTTACAGAGCCTTTTTTACATGCAGGGGTAATTAAAAGCATCAGTGAAAGTAATACAAAAGAAGTCAATATTTTAGTAGTCATAGTGCAGAAATTTAGTACATGAATGAAAGACCAATGTTAAAATCAAACCATGTAAAATTGTCGGTTTTTGACGTTTTCAAAGCAAAGTTGTAACGTGTACTCAGGTTTAATCCAAAATTACTAATTATAAATGGAATAGTTATTCCAACTTCAGGTGAAACTCCAAAATGAAAAGAATTAGTACTCTCAGTGCCCGTATTAGTTGAAACTGAAGAATTTATGAAATACCCTCCAATACCAAGTCCGGCATACGGGATAAATTTATCACTGTCAACCATATAGTCAACAGCCAATAATATCGGGAAGGCGTTTATTTTATTTTCCAGTCGGTTATAAACAGAGGTCTGACCATTTTCAATATTTGTTAATCCCTTATTTTCATATAACCTGTTCCATCCTGTTCTTGCTCCAATTACTATGTTGTACTTATAACAATGACGATAATCAATACTTATTCCGGTGAATGATGTGTTTTGTATGAAATCTTTAGTATTTCCTGTGGGTTTGGAAATATTCCAGTTTACATTCACCATTCCGCCACTGTTGAAATTCAGCAATTCACCAAGCTGTGCGAAACTTGTAGCATAAAGCATCAGGGCGATTGTTGTTATTATTATTCTTTTCATATTTCTCAATGATTATTGGCTAACCCGCCTTTTCTATTCTTTTACAAAACAGGATGGCCTTTTTGTTATTGTGGAATGTGAATGACCTGTTTTTACCATTTTCGAATTCCTAAAACAACTATTGTTAAAAAGCTGATCATACCATTTCCTGCTTCTACCTGAATTTTTCCTTTTCCTGTTTTTATCAGAACTAACCATCATTCTTTTGGTTCTGTCACTTTGCATATCAAAATGTCGCTTAACAGCTTCTTCATATTCTACAGTGGTACCTTCCTGATTTGCAGTATTTACTTTTTCAGGTTCCGGTTTTGTTATAATTTTTTTCGATTTGCAGCTTACCATGCTAATGGAAAACAAAACTACAAACATCAAAACCACAACAATATTAATTCTATTACAATTACGCATTTTAATTATTTAAATGCAAATTAATAACATATTAGTTAACGATAACGGATTTTTACTGATATTTATTTTTGTAGTTTTGAATCATACTATAAAATAAACACAATGAACACTGAAGCATTTTTCAAATTAACATATGGGTTGTATGTAGTTAGCTCCGGAAATAGTACCAAAAACAGTGGCTATATAGCTAACACTGCATTTCAGGTAACTGCTGAGCCTCCGCAAATTGCAATTGCATGCAATAAAGACAACTATACATCTGAACTAATAAATGAAACCAAAGTCTTCTCAATATCTGTACTAAAAGAACAAACTTCATCGGAAACAATTGGATTATTTGGTTATAAAAGCGGAAAAGAGATTAGCAAATTTGATAATATAGAATTTAAATATGGTAATAACGGGGCTCCTGTTTACACAGGTGAAGCAATAGCATGGTTTGAATGTAATCTTGTTAAACAGTTTGATGTAGGAACTCACATATTATTTATTGGAGAAATCACTGAAAGTGTATTGACCGATGAAGTCGGCAAACCACTTACATATGATTATTACAGGAACGTAAAAAAAGGAAAGGCTCCAAAAAATGCACCTACATATATTGCACCTGCTGAAGAAGTTGATAATAATAAAAACTCCGATCTGGGACCAAAATATCAGTGTATGGTTTGTGATCATATTTATGATCCGACAGAAGGTGATCCAGATGGAGGAATTGCACCTGGTACACCATTTGAAGATATTCCCGATGACTGGATTTGTCCGGTTTGTGGAGCACAAAAATCAGATTTCGAAAAAATGTAATCTGGCACAATGACGGACTATATTATTTATTGTTAATGAAATCATATAATCCGTCGCTGGCATCTTCAAGCAAATCCAGCACAAGTTCAAATCCCTTTTCACCACCATAATATGGATCAGGAACTTCCTGATAATCATAGCTCTTTGAAAAATCTGTCATTTTATGTAGTTTTTTCAAATCATCTGGATTACGAGCCATATTTTTTAGATTTTGCATATTTGAATCATCCATTCCAACTATATAATCGAAACTGTCCCAATCAACACCTGGATTAAAAGGTCGTGAAATGGAAGTTAGGTTATAACCTCTTTTAACAGCGTGTGACTGCATCCGCCTATCGGCACTTTCTCCCTCATGATAGCCATATGTTCCGGCAGAATCTATTTCATACAAACTAGTTTCATTTTTGGCATCAACTAATCCTTTGAACACAGCTTCGGCACTTGGCGACCGGCAAATATTGCCTAAACAAACAAATAATATCCTCTTTTTCATATTTAATACGAACTTAATTTATTGATTCAAATAATTCCACAAAATACTTAAAAAAACAATTGTAGTACTGAAATATAACCTTATCAATATTAGGATTGGATATAAATTAGGATAAATAACAATTATTAAGAACGCTGAAAACCTAATAAATATCTGTCAGAATAATGCCAATTCGACACTGAATCAAGGTTTAAAAACTAAACGAAGAAAATATTGGAAACAAACTTTACTCCGGGCAATCCAATTAACGTAAAATTGGGTCTGATTGTGCACTTTTAATTGTAGTTTTGCAAAAAATTTGTGATCATGTATAATTAGATCTATACATGCTGACATTAATTATAAATATTTAATCGAAGTATAAATAAGATGATTGAAAATCTGTCATACCTGGTTAAGCTTGCTAAAAATAAGCGGAGAAGAAAAATTGCTGTTGCAGCTGCAGGTGACTATCATGTATTAGAGGCAATTGCAAATGCCTCATCAGAAGGAATAATTGAACCTGTTCTTGTTGGAAACGAAACCGAAATACGCAGAATTTCCGAAGAAATTGGATTCAATCTGGATAATATTGAAGTAATAAATGTTACCGATGCATATGAAGCATCACTTGAAGCAACTAAATTGATCGGAGAAGGAAAAGCAGAAATCCTGATGAAAGGTTTGGTTAGTTCAGGCTTACTATTAAAAGCTGTATTAAATAAAGAATTTGGTTTACGTACCGGTTCTCTGCTCAGCCACGTGGCTTTGTTTGAAACACCTTATTACCATAAGCTTTTGGCAGTAACAGATGCAGCAATGAATGTTGATCCGGGTCTTGAGGAAAAAATTGATATCATAAAAAATGCTGTGAAAGTATTCCACGGACTTAACAATAAAAATCCAAAAGTTGCGATTATTGGTTCTGTTGAAACTATCAATCCAAAAATGGAAGCAACAATGCATGCTGCTACCATTTCTATGATGAATTACCGAAAGCAGATAAAAGGTTGTATTATTGACGGTCCTCTGGCTCTTGACGGAGCTATTTCAAAAGAAGCAGCTGAATTGAAACATATTGTAAGTGATGTTGCCGGTGATGCAGACTTAATCCTTGCCCCGGATATTAACGGAGCTAATATATTATATAAATCGCTGAACTTTCTTGGAGGAGCTACATCAGCAGCAGTCATAATGGGGGCAAAGGTACCAATTGTACTTACTTCCAGAGGCGATACTGAAAAAAGTAAGTTTTTATCCATAGCACTTGCTGCTGCAATTACTTAATAATAGTTACTTTTACAAAAAACCACGAGTTTCAATAAATGGAGACCGTATATATACTAGCAATAAACCCGGGCTCAACATCCACTAAAATAGCGGTGTATGCTGATACAAGCCCGGTTTTTATTCAAACATTGCGTCATACAACCGAAGAGTTAGCTCCTTTTGACAGAGTTACCGACCAGTTTAATTTCAGAAAGGAGCTTATTCTTAAAGAGCTTGAAAACGCTGAAATCCCTTTAAGTCAGATTAAAGTGGTTATGGGACGTGGTGGATTGCTCAAGCCTGTTGAATCTGGTATAATTGAGGTAAACGACAGGATGGTTCATGATCTTGAAAGCTGCATCTATGGAGAACATGCAAGTAACCTGGGAGGTTTAATTTCTTTGGATCTGGCAAATTCTTTGCCGGAGGCAAAAGCATACATCAGTAATCCTGTTGTTGTTGATGAACTTGATGAACTTGCGAGATTATCGGGACATCCATTATTACCACGTCGCTCCATTTTCCATGCTCTGAATCAAAAAGCTGTTGCACGCGAACATGCCAAATCCATAATGAAGAAATATGAAGAACTTAATCTTATTGTTATTCATCTTGGAGGCGGAATTACTGTTGGGGCACATAAAAAAGGCAGGGTTGTTGATGTTAATCAGGGACTTGACGGAGACGGACCATTTTCACCTGAACGAACAGGATCTCTTCCGGTGGGTGATCTTGTACGATTATGCTTCAGTGGAAAATACACTGAAAAAGAAATCATGAAAATGATTGTTGGAGGTGGAGGATTAGTAGCATACCTTGGTACTAACAGTGCTTATGAAGTTGAACAGCGTATTCTTAAAGGAGATGAAAAAGCAAAGTATGTATACGATGGTATGGCTTACCAGATTGCCAAAGAAGTTGGTGGTATGGTTGCAATATTGCAGTCAGATGTTGATGGTATATTAATTACAGGTGGCATTGCACATGACAAGTATTTTGTTAACCAGTTAATTTCCTACATACACAGAATGGCTCCCGTACATGTTTATCCGGGCGAAGATGAAATGAGAGCTTTGGCAATGAACGGACTGAGACTTATTTTGGGAGAAGTTGAAGCCAGGGAGTATATTTAAACTATATTTTTATACATTTGCGCCGATTCCAAACTGGTTTCCTGTTTAGAATTGGAGGATATTAGTGGCAGGTACAACTTATCACATTATCTTTCTGTCATAATACTGACATATCAAATAAACTAAAACTATGCGCAAATTTTTATTCTTAATCATCGCTGCAGTTCTGGTATTTACTGTAGCAAACTGGGCTATCAGTGATTCATCGGATAGTAAACGTGAACGAAGGGCAAAAGTTGATACCAGGATCGACAATAACGGATATTGGAAAAGAATGGCCAAAGAAGGTCTTGCCGTCTTAAATCCTGATGTAGAAGTACCCAAAGCAATTTATACAGGAAGTAACATTAATTCCAGAACGGTACGTTTCGAAAATTCACCCGATGTACCCGTTACTTCAGAACCTTCAACACAAAGTGAAAACTCGATTTTTATTGACCCAAATAACAACCTGGTAGCGGTTAATTCAAATAATTCCACCCCGGCAAATGGTGGAACTGTATATGGTTCTGATTATTTATATACATTCGATTTTGCTGATACATGGAGTGGAAGTATTCAGGCTCCAAATGGAAATAATGGGGGAGACCCGGCTGTGTGTATTGGTACAGATGGCAGATGGTATATTGGATATATTAGTTCAGGTAGTGGTCAGGATATTTCTTATTCTGATGATAATGGAAATACATGGACAAAAGTTCAGGTTGCACCAAAACCCGGAACCGGCTGGAATGACCTGGCGGATAAAAATCATCTTTGGATTGATGCCAAAGCAGGAAGTCCTTATGAAAATTATCTATATGATGCATGGACAGATTTTGGAGGAAATGCAAACAATCATGTTGTTGTAAAAAGATCAACCGACAATGGAGAAACATGGGATGCTAAAATAATTCTTAGCCAGGGAGTTAGTGCAGGAAGCCATAGTCAGGGTGTAAACCTTAGTACCGGGCCAAATGGTGAAGTTTATGCAGTTTGGACAATTTATGATGGATGGCCTCAGGATGAAAAGGCAATTGGATTTGCAAGATCTCTTGATGGAGGAGAAACATGGGAACCTTCATATCGTATAATTGATAACATAAAAGGGATCCGAAACTCAGAAGTGCCACAGAATATGCGTGTAAACTCATTCCCTTGTATGGCAGTTGACGTAAGCAACGGTCCAAACAGTGGAAATATTTATGTTGTCTGGACAAATATTGGTGTGCCGGGAGTTAATACCGGAAGCGACAGAGATATTTACATGATTAAGTCTGTTGATGGTGGTCTTACTTTTGGAGATCCCATCAGGGTAAATCAGGACCCTATTGGACAAGGTAAAGCACATTATCTTCCATGGATTACCTGTGATGCATCTACAGGAATTATAAGTACAATTTTTTATGATAACAGAAATACAGCCCCAAACCAGGCAGAAGCATGGGTAGCAGTTTCTAATAACGGTGGTGAAACCTGGGAAGATTTTAAAGTTAGTGATGTTGCATTTACTCCATCACCTATACCAGGGCTTGCCAGTGGATATTTTGGCGATTACCTCGCCATCCATGCAAGCGATGGTAAAGTTTATCCCTGCTGGACAGATAACCGTACCGGTTCTGCAATGACTTATGTTTCAGTTTTTGAAACAATAAATGTTGTTGCACCTTTTGGTTTAACTGCTGTCACAGATCAGGAAACCGGAGAATGCTCTCTTGAATGGGAATTTAACGGAACAACAGGGTTTGAGCACTTTGTTATTTACCGTGATGATGAATTTATTTCAACAACAACAGAAAACACTTATGTTGATCAGCTTACAGAATATGGTTATTATACATATAAAGTAACTGCAATGTATAGCGGTGATACTGAATCAGATGGCCCAACAACAGAAACTCAGTTCGGATCATCAACAATTGAAATAATCCCGGAAAGCTATACTGCAATTATTTACCCGGATCAGACAGATACTCAGATAATGAAAATAAGAAATACCGGGGTGCTGGATCTGGACTTTTCAATTTCACCATTTTTTGGCATTATACCTGAGCATTCATATGAAATTGCCAAAGGTGGTGGTGATGAATATATTCACAGCGTAATAATAGGTGATTTCTCAAATACTTCTGCATGTGATTACTATTCCGATTATTCCAGTCAGATAATTACTATTGGCGATCATGAAATCACTCCAATTGAAGTTATTACTAAAAACCATTACAAAGAAGATCAGTGTAAGGTATGGATAGACTATAACAACAATGGCAGGTTTGATGAACAACCAATTAATCTTACAGATGATGATAATGATGGGGTTTTCCGGGGTACTATCGATTTTTCAACTCAAAATACACAAGGACTTACCGGAATGAGGGTAAGATTATCCGGAAGTGGTTCACTAAACGCATATGGCGACACACAATATGGCGAAGTTGAAGACTACATGCTTGCACTACCAGGCTGGCTTACTTTAGATCCTGATGAAGGTATTGTTCCTCCGGGAGATTCTTTATTGGTTACCGTTACTTTTGATGCTGCCGGCATGAGTCAGGGATCATACAGCGATATTGTGGGATTTATAACCAACGATCTGGAAAATCCATCATATAATGTAAGCTTTACATTACATGTAACAGATATTGATTTAACAGTATCTGCTGATCCTGATGCAATATGTACTGGAGAATCATCGCAACTTGAAGCAAATGTTTCAGGTGGAAGTGGTACGTACACATACTCCTGGACTTCTATTCCGGAAGGATTTAGTTCTGATATCCCAAATCCTGTCGTTGATCCATATCAAAACACAGAATATATTGTATCTGTGTATGATGGTACTATTACCATTGAAGAATCAGTATTAGTTTCGGTTTATTTACCACCAGATGTAGATCTTGGAGGTTACCAAACACTTTGTAACATTGATCAATATGAACTTGATGCAGGTAATCCTGGAGCAACCTATCAATGGTCAACCGGAGATACTACCCAAAAAATAATGGCTACAGGATCCGGACCAACCTTCTTTTGGGTTAAAGTAACAAATCAATACGGTTGTCAAACTTACGACTCGTTAACTCTTAATTTTGCACAAATTCCTGTTGTGGAACTGGGTGCTGATACAATAATTTGTGGTGGGGCAGATATCACACTGGATGCCGGAAATCCTGGATCAGAATATCTCTGGTCAACAAATCAAACAACCAGAACAATAGTTGCTGATACAACAGGACATGGTATTGGTGTAACTGAATACTCTGTTGAAGTTACAAACCAGGCTGGTTGTGTAGGCAATGGATCTGTTTCAATAGAGTTTATTGACTGCACCGGTATAAACGAACTAAGTTCTGTTGACATGACAATTTACCCTAATCCTTCTGATGGTTTTTTCAATATAGAGCTTACAGGTGAGGCAAATAAGCCGTTAGCAATTAACGTTACCAATGTTTCAGGAAAGGTAGTTTATAAACAGGATAATATCATAGTATCAGGAAGGACATTGCAGGACATAAATATAAGTGAGCATTCTGCAGGTATTTATAATATAACTGTTACCGATGGAATACGATCAATATCTCAAAAAATTGTATTGAGGAAATAATCTATAATTAAGAAATTACAAATAGCTAACTTACATTTGTGGGTTAGCTATTTTTATTTAAAATAGGTCGCCAAAACACCTGTCTTTTTAAAAGACTTAACTATGCCGTTGGTATTATAAACTTCTATATAAAAGATATATATACCAACCGGCGCTTTTGATCCATTATCACTAAATCCATCCCAGAACACTCTCCCTTCGGTACCAATATATTCGTTATTTATCAGGTCCCTTACCTGCATACCATCATAATTAACGTGAGTTCGATCTAATGACAAGGATAGAAAGTATCTTGATCAATAATTTCGTCCAAATTAATTGTAGGTTTTTTAGGCATAAAAGAATAAGCAATTAATCCTGATAGCAAGTTAGTTAAGAAATTCTCAAAACTACGATGCCTTGTATGTTCTATTTGACAAATGTTTTTAAGTTCGTCGTTAACAGTCTCAATTAGAGCTCTTTTTCTAAGTAGGATCTTATCCTGGAGCAACATTAGCGAATTCTTCATATTTTTACGAATCTTTGTGATTAGATGAATGCCATCAATAAACAGTTCATCAAACAATGTTTTGGATATGTATCCTTTGTCTCCTATCAATTTTCCGAAGATTTTGTCATGGAATGTTTTGTTTTTCAATGGTTCCCGGTCATCGACATTGCCCTGTGTAAAAAGAAAGTCCAGAATTTCACCTTTGTCATTTATTACGATGTGTAGTTTGAATCCAAAGAACCATCCCATTGAACACTGTCCTTTTGAGGCAAGCCCCTTAAAGGTTTTGTGTTGAAACTCTCGTTTTATATGACAAACCCGAATTGGGGTTGAATCAATAAATGAAATACCAGTACATTGGCCAAGACAACATAGTTGGAGAAACATTGCCATAGGCATTAATGCTTTTTGCTGTAATTCTACAAAGCGGTTGTAAGACACAGTTTTAGGGAAATCGGATTGCATATGTTTCTGCACGTACATGATATAAAAATGCTTAAGACAACGGTATTGCTTTTGATGGAACAAGATTACAATGGTAATCACCTCACTGTCTGACATTGTAAATTTACGTTTCCTGCGTTTTAAAGAGGTTTCTTCGCTAAGGATGTGTCCCTGCTTTGCTTGTTCAAATTCTTTGCAAAATTCATCAACCAGATAGAAAATTTCGGTAATTTTAGAGTCCATAAGATTACGAGGTTTTTTGTTTATGTATTTAAATTTCAGAAACTTAAATATAATCAAAAACCTCGTTTCTTTTAGAAAAAACTTCTTTTTCTTACATCGAACTCACGTTCTCTTAAGCTTGTTTTTTAATTAATTGAAATTTAAATATTTAACTAATTTTATACAGATGAAATACCCATGAGCGAAAAATATCACACCAACCGAGA
>JANQGJ010000014.1 GCA_028277395.1 Bacteroidales bacterium | reverse complement strand
CAAATCATGAATAATACTGAGGTTTTTAACAGAAATAATTATCTTTCAATAATGGATAATAAACCATGATTATCAATGAATTTAGTAATTCCAGATTTTTATCATCAATAATTACATGGGCTTTAAAGAATAAAAAATCATTATTTTTGAATCATATTTAAGTAATAAGAATGGATAATTTTATTGTATCGGCCAGAAAATACCGTCCTGCTACCTTTCACCAGGTTGTTGGTCAGGAATCTATAACATCGACACTTCAAAATGCGATTAAAAATAATCAACTAGCCCAGGCATTTTTATTCACAGGACCGAGAGGAGTGGGTAAAACTACATGTGCCCGTATTCTTGCCAAAACAATAAACTGTGAGAATCCTACTCCCGAAATGGAACCATGTGATACTTGTGAATCCTGTACATCGTTTAATAATAATGCATCATTTAATATTCATGAACTGGATGCTGCATCGAATAATTCAGTTGATGATATCAGGCACCTGGTTGAACAGGTAAGAATACCACCACAAGTTGGTAAATTCAAAGTTTATATTATAGATGAGGTACACATGCTTTCTCAGGCTGCATTTAATGCATTCCTTAAAACTCTTGAAGAACCGCCGTCATATGCCAAATTTATACTTGCTACTACTGAAAAGCATAAAATTATACCAACTATCTTATCGAGATGTCAGATATTTGATTTTAAAAGGATACAGGTTGAGGATATCGCAGGTTATCTGGGATACGTAGCTGAACAGGAAAATATTGAGACCGAAATTGAAGCCAGACATATTATCGCTCAAAAAGCTGATGGTGCACTTAGAGATGCATTAAGTACATTCGATCAGATTGTAAGTTATAGCGGTAATAGAATTACATACAAAAATGTAATCGAAAACCTGAATATTCTTGATTATGATTATTACTTCGAAATAACCAACAAGCTGGTTAACAGAGATATTTCAGGATTATTGTTGGTTTATAATGAAATAATTGAAAATGGTTTCGACGGGCAGCATTTTATTATTGGGTTATCAGAACATCTTCGGACATTACTTGTACTTAAGAATCCTGCAACGATTAAATTGATGCATGCAAGTGGTTCTTTAAAAGATAAATATCTAAACCAGGCCGACTCCTGTAGCACCGAATTTATTCTTGAATCACTAAAAATATGCAATAAATATGATTTAAGCTACAAAGGAAGCAGCAATAAAAGACTTCATATTGAGATTGCCTTACTGGAGTTAAGTGAGCTATCTAATGAATCGAAAATTGCAAAAACACCATTTTTAAGCAAACATAAACCTGAAGAGGTTAAAGTTTCCGAAAAGAAGCTATCATATACTGATACGGAGTCTAAAAATCAAAACAAAGAGAAGAATATTCCGGCACCAGAAAAAGCTGATTCCGAGAAATTGCCTTTAAGGGATTCGAATTCAGAAAAATCAGCAATTGTAAAGGAAGATAAACCACAGGTAAAAGTTGTTTCGAAGGAAACAGGAAGTGGTCGAACCATAAAAAATATTTCTATTAAGCAAAGCCTCGAAGCTTTGAAAAAGAAAAAAAATGAAGATGAGGGTGAGCCGGAAGCTGTAATCAAAACTGAATTCACACAAAATGAGTTAATTGAGGTCTGGAAATCGTTTGTTGAATCATACATGGAGAAATCACCGAGTTTTGCCAATGCTATCGGGAAATATGAGCCAACATTGACAGATAATTTTGCTATAGAATATAAGGTAGATTCTCCATTAATTTCAAAAGATATACTGTCAGTTACTGCATTACTTGAATTCCTTAAAAGTGAACTAAATAACAATCAGGTAACTCTAAATGCCATTGTACTGGCCAAAAATGAACAAAAAAAAACTTATACAGACCGTGAGAAATTTACGGAAATGACAAAAAAATATCCTGGAATACTGAAGCTAAAAGACCAGCTCAACCTTGAGATAGACTTTTAATTGTTTTCTGAACTACATAAGTTAACTATAAGTCAACAATGTAGTCCGGTATTTCGTTTTTTCTATCCTCATTAAGTTCACCCAGTAATCCTCTCATTGTTAACAGCGGACCTTTTGTTACTGCAAGATTTACCAGCCAGGCAGGAACCTTTCCTCCAATATCAGCTGCAAGCTCAAATGAGATCTCAACCGAATCTGTGTTAATTGGATAGATAGTCCACCTTGAATCTATATAAGGAATTCTGACAAATCCATCTTTTTCCGGAAGGAAATCAGGAGCAGATTTTGATGAAATTGTAATAGTAAAATCTGATGTATCCTGAACCAGTTTAACATTAGTTATAAAATCTCTGTTACTTACCGGCCAGGGAGAATCAATTTGTCCATAATACTTCCAGTTAAAATCATCTGTTTCTTCCACAAAAAAAGCTTCTTTGTTTAAAAACACCCAATTTTTATGATTTTCTGCATCTTTAATAACTGAAACAACTTCTGACAAATTAGCATTTGCCTTTGCAACAACTTTTACTTTTTTTATATCAATATTACACTGCTTCTGTACATACACATTTATACCACAGGGATTCTTAACAAGTTTCCAGTCATTACTATCCTGACCAAATAACAGGCAATTGGTAAGAATTAAGTTCAATAGTAAAGTAAAAATAACAGCCTTCAAATTCCAAAGTAAAAATGCAAATATATCATAATTTATATGCATCTGTTTTTATTTGGCTGTCCATACCAGTAATATGCTACTAATAAATTACTTACCCATCTATTGGGATTAGAATTTAAACATTTGATTCAAATTATGAGTCTGTTTAAAGGCAATTTTTACCTTTGCCACAAATTTGTTTATCCGGAAATTGTAGTCGTTAGAATAAAACTTGAAAAGAATACATTATGAGAAGCTTATATTCATTAATTATAACAACCATTATTGTTGCTTCCATGCTATCAGCATGTTGTAACCATCAAAAAGAAGAATCTATGGAAATAACGCCAGCTATATTAACTGAAAATATGGATATTACCATTGAACCGGGAGATGATTTTTTCAAATATGTTAACGGACAATGGATGAAAAATAATGAGATACCGGCTGAGTATAGTCAATATGGTGCGTTTACTGAATTATATGAAAGCAATCAGAAACAGCTCCGTTCGCTAATTGAAGAAGTTGCGGAAAAAAAAGATATTGAGAATGGAAGTGTTGCACAAAAAATACGTGATCTTTACAATAGTGGTATGGATACGATTGCTATCGAAAATGCCGGACTTGCACCAATATCAAAAGATCTGGAAGAGATTTCAGTTTTAGCTTCAAAAAAGGACATTCAAAATTACATTGCAAAACTGCACAAAACTGGAATTAATCCTGTATTCTATGTTTTCTCAGAAGCAGATCAGGAAAACAGTTCAATGAATATTGCTAATATTTATCAGGGAGGTCTTGGTCTTCCTGACGTTGATTACTACATAAATGATGATGAAGGAAGCAGGAAACTAAGAACTGAATATGAAGACCACTTAAAGAAGATGTTTATGTTGACCGGTAATGATGAATCCCTGGCTGAGAAAAATGCAAAAGGAGTATTAAATATAGAAACTAAACTTGCAAAAGTATCCAAAAGCAGACTAGAGCGACGTGATCCAAATGCTAATTTCAACAAAATGAGTGCTGGTGATCTTTCCGGAGTTGCTCCTGATATTGACTGGAATAATTATTTCAATAATATTGGGTTAACTGATCCCGGAATGATCAACGTAGCTCAACCTGATTTCTTTACCGGATTCGGGAAAATACTTAAGGAAACAGAAATTGATGATTGGAAAGCATATTTAACATGGAACGTTCTTGATAGTTATGCTAATTACCTACATGAGGATATTGTAAATCAAAACTTTGAATTCTATGGCAAAGTGCTTTCAGGCACACAGGAAATCCAACCCAGGTGGAAAAGGGTGTTAAATAATACATCCGGCAGACTCGGAGAAGCTATCGGTCAGTTATATGTTGAGAAGTATTTTCCACCTGAATCAAAAAGTCGCATGCTTGTGTTGGTTGAAAATTTGAGATCATCGTTTGCCGATAGAATCAATAAACTGGACTGGATGAGTGATGAAACAAAACAAAAAGCTCTTGAAAAACTTGAAAGAATTACTGTTAAAATAGGGTATCCGGATGTTTGGAAAGACTATTCAGGACTTACAATAGTACCTGATAATTATGCTCAGAACGTTAAAAACTCCAGAGAGTTTGAGTTCAATTTTGATATTAATAAAGTTGGAAAACCTGTTGATAAAAATGAATGGGGAATGACTCCACAGACAGTAAATGCATATTATAATCCAACAGCAAATGAAATTGTTTTTCCGGCAGCAATATTACAGCCACCTTTCTTTAATAAAGATGCTGATGATGCAGTAAATTATGGAGCAATAGGTGTAGTTATTGGTCACGAAATGACACACGGATTTGATGATCAGGGTAGAAAGTACGACAAAGACGGAAACCTCAATGACTGGTGGACCGATGAAGATGCTAAGCTATTTGAAGAGAAGACAAAATTATTGGTAGATCAATATAATAATTATGCCATACTTGACACACTACATGTTGACGGCAAACTAACTTTAGGAGAAAATATAGCAGATATAGGCGGTTTAAACATTGCTTATAATGCTCTGCAGAAAGCCTATAACGGCAATATTCCAGAACCAATAGACGGATTTACTTCTGATCAGAGGTTTTTTATTGGTTATGCCCAGGTTTGGCGTCAAAACATTAGAGATAAAGAGCTGATGAGGAGGTTGAAGGTAGATGTTCACAGTCCGGGAGATGCCAGGGTAAACGTACCTCCGTTCAATTTAGATGTATTTATATCGGCATTTAGCATAAGTCCTGATGACAAATTGTTTATACCTGAAGAAAACAGGGCAAGTATATGGTAAAAAAAAGCTATAAGCCCGGGGGATTACTCCGGGTTTATAGCTTTTGTAAAGATCTGATTGATAAATTATCCAACCTCTACCAGTACCTCATCACTTTGCCATAAACCATGTTTTGTGCAAAATGACATAGCTGTCAGTTTAAGGTTTCTGTTTGGTACAATGTGAAAATCCACCTCAACATGTCCCGGCATATTTCCAAGGGCACCCGGTGAAAATGAAGCCTGTCCCAACATAAATTCGCCATTCCATAATTGAACATATGAAATGTAATGGTCAAAATCATCAGGATGAACATACTCATCACCTAATTTCACTTTTACTGTAAACTTCTCTCCTTTAACCGCTTTACTCTCACAATGTACGAATGGTGAATGACGGTCAATGTAATCTTTTTTCGCTTCTCTGTCAATCGTTGATATGTCAACGTATCTGTTAATTTTCATAGTTATAATTTTATCTATATTAATTCTAAATTACAAAAGTAAATGTTTTATTCGATAAACATTATAATCTCGGAATTAATTTTGATTAAATACCTACCCAAAAATCGAATTCGTCATTCCACCGTCATGAGATATTGTTTGCCCCGTTACATAACGTGAAAGAGGTGATAATAACCAACATGCTATACTAGCCATTTCTTCAGGTTTTCCCATTTTTCCGGCAGGAATTTCACTTTCAAACAAAGCTTTTGCTTCAGGTATTGAAATTCCCTCGCTGTTTGATTTCTTTAAAAACAACCTCTCCATTGCTGACGTACTATGATATCCCGGAGCCAGAATGTTTGCGTTCACTCCACATTGTGCCACTTCTTTCGACAATGTTTTTACAAACCCTACTATTGCCGGTCTTAATGCATTACTAAGCACCAGGTTCTTAATTGGTTCTTTTACAGAAATGCTTTCAATATAAAGTAACCTGGCTGAATCCTGCTCTTTCAGAATTGGTAATAATTTGTATGTGAAATCTATCTTCCACCTCACTATTGAATTCCATGCTTCATCCCACATATCCATATTAACATCACTTATTCCTCCCGCAGGTGGGCCAGAGGCGTTAAAGACAACTCCATATATTTCATGTTTAGAGCACCTTTCTAAAATCAATTGTTGCACTTCACAATTCATAATATTACCACATATGTAATCAATATTATTGGGGTAATTAACAGAAAGTGATTTAAGTTTATCCTCAGTCCGGCTTACTGCCAAAACTTGCGCACCTTCGGATGCCAGTCGTTCAGAGATAGCTCTTCCAAATCCACTACCTGCCCCACCAACTATGAAATACTTATTCTTAAGATTAAAATCCATATATTCACTTGTATTAAAACTAAATTATAAATTCTCAATATTATAAATAATTCCAAATATCATTTTTTTTTCAATACCTATTACCAAGCAACTGAAAATCTGTATCATAACCAGCGTAATGAATTTTACCTAATTAACACTGCATTGAATTCCATTTTTTACATAACATTTGATTCAATCTGGTAAACATGTTTCTTTATTTTTAACATCTTTTTTATTATATTTACCAGCTTGGTATATGCTGCGTTTACCATAAAATGAAAATTAAATGAAATCTGCACCAACCAGAAAACAAATGGAGCATGAAATTAGTGTGCTCAAAAATAAAGTAAATTTATTATCCGAATTAAATAACAATAAAGACAATTTCTACGGGACACAGGCAATACTTCTCTATATTGATCCCATATCAGGCAACATTTTGGTTTCAAACAAAACTGCAGCAGATTTCTATGGTTATAGTATTGAAGATCTGGAAAAACTAAACATCGCTGATATAACTGCTCCTTCTGCCAGTAATTTAGCTCTGGGGTCACATAACAATAATAATATATCTGTAAAATGCACATATTTAACAAAGCACATCAATTCAAAAAACGTTGAAATTGATGTTGAAGTTAACCAGGTTAATGTTAAATATAACAATGATTACGCATTGTCCCTGCATATTTATGATATCTCTGAATTTGTAAATACCGATCCAAGACTACAAAGAACGATTGAGGAACTATCAACCCTCCACAAAATATCAAAAACAGGAACATGGTCAATTGACCTTTTATCCAATAAGTTAACTATTAGCCCGGAATTGAACTATATAATTACAGGCAGTAATGTTGAATACACCTTCCATGTTAGTGATTTCATCAAACAATATATTCATCCTGACGATATATCATTTATGAAAGACAGAATCAGTGAAGGCTATGAAAACATTAATAATATTGATTATAAAGATAAATTCGAATATAGGATTCTAACTAATGAAAACAAAATTGTATTTCTTGAAGCTTATGCCTATTTCATTAGCAAGGGGATTGCCAAAGGAATTATAATTGATATAACTGAACGCAAGGAGATTGAACAGGCCCTCTTGGTTTCGGAAAATAAATATCGTGAGTATTTTGAAAAAGATCTAACAGGTGTTTACTGTTCCACTCCGGAAGGAAAAATAATCGAATGCAATACTTCTTTTGCTAATATGCTTGGATATACAATTGATGAGATAAAGTCAATAAATGCCCTTAAGCTGTATAATAGCAAAGATGACAGAGAAAAATTCCTGGAAGACCTTAATAAAGAGAAAATCTTGCATAATGTAGAAATACGCCTGAAGAAAAAGAATCAGCAAAGTATTAACTGCTTAGGCAATGTGGTTGGCAGTTTTGACAAAAATGGCAGTTTATTTCAGTTTCATGGTTATTTATCCGATATAACAAAACAGAAAGAAGCTGAACAGGCATTAGATAAAAGTGAAGCCCGATTTAAAAGATTGTTTGAGGATCTTGGCGATGCAGTTTATGTTACAAAGATTGATACTGAACTCAGAGGAGACATCCTGGAAGCAAATCCGGCTGCAGTAATGCAATCAGGATATTCGTTACAAGAGTTACTAAAAATGAATATTTTGCATGACCTTTGTGTTGATAAAACGGAAGGCATCAATATTGAAGAATGGAACGAGAGGATTAAACATTCTGACAAAATATCCTTCATTGAAAGAAAAAGAAAAAAGAATGGTGAAATATACTGGACTGAAGTAATTATTACTCCTATTGAATATAACGGGATACCGGCAAGTTTATCGATCAATCACGATATTACAAATAGAATTCGTTCTGAAAAAGCTCTGGCAGAAAGTGAAAAGAAGTTTCGTGAATTATTTGAAAGATCCGGTGATGCATTTCTCATAATCGAAAACAGAAAAATTACCGGTTGTAATAAGGCGGCAATTGAGATGCTGAACTATAAAGACAGCTTCGATATCATTGATCATCACCCTGCATCATTGTCGCCTAGGTATCAGCCTGACAAAAGATTATCAAAGGAAAAAGCTGAAGAGCTGATGTCGTTATCACTTGAAAAAGGGACATTAAGGTTTGAATGGATTCATAAGAAAAGCGATGGAACACTGTTCCCTGTTGAAGTACTATTAACTGCAATATCTACTACACCGGGAAAAGAAATAATACACACTGTCTGGAGAGATAAAACTGAACAAAACAAAGCCAAAGATGAACTTATTCAGGCGAAAACAGAAGCAGAAAAAAATGAAAGCAAATTCAGGGATCTTTATGAGAGATCCGCTGATTCTGTTTTCATTTTGGAAAATGGAGTATTTGTTGATTGTAACCAGGCAACGATTGAACTGTTTGGATATAAGCTGAAAAATGAATTGTTAAATATAAGTCCGGCAGCTATTTCTCCTGAATATCAACCTGATGGAAAAACATCAAAATCTAAGGCGAAAGAAATGATTCAAATGGCCCTCAACTCAGGGACACACAGATTTGAATGGTATCATAGGCGTAAGAACGGAGAAATATTCCCGGCTGAAATATTATTAACTGCCATATCAACAGATCCAAATAAAAGAGTAATTCATGCTGTATGCAGGGATATTACCACCCGAAAACGAGACCAGCAGGAACTCATTAAAGCCAAAGAAAAAGCCGAAGAGAGTGACAGATTGAAAACAGCATTTCTGGCAAATATGAGCCATGAGATTCGAACTCCAATGAATGGTATTCTGGGATTTGCAAGTTTATTAAAAATACCTGACCTAAATCGTGAGCAGTTTACTAAATACGTTGCAATTATAGAAAAAAGCGGACTCAGGATGCTAAATATTATAAACGACCTGATGAATATCTCCAAGATTGAATCCGGTCAAATGGAGGTAATTAAAGGATTTTGTAATATAAATGAACAAATAGAATATCTGCATACCTTCTTTAAACCTGAAGCAGAAAAAGAAGAACTGGACCTACAATACAGTACTACATTGTCACATGAAAAAGCAATAATTTATACAGACTCCGAAAAATTGTATGCCGTATTAGCAAACTTAATTAAGAATGCAATTAAATATTCTCATTATGGAAACATACAATTTGGTTATGAAAGAAAGGATGACAAACTAATTTTTTATGTATCTGATACCGGAATTGGTGTTCCTAAGGAAAGGCAATCTGCTATATTTGAGCGCTTTATACAAGCAGATATAGAAGATAAAAAGGCAAAGGAGGGAGCTGGATTAGGCCTGGCAATTGCCAAAGCATATGTTGAAATGCTGGATGGTAAAATATGGCTTGACTCGGAAGTTGGTAAAGGAACAACATTCTTCTTTACTATCCCTTATATTACAAACATAAGTAATAATTCAAGGGATGAGACCAAAACCGACCTATCATCGGATAAGAACCCGGAAGTAAAAAAATTGAACATTCTTATCGCTGAAGATGAAGAATTTGCGGATACATTTTTATCAATAATTCTTAAAGATATATCGGAAAAAATATACCATGCCAAAACAGGTCTGGAGGCAATCAGGATATGTGAAAAAAATCCTGACATCGACTTGATACTTATGGACGTAAAAATGCCGGTGATGGATGGATACACAGCTACAAGTGAGATACGAAAATTCAATAAGAATGTAATAATTATTGCTCAAACGGCTTATGCACTGCCTGGAGACAATAAGAAAGCTATTAAAGTAGGTTGCAATGATTATATCTCGAAACCTATTGACAGGGATTCACTTATTGAAAAAATTGAGTTCTTTTTTGGATAGTAACTCTTTTTTGATCCTGAGTATAAAGACGAAATCTGATTAAAACGTCTTTTAATATAGAATATTAAAACGAAATAGCTATTACTACTAATACCACTATATCATAACATAAACATTATGAAATTAATCTCATTCAAAAGTATCCGAACCAACCTTACCTTCTGGTTTCTTACCCTCACCCTACTACCATTAATAATTGTACTGGTAATAACATATTTTCAAAGAGTTGAATTTATTGAGAACCGTACTATTGATAAATTAGTGGCTATCAGGGATCTAAAAGTTGAACAATTAAATATGTGGCTGGATGAAAGAGTATCAGATATGAATACATTATCAATTGATTATGAGCTAAGTAAAATAAAACATCTAACTTCAGGGAGTTCAACTGACTCAAGGAATATTGCATTAAAACGTAAAATATCTGAGTATTTAAACGAATATGTTAACATACATAAGGTATATAATGAAGTGTTTATAATTAATCCTGCTAATGGTAAAGTACTAATCTCGGTAAACAAAAACCAGGAAGGTAACGACAAGTCTAGTAATGAGTATTTTACAACTCCATTGGTCAATGGCAAACTATTCATAAAGAATATACATTATGCTCATGATATTTCTGATTACACAATGACCTATTCAATACCTGTTTTTGATATTGAAGAAGGGAGAAGGCAAATAGTCGGGATACTTGTAGCCAGGGTAAATTTGAGTACTTCATTATACAGATTACTACTCGACAGGGTTGGTTTAGGAAGTACAGGTGAAACCCTGATCGTTAATGAAGATGTTTATGCTCTTAATAAATTAAGATGGTACGATGATGCTCCCCTGCAGCTACAGATTGTGGCTGAGCCTGCAGTTAGAGCATCAAGAGGAGAAACCGGTATTATTAAATCATCAGATTATCGTGGAGAAGAAGTATTGGCGGCCTATACTTTTATACCTGGTGTAAACTGGGGCTTTGTTTGCAAACAGGATTTGAACGAACTGAATTCACCTATAAATGAACTAATTATCAATTTCATTATTATCTTTTTTATTGCTTCAGTCATTATTTCTATTTCAGCAATTAATATTAGCAGGTCGATAACGAAAAATATTATAGCACTGAACGTAGTTGCAAAAAAAATGAGAGGTGGCGATTTTTCTGTAAGAAATAAAATAAACTCACCGGATGAATTGGGTTCACTTGCTGTCGAATTCAATAATATGGCTAATATTACTGAATCCAGAATAGCAGTTCAACAAGGTATTTCAAGAATATCGAAAACAATGATAGGGAAGTCGTCTTTGGAAGACTTTGCATCAGCATTGCTGAAAACATTAAGTGAAATAACCGAAGCCAACATTTGTGCTTTTTATAAATTAAACGAAAAAGAGAAGCAATTTGAACACTTTTCATCCATTGGAGGTAATAAAAAAACACTTGAAAGTTTTAGCTCGGAATATCCGGAAGGTGATTTTGGAAATGCGATTAAATCGAAAAAAATCTACTATATAAAAAACATTCCTGAGAATACTGTTTTTAAGTATAAGACAATAACAGGTATAGCTACACCAAATGAAATAATTACAATACCTATCATTGTAGAAGATTCGGTTGTTGCAGTAATTTCTATTGCAAAACTTGGAAAAATAAGCTCAGATTCCTTTGATATATTAAACCAATCATGGGACAGCATTAATATATCCTATTCAAACCTGATGGCCGGTGAAAGAACCAGGGTATTTGCCGAACATCTAAGCCAGATTAATAATCAACTGGAATTCAAATCAAATGAGCTTGAGAATCAAACAAAAGAAATGAGACTTCAGGCTGAAAAACTTCAGGTAGCCTCAAAAGAACTTAAACTACAAAACATTGAACTTGAAGATCAAAAGAAAAGGGTTGTAACCGCTAACCAGCTTAAGAGTGAGTTTTTATCAAATATGAGCCATGAATTGCGTACACCGCTAAATTCAATAATGGCTTTATCAAACATCCTCATCAACAAGAAAAACACAGGGCTAAACGATGAAGAATTAAACTATTTACAGATAATAGAACGAAATGGCAAAAGACTGCTGAATTTAATAAATGATATACTTGATTTATCAAAGATTGAAGCCGGAAAGATGGAAGTAAAACCAGCACTAACCTCCGTTTATCAATTGATGAATACAATTCGGGACAATATGATCTCTTTGGCTGAGAATAAAGGACTAAGTCTTCATATTGATGTACCGGATCAAACACCTCAGGTTGAAACTGATGAGTCACGACTGTATCAGGTAATGGTTAACATTGTAGGCAATGCAATCAAGTTTACAGAAAAAGGTTCTGTAGATATTTTGGTTGACTTTGATTTAACAAATGTTTATATAAATATTAAAGATAGTGGAATTGGTATCTCTCCAGATGTTATCCCGTTTATATTTGATGAATTCAGACAGGCGGACGGAACATCATCACGACAATATGAAGGAACAGGGTTAGGTTTGGCAATAGCGAAGAAGATGATGAATATACTTGGAGGTGATATTACAGTTGAAAGCTGTCTGGATGTAGGCTCAACCTTTACAATCAGTTTACCAATATTATGGTATCAGGAATTTGACACAAAAGATAAAAACATTCAGATAACAAATAAAATTTCAACGAACAATCCTGTTTTGGTTATTGATGATGACCAGAAATCTATTAATATAATTTCAAACTATCTGATGGAAGCAGGCTATGATGTTTTAACTGCTACCAATGGAATTGATGCTTTGAATATTGCAGAACAATATATTCCTTTCGCCATAACACTTGATATATTTATGCCGGATATGGATGGCTGGGAGATCCTGCAAAAATTAAAATCCAACGAAGCAACGGTAAATATACCCGTAATTATAGTTACAATATCCAATGAAAGACAAACAGGATTAGCTCTTGGTGCTATTGGATTTATCAACAAACCAATTGAGAAGGAGCACCTCCTAAACGAACTCAACAAAATCTCTGTTACACCAAATACTATAATGATTGTTGATGATAATGAGAATGATATTATTCAAATGCAGTCTGTATTCATGAAAGAGAATCTTACAACCACTATTGCCAGAAATGAAGAAGAATGCTTCAAAATTATCAACAGAGCTCTCCCAAGCGTTATTGTACTTAACCTTCTGATGGCCGGAACAAATGGCTTAGAGATACTTAGCCGGCTCCGCAATGAACTAAATACAAAGGAAGTCCCAGTTATAATAATTACTCCTAAAGATCTTTCAGATAAAGATAAACATCTGTTACAGGACAATGTAACCAGTGTAATAGCAAAAAGTGAAACATCGACAAAAGAATTGTGCAGAGAAATAAAACGCATACTGGATAAACTTTCCCGATCAAAGTCGGGTGAAAATATTACTGTAGAAAAAAGTTATTCGGTTCCAGGAACAAATAAACATGTGAATATTTTGATTATAGAAGACAATTCTGATAGTATGGCAACTATGAAAGCCATATTAAAGGATATATATAAGATAACTGAGGCAAAAGATGGTGAGGAAGGATTAAATAAAGCAGTTAATAATAACCCGGATCTAATTCTCCTTGATATGTCGTTACCAAAATTAAGCGGGCAGGAGGTAATAGAGGAGTTAAGAAATAACAGCAACACTGTTAATACTCCGGTTATTGCTGTAACTGCAATGGCTATGATTGGTGACAGGGAGAGAATTATAAAGCTGGGCTGTAATGAATATGTTTCAAAACCAGTAGATAAGCAAGAGCTGCTTAATAAGATCTCAGAATGTTTAAATACTTGGAACTGATCTTATTTTAAAGAAACTAACTGAATTAACAAATTCCGGTATTATGAAAAAAATACTAGCTATAGATGATCAAAAGGACAATCTTATCACAATAAAAGCTGTAATTAATAGTCAGTTACCTGGGATAAAAGTACTAAGTGCTTTATCTGGAAAAGAGGGCATTCAATTAGCAAAACAAGAACAACCGGATACAATAATACTTGATATTATTATGCCTGAAATGGATGGTTATGAGGTTTGTAAACGTCTAAAGAAAGCAAAATCAACACAACACATACCAGTTGTTATGTTAACTGCAATAAAGACTGGTGCAGAAAGCAGAATTAAGGGGCTGAATATAGGTGCAGATGCTTTTATGTCAAAACCCATTGACCCACTGGAATTGGCCACTCAGCTAAAAGTTATGTTAAGAATAAAAGAAGCCGAAGACAAATTAAGATCGGAGAAACTTTTTTTGGAGGATCTTGTTCTGGAACGTACTCATAGCTTAAATGAAAGTCAGAAGAAATATCAGGCACTTTATGATAATGCTCCGTTACCATATCAATCATTAGATAAAGATGGAACATTTAGAGATATTAATCCGGCCTGGTTGAGTACTCTGGGTTACAGCAAAGACTTTGTTATTGGTAAAAATTTCCGGGATTTTGTTCATCCTGACTGGAGGGAAAATTTTGATGTAAACTTTCCAAAATTTAAAGAACAGGGATACGTAAGTGGTGTGGAATTCAAAATCAGACATAGTGAAGGTCATTTTCTTGATATCTCGTTTGAAGGGTGTATTGGATACAATCCTGATGGAAGTATAAAGCAAACTTATTGTGTATTTCAGGATATAACCGAGCGAAAAAACGCTGAACTTGAAAAATCTGAAAGTGAAAGAAAGTTAAACACTCTTATCAATAATCTTCAGGGTACTGCTTACAGATGCAAAAATGAAAAGGAATGGACAATGGAGTACCTCAGCGCAGGGTTTGAAGATCTTACAGGTTATCAGGTTGAAGATGTTGTCAACAACAAAAAAATAAAATATAGTGATCTTATAATTCCTGAAGATCGCGATCGCATCTGGAATGAAATACAGAAAGCCCTTTCAGGAAAGGAATCATTTGAGTGTATTTACAGAATTAAAACACAATCAGACGAAATAATATATGTTCAGGAGAAAGGTGTAGGTATTTATTCACAAGATAAAAGCGGGGTAATTGCAATTGAAGGTTTTATTAATGATATTACCAAACAGGTTTTGTCGGAAAAGGCAATACGTGAAAATGAGGAATACCTCAGGACGATACTCATGGCAGCTGATAAAATTGGTTTTGTAACTACAAAGACTGATGGTAAAAAGAACATCATACTAAGCTTTAGTGCTGGTGCTGAGAATATATTTGGCTATAAAGAAGAAGAGATTATAGGTGAAAATGTTAATTCCCTGTTCAATGATATTGAACTCAACAATCTACCGGAATTGCATCATACGCATACTAACCGAACTAATACCGAAACAAATGAAGTTACATTAGTCAACAAAAAAGGAAACAATATACCTGGAGAATTAACAATACATAAATTAAGTAATGGCAGGAATGAATTGGATGGGTATCTCTATGTAATAACTGATATAACGGAACGTAAAAATGCCGATTCAGCATTAAAAGAGAGTGAAGAATTTAATCGGTCAATCACACAATCTGCTGCAGATGCTATTATATCTATTGATGAAGAAGGAAGTGTTATTGCATGGAACAAGTCTGCAGAAAGCATCTTTGGATACAAAGCTGATGAAATAATTTCCCATGATTTATCGGTTATAATTCCTGAAAAACATAGAAGTGACCATTTTATCAGCTTGTTACGACAAAGAAAGACAAACAAAAAGAGTGTAATCAGAAGTAACATCGAGATCTATGCCGTCAAGAAAAACAAAACAGAATTTCCAATAGAATTATCTCTTTCAAGCTGGGAAATTGAAAATAAGCAATATTATACAGGTATTATAAGAGACTTAACTGATCGCAAACTTGCTGAAAAAGAAATCACCCGGTTATCCTCGGCAGTAAAACAGAGCCCTTCGGTTATTGTTATAACCGATACCGAGGGTAAAATTGAATATGTAAATCCAAGATTCACGAAACTTACAGGATATACAAGTGATGAAGCAGTTGGGGCCATGTCTAATATTCTTAAGTCAGGAAGCCATTCAGATGAATTTTATAGTATACTTTGGGAATCTATAAAAGAAGGCAATGAATGGAGAGGGGAATTTGAAAACAAAAAGAAAAATGGAGAAATATTTTGGGAGGCTGCTGCCATATCCCCTATTTTTGATAATGCGGGTAAGATTACCAATTATATAAAAGTTGCAGAAGATGTTACTAAACAAAAAGAAGCAACTAAAGCATTAAAAGAAAGTGAAGCAAAATACCAAAAGCTAATTGATACAACCCTGGAAGGATTTTGGTTAATTGACGCAAACAGCATTACAATTGATGTAAATCCTGCACTTTGCGAGATGCTTGGATATTCTAAAGAAGAAATGATTGGAAGTACCCCATTTGAATACGTTGATGATGAGAACCTTAAGATATTCAAGGATCAGATATCAATGTCTCAGGCAAGTAAACAAAGGACATACGAGATTTCACTAACCACGAAAAACAGAAATTCAATACCAACAATATTTAATGCAACATCCATTACCGGTGATGGAAATAAATTCATGGGGTCTTTTGCTTTCGTTACAAATATCAGCAAAACCAAACGGGCAACTCAGATACAAAAAGTACTCTACAATATTTCAAATGCTGTAGTAACAACAGAAAACCTTAATAATTTTGTGAAGCTTGTACAGGAAAATCTAAGCGAAATCATTGATACAACCAACTTTTATGTTGCTCTTCACGAACCGGAAACAAATACATTATCCCTTCCGTTTTTTACTGATGAAAAGGATCAGATTATATCCATACCCACAGGAAGATCACTAACAAGTTATGTAATAAGTACCAAGAAGTCCCTGTTAGCTACACATAAAGACCAGGTACGACTTATAAATGAAGGTTCAATTGAGAAATTCGGTACAGAATCCAAAATATGGCTTGGAGTACCTCTAAAGATTGAGGAAAAGGTTATTGGAGCTCTTGTTGTCCAAAGTTATACAGATGAAAATGCTTTTAATCATGACGATTTAAAAATGCTAGAGTTTGTATCTGATCAAATAGGAATATCAATAAACAGAAAAAAAGCAGAAGAAGAACTAAAACTAGCATTAAAGAAAGCAAAAGAATCAGA
Organism: Bacteroidales bacterium; assembly: GCA_028277395.1. Classification (GTDB taxonomy): domain Bacteria; phylum Bacteroidota; class Bacteroidia; order Bacteroidales; family F082. The sequence continues at coordinate 12,447 of JANQGJ010000014.1, read as the reverse complement.
TGAGCTTAAAACAGCATTTCTCCAAAATATAAGTCATGAAATCAGAACTCCTATGAACGGAATTCTAGGCTTTGCAAGTTTACTGAAAGACACAGAATTAACAGGAGATGAACAACAATCATATATTGATGTTATTATGATCAGTGGTAAGCGAATGTTAAGCACTTTAAATGACCTTATGGACATCTCAAAGCTTGAAACCGGGCAGGTTCAGCTTAACATCACAAGTACAAATGTAAATGAAGAACTGGAGATATTATACAATTTCTTTGAACTGGAAATACAGAAGAAAAATCTGAAACTATATTATCACACCACACTTCCAGCTAATGAGGCAATTATTGAATCCGACAGAGAGAAGTTATTTGCAATTCTTACAAATCTTATAAAAAACTCCATTAAGTATTGTGATGAGGGAAGAATAGACTTTGGGTATGTAAAAAAAGACAACCACCTGGAATTTTTCATTAAAGATACCGGGATTGGAATTCCATCTCACAGATTACGCGCTATATTTGACCGTTTTGTTCAGGCTGATATCGAAGATGTTAAAGTTCATGAAGGTTCCGGCCTTGGTCTTTCTATCTCAAAAGCCTATATAGAGATGATGGGAGGTAAGATTTGGGTAGAATCTATTGAAGGTAAAGGTTCTCAATTCTATTTTACAATTCCGTATAAACCTGTTGATGAAAAGATTATAATTGATAAATACAAAGAAAGCAGCGACTCGGGAAATAATAAACATAAAAATGACATTACAATTTTAATTGCAGAAGATGAAGAAATTGCAGCTGAATTCTTAAGTATTATTCTTGATGAAATCGACTCTACTTTACTAAAAGCGAAAAATGGAGTCGAGACAGTTGACATGTGTCTTGAAAATCAGGAAATAGATATCATTTTAATGGACATGAAAATGCCAATAATGGATGGTTACGAAGCAACCAGAAAGATCAGGAAGTTCAACAGGGATATTATTATAATAGCTCAAACAGCTTATGCACTTGAAGGAGATAAAGAAAAAGCAATTGATGCCGGATGTAATGATTATATAACTAAACCTATAAGTAAAGAGAAGCTATTCATGATGATCCGTAAATATACCCATGAAAGGAATTAAATGGCGATCAAATTAATTTTAAACGTAATTACTTCTGTCAGATTATCTTGCATCAAATCCTCTTTTATGAAGATTTCTATCATGCCATTTTAACTGAAGCTAATAAATTATTGACTAATTTTGTAAGCTACTAAACTACTATGCAATTAGGGAAAAACCAGATAATAACCGGCACAATAGCAATTAGTATTTCTGCTGTTATGTGGGGATTCGATGGCGTTGTACTAACTCCCAGGTTAAGTAATCTGAATGTGATCTGGGTAGTATTCGTACTTCATGCTATTCCTTTTTTAATAATGAACCTGTTTTTATTCAGGCAATATAAGAATATCAGCATTTTCATTAAACAGGATTATATTCTATTTATCCTGGTGGGGCTGTTTGGAGGCGCACTTGGGACTATTTCCATTGTAAAAGCTCTATTCCTGGTAAATTTTCATCACTTATCTGTAGTAGTACTTTTACAAAAACTACAACCAATATTTGCAATACTGCTGGCAGCCATACTTCTAAAAGAGAAGATTCACAAACACTTCATACTATGGGCATCACTTGCAATATTTGCAAGCTATTTTCTAACATTCGGTATTTCAAAACCTGTTATTTCTCTTGACAACAATACATTTAAAGCTGCCATGTATGCTATAATCGCAGCTTTTTCATTTGGCAGCTCAACTGTTTTTTCAAAAAAAATATTACATAACCATAACTTTGTCACAGCAACTTTTTTCAGATATGGTACAACAAGTCTTATATTATTTGCCCTTGTATTATTCAACGGATTGATGCCACAGTTTGATGAGACTACTGATAAAAACTGGTTATACTTTGTGATAATTGGATTAACTACCGGATCGGGGGCAATATTTATATATTATTACGGACTAAGACGGGTTAAAGCAATAGTTGCAACAATTAGTGAATTACTTTTCCCGGTTTCAGCAATACTATTTGACTATTTGTTTAACGATTCAATTCTGTCTCCGGTTCAAATATTTAGCGCAATTGTAATGGTATTTTCTATTATAAAGCTTAATTCAAAACCTTGATCCCTGCCATTATTTTATAAGTGTTACTTTGTTTTTATCTTATAATTTATTATCTTTATCAAAAGAATATAAAAAAAGGAAATATGTCTGATGATCTAAAATTAGTTTACACAGGTTCACGTGTTGAAAGTATGTATCTTGAAGAGTTGTTAAAAGAAAACGGGATCGGAGTAATTCGTCGCGACACATTAAGTGCCAGCGTACAGGCTGGTTGGGCAAATGGTTCACCTGAAGATGCTGTTCGTATGTTTGTTGATCCAAAAAATCAGGAAAAAGCTAAAAGTATTCTTGATGAATATTTCTCCACAAGAGATAATGGTTAATATTTTCCTGCTGAATTGTGATACCTGACAACACAGAATTAAATGATGGAATCAATCCGACTTAAGTACTTCATACTTAACAATGATATTGTCAGAACAAGTGATTTCGATCAAAAAATTTTGTATAAGAGCGACATTTATTACGAAGTCGTCAGGGTTTCTGATTCTGTGCCATTATTTCTTAAAGAACATATACAGCGTCTTTATAAATCGATCTCAAAATCCGGTATTTTTACTGACTTTACAACAACTGATGTTGAGAACCTCATATCCACGATTATTAAAATCAATGACCTGGATGAAGGCAACATAAGATTTCAATTTTCTTCTGACGACCAAAACCGGTTAGATTTTACTGCCTGGATAATACCACACTATTATCCTAAACCAGTACAATACAAAACAGGAGTAAAAACCGTAACTATAAAACAACAGCGACAAAATCCATCAATAAAAAAATTTAATCGCAGATTAAAAAACATAACCGAAGACTTCATTTCAAAAACCGGGGCATATGAAGCGATTTTGGTAAATAACCTGAACTATATTACCGAAGGAAGTAAATCAAATGTGTTTTTCATTAAACAAAATAAAATTTATACACCAGGCAAAGTACATGTACTCCCCGGTATTACCAGAGATAAAGTTATTGAAATAGCTAACAGTAATAATCTGATCATAACTGAGACAGAAATAATACAAGATGACATTTCTGCTTTTGAAAGTGCTTTTATTACTAACACATCATCAAAAGTGTTGCCATTAAATTTAATTGATAAGATAAAATACGACGTAAATAACCAAATTACCCGATTTCTGATGTATGAGTATGACAAACTCATTGAACATGAAAAAGCTGACTTTATTAAATAATGTATTAGTCAGATATTAAACTAACAGCACTTTCCAATTAAAATAAACTATGTGTCATTTTTTGTAGTTTTACAATTGAAAAGTAAATTTTTGTGAAATGATGTTCATTGTGAATAAAAAGCTATACGGGTTTTCTCTGACTTTAGTAACAGGTTTAATATTGTTTTCATTAAATCTGACAGCGCAAAAAGGTCCTGATAAAGATTTTTGTATTTCCGGCGATGAAATATCCCTGTTTAAGTTCATAAATCAACTAAGATCGGGTTACGAAAAATCACAGGTTCAGTTATCTGCTTCACTATCATATGTTGCAAAATTGCATGTTACAGACTTACAAAACAATAATCCTGATACCAGTATTTGCAACTCTTCCAGTTGGTCGGATAAGGGAGACTGGACTCCATGTTGCTATAACAAATATGTTTATAATCCTGACTGTATGTGGAACAAACCTAAAGAACTTACAACATATACATATAGAGGGTATGAATTAGTTACCTATTTGGAAGACGGTGTTAGTATTGACTCAATTTATCAGCTTTGGTCAGATTCAAAAGCGGTTCTTGATATGATCCTTACCCGTGGTGCGTATTCTAAGAAGAAGTGGATTTGTGGTGGTTTGTCAATAAGTCAAAATTATGTTTCATTGTGGTTTGGACAAAGAAAAGACCGGCTCAAATCGCCTGATATCTGTAAAAATGAAGTTTTACCTGCTGATTCTCTTTCCACCACAGTTAAACTGGACAATAAAAATACCTTCTTTCTGATTTTTGGCAGTTACCCAAACATGCATAGTGCAAGAGAAGCTCTGAAACTTCTTAAACAGAATGATTTCAACGATGCCGGAATCCTTGAAAAAAACAATAAATACAGAATCTATTTAAACAAGTTTGATAGTCTGAGGGAAGCAATGTTTGCAAAAGATAACCTGCCTTTCGAATATAAAGAAGCATGGATACTAAAAGATTAACAACCAGATTATGGAAAGTACAATAAGCTATTTTGTTATTGGTATTTTGATTCTGATATCAGTTATTGTCTACAATATCAGGAAAAAACAAACCAGGAACTATCAGTTATCAGTAAGTATATATCCCGAAGCTGTACTTGAACTAAAAATCAAAAAAGTAAATAATAATTTGGATTCTATTATTATTGATATTAAAGCAGTTAAGAAATTTGAGGTCAAAGATCTGAAAGTAGAGTTGATTACTTCAAAGCGTGAATTTAACTACTATTCACTATCACAACTAAATGAAAACAAAACCTTTCCTGTAACTGCTGAACCTGATACACATTATGAGTTTGATTTTACAATTGATAAGTTTAAATCGCTGCTTAATACGGGAGAACATCCTTTCCGTACATTTAGATTTGTTATTGTTACCAAATTGGGAAAACTATTCAAAACTCATGAACTGGGTTTTAACAAAAAATGGGTCATATACCGTCCTGATTCCGGAACCTATAATTAAATCAGCTAACGTTTATACAACCTGATGTTTACCCGGATAAAGAAACTAAGCTAAAAAACTTCACCTATACCATTTGATACGATAACTGGTATTAAATTCAAGGAATTCGGCAAGAATAAAATTTATAGCCCTGACATTAATTCCCAGTGACCAATTCTTATAAATCTCAATATTTATACCCAGTCTTTGATAAATTTGTCTAAAATTCCCATATTGTGAATGTAAATTATAAATACCTATACCTCCAATAATCCTAAGCCTGTCAATAACCATCTCAGGCTGAACTATTAAACCTAAAGTGAAATTATCAAGTGTTCGGGGACCAATGTTTCCATCATGTCCGGCGTTTAATCCCCACCAATAATTTAAATCTACTCCATAGCCTAACCTGAAAGCATTCGTTAGTTTAGAGCTATAAATGAAACTTAATCCGCCAACAGCAAAGTAATTACTATCCAGTTCAAATTCTACAAGCTGATGATTTCCATAACCTAACATAATCTCAAGTTCATTATGAGCAGGTATTTGCTGTTTTTTAACTTGATAATGCTCAGGCTGCTTTTGAAACCTGTATTTTAACTCAACGGACGGTGTTGCTATATTAAAACCTCTGTTAGGACGTTCAAATCCACCATTTGAGAAATGAACAAAGTTTATTCCACAACCAGCTTCAAATCGATTTGAGATTTTGTAATATGCATTAAATCCAATGTTTAAATGAACTGTAAGGTTTCCTCCTATTGCAAGGTTTTTTGAATTTGTGACCGAATCATAGTGTCTCCAGTTACCTGCTATTCCAAACTGAAACTCTGAATAAATTCTAAGTTTACTATTACTTACGACCGGAACTCCAAATACTCCAAAAACTGATACAGGATTACCAACCTCAACCGGATTTGCAAAGTCACTATATGAAAAACCTAATCCGTAATACGGTATATTATAAACTCTTTGCCATGTTGTGTAACCAGGATTTTGCCAAAGTAACTTCAGTGTTACTGACTGAAACTTTTTCATTGGCATCATGGTTGAATTATCACCCATAACAAAATCAGTTGTAGGCAATATTCTGCCTTTTTGATAACTGAATCCAACACCCAGATGGTTTTTTCCTTCATGTATGTTAGTCTGTGCAAATATGCCTGCCACCAACATGTTTATTATAAACAATAAAATATACTTATTTAACATTGTGTTCATTAAATAAATTATGTTTCATAACATCTTCCTGAAATACAGTACTGCTTTACGTATAGCAGGTTCAATTGATCGATACTCCAAACCCAGATCGCAAACTGATTTATTGTTTGAATAGTAGTTGCCAAGGCTTAGTATCCTCATATTGGTGCTGCTTACACTTGTTTTTATCCCTATAAACCGTAACAGATCTCCAAAATACCCCAAAGTTATCAGCAAACTTCTTGGAACAGCGATCATTGTTGGTTGCTGATCCAACTCCTTATTAACTTTTCTGAAGAACTCCAGATATGATAAGTTTTGTCCGGATAATACATAAGATTCTCCACTTTTACCTTTATTCATGGCGGTTATAACACCCTGAACCACATCATCAACATCTACGAAGTTTTTACCTCCGGGAGGATAAAAAATTACCTTTTTATTTATTGCCATGAGTATTATTCTTCCTGAACTTGGTTTTGTATCATATGCACCAATCATAAATGTTGGATTCAATATCACAACATCCAGTTTTTCTTTATCACTGATCAAATACTTTTCAGCCTGTATCTTACTTTTAGCATACAACGAATCTGAAAAAGGAAACCGTACCGGTATGTTTTCATTACCCGGATTCTCCTTTGAACCATAGCCTCTAGTGTTTGCCGTACTAACAAATATAAACTTTGAAACTCCTGATTGAACTGCTGAATTATACAGCTGTACAGTAGCATTGTAGTTTATTTTCCAATATTCTGAATAAGATAGTATAGATTGACTTGTTTCAGCAGCAGCATGAACTATACAATCCTGACCTTCAAGATATGGTGTAAGATCTTCGAACAATGTTCCTTGCTTCAAAGTCAAATTCGAATGCAAATCACCTTTATAAGCAGATTTTTTTCTCACTAATCCCGTAACAATATACCCTTCAGATATTAATTTGCTAATAAGGTTAGTTCCCAGTAAGCCATTGGCTCCCGTAACAAATATCCTTTTCATTTCTTTCATTGAACTTCTCTTTTAACAACATTCGTCAATAATGGCAACTTTATCCAGATTGGCAGTATTGCAAGCATTGCCCAGCTAAATTTATTCACCATAATAACACTATCCCGTTTCAATAATCTATTAATACATATTTTTGCGATCTTTTCAGGTTTCGCAAGTGTCAATCTTCCAAGAAACCCTTGTCTTTCAATCCTTTGTGTCACTTCAGGGTTTGTTTTTATTGCTCCGGGATTTACTACACTCACAAATACATTTGTATTTTTAAGTTCCTGATAAAGACCACGCGAAAAAGAATGCACAAAAGCTTTGGATGCAGGATAAACTGTTTTATATCCTATTGGATTAAAGGCTGCCATACTTGAAACATTGAGTATATAGGAATTATCCCTTTTCATAAGGTTTGGCAGTAGCTTCCTGGTAAGTATGGAAGTAGCCATTATATTAACCTGTATAATTGAATTGATATAATCTACATTTGCTTCAATATACTTTTTGCTACCTCCCAATCCTGCATTGTTAATTAGTATATCTATATCGAAATTCTCATTTATCCATTCTGAAAATTGTATTACATTATCAGTAATCGACAAATCAGTTTCAAAATAATGTACATCAATATTGAAGTTTTCAATTAGCATATGACTTAACTCACCAAGGTTTTGATTAGGTAAACTTACTAATATAAGGTTTGTTTTGCGTTGGGCTAACTCATAAGCGAATGCTTTTCCCAAACCCAAACTTGCTCCTGTAATAACAGCATAGTGATCTCCTGATTTTTCCATTGATATTTATATTGAATATTTTCAGGCAAAACTATGTACATGGTTAGTAAAATTAGTTTCAACTTATGGAGGCGAACCAATTATTAACAATTGACAAACACACGCATAACACATTGGTTTCATGCACTATACACACTCTAGTATGATGAGTAAATTATTGAATATGTTCGGTTTTATAAATCGGAACTGTTTTTCTTGAACTCTGAAGGTGTAAATGAAGTAATCTTCTTAAATGCGGTATTAAATGATGTTTTTGAATTAAAACCAGATTCAAAGGCAATTGCCAAAATAGTCAGATTATTCTTACTGTCACTCTTAAGAAGTTGTTTAGCTTTATTGACCCTATATTTATTTATAAACTGGTAAAAATTCTCATTATACCCATTATTAATAATAAATGAAACCTGGTGAGGTGTCAGATTGATTAACTCGGCCAGTTTGATCAAATTCAGTTCACTGTCTAAAAATGGTTCTTTTCGAAGCATTAACTCACCCAGGTTATGTTTGTATTTAACCAGATCGTCATCTGAAATGATTTTTTTTCTTAATTCCACAGTGGGATTCTCTTCATTAATATGTAGAAGTTCTGTTCGCTGATGCTCATCAACAGGGTAGATCTCCTTCTGTCTTAATAAGAAATAGGCAATGTAATATATCACAAACAATATAATGAAATTAGCACTTAGGTCAAGAGTTTCGGCACGCACAAATATGTTAAAAAAACTTACAACCAGAGTTGTAAAAAAAATCAAATATATAATGTATTCCAACCAACTTAGGTCAATATCTCTAGTAGTTGATGAAAATGTTAATATTCTTTTCTGATGTTTTCTAATTTTAAAAATAGATAATACTGAATAAAAAAGGCTTTGAAAAAGAATAACTGCCATAACAAAATATCCCAAAAATGCATTTTCGGTAAACTTATACCTATATAAAAGCAATAAAATCAGATAAAGACCTGGTATAATCAGATGTTTCAAAGTCTTAACAGATATCTTATATTCAGGATTTGTAAAATTTACTATGCTTAAATAAAACAATGTTGGTGCAAATATCTGTATGAAATGGATAACAAGAAATAATGATTGATCAACATTAACTATATTAATTAAAATAAGAATTTCTTCAATCCAAAAAGATGACCACAAAGCGAACGAAATACCAAACCAAACATTAGCCCTTTTATTAACTTTCAACGGATTGGTAAAAGACAAAAAAGATAATAATAAAAGAGAAGAAAAAATCAGTATGACAACTACACTATTTAAACTATCCATATTATGTTCTTTTAATCAGATTAATAATATCAAATTCGATCTATCGAAGAAAAGGACAGTATATTTTCAACCTCTCAACATTTCCCTGGCAGTCTCAAGGGCAGATTTTGTAACTTTTTCACTGCTCAGCATACCTGCCAATTCATCTATCCTCTCATTATCAGTAAGCTCATCTATTACTGTAACCGTAGTATTATTAGATGTATGCTTGCGTACTTTATAATGGTGATCAGCTTTGGATGCAATCTGGGGTAAATGGGTTATTGATATAACCTGATGTTTACCGGCCATCTTTTTAATAATACTTCCAACTTTTCCAGCTATCTCACCAGAAACCCCTGAATCAATTTCATCAAAAATAACTGTTGGCAGCATCTGTCTTTGATTTACCAAAGATTTTATTGCAAGCATTAATCTCGATAACTCTCCCCCGGAAGCAATTTGACTTATCTCTCCCGGCTCTACACCCACATTTGCATTAAACAGGAATAAAACCTTATCAATGCCGGAATAGCTAAAATCCGGCAACTTCTCAAGTTTCACCTTTATTTCTGCATCTTTCATCCCTAATTTCTTCAATATGTCCAACACAGATTTTGCAAAACTATTTCCGGCTTTAGATCTCATATCTGTAAGTCTATCCGCTTCCTTCTTCAGCTTTGATTTTATAATTTCAATATCCCTGGTTAAACCTGAGATATCATCATCCAAAGACTCTATTCTTTGTAATTTATTGTCATACTCTTCACGTAGACTTAATAATTCGTCAACAGATGATACATTATGCTTTTGAATTAAGCCATAAATCAGATAAAGCTTCTCATTAATCATTTGTAATTCAGCAGGATTAAACTCATCATTACTATTGCGAATCTCAACTTCTGAAGCAATATCAGCTAATTCTATTGACACACTATTCAAGCGTTCCAGCAGTTTTTCAGCTCCGGGTAAGAATGCCTCCACATTTTCAAATACTTTTATCAACCCTGAAATACTACTTATAAGCGAATTCTCTTCTGAATTTAAAATTGATTCCGCTTCAGACAGTGCCAGTTTTATTTCTTCATTGTTCTCAAGGTATCTGGCTTTAGTCTCCAGTTCCGATAGTTCTTCTGAATCTAAAGTAATACTGCTTAATTCATTAAACTGAAATTCAATATAATCCCTGTCTTTCTTTGCCTGGATATTTTGATTGGTTAATCCTCTTAATTGTTCAGATTTTTCATGATATTGGCTGTAAATATCCTGATAATCTTTCAGGGGTTTAGGCTTTCCAATGAAATCATCCAGTACATCCAACTGAAATGAAGTATTGGATAGCTGAAGGGTTTGATGTTGAGAATGGATATTTACAAACTTATTACCCAGATAAACTATTAATTTCAGATTTACGGGAGTATCGTTAATAAAAGCTCTGGATTTGCCTGATGGGGACAATTCTCTGCGAATTATTGTATGATCGTCATAATCAATATTATTATCATTAAAAAAAGATTCAAGATCAATATTACCATTATCAAATATTCCTTCAATAATACATTTTTTATTCTTATCCCTTAACACCTGTAGATCAGCCCTGCTTCCAAGAATAAGAGATAGTGCTCCCAGAATAATTGACTTTCCGGCCCCTGTTTCCCCGGTAATTACAGAAAACCCGTCTTTAAACTCAATCTCAAGATGTTCGATTAAGGCATAGTTTACAATTGTTAATGTATTAAGCATACCTGTTCTGATATTATAACAAAGCAAAATTATGAAAAACCATTCTCAAAATAATGAAACAATGTGATTATTATATTAACTCCGATTCGCCAGATTCGCAGCCAGCAATTTAAAAGTATCCCCACGATGTTCAAAGTTATGAAACTGATCATAACTTGCTGCTGCCGGTGATAATAAACAAATTCCCCCTTTTTTGGTATTACTTGCAATAACTTTAAAAGCATCTTCCATGGAACCGGAAATAAAAAGCTCTTTATCTGTTCTTCCTGAGAGCAGTTCATACATGCGCTTACCGGCATTTCCAAGAAAAATCATTCTACTAACCCGGGATTTCAAAAGGAAATCACTCAAATAATTATACTCCAACCCTCTGTCGTAGCCACCAAGAATCAGAGTGTCAACATTTTCATAAGTCTTTAACGCTTCAATCGTAGATTGTGGAATCGTTGAAATACTATCATTCACAAACTTTATTCCTGCAAATTCACCAATATATTCTAACCTGTGTGGAAGTCTTTCAAAACTGCGCAAAGATTCCATAGCGTTATTAATATTTGCTCCTGCAGCAGATATCGCCAATAAGGCAGCTTTAATGTTTAGTACATTATGATCTCCTTTCAATGGTAGCGATCCATTGTTTAGTTCTAAGTCAGTAAGTTCAAACTTATCATTAAAATATTTAACATTGCCATGATTGAGATTTGATATTCCATCTGAACCACTATAGGTTATTAAAATATCATTGTTATTCTGATAACGAAATATGTTTTCCTTTGCTTTGACATAATCCTTCAGTGTATCAAAATAATCTAAATGTTCAGGAAAAATATTTAACAGAATCGCAATATGTGGTGAGAAGTTTACAAATTCCAATTGGTGTGCAGATAATTCATAAACAATTATAGAGTTATTTTTAATTTCCGGTATCATTTCAAAAGCAGGCACTCCAATATTACCCAGGAGAATTGAATTTTTACCACAAAAACTCAGCATATGTTTAACTAAACTTGATGTGGTACTTTTACCCTTTGTTCCTGTAACACCTATAACCCTGTCTTTGTAACACTTTAAAAATAAATCTGTTTGTGATGAAATCTTTTTGATTATACTATCGCTAAGATTAATTATTTTAACTCCCGGTGACTTTATTATCAAATCAAAATCATCCAGCTTTTCCTGGTAATTTTCACCAAGCAATAATGTAATATTTTCATCTTTACAAAGTGTTGAATCTGATTTAAGGTTTGAATTTATATCAGCAATGGTCAAATGAATATCTTTAAAATATCCTCTAAGGAAGTTGTAACTTGATCTGCCTTCTTTACCAAATCCAAGGATCAGAATACTGTTATACTCTCCTATTACTTCTTTAAACTGGTTAATCATTCAATGCTTTTTTCAATATTTTATCAAACTCCGAAGGAAGTAGGTTTTCAGTGTTGTATTGTGATAAAAGTTGATCAAATCTGGTATTTGAAGTATTCCTTTCAATATTTACCAGTAACGGCTTTAGTGTACTTTTATTTTTCAGATATACATGAATCGCAGCCATTACTTCATCAGGTGTTCCAACACATTCAAATGGCTTTACCTCTGCTTTTCCTGTTAATTCATCAAGTATATCCACCAGATT
>JANQGJ010000083.1 GCA_028277395.1 Bacteroidales bacterium | reverse complement strand
TTTATTTTTTCATTGTTAACCAGCTCACCTGTTACAGTAAGGTAAATGTCTCCATCCCGGGTAAAATTAATTGCGTTACCTATCAGATTCAATAGTATCTGCCTCATTCTGACTTTATCAAGCAGGACAGGCTTTTTTATCTTTTTGTCAATTGAATAATGGAAATTGAGCTTTTTTTCCTCAAACCTAAGTTTAAACAATTGCTCAATATCATTAATTAAATTTCTGAAATTTACGGGTTCATAAATAATATCTATTTCACCTGCCTGGATCTTCGACAGATCCAATACATCATTGATCAAGGTAAGCAAACTTTTACTACTTGATTTTATAGCACTTATATATGACAGATGTTTTTTGTCTTCAAGGAGTTTTGATAGAAGCTCGGTGAATCCAATAATTGAATTCATTGGAGTCCTTATTTCGTGGCTTACATTGGCAATGAACTGACTTTTTATTTTGTTCGCAGCAATTGCTTCATTTCTTGCGATTTCAAACTCTTTATTTTTTTCCTGGAGTTTCTCATTTATGTTTACCAGCTTTCTTCTTGATTCAGTTAGAGCTACTTCGGCTTCTTTTCTTTTCGAAATATCTTCAACAATACCTTCATAATGGAGTATGTTTCCCAGCTCATCTTTTACAACCCATGCACTTTCATTTACAAACATTTTTGACCCGTCCTGTCGGTACCAAATATCCTCCCTACCACTTATTTTCTCGTGCTTTTCAAGAGTTTTAATAAACTTATGCCTGTTTTTATTATCATTTAGATTAAGGGTTTTTAGTTCCTCAAAACTTCTGTATCCGAGCATATGTATTAACCCTATGTTTGCGAATAGTATTTTGCCGTTTTTATGGGTCTGATACATTCCGATTGTAGCATTTTCCACGATGCTCCTGTATTGTTCTCTGCTATATATCAACTCCTTGTTAAGTTCAGAGAGTTTCTCTTTTTGACTGGTAATCTCTTTGTTTTTCTTTGCCAGAACGGAATAGTTCTTTTTTCGTTCTTTAGATTTGGCATTGATAAAGAAAATGATTACCATAAAAATTATAAAAATGAAAACAAGGAAAATCATAGCAAACAGCCTCGTATCTTCACTACGTTCAAGTTTAAGAGCATTAAGTGCTCCTTTTTGTTTCAGGATTTCATTTTCTTTTTCGATTCTTGCTGCTTCGTATTTCACTGCAAAATCATTTATCATCTCCTGACTTTTCAGATCAAATACAATATCTTTAATTACCAGATACCTTTTGAGGTATTTATATGATTCAGTGAAATCAGATTGTTGTTCGTATAATTCCGCCAACAGGATTAATACTTCCATCTCTATTTCTTTCAGGTCAAGATTCTGCGATAACTCCAGACTTTGGAGTAAATATGATTTTGCAAGTTCTATTTTTCCTGTTTCCAGGTGAATTTCTCCAATTAAACGTAAGGAATTAGCATATTGTTTTTTATCATCAACTTCATTCATTATCAATAGCGCCTTTTCAAGGTAGTAAAGAGCGGTATCATTTTGTTGTTTCTCAAAATATGCCTGACCAATATTACTATAACAAACAGACAGTAAACTCTTATTGTTCATAACATTCTTAATGTCAAGAGCTTTGTGATAATACTCCAGAGCTTTATTGGTTAATTTCTTTTTAAGGTGTACGTCTCCCAGGTGCATAAGAAGTTCTACCTCAAGTGTATTGTTGTTTTCAGGTGTGAATTCTCCATATGCTAGTTTATAATATGCCAGGGCCCTGTTGTATTTTCCCCAGCTTTCAAGTATTTCACCTATACCTATGGTAGTTTCAACAATACTGCTTGAATTATCAATTTCGATATAAATGTCTCTGGCACTTTGCATATGTCCAATGGCCAACTCATAATCTCCCAGGTTTAAAGCTATAGAAGACAGTCCAATATGTGTTCTGGCAATGCCTTTTTTATTTTGCAGATCCTGAAAAAGCTCCATGGCAATTTCAAAGTACTCTTCTGATTTATCGTATTTACTCCAGTCAAAATAATTTCCGGCTATCAAATAACTAATATTTGCTTGTTCTTTCAGGTTTTTGGATGCAAATATTATTCTTTTGGCATTTTGATATGCTTTATTGGCTTCATTATAGTTACATTGGATATGTTTACTATTTGCAAGTTCGATATAAAGTCTTGAGATTTCAGCACTATCATTTGATAGTTTTGCCGATTCAATGGCGGAAAGCAGATAGATGTCTGTTCTGAAATTGTCAGATCCTTCCAATATATCATTAATGTTTATCCCGGGATGTTTTGCAAACTTTGTTAAATTACTTTCTGTTGCAGAAGTGTCCGACAGATAAATATCAGCATTATCTGAGCTGATATTGGCTCTAATAAAATTGGAAAGCAACAGAGCTATAATTAAAAACCGTAACCTTATCAATTTTTTATTGAAATTACTTATTCTAATATAAATCTGTTTGTTCATTGCGTTAATTAATCTGATAAGATCGGCTCCACATTTGTTTTGAAAAGAATCAGTAGATTATCTATTTCATCAATATCAAAACTACTTAATTTAGCATCAAGGTCTTCACAATAATTTATAAGCCCTGTATAATTATGATGATGAGCAGTTTTCATTAGCTCTTTTACAAATTTACTAATTGAACCCGATACTTTTGTATTAATTGCCGGTATAAAGTGCTGGTTATAGATATTAACAATATCATTAGAAAAATCTTCATTTATTAATTTACCGGAAAAATAATTAAAGTAGATATCTGATTTTTCATTCGTAATGATCCTGGAAAAAACACTATTTAAAGTTCTGGTCATATCATTTTCAGAAATATCATCGGGGAGCCACAGAACTTCACCGGTACTAATCATATTATCAGTTTTTTTGTCGGTGAGGACGATATAAACTATCCTGTCTGTATTATTATTCTGTTTTAAGGTTCCCAGCGCTGCAATTGACTCAACTTCTGATAAGCCTACAAGTATTATTACATTCTTGTTTGATATTTTTAGTTTCGCATATTTTACATCTGATACGATCTCTTTTTTTATATCTTTTAGTGCTTTAAATCTTCCACTTTCCGTAACTATCTGTTCTTTTGATATGATCAGAGCATTTAGGAATTCATCCTTTATGATGCTATTTATTTTATTTGTTTCAGGATTTAATAACTCTTTAACAACTCTTACATTTGGGAATTTAATGTTAAACTTTGTCCCTATTCCTTCCTGACTTATAACATCAATTGTTCCATTCATAATTTCAATAAGTCTTTTAGTAATAGTTAATCCCAAACCTGTTCCCTGTTTATTCTTATTATTATCTGACTGATTAAAAGGTTCGAATATCCTCTTCAATTCGTCTTCTTTTATTCCAATTCCTGTATCAGATATCGTAATGAACAGGTTAATATGATCTTCATCAGCTTCTTCGGAATATGCTTCAACTACAATACTACCACTGTGAGTGAATTTTATTGCATTTCCTATAAGATTAAACAGTATTTGTCTTAATCTTAATTCACTGAAGTGTATGGACTTTGGAAGATCAGGTGAAATATTATTTACAAGTAACAGGTTTTTCTCCAGAGATTTGTGTGAAAAAATCTGGATTATATCCTCAAGCAATACTTCCGGGTTAATGTCTTCATAGTCAATTGTAAACTTTCCAGCTTCAATTTTGCTTAAATCCAGAATGTCGTTGATCAGTGTTAACAATGTTCTGCCACTTGACTTTATGACTTTGAGATGATCTAGTTGTTCTGGGAGAGTTACAGATTTACTTAATAGTTCAGCAAATCCCAGTACTGAGTTTAAGGGAGTTCTGATTTCATGACTCATATTAGCCAAAAATTCTCCTTTTGCCTTACTATTATGTTCTGCTTCCTGTTTTGCTTTTAATAATTGTTTTGAATAACTATCAAGTTCAGCTTTTGTCTTTTCAATAATTCGGTTACGTTCCAATAATAATTTATTGGTTTTATTCTTATTATAAAGATAATAAGAGAGAAAAATGACAAAGCCCAGTGCTGTTATAAATCCCAACAAAGTAAACAAGGATATATTTTTCTGACGTTTAATATTCAATTGATCAATTGCGGCATTTCTTTCCAGTAATGCGATCTTGTTTTCTTTTCGTTCACTTTCGTATTTTATTTGTAACCGTGCAATGTCTTTTCTTACATTTATATTGTTTATGGAATCATTGTATGCATGAGACAGCTCCAGGTATTTGAAAGCTTTTTCATAATCTTTTTTTGCTCTGTTTATCCTGTAAAGTGCAGCATAACCATTCATTATAAATGATTTTGCACCAATTTTAACTGCCAGCTCCAAACCAGGAACAAGATAGTTTAACGCTTTATCATATTCCTCCTGGTCTGTATATAATTCACCTGCCTGCAAGTAGGAGTAAGCCAGACTGTGTTTATCATCAATTCTGAGGTTAATATCCAGTGCATCAAGATAATTTGTCATTGCTTTTTCCGGTTGGTTTAACGACTCATAAACCCTGCCTATATCTGTATAACATATAGCTATTCCTTTTAATGAATTTATTTCTTTATTTACATTAAGGGAAAGAGTATAATATTCCAGAGCTTTTTTCATATCCTGTTTTTGTGCATAAACATTTCCAATGTTATTAAGGTTTATGGCAATACCTAGTTTATCATTTAGTTTTTGTTCCAATATCAGGCTATTATTGAAATTACTCAAAGCTTCATCCAAATTTCCAATCATCATATGTATATTTCCAATACTATTAATTGCAATTGCCTGACTTTTCAGGTTTTTGGTTTCTTCCGATAGCTGTAATGCTTTTATATGATTTGAAATAGCAGTTTGATAATCATCAAGACGACGGTAAACAACACCTTTGTTATTATATATGATCGAATGCAAGTGTTTATTATTAATTCTGCCGGCAATATCTTCTGCCCAGTTATGTAATTTAAGTGCTGCAGCATAGTTTCCACCGTTTCTAAGCTTTACTCCCAGCATATCAACCTTATAGGTCAGGTTGCTTATGGATATTGAGTCAATCACAAGCTCGTTTGCAGTTCGCAGTAAGTCGTCAACCGACTTGCTATTAATTTCATCTAACGAATTCTCTTCCATGTTCTCAACCAGTCTGATTATGGTATTTATTTTTACTGAGTCGATAGGTGAGTTATTTATTACACTTAATAAACTATCATTTATTTCAGATTGATTTGTAGCTGAGATTGGGTGGTTTGATAAAGCTAAAAGAAAGAAGAAAATAATATAACTAATTGTTTTACATAAGGATAAACCTGTTGACTGCATCATTCTCTTCGTCCTTGTAATTGCTAAGACTACTAAAGTACAAAAAACCATTGAAATTCCGCCAATGACATTATAATTGAGTAATATCAAAATATTTGTAGATCACGAGCAGTTAACCAATCTCTTAACAAGCAGGTTGGTTAAATCAGTTATATCCACTTCACCAATGGAAAATCCATACGGTATTTTAACAGTTTGTTGCAAGGATACAATCTAAATGCATAATCATAAACACCTGTATGTTCCAGTGGAAACTCACACCTGAATTTTGCTTTACCTTCTTCGCTTGGTATTCTTGTAAGCTGGTATTTCATGGATACTTTTTTTACTTCACCATTTGCTTTATTACCCATTATTATTTCCACACCAAGATCTGAAGGATCAAGACCAGGGATGTTCAGAGATATTTCTGCAATAAAATGTTTTCCAAATTCCAGTGGTTTATTATCTGCGTCAGGTATTATAAGAGAATCAATGGAAATATCTTCCCACGCTTTGGAAAGCTTCTTTTTCCATGCAACTAACGACTTTGCAGCGGAAAAATCATCTTTGTAGAACTGTTTCTTTCTCTTCAACAGAGGGTTATAAAAGTTGTTGTAATAATCCTCAAGCATTCTTTGCATGGTGAAGTTTGGTGCAACGGTGGCAATTGTGTTCTTTATATAGGATACCCATTCATTTGAAATGCCATTGGCGTCTTTATTATAGTATTTCTTGATTATATTATTTTCAAAAGTGTTATAAATGATCTGAGCATCCAGTTCATCCTGAAACTGTTGATTTGCATATGTTTTCGACTCTTCAATCGCCCATCCTGCTTTTGGGTTATAACCTTCTGCCCACCAGCCATCAAGTACACTGAAGTTGGCAACACCATTCATTACTGCTTTTTCACCACTTGTTCCGGAAGCTTCCATTGGGCGTGTTGGAGTATTTAACCAAACATCCACGCAACTTGTCAGCAACTTGCCGGTGATCATGTCGTAATTTTCCAGAAACAGTATCTTACCAATAAACTCTTTTCTTTTACTTATTTCAATAATTCGCTTTATTAGATCCTGACCTGCTTTATCGTTTGGGTGTGCTTTCCCGGAAAAAATAAATATGACGGGTTTCTTCTTATTGTTAACGATTTTTGAAAGGCGGTCAATATCTGTGAATAATAAATGTGCTCTTTTATATGTTGCAAACCTTCGGGCAAAACCAACAATTAATGTATCTTTTTTAATTCCCGATGTTGATTCAAGTATTATCGACGGCGATTCCTGCCTCTTTTTAAGGTCTCGTTTGAGTTTCTCCCTGAGTTCTTTAATAAGTCCTTTCTTCAGTTCAAGCCTGGTATCCCATATCAACTCATCAGGTAATTCCAGAATTTTTTGCCAGGCTTTAGGACTGGATTGATTTTCTTCAAATCCCTTGTCGAAAGTTTCACGAAATAGTTTTTGCCACTTCTGGTCGGTCCAGGTAAAGTAATGTACACCATTTGTAACATGTCCTATATGAATTTCCTCCGGAAAATAACCAGGATATAAACTTGTGAACATCTCACGTGATACCCGACCGTGAATTTTACTCACACCATTTACTTCCTGCGACAAACCGGTTGCCAGTAAACTCATAGAGAAATTTTCTGATGAGTTTGCAATATTATGTCTTCCCAGAGACATAAATTCTTCCCAGCTAATATTAAATCTGTCACAAAGGTGATTAAGATATGCTCTTATCAGATGTTCTTCGAATGAATCATGACCGGCAGGAACCGGTGTATGTGTCGTAAAAAGAGTACTTGAACGTACAATTTCTTTTGCAACATGAAAATCAATATTTTTCTCATCCATTAAATTCCTAATCCTTTCAAGACCGATAAATGCTGAGTGACCTTCGTTGCTATGGTAAATATCAGGTACTATACCTATGTTATTAATAAGTCTTATACCACCTATTCCTAGCAGAATTTCCTGTTTCAGTCTGTGTTCATTATCACCGCCATAAAGTTGGGCTGTAATTTCTCTGTCTTCTTTACTGTTTGCATCAATGTCTGTGTCCAGTAAATACAGAGGTATGCGGCCAACATTTACTTTCCAAATCTTAGCCTTTACAGTCCTTCCCGGAAAGGCAATTAGTACAATTATCCAGTCGCCGTTTTCATTGCGAACAGGAATTATTGGCAACTCTGTAAACTTTTGCGGTTTGTATCTTGCCTGCTGATCTCCGAATATTGATAACTCCTGTTTAAAATAACCGTTGCGGTACAGCAAGCCAATGGCTATCATATTTTTATTTGAGTCACTTGCCTGCTTTAAATAATCTCCTGCAAGAATACCAAGTCCACCTGAAAATATCTTAAGACTATTATGTAATCCATATTCCATGCTGAAGTATGCGATTAACTCATCCGGCTTTTCTTCAGATTTTTTCATGTAATTACTAAACTCTGAGTAAACTATATTAAGCTCATCCAGAAATATCGTATCATTCTGAAGTCTGTCAATCTCATCTTTTGATAATGATTCTACCAGTTTTACAGGGTTAAATTCATATAATTTCCATTTTTCAGGATCAATCTTCTCAAAAAGGTTGACTGCTTTATAATTCCATGACCACCACAGGTTATAGGCAAGTTTCTTAAGTGGTACCAATGATTCAGGAAGTTTGTTTTGGATCAGGATTTTCTTCCATTCCGGTTTAAATGAATTCACAATAGCATCAATTTTATGAGTCTCAGTATATTTCTTGACAGGTAACTCCGATCTTCTTGATGATGACTTTTTTAATGCCAGGGCCCAGGCATTGATATAATTCTGCGACATTTGTTGCCACAGGGCCATTTTGAGAACTTTTGATGTTTCTGCTCTCAGTTCTTTATAAGATTTTTTCGTTGTAAAATCTACAATTATATCTTCAATTTGCTTAATCGCATTTTGACCATTTCCTTCATTTCTGGTAATAACATTTACACAGTTGTGTTTCAGTACCATTGAGTTTTTTACCCAGTTTCCAAAACCAGCATGATTTGTTGTTATTGTTGGTATCTTGAAGGCAATGCTTTCAAGCGGAGTATATCCCCATGGTTCATAATATGAAGGGAAAACCGACAAGTCAAAACCCATTAAAAAATCATAATATGACATATTTATTACACCATCATTTCCGTCGAGATAAACAGGCGCGAAAATAACATGAACGTTATCTGATTCATTGTTATTGATCTTTAACCTGCTAAGTTCGTTTAATACCGGATCGTGTTCAGGATGCTCAAGATAATGTGTTAACAGTTTCTCGTTTTCGTTTTGTTCTGAGAAGTGGGCAGTTACCGGACCAAGGTGTCCGGCAGGTACAGTTATATAAACAATTATTTTTTCTGATATGCTATCATTAATACCTTTTAATGACTTGATAAACAGGTCAATTCCTTTATTGGTGTACTCATATCTTCCACTTGTAATAAATAAAAGAGTATCAGAGTTATAAGATGCACCGGTATGTTGTGTGGCAACTTCAATAGCTCTTTTCCTGGCTGCTTTTCTTTTGTTGGTGAATGAATTCCCCTGCGGTATAAAATCCTTTTCAAAACCATTTGTTGTAATAACATCAGGTTCAATTCCAAAGAACTGTTTACACTCTTTTGCAGTTATAGAACTTACTGTTGTGAAAATATCAGATTCAATAGCTGAAACAGATTCAAGAGAATGCTTGCTTATTATGTTAAAATCCCGTGCGATCCTTTCGGGATTATATTTTTCCAATTCTTCATATAGCGGGTAACCATTACCTGCCAACGACCTGCCCATCACTGTGGCATGGGTGGTAAATACTGTACTAATATGTGGAGCATTCTTTTTTAAATACAATAACCCGGCTCCGGTCATCCATTCATGAAAATGTGCAACAACATTGGTTTTATTCTTCAGGTAATAATTGTTAAAACTCTCAATAACCTGTCCTGCTGCATATCCAAACATTGCAGCTTCTATATAATCCCATTCGCCATGTAATGAGTCAAGCTTATATGTTTCCCAGAGTGTGGCAAATATTTGATCTTTATTATTAAACAGGGTTGTAAAATCGATCAGAATTACTTTTGGACTACCTGCAATATTCCAATTACCTGTCCTTACTTTTATACCTGAGTTTTTTGCTGCAATCTTCCATTCTTCAAATAGTGTTGCATCTTCGATAAAATCAGGATTTTCAGTTGTTTCTTTCCATACATCTGGGCCGATAAGAATGTAATTTTCATTAAACTCTTCAACAATGCTTTTGGCTTTTGTTGATATTACGGTATATATACCGCCAATTTTATTGCAAACTTCCCAGCTGGTTTCAAATATATATTCAGGATCGATATTCATCTTATTAACACTTTTAAATTTATTACTCAAATCGTAATTTAATTTGAGAGGCGGCGAAAATACAAATATTGAACAATATGTATCCGTTCTGATTTGTTATTTAATTCATAATTAATGAAATAATAATGTCGTAAATTCACTGATGCAAACCTTTTCGGTAGGCTTATTTTGTATCAGGTTTTGTTAGTCTGTAGCTACAAACAACGTTACTACAATTAAGAATACAATGTCAGGACAAGTTTTCTACGTCCGCCATAATTTCTGAATTCACAGAAAAATACGCTTTGCCAGGTACCAAGATTTAACCTGCCATTAGTTATTGGAACACTCACTGATTGCCCAAACACGGATGATTTAAAATGTGCCGGCATATCATCTTTTCCTTCCATTGTGTGCCGATAAAAAGGAGCTCCCTCAGGTGCCATTTTACCCAGCAGGCTTTGTAAGTCTGCCTGAACATCGGGATCTGCATTTTCATTTATCATCAACCCTGCAGAAGTATGTTTCACAAAAATATTGATCAATCCTTTTTCAGGAAGTGTGTTAAAACTATCATAAATAATTTTGTCAATATTATGAAACCCTCTTGACATGTTATCAAGGGTTATTTCTTTTTGTTCAATCATTTTGTGATATTTTCAGCTAATATACAAGGTTTGATCTTAACCGTATTTATATGGTATTTAAAATAATATCTAAAAAGTAAAAGTCCTTCCCATTTGATTGAAAAGGACTTTATTTATTCAGTTGTTCTATATTTTATTTAATTCCAACCATTTGTTCAAGCATATCTGTGGTAATAGATTTTGGTCTTTCAATTGGGAATCCAAGAGCACGTGCCCAAATAATATTTGAAATAACACCAAGTGCACGACCTATTGAGAAAAGTACGGTGTAAAAATCGTATTGTGTCAGACCATAATACCATTGAATAACTCCGGATTGTGCATCTACATTAGGCCAGGGATTTTTCGCTTTTCCCTGTTCCTGGAGTATTGGAGGAACTATTTTGTATAGCATATCAACGTACTTAAATAGTTCGTCATCCCGAAGGTGTTCCAGGGAAAACTCACGTTGAATTGCATAACGTGGATCGGTTTTACGAAGTACAGCATGGCCGAATCCAGGTATAACCTGTCCGCTATCCAGTGTTTCTTTTACAAATTTCTTCATTTCCTCTTCACTGGGAACTTTATTGCCCAGTTTTTTTCTGATATCCTGAATCCATCTAAGGACTTCCTGATTTGCCAAGCCATGTAAAGGACCGGCTAAACCATTTATCATTCCAGATATGGAATAGTAAACATCTGATAATGAGCTTGAAATCAAGTGTCCGGCATGGGCGCTGACATTTCCGCTTTCATGATCGGCATGCAATATGAAATACATTCTGGAAACATCATCATATGGTTTATCAATACCAAGCATTGAGGCGAAGTTACCTCCAAAGTCTAAGGTTGGGTCCTGATATACATTTTCTTTCTTTGTATACAGCTTGTTGTAAATATAGGCTCCGATTACCGGTAATTTTGAAACAAGACTGAATGCATCTTCAAAAGTTGGATCCCAGTAATCACGTTTATCCATGCCCCTTTGATAACGTAAATTAAAAATTGACTCGCGTTGCATTGACATAACAGCTGCCGATAATATTACCATTGGATGGCTGTTATTAGGGAAAGCATCAATAACCTCATAAACATATTTTGGCAACTGACGACGATTTACCGAGTCATAAATAACATCTGTTACTTCGGTTTCTGTAGGAATATCACCCGTAAGAAGCAGGTAGAAAAGACCTTCAACATATGGCATATTACTTCCCTGTGGTTTTGGTAATTTCTCAAATACCTGAGAAAGTGTATAACCTCTGTAACGAATACCTTCGTAAGGATCCAGGTAAGAAATATCAGTAATCAGGCTTTTAATGCCGCGCATACCACCAATTACCTGCTGAACAGTAACATCATTAATAACAGTTTCACCATGTTCTGTTAGCAATCGTTTTATTCGCGGACGATGTGCTTCTATTTTGTTGTATAGTTTACTTTTTAATGTATTCATTGAAATTGTTATTTATTCCTAAGAAAGTTTTGCTTTTAAACCATCATCCAGTGCAACCAGAAACTCTTCAGTTGTTAAATAATGACTACTATTAAGATCTTTTCCATGGATAATTAAGGCAAGGTCTTTTGTCATTTTTCCTGATTCAACAGTTTCAATACAGACTTTTTCAAGAGTGTTTGCGAACTCTATTAAATCATTGTTTTTGTCCAGTTCACCTCTATGGGCTAATCCTCTTGTCCAGGCAAATATTGATGCTATCGGATTTGTTGATGTTGGATTACCTTTTTGATGTTCACGGTAGTGCCTGGTAACTGTTCCATGAGCAGCTTCTGCTTCGATTGTTTTTCCATCGGGAGCCATTAAAACTGAAGTCATTAATCCAAGTGATCCAAATCCCTGTGCAAGTGTATCTGACTGAACATCTCCATCATAGTTCTTACAGGCCCAAACAAATCCACCTTCCCATTTTAGTGCAGCGGCAACCATATCATCTATTAATCTGTGCTCATAGGTTATACCTTTGGCTTTAAATTTGTCGATGAACTCATTTTGATATATTTCTTCAAAGATATCTTTAAATCGTCCGTCATATTTTTTAAGGATTGTGTTTTTGGTGCTCATATAAAGAGGCCATCCTTTTTCCAAAGCCATATTGAAGCAGGAGTGGGCAAATCCGGAAATTGATTCATCGGTATTATACATAGCCATTGCAACTCCATCATCCTCAAAATCATGAACAGTATATGTCTGAATTTCTCCACCATCTTCAGGAGTAAATGTAATTGTTAATTTACCTTTACCTTTTGTAACAAAATCAGTAGCCCTATATTGATCTCCAAATGCATGACGCCCGATTACTATTGGTTTTGTCCACCCAGGAACCAGCCTTGGAATGTTTTGCATTAAAATCGGCTCACGAAAAACTGTACCTCCAAGAATATTTCTAATGGTACCGTTTGGTGATCGCCACATTTGTTTCAACCCAAATTCTTCAACCCGTGCTTCGTCGGGTGTAATTGTTGCACACTTAATACCTACATTGTATTTCTTGATAGCATTGGCAGCATCTATCGTAACCTGATCATTTGTTTTATCCCGTTCTTCAATTCCAAGATCAAAATATTTAATGTCAATTTCAAGATAAGGTAGTATTAGCTTATCTTTAATCATTTCCCATATAATACGGGTCATTTCATCTCCATCCAGTTCTACGACAGGGTTAGCTACTCGAATTTTATTCATAGTTTCAGTTAAATTAAGTATTAATTGCTTTTAATATAATATATGTATCATATGTCAATATCTCATTGTAATTTGGAGGCCGTAAAGTTACAAAATATGTCAGGCATAATTGCAATCGACTTTCATATTTATTATTTAGACCAGTTTAAAATTATAAACAGCTTTATTATCACAGAAATCTCAAATTTTGGTTTTTGTCTTTGTAAAAACTTTAGCTTTAACTAGAATTTAAATTCAGCATATTCATGTCTCATTTCAATTGGATAGTTTCCTTTGTAAACGTTACCTAAAAGGCCATCAATTGATATCTTGTCGCCCGGATTAAAAATGATATCGTTTATTTCGCATTTTTTTTCGTTTTCATCAACCAATAAGCTGGTACAATTTACAACTGATGTTTTGCCCAGTCGTACTGCAGTAACTGCAGCGTGTGAAGTTGCGCCACCTTTACCTGTTAGTAATCCGTCTGTTTTGAAAATCATACCAATATCATCAGGAACTGTGTCTGGTCGTACAAGTATCACATCTGTTCCCGGATAGGTTTTCCTGATTCTGGCTATATCTTTTTCATCAAATGCCACACGGCCATTCATGGCTCCTCCACCAACACCAATACCTCTTCCAACAAGTATCATATTATCAATACCTGGTTTGAAAACGTTTACAGACTGGCGTGATGACATGTCCTGGTCTCTTATTTGCAATATATACAGATCGTCCGGGTTGTCAGATTCAAATGTAAACTCAATTTCCTGAGGACTATACCCAAGATCTTCTGTCAATTCAACGGCCATTTCATGTAGCCGTTCATAGATATCCGGACATAATTCCTGTAGTGAAATATGTTTGTTGGATGATGATTCCTGATTTTTACTTACAGGGCGTGGTTTGACCAATCCTGCAACAATATCTTCTCCCTGGCTGCGGAATGTATAATCACCATAAAGACTAACGCCTTCTTCTTCCTTTGTAGGGTCCTGTGTAAAAATAACTCCAGTTCCTGATTTATTGCTTTTATTGCCAAAGATCATTTGTTGAATAACAACTGCAGTACCCCAGTCGTCGGCAATTTCCAAATGTTCGCGATAAACTTTTGCTCTTTCCGATGACCATGATTCAAACACAAAATTTGTCGAAATTATTAGCTGTGTAAATACGTCATCTTCAAATTCAATATCATTGGAAGTTAATGTATCTTTATACGCCATAGCGACCTCACGCATAACAGCAGGGCTAAACTCTGTTTTATGATTAACAGCAAGCTTATGTTTAAAACTATCCATTACTTTATCAAAATCATCTCTTGATAAACCAAAAGCCATTCCCCAGCTTTGTAATAATCTTCGGTATGAATCCCATGCAGACCATGCAAACCCCGGTTCGTTGCTCATTTTTTCAGTTATTTCATCATTCATACCAACATTTAGGATTGTGTCCATTGCACCGGGCATTGATATTGCAGTACCAGATCGAACTGATAAAAGCAAAGGATTATCAGGATTACCAAACTCTTTTCCTGATGCCTGTTCAACCCTTGCAAGATGTTCTTTTATGAGCTTGTATATCTCATTTCTCAACTCAGGGTGTTCGAATATTGCTGTATGTTTTCTAAATACCTCGGTTGTAAGAACAAAACCGGGAGGTATGGGAAATCCGGCCATTCTCAGATTTTTCAAGTGATAAGCTTTTGATCCAAGGAATACCTGGTTATCAACCTGTGGGTTTGGTCTGCCTAAACGTGCAATTACCAAATCGGAGTTATACGACATGATCTCTCTTATCATTGACGGCTGTATATTATCATCCATTTCCCTTAGTGATTCCAGAATCCTGGTTATAAAATTATCCAGCGGTTGAATTAGAAATGCCTCGGCTATTACCTCCCGATAAAATGTCTCTGACATTTGGTTAACCAAATTAACTTCTTCTTCCTCTGATAGTTTACCGTCTTTATCGAATAGCTGTGGAATAACTATTCTCAATGGAATTTCATATGATTTAAGAAAATACTTAATTATTGTACGTTTTACATCTTCGGCCAGGAACTGAAAAATATTAATATACTGATCGAACGACAGGCTTTGGGATCTCAAACTATATTTTAACATTAACAGGTTAGAATTAAAGCTTTGGTTTGTAACACCGTCAAGTTCAAGTCCTTTCCTGAAAAATTCAAGTATGTCATGAATTTCGGATAGTGTTTTTGCAGATATATAGTTCAGATTAATTTTCTCAACTACCTTCTCCATAAGCCTGGTTGCTACATTTTCCAGTCTGAAGGTAAGTCCAAGTGCCTCGAATTTTTGTTCCCTGTAGGTACCATACATTGATGGTATTCCAATTGCAATATGTCTTTTATGATAAATATTCTCCCATCCTTTGCTTGTTTCTTCATTAAAAATAATTTCTTTAAGGTTATTCATAAACTTATAAATAAGCTTTAATGAAGCTCCAAAGTCATCTTTATCAAGTGCAAGCTTGAATAGTATTATATCTTCATCATCAATATAAGAGTATTTCTTAAGGATATTTGATATGTCAACTGTTTCAAAAGAATATTTTTCTTTAAGATATGCATAGAGCATTCTCATATCCCGTAACCTTTCAATATCTCTGTCGTTTTTTGTACTCAGACCCTGCAGGCGCTTTTCAAACTCCCCTTCAGCCATAATCAAAAGCATATCAGGGTTGCAATCTTCTCCTGTGCATAATTCGGTGACCATATTGTGAACAGGGGCAAAATATTCACTTTCTTTATCAATTGAGTTATATACGTTTTTTGGTAAAATATCTTTTATTGCCTCAATGTTACCGTCATACCAGAAATGAAATATCTTTCCTGTAAGCTCAATTAATGTGTTGTTACTCTCAGTGTGTACCTGTTTTCGCAGAAAATGTATCAGCTTATCTTTTCGGTGGGAAATTTCATCCATCGAAGTTGTAACTTTCCTAATCTCTCCTTCAGCACCAATCTCGTTAAAGTAAACTGGGAATATCCTGGTGAGTTGTTTTACTCTTTTGTAAAAAGGAGCAATGTTTGAATTTAATACTTTTGTGATTTCTCTTTGAAACAGATCTGTATCACTTAAAAATATACCACCAAGTTGTAAATTTACAATTAGAACGGAAAGCAGTCTTTCCATTTCCAACTGCGAATATTCAATGAGTTCAAGCCAGACACTAATATTTTTTATATGATTTTCGTTTACTGATAGTTGCCAGTCTTCATTTACATAAACGATTCCAGGTGTTTCAAACCCAAAGCTAATAACCTTGTCCTCAAAGTGTTGTATAATATGGTAATCATGTGTGTTGTCTATGTCAATAATCTTTTTACCTAGTGTCAGAAGTATATCAAGAACTGAAGATGTGTGATCTTTCCGAAGTTCGTAGCAAAACGAAAATATACTGTCTACAAATTTCAATATGTCATTCGGATCAACTTCATCAATTGTCTGTTTAAGCATACTGTTCAGGTTCCAGATAATCCTTTCTTTATGAGAGCGCATCCCTTCAAGTTGCAATAAATAGAAACTGAAATAGAACTTTTCGATAAATGTTTCGAAAAGATTTACAGCAGAAGCAAATCTCTCAGCGACCATGTCATAATCAGGTAATTGGGAGGTGAGATCGTCCCAGTTGTCGATATTCTCAAGTTTTTCCAATAAGCTGTTGAACCAAGGTGTTCCAAGATTCGCTATTATTTTTTCTTTATCGATTTTTAATATTTCCAATTGTTCTTCTATCCACTTTTCTATCCTGGTTGTACTTTGCCAGTATTCTATATTTTTTCTGTATACAGTTATATTGGTGAGTAATAGCTGATTCTTAAATCTGTCAAGAAGTATTATATCCTTAAGATATCTGTTGAAGTACTTAATTGAAATAATGAAACTGTAAGTATCTTTATTCAAACCCTGTTTTAGTGCATCAAAACAATATGCAATTAAGTCGGAGTAATCTTTCTTTTCTTTTCCCAGTTTTTGAATAAACTCAAGAAAAGATTTAACTATTATAACATGGAAGTCTTTACTTTTCTCCTCAATAAGAAGTTTTTTTAGCAGACTAACCGGAATTTTAAATGCACCTTCAGGGTTACTTAACCCTATGTAATACCAATAATCTGTCAATAATATCTTTCTTAGTTCTTCCGTAACAAATTTTCTGTTAGAAAAAGGATGCTGGTATTCTATGATGCAATCGTTTGCACGTTTATTGATTCCAAAGTACTTTTTTGACAAATTGATAAATGCCTGATATTCAGGAGGTAATTTTACGTCTTTATATCTTGTTTCCGCAAGGTTTGCTTCAAGTGCTTTTGATTTGAATTTTTCTGTCATATTGGTCCAAAATACGAAAAATGATAGATCATTTTAGTTTAATTTTGCTTGCATTAATTGAGGTATTCCTCACAAAGGTAAGGATAATACTAATTTAAGTGTTTAATTTATTCTACCTGATTTTAATAACTTAATACTAAAACTATGACTAAAATAAAAATTGGAATCAACGGATTCGGACGCATAGGTCGCAACGTATTTAAACTGGTTGAAGACAAAGCGAACATGGAAGTTGTTGGTATAAACGATTTAACTGACACAAAAACTCTTGCTCATCTACTGAAGTATGATTCAACTCAGGGAAAATTTAACGGAGAGGTTTCATACAATGAAAATAGTTTAATTGTTAATGGAAAAGAAGTAAGAGTTACTGCAGAAAGACAGCCTATTGATATAAACTGGGTAGAGACCCCTGATGTTGTTGTTGAGGCTACCGGAATTTTCAGATCGAAAGAAAGTAATAAAGGTGGTTACGGTGACCACTTGAAGAAAGGTGCTAAGAAAGTTGTGCTTACCGTTCCAGCAAAGGATCAGATTGACCGAATGATAGTATTAGGAGTAAATGATGATGAATTACAGGATGATGATCAATGTGTATCCAATGCGTCATGTACCACAAATTGCCTGGCTCCCGTAGCTAAGGTGTTAAACGACAGATTTGGAATAGAGAATGGATTAATGACGACCATTCATGCCTATACAAATGATCAAAGAATTCTTGATGCACCGCATTCAGATTTAAGAAGAGCAAGATCTGCTGCTGTTAGCCAGATACCAACAACAACCGGAGCTGCAAAAGCCGTTGGCAAGGTAATTCCTGATTTGAATGGTAAACTTGATGGAATGGCAATAAGAGTGCCCACCCCGACAGGTTCACTTGTTGATTTAGTTGTTAATCTGAAAACCGAAGCTTCGAAAGACGAGATAAATGCCGCAATGAAAGAGGCTGCTGAAGGGCCCATGAAAGGAATTCTCGAGTATCAGGAGGATCCAATAGTATCAGTAGATATAATTCATAACAGCCATTCATCAATTTATGATAAAGAAAGCCTGATGGTACAGGGTAAAACTGTTAAAGTATTAGCCTGGTATGATAATGAGTGGGGTTACTCATGTCGTGTTGTTGACATGATAGATCTTTTTAATTTTTAATATTTGAATTAGTTTGGTAGTTTGTGGGTGGAGTGATTCCTGGATATTGTCACTTGCCCACTTACTTTTTTTTATGAAGTCATTTTTAATGTTACTGACTTTGTAATTCCATTAATATAGAAAGCCCTAAACTCAGCCTGTTCCTGCTATTTTAACGTATAGCTTTTGTCAATTATCAATGGTTGATCAAAGACTTTCGAAATACTATCCCAGGGAACTAATTTGAAATTCTGATTTGCTTTTTTCCCATTTTCCCTGTTGTTTCCATCCTGGGCAATAAATACACCCATTGGAAAGAGATCACCAAGATCCAGGTTAATTACATCAATACCATCTGTTTCCGAGGTTCCATCAATTTCATCAGAATCAACTATCCTGAAACTACCCAGGTATTTATTGTTTTCATTTCTTTCAAAAACTGCATATGAATTATTTCCCTGACTTGAAGCAATAAGGTAACCACCATTGTTTGCAGTATAATATAGAGTAAGGCCTTCAATGTCAGCTCTCAGCGATTGGTTTGTGTTAAGGTCAGCAATTTTCTGAACGCGATAGTCTTCTGCCGGATTCATGAAAAACTTCCAGATACCTGCATTTTCTTCTCCAACATAAAGAATTTCCTGCTCATTGTCTGCAACAAGTCCCTCGCACTGTGTTTCAAGTTTATACTTCCACACAAGATCATAACCTACGGAATCTTCATTAATCCTTACCAGATATTTTTCAATTAACCCATCTTTTCCAACGGATATTGCATAAAGTAAGCCACTGCTTACAGGTTTATAGAAGCAAAACCCGTAAACTTCCTGAGTAATTACGGGGATTGAAACTAAAGGTTTGATCTCCAGTGATTTAGTTGACCGATTGAAGCTATAAACAGATATTGTATTATTACTACGATTTGATGCTCCTATAATATCAAAAGTGTCAGAACCCGTAAAGAAGTTGTATTGAACATCGCAATTATTTGTTTTACCAACTAACGCAAAGTTGTCAAGCTCTCCGCTAAGTTTGTAAATGCCAATACCTTTTTGTTTGTCAGTTCCTATTATTCTGCTATCAGATGGTAAATCAGCATTATACCAGAATGCGGGATCATCTGCGGCATCATCACCCGAATCAACAGAAGTGGTTTGTATTTTTGCATGAACCTCATAAAAATTATCCTGTATTCCATTTTTGTTGAAGTTTTTAAAATTGCCACATGAACTCAATAAAAAAATTAGTAACAGGGAGTTTGCAGTGAATTTCATGGTGTTGTATTTTTAATAATGATCATAAAGATAAATTAAAAAAGCGGCGTCTCTTAATAACAGTTCGTTATGTCGGTAGTATAGTTTGCAGAGCACTATTAAGTTGAGACAACCGCTTGGGAAATAATTAAATGCGAGACACTAATCCATAAACATGTCAAATTTAACTCCAACTGAGAAACTCATATTGTAATATTCAGCTTGCATTGTTCTGTCTTTCACACCCTGGTAATATCTTAATGGCTGGTTTGTTAAATTCTGAGCATCAATAAATACTTTCCAGTATTTTCCAAATGAATAGAATGCATTAATATCAAGATAGAAAACATTGTCATACCATCTGTCGTAGAATGATTCTTCACCAATACCTTCTGAATCACGGAATGAGCTTGCAAGATTTCCCGACGCCCTAAAGCTAAAGCCTTTATATTCATATGATAACGAGGCGTTAAAATTGTTTTCAGGAGTTCCCGGAAGAGCAAGGTCTTCACCTTCACGTCCTTCTATCCGGAAGTTGCTTACTTCTGAATGAATATAAGTATAATTCAAATAAACACCGATTCCTTTAAGTGCACCAGGTAGAAAATCCAGGTTTCTCTGAAATGCAAGCTCAGCACCTGTAATTGTTGCATCACCGCCGTTTATAGCCTGTTCGAATTTATCCCATGTGTTACCTTCATATTCATAATCACGTTTTTCAACTTCAATTATAAAATCACTTATGCTTTTATAGAAAAGACCTCCTGAAACAATTCCAATACTTTTAAAATAGCTTTCGTACATTACATCAACATTATAGGAGATAGTAGGTTTCAATCCGGGATTACCAATTTTCACCTCATTATCTTCTCTAAAAATTTCTTTGTAAGGAACTAAGTCATAGTAATTTGGTCTGGCAAGAGTGTTTGTGAAAGCAACTCTGAAAATATTATTTGGATTGATGGTATATTTGAATTGCAGGTTAGGCATAACATTAGTATAACTGTCAGTAGCTTTTTCAGTCTGGTGTAATTCGTCTTCATCAGCATCATAAATATAACCCTGTGATTCAAGGGATGTATGCTCGAATCTTACACCGGCAATCATAAGTAGTTTAGCTCCAAAGTTTTGATTTAACATTAAATATCCTGATGTGATGTTTTCGGTAGCATTGTAATTTCCTGCGAGCTCTTCATTAACTGTTGATTTATCAAACAGTTCACTGTTATTTAAATCCTGTTTTCCCAAAAACTCTTTACTTACAAAACGTCCGGCTTCATAATCTCCGGCAAGGAAATTGCTTTTTGTCTGATCACTTAGATTATTAAGTACCTGGGCATCAAAACCGTCTTCATCAATTGGTTTGTATTCGTAAAACTCATTATCACGTTTTTTCTCCTTACCACGATATCTGGCTCCAACTTTTATACTGTTTTCGTAGGCTCCGGTAAGTAATGGAATATTTAAGTCAATTCTACCATTCATATCTACTTCATCAGTATATTGATGTTCTTCTGTAATCTCTTTCAGTCCATACTCACTGCTAAAATCAGCTAATTCGCTGTCAACTACTATAAATGATGGTTTTCTAGGGTCTGACAGATCCGGAATTACTTCTGCATCTTTTGCACGATAAGATATATATCTTTCGTTAGGTCTTTTCTCAGAAGCTTTTGCATATGATCCTGACCATGTCAGACTAATGTTTCCAAGCAAATGCTCACCACCTAACTGTGTACTGAGAGTTCTTTGATCTTCAAGCCTTGCATATTTATCATCATATGAACCGGCTTTTGTCTGCCTGCGGATCTCGGTTGTCCATTTACCACTTTCATCATCATATTCAATATCTTTATACCTCCTGCGATAACGGTTTTCCCAGTCGTTTCTGTGATTGTAAATTCCTGATACGTAAAGAGTATGATTGTCGTTTATGTTGTAGTCGAATGCCAGTGAAAAACTTTTCCTTATCCTTTGTAAATAATACTGTCTTACCTGAAAGTCGTTCACAAAAGGATTATTGTTATCATCCAGTTCCCATTCTGCTTCAATATTATCTGAACCCATTGGATTGTCGTAATATGAACCGCTGAACACAACTCCCATTTTGTTTTTTGCAAATCTTGTAGCAAGTATTGCTGAACCTGTTAAAGTTGGTTTTTCAGAGATCAGGTTGTATCCGGTTCCAAGTGTTCCTGATATCCTGGTAGCATCGGGTGCTGATCTGGTTACAAGGTTTATTGACCCACCAATGGCATCTGCGTCCATATCCGAAGTAAGTGTTTTATTCACCTCTATTGTTTGAACCATATCAGAAGGGATCAGATCGAGTTGAACCGCTCTTACTTCTCCTTCAGCTGAAGGTACTCTTTCACCATTAATTGATACTGAATTTAATCTTGGTTCAGTCCCTCTTATATGTCCAAATCTTGCTTCTCCCTGGTCGTATTGTACGTTAATTCCGGGAATTCGCTTAATAGCATCACCTACGTTTTCATCAGGAAATTTACCAACCTGATCGCTTGCAACAATATTGGTTACATTTACTGCACTTCTCTGCTGGTTAAGTGCCTTTGCCTGACCTTGCAGATTATATCCAATTTCTACCTCTTCTAATAATATTCCTGGTTTTAGCCGGAAATTCTGTTCAGTTGTTGTGCTTTCAACAACTTCAATATCAGCTGTTTGGGTTTCGAATCCTATGTAACTTACGGTTATTGTATGCTTTCCAGCTTCTACCTTCACCATTGTATAGAATCCGTTAACATCGGTTGCAGTTCCAATAGTCATCCCTTCTATCATTATATTTGCTCCTGGCAATGGAAGATTTTCGCTATCGGTAACGCGTCCTTTAACAACTCCAAAATTTTGTGCTGATACAGTTATAATCAACATAATAGTTGATAACAACAGAGTAATTTTCTTCATAATAAATTTAGTTGGTTAAAATCACGCAATTTAAATGAAGAACATTAAGTTAATTTTCAGTAAATGTTATAAAACCATTAATTAAAATATGGTTATGTGAAGTTAAGGTTAATTACTATTATTGTGATTTATGTAACTGTCATAAAATCAAGACATAATGAGCGTAGGGGGGGTATCAGGGCTTATATAACACACCACAAATACTGTCTCTGCTCGCACCGGTAGCTGACGAAAGACAATTTATCTTTTCTTTCATGTTTAAAACTCCCATAAAAGCAAAAATCAAAGCTTCCTTATAATTAATGATAGTTTTATCCGGAACAATTATATTCTGAAGTGTTTCATATTTAATTGCATTTACAAGAAAACCATTATGTGCACCGCCACCGGTTATAAGAATTCCAGGATTCTTTTTAATTTTTGTAATTTCATTGATCTGGTACGCAATATGCTTACAGGTAGTATAGAGTTTGTTGGCAATTTCCGTATTCGAGTTATTTAGAATGGGGATGAATTCATTGTTAACCAATTGATTACTAATAGATTTTGGATATGATAGTTTATAGTAAGGATGATCATTTAATTTATTAAACAAATCTTTGTCAAGCTTACCAAGTTGAGCAATGTTCCCATTATAGTCAAAGGTTTTACCAACCTGCATGCTTAAATAGTTGAGTAACTGATTGGAAGGACAAATATCAAATGCAACTCTTTTATCATTTTCCAGAAAGGATATATTTGCAATACCTCCAATGTTGATACAAAAATCATATTCTGAGAATAAAAGCTGATCACCAATAGGAACCAATGGTGCTCCGTGCCCTCCCAAAGTGATGTCTTTAATACGATAATCGGTAATCGTTTTAATTCCGGTTTTGGTTGCAATAACCTGACCATTGCCAATTTGAAGTGTATAATATTTAGCAGGGTTGTGGTATATTGTGTGACCATGTGATGATATTATATCAGGTACCAGATCATTTTTTTTAACGAAGTCTGATATTATGTCCGATAATAGATTTCCATATTCAATATCAGTTTTGCAAAGTGTTTCTCCATGAGCGGTATCAAGGTGTTGAAGTGTGTTTCTCCAATGTTCATCGTATGGAACGGTTTCTGACTTAATGATCATAAAATTCCATACTTTGTCAAACCCAAACTCACAGTATGCAATATCTACACCATCAAGAGAACTACCTGACATTATACCCAAAGCTTTTACAATATTCATTTTTTACCTTTAGAGATATTCTACAAGTTTTTCAAGCTTCATTCCCCTCGAACCTTTTATCAGGATATCTGAGCCATTTATCTTATTTACTTTCAGGAATTCAATAGCTTCGTTGGTTGTTTCGAATGTAATGTAGTCCCTGTTATTTAGCTTTTTAAACTCATTACCTATCAGTACAACATTGTCAAAACCGGAACTTTTCAATATATCAATTATAATATTATGTTCTTCGGCTGAATATACTCCCAGTTCAAACATATCTCCGATAAATAACCATGTATTCTTAAAATTCCTTTCTAAAAAGCTCTGTATGGCTTCATTCATGCTGTACGGATTTGCATTATATGCATCAAGGACAATTCTGTTGCTCTTTGTTTTAATTAGTTGCGATCTGTTATTTTTAGAAATATATTGTTCAATAGATTGATTTATAGAAGGTATATCTACATCAAAATATATGCCGGTGGCTATTGCACAAAGGATGTTATTGAAGTTGTATTTACCATATAATCTACTGTTGCATTGCGAAATATTATTGTTACATCTCCACTTTAATGTTAAAAAAGGGTAGGAACATATAATATCACCTTCAACATCTGCATTATTTGTACCGTAGGTCATTCTTGGGATTTCTTTGGATAAGTCGTTGAGTAACGGATCGCTGACATTAACAATTACTTTACCATTTTTCTTTTTAATGAATTTGTACAATTCACTTTTGGCAGTTATCACTCCCAGAAAAGATCCAAAACCTTCAAGATGAGCTTTACCAATATTGGTTATTATTCCTATATCCGGATCAGCAATTTCACATAGACTGTTAATCTCACCTATATGATTTGCACCCATTTCCACTACAGCTATTTTGGTATTCTTTTTTATCTTTAATAATGTAAGAGGGACGCCAATATGGTTATTAAGATTACCGCTGGTTGAAGTAATGTTGGTAGAACTACCAAGAACAGACGATATAAGTTCTTTTGTTGTTGTTTTCCCATTTGATCCTGTTATGGCAAGAACTTTAGCGTTGCTAACAATTCGATGATGATGAGCCATCTTTTGTAGAGCTGACAATACATCAGGAACTACAATGAATTTGTCGTTAATTTTGTAATCAGGATTATCGATTACACAGACTGATGCACCACTTTTTAGTGCCTGTGATGCAAACTTATTACCATCAAAATTCTCACCTGATAAAGCAAAAAACATTTTACCTGAAACATCTTTCCTTGTATCGGTAACAACACCTTTGGAATTTAAAAAGTGTTGATATATATGGCTTATTTCTTTCATAAAAACAAAAAACCCCGCTCTTTAGTTTAGAACGGGGTAAATTTATGACTTTTTATTAAATAAACTCTAATATCCTCTACCTGGTATTGGGCTACCAACTCTGATCATAGCACATCTGAAACCAATAGTAGATGCAGATTCATCTTCATTCAGGAATCTTCTTGTTCCCGGACTGAGGTAATAAACTCCATCATTCCATGAACCTCCTTTAACAACTCTTGCTTTATCGCTGATTAAAGTTGTAACTCCATAATCATACATGTTGTCGGAATTGGTTTCCATATTCTCTTCACCATCAAGCCAGTTTGCCCTGATTGTTGATTGGTAATCACCATCACGGTAATTAACATTGTTAGCTTTGCGATAATTTTTCCTTGTTGCTGCTTCTTCGGCTGTTATTTCCACTTCGGTAATCCTACCCAGGCTATCTTTCTCAGCTATACCACCATCCATATCGCGTAACTTATTTTTAAATATATTACCACGGTACGGATTGAAATCTGAAACAAATTCAGGTGTCATAGGACGGTAAACATCAAGTACCCACTCGCTAACGTTTCCTGCCATATTATACAATCCATAATCATTTGGCCAGTAAGATCCAACGGGAGCAGGTATACTTGCACCATCATTTAGATTACCAGCTACACCCATATAATCACCAGTACCTCTTTTGAAGTTTGCAACAAAACTTCCGTAATATTTTGTTTCGTCAGTTCTTACACCATCACCATTCCACGGATAAGTCCTTCTTTCAACCACCCTGTTATAAAGTGTATTACCGATGAGTCCAAGAGCTGCATATTCCCATTCAGCTTCAGTGGGGAGTCGATAATTTGGAAGCATAATACCATCCTCAAACCGTACATTTCTTACACCTGTACCATTTGGATCAAGATCTTCCTTTCCTTCTTTAACCAATCCTTCGTACTGTCCGGCAAGGTAAGCATCAGTATTAAAGTTGTTTTCATCTTTCTGATCAGGGTCAAAATCAAGAATTCCTGCTTCAATAAGTAATCCCTCATTAACACGGTCGCTTCTCCAAGATGCATAATCATTAGCCTGTACCCAGCTAACACCTACAACCGGATAACTTTGGTAGGCAGGATGTCTGAAGTAAGTTTGAACCAATGGCTCATTATAAGCCAACCGGTCTCTCCAAACCAAAGTGTCAGGTAATGCATTTTGAATAACCATTGGATAACTTTCACCATAAACCCTGTTCAGCCAGAAAATGTATTCCAGGTAAGCAATATTACTAACCTCAGTCTGATCAATGTAAAAACTACTAACTGTAACTTTACGGGGAACATTATCCCATTCGTAAAAAGGAGTTTCATTAGTAGAACCCATTGTAAAGGTACCGCCTTCAATAAGCACCAGTCCGGGTCCGGTTATCTGTTCTGCTGACTGGGCAACTTCAAATCCTCCGTTTTCAGGATTATTGTATTCCCAACCTGTAGTATTCGATCTTTCGTGGCTTTTGCATGAACTCGCCATAATAGCGATTGCAGCAATTCCTGTAAGTAAAAGAAACCACTTTCTGTTTTTGAACATTTTCAATTCGATTTTGATTAATTCTATGTTATAACTAAAATGATGGTGATTTTATTGCCCTAATATGTCTTCTTGATGACTCTTTATATAAACAGAAGTCCCAGGCAAATGAAATTTCATGTGCTCCACCTGCTTTTCCTCCTATTTGAGAAACAGTAAAATCATAACTATATCCTATTCTTATATTGTTGTAAGTAATTCCAAATAAGGCAACTACAGCGTCGGGATTTTCAAAGTTGTGTCTGAACCAACTGCCCAGAACAAACGGGTACTTATTAATATACAGTCCCGCACTCAACTGATGAAAATTTTCCTGTTGCATGTAGAGAATATTAGGTTGTACAAGTATATCCCCGCTTCCTGCATTTCCAAGTCCTCCGCTGGTTGCATTTACCATAATTCCACCATTAACGGTTATCTTCATTGGTAATTTGCTGTCACCATTATCATAAAATGAAAGAGATGGTTG
This sequence comes from Bacteroidales bacterium, assembly GCA_028277395.1. GTDB lineage: Bacteria > Bacteroidota > Bacteroidia > Bacteroidales > F082. The sequence goes on along the minus strand of JANQGJ010000083.1, from coordinate 15,030 downwards.
TGTAAGGTGATCTACAGCTAAACCAACAAAAAATTTATCAGTATGGCTTAAAACTGCTCCTGCAGCAAAATCAATGGCTGTAATATTATCCTTGGGAGGTGGTGGTTCCCCTGAGTTAGGATCAATATTCCCGGTAGTAGTCTCTATCTGACTGGCAAAAATAAATTTATTCCAGTTTAATTTTTCCTGGTAATATGCTCCTTTAACTCCAAATCTAAGGTTCATAAAATTACTAACCTGCAAATTATATGAATAATAAACAGCAGCAGATGTTCTGATCAAACCTCCGTCTCCCTGTGCATCATTCATGACCAAAAAACCGAAACCACTATTTATCCCAGGCATGTTTTGGTCATAGCTAACATTGTAAGTTACATATGCATTTGATAAAGATGGATATTGATTACGATAATTTAAGCCTAACCTGCCACATTCTGTTGAGCCGGCATAACCAGGATTTAAATAAAGAGGATTCGCATAATACTGGGAAAACTCCGGATCCTGTGCCTGAACATCCTGAAATGTCAGCATAGCCGTTATTAATAAAGTAATAATAACAAAACAATTCTTTGTACTCATCAGCACTTTTAGTTTGGTTTCAGTTTCGAGTGCACAATTATACGACCTTTTTCTTTAATAAAAAGGTTGCATGTTAAATTTTTCTTAAATATGACAATGAAAATTATTATTAAAATAAATTATAAATGATATCGTTATAGAACTGCAAAGGTGCTTTACTTGGCCAATATTTATATTTTTGGCACTAAATATTATTGATTATGAATCGTCAAAAACTCTTTCTGCTTATATTATTTTTAGTTGTTAATGTTGTTGGGTATAGTATACCTTATAATATGCATATTAAAATTCCATGGGCAGAAATGCAAAAATACAGCAATGGAATCAATCAATCGGAAAGACTGTTTTTTTATGATGCTCAATATATTGATCATATTGACCTGCCACACTATGTGAAAAAAATACCGATTCATTCTTCCAATGTAAAACTTACTGTGAATTTAAAAAATGCGAAATACACGGTAATTACTCCCTCTGAAGCAGAGAGTATTATCTCAATCGGAGCAAATGATACTGAAATATCAGTGCAGGCAGATGTTTTGGTTTCCAGAAACGAACCTGTTATGCAGATTGATATGGTACCCATAAGATGGAATACCAAAATAAATAGCTTTGAAAAGCTGACGGAGTGTGATTTGGAAATTGAAATAATTGATTTACCTGATACAAACCGTGATAGGGCTACTTATGCTACAACAAGTGTGTTGAACAGTGGTAACTGGTATAAAGTAAAACTCAATAAAAACGGTATTTATAAAATATCCTATGATGAATTATCTGCAATGGGATTTGATGTAAGTGTACATCCTTCAAAAATTGCTGTATTTGGGAATGGAGGAGGAATTCTTCCTGAGAAAAATGATGATTTCAGATATGATGATTTATATGAGAATCCAATTGTTGTTGTTGGCGGTGATGATGGGAGTTTCGATAACGGAGATTACATATTATTTTATGGTGAAGGACCTGTAACATGGAAATACAATACAATAAAAAGAGCGTATTTTCATCAAACTAATTATTATGAAGATTACTCTTATTATTTTATAACATCTCTGTCTGCTAATGGTAAAAGAATTCAGAATATTGAGCCGCCACAGGGAAGTCATGATGTAGAGATTTCGGAGTTTACTGATTATGTAGTACACGAAATTGATGAAGTAAATATTGCCGGTATTGGCAGAACATGGTATGGTGAAATATACGATTATGTAACTGATTATGATTTTGTTTTTGATTTTCCCAATATTATTAAAACAGAAAACTCAGGTTATGTAAAGGCAAATCTTGCATCTGCATCTTATTCCGAAAATTCTTTCAGATTTTATATAAACGGAAACCTGAAAGCGATAGAAGAGATGGGTGAATTAATTTCGGGGAACAGATACGAGTTTGCAAAAACAGCAATATCAGAATTTGATTTTACTCCCGGAAGTGACCAGATTGTTGTTGGTACTGAATATATAAGGAGCTCGAACATATCTGTTGGCTACCTCGACTATTTTGAAGTAAATGTGATGAGAGAGCTTCGGTTTTCTGGCGATCAGATGATTTTTCGCAAACGTATTGAAAATGCTGAGATTGCCAGGTATAATATACTTAATGCATCACAAAATATTACAATCTGGGATATTTCAACTCCTGTAAATCCATACAGGGTAAACGCTCAATCTCAGAATGGTAGCCTGGTATTCAACTCCGATGCTACTTCTCAAAGGGAATTTATAGCATTTAACGGAAATACCTATTATAATGTGGAATTTGTTGAGGAAGTACCAAACCAAAACCTGCACAGCTATAGAAATATCGATTATCTGATTATTGCTCATCCGGATTTCTTATCAGAAGCAGAACGTCTTGCTGATTTTCACAGGACAAAAGGAAAGTTGGAAGTTCTGGTAACAACAATCGACAAGGTTTATAATGAGTTCTCATCCGGAGGGCAGGATATTTCAGCGATCAGAGATTTTGCAAAAATGCTTTATGATGACAGCGATCCGGGAAGAGAGTTGAGATACCTCCTGTTATTTGGAGATGCATCTTATGACTATAAAGATATTCTTCCGGATAATACCAATTTTGTTCCCTGTTGGGAATCTGTGAGATCAACAGAGATACTTACATCAATTGCCAGCGATGATTATTTTGGATTTATGGATGATGGTGAAGGGGTTGAGGATCAGAAAGATCTTGTTGATATTGGAATTGGAAGATTTGTTGTTGCGAATTTAGAAGAAGCCAAATCTGCCGTTGACAAAACCATACATTACTCAACAAATACTACAGAAATAATGGCTCCATGGCGAAATGTGGTTACTTTTATCGCTGATGACGGAGATAGTGGAAGACATATGAAGGATGCAGAAAAACTTGCTACAATGTTTGATACAGCATTTCAGGAATATAACGTAGGTAAAATATATCTTGATGCCTATGAGCAGATTTCAACACCAAGTGGTCAGGCTGCACCCGATGTTAACCGTGCGATAAATGAACGAATTGAAAAAGGAACATTAATATTTAATTATTCAGGACATGGTGGTGAAATAGGACTTGGTGATGAACGTTTTGTACAGGTTCCTGATATTCAATCATGGAGAAACTACGATAAACTGGCGCTGTTTATTACTGCAACATGTGAATTTACCAGATATGACGACCCAAAAAGAGTGTCTGCCGGGGAACTTGTGTTTTTGAATGATAAAGGTGGTGCAATTACACTGTTTACAACTTCCCGTCCTACTTATTCAGGTTCGAATCTGGCATTGAACAGGGCAATATACAATGATAATTTATTCAAGAAAATCGATGGTGAATATCCAACATTTGGTGATGTGATCCGAAGATCAAAATTATATGGTACTTCAAACGATAAGAAATTTTTATTAATTGGCGATCCTGCTTGTAAAATGGCATATCCTGAGTATGATGCCGAAACAGTTTCCATCGGATCAGGCGAGATCTCAAAACAAAGCACCGATACCGTGAATGCATTACAACTTGTTAATGTAAAAGGTGTCATTACCGGGAGTGATGGTAAAGTAAAATCTGACTTTAACGGAGAGTTGTTTTCATCTGTTTATGATAAGGAAACCGAAATCCAGACCCTGGGAGATGAAAATCCACCGTATACATTTTATGTTAGAAATAGCATTATTTTCAATGGAAAAGCTACAGTTACCAATGGTGAGTTTGAATTTGATTTTATGGTTCCTAAAGATATTGCCTATAAATATGGAAATGGTAAGATTAGTTACTATTTCCGGAATGCTGAAGTTGATGGTAACGGATACACAGATGACATTATAATTGGCGGATTTAATGAAAATGCAGTTGAGGATAATGAAGGTCCTGTGATTGAGTTGTTTATGAATGACACAACGTTTGTGTCAGGTGGGACAACAAATCAGAACCCCAAACTGCTTGCATTTGTTAGCGATTCGAGTGGTATTAATACTACAGGAAATGGAATTGGTCATGATATTATTACCGTAATAAATGAAGATAAACAATTAACCTTTGTATTGAACGATTATTATGAAGCGGCACATAACAAATATAATCAGGGGACAATAGTTTATCCTTTTAGTGATCTGCCGGAGGGTGAACACAAACTAAGCCTGAAAGTATGGGACGTTCATAATAATTCATCAACTGCTTATTTAGATTTTGTTGTTGTTGAGTCAGCAAAAGTAATTGTTGATAATCTGATGAACTACCCCAATCCTTTCATGAATGAAACAAGTTTCGTGTTTGATCACAATCAATCAGGAAATGAAATTGATGTTCAACTGGAGATATTCAGGATTGATGGTCAGTTGGTTAAAACCATAAAAACAACATTTGTTCCTGAAGGTCATCAGTCCGAACCAATTACATGGAATGGAAAAACCGACAGCGGTGATGTAATAGGACGAGGGTTTTATGTTTATCGCGTTACAGTGAGAAATGAGGATGGTGCTCTTGCACGGGATTCTTCAAAACTGGTATATATACGTTAAGCAACTGTTAAAAAATAGTTGCTGCCAACTGAATGATTATTATTTTTGTCGTCATATTATGAGAAAAACTCTACTGATTATATTAGCATTACTAGTTGTTAAAACAGGTTTACTTGCTCAGAAAACAGTTCGTGCAGATCTGGGATATGACGTTATAAAACAGGAAACCAGGACACAGGTAGTAAACTACATTACTTTCGAAGGTGCAGTTAATCTATCTGAATTTGGAGCACTTCCTTTGTATTATTGTGAGATTGATCTGCCGAATGAATATTTCGAATGTGAAATCGAAATATCCCCCATTATAACTGATACAATTCTTTTTACAAATTACAGTGCTATTACTGATATTGATTTAATTAAACCAAAATATCAGAATAAAGTCATATATCGTGACGGGAAAGCGCATATTTATATTTTGCCGATTATCATTGATCCCGAAAGACTGGAATATATACAGACAAGTAAGTTCGATGTTTTTATCGATTTTGTTCCCTATAACAGTCATGGTCTGGTGAAAGCCATGGATATCAATTACGCAGATGAATCAGTATTATCCTCCGGAAGCTGGACTAAAATGGGAATCTTAAGTACAGGTATTCATAGGTTGACTTATGATGATATTGAGATGATGGGATATAACCCCATGCAGATTGATGTTAATAAGATTGGAGTTTTTGGTAATTACTCAGGCGTTCTGCCCGAATCAAATTCAAAAGCCCGACTCGATGATCTTCAGGAAAATTCAATATTTATTTCGGGATTGGAAGATGACAGCTTTGATCCCGGCGATTATATTTTGTTTTATGCTCAGGCTGCAACCACCTGGAAGTACAATGTGTTTACCGGAAAATTTAACCATTCAAATAATATTTACTCAGATACTACATATTACTTTTTTACACCTGATAAGGGCACTGCTAAATCTATAGAAATCACTGATGGTGCTTTACTTGAACCTAACAAATTTGCCACTTCTTTTACCGACTATATTGCACATGATATGGATTATGAGAATCTTATGTCAACCGGTAAGGAATGGTACGGTGAAAGGTTCATGGGTGATACTATTGAAAGGGAATTTGAATTTACATTCCCAAATAAGAAACATAATGAACCGGTACATCTGAATATGGATATTGTTGGAAGAGCATTGGTTCACTCATATTATAATGTATATGTAAATGATACAAAAATAGTCGATTCCACAAGAATCAGGTTAATTAGTTTAAATCTTGGGATATATGCACGAAAATCCAATACCAGTGAATCGTTTATAGATAATAATGATGATTTGAAAGTAAGAATTGAATATCTTTCAAATGATCCCAATGCAATTGCCTGGCTGGATTTCATTGAAATCAACACGCAAAGAGAATTAATTTTTACCGGGAGTCAGATGAATTTCTGTAACCCAGGAGTTACTGGTATAGGAAATATTGCAAAATATGAAATTCGTGATGCAAACGAAAACTGTATTGTCTGGGATATAACTGATATTCATAATCCATTACAGATTTCCACAGAAATTATTGATGGTACAATGGAGTTTGTAGTACCAACCGATACTTTACGACAGTTTTCTGTTTTTAACGGAGAAAATTATCATAGCATTGTATCACATGAGGGTGTTGAAAATCAAAATCTTCATGGTATCAGTAATGTTAACTTCGTAATTGTAAGACCTGATCAGTTTACAGATGAAGCAGAAAGGCTTGCCAATCTTCACAGAACCCATGACGGACTTACTACAATATGTGTTAGTCCTCAGGAACTGTATAATGAGTTCTCATCAGGATCGCAGGATATCAGTGCTATTCGCGATTTTATGCGTATGCTTTATAAAAAAGGGGCATTTGGAGGTGAGAGGGCATACCTGTTACTGTTTGGTGATGCATCTTTTGATTATAAACATCGTATTCATGGAAATACAAACATAGTCCCTACTTATGAATCTCAGGAATCATTGCGTGAAACGGGTTCATTTGTTACAGATGACTACTTTGGACTTCTGGGTGATTATGAAGGAGCTAATGCTGCCGGTGATCTGGATATCGGGATTGGCAGGTTCCCGATCACAACCAACGAACAGGCAACATCAATTGTAAATAAAATCGAGAATTATCAAAGTGACAAAAATGTTGTATTGGGTGATTGGAGAACAAATATTTGTTTTGTTGCTGATGATAGAGACAATAACCTGCACCTTAAACAGGCCGAAGGATTGGTTGAAATAGCTGATACCCTCATTAATGGAATAAGTATCAATAAAATATTCCTTGATGCTTTTAAAAAGGTCGCAATACCTGGTGGTTTTCGTTATCCTGATGTTAATGATAAAATAAACCAGCAAATGGATGAAGGTGCATTGATTGTTAACTACACCGGACATGGCGGGCTTATTGGCTGGTCGGATGAATTGGTGCTGGATGTTCCAATGATAAATGCGTTTAAAAACTTTGATCATCTTCCGCTAATAATTACCGCTACATGTGAGTTTAGTCGTTTTGATGACCCCGAATTTACCTCCGCCGGAGAATACGTATTCCTTAATGAAGAAGGTGGTGCAATTGCTCTTCTTACTACCACCAGGCTTGCTTATGCCCATGCAAATTATATTGTGAACAGAAGGATATATGCAAACCTTTTGTCATGTGATGATGATGGTAGTGTGCCTCGTCTGGGTGATCTTGTAAGACTGTCAAAAATACCATCAAACGAAAATTACCTGAATTTTGCCTTGTTAGGTGATCCGGCATTAACATTGGCATATCCAAAAAACAATATTGTAAATACATCTGTAAGTAATGAAACAAGCAGGTCATCTGATACAATAGGTGCATTATCTGTTGTAAAAGTTACGGGAGAGATCCAATATGGAAATAACAGATCATCTGATAGTTTTAATGGTTTTATTTATCCAAAGGTATATGATAAAGCTTCCAAGTATACTACACTGGCTAATGATGGAAACAGCTATCCACAGGATTTCACATTGTATGACAAAGAAATATTCAGTGGTAAGGCAGGAGTTAAGGATGGAAAATTTGAATTTGAGTTTAGGGTTCCAAAAGATATCTCATATAGATACGGAAATGGTAAAATAATGTATTATGCAATTGATACTGTTACTTCAGTTGATGCCTGGGGTGCTTATGATGACTTTAAGATTGGTGGGATTGACGATAATGCAGAGGTTGATAACACCGGACCTGAAATCGATCTTTATTTAAACAATAACAGATTTCAATCCGGAGATGTAGTTACCAGTAATCCTGTAATGCTTTCCTATATAAGTGATGAAAGTGGTGTAAACTCAACCGGTATCGGAATAGGTCGGGATATTATTTTGCTAATTGATGACGATTACTCAAATCCTGTAATTCTAAATGAGAATTTTGAAATGGATATTGATTCGTATCAATCCGGAAAAGTAACCCATCCGTTAAATAATCTCTCACCGGGATATCATACACTCACAATTAAAGCATGGGATGTTTATAATAATTCTTCAGAGAAGAGAATTGAATTTGTTGTTAATGATGCAGCTAATTTACAGTTATGGGAAGTATTTAATTATCCTAATCCATTTTATGATCACACAACCTTTACTTTTTCTCATAACAAAATGGGAGCTAATATCGTCACAAATATCAAAATCTATGATTTAAACGGAACGTTTATTACAGAACTGATCGACGATAGTTTGACAGGGTTAAGTAGCGGTGAATCAGTAACATGGGATGGCAGAGGGCCTAATAATGAACTTATCAGAGAAGGAATATATATCTACGTAGTGGAAGTAAAGGATAATTTTGGAAATGTAACAGTACAGCAACAAAAATTATTTCGCATAAATAAATAACATAAACACCATTTCACCGTTTTAATCAAACATATTTAAGCATTATTATTCTTATTTATTGAATGAACTCAATTTTGGTTCGAAAAAGTAATATAAATTAAATTATTTCGTTAGGTTTGCAAACCTTTTTAATTCATAAGTAAATAAATGAAACAGAAGATCTTATTATTATTAATGGCAACATTATTGTTTTCGAATGTTGAAGCACAGAGTTATATTGAAAAGAACGGACAACAATTGAACGTAATTACTACAGCAGTTCCGTTGTTAATGATTGGTCCTGATGCACGTGCAGGTGGTATGGGTGACGGTGGTGTTGCATCATCTGCTGATGCTAATTCAATGCATTGGAATCCTGCCAAGTATGCAAGAATTGCCGATGATATGGGTTTTTCGTTCTCATATACACCATGGTTAAGAAACCTGGTAAACGATATTAACCTGGCATACGTTTCTTTCTATAAGCGTATTAATCCTATGTCAACTTTTGCAGCAACTTTACGTTATTTTTCATTGGGTGAGATAACTTTTACTGATATAAATGGTTCTTCACTGGGGACTTACAAGCCAAATGAATTCGCAGTTGACGCGACCTATTCAAGGGTACTTACCGATAAGCTTTCTTTGGCGGTTGCAGGACGTTTTATTTACTCTGATTTAACACAGGGACAGAATGTTGCAGGTCAGGAAACGAAAGCCGGAACTTCTGTTGCTGCTGATATTGCCATGTACTGGGAAGATGATGTCAACTGGTTTAATACCATAGATGCTACTTTCGCATGGGGGATAAATATTTCAAATATTGGTAGTAAGATCTCCTATTCAGGATCAAATATTGAAAAAGATTTTATCCCGACTAATTTCAGAATAGGACCCAGGTTAACACTTGATCTTGATGATTATAACAGCCTGACATTTCAGGTAGATATAAATAAACTACTGGTTCCAACTCCACCTATTTATTATCCTGATTCGGTAAACCCTGATGGTTCATTGGTTATTGAAAAAGGTATGGACCCTGATGTAAGCCCAATACGTGGTATGATACAGTCATGGTATGATGCACCAGATGGTTTTTCAGAAGAACTCAGAGAGTTTAGCTTTGCTTTTGGAACTGAATACTGGTACACTGATGTGTTGGCGTTACGTGGTGGTTTCTTCTATGAAGACCTAACTAAGGGTAACCGTAAATATGCTACATTGGGTGTTGGTTTGAGATATAATGTTTTTGGCCTGGACTTTTCTTATCTGATCCCTGTAACCAAAGATCAAAATCCACTTCAAAATACACTAAGGTTCACTTTATTGTTTAACCTTGGAAAGGTAAGTAATACCGGATCAGATAACTAATGACCGATCATAGGATTGGTATTGGTTATGATGTTCACAAACTGGTTCCGGGGCGTAAACTGATTATTGGAGGTGTAGATGTACCTGCAAAATTTGGAGCACTTGGGTATTCTGATGCCGATGTATTAATACATTCCATTGCAGATGCACTATTGGGAGCTACTGCCCTGGGGGATATCGGGATACACTTCCCCGGTACTGATTTGAGAAATAAGGGAATATCCGGAACATCGTTACTATCCAGGGTTGTTTCACTTGTAAAACAAAAAGGATTTACGGTAATTAATATTGATTCAACGATAATTCTTCAATCACCACGAGTGGTAGAGTATATTCCGCAAATGAAAGCTAATATAGCCGAAATACTTGATGTCAATACAGATCAGGTTTCGGTAAAAGCCACAACTACGGATAAGCTTGGTTTTGCAGGAAGAGGTGAAGGTATTGGGGCTGAAGCAATAGCTCTGCTTAAAAAAAATTAATACCTGTTAACCGTTCCAGAAAGCGTTAAACATAATTCTTATCTCAATTTCATTGTCAAATCCCTTAAAAGCAGGCAGGTTTAATTCATCATTGTATAAACTGCCAATAAAGGTAAACACCCTGTAACTTTTCGATTTCTGACTGGTTTTTAATATATTCATATTAAAGTTAACCATCTTACTGAAGTTAATATCATCATTTACAAGCTGCAACTCAACATTGTATTCCTGGTTATGAGTTTTTTGATCCAGAATTCGCTCAATGGGTAGTATTCCTTTAAGAGTAAACTGTGTATTATCTGATTCTTCATTATTTTCTGACAAACTATTGGTTTCTTTATTATAGAAATCACTGTTTTTCATTTCAATTTGAATATTACCGGTTTTGTAATCAAGTACAACCAGGATATTCTTATTTTGCCATTGTTGATCCTTTCCATTCTTAGTAGCTATAATTGTCAGGTCAGCTGAATATGTTTGATATTTTGCTTCTTGTGCGTTACTTACAGAACAATAAGTCAGTAAAACAAATAATGCTATGTATTTCATAATGTTCAATTTTAAAGTAAAGTTAAAAATAATCAAATATTTTCATTCATAGTAAAGTCAAAATAGTTTTCATCAAAACCAACAAGGTTCAATTTATCAGTGGCTCTTGTAGTTGCAGTATATAACCAGCGCAGATATTCAATGTCGTATTTGTTCTCAGGAATATATCCTTTATCTATAAATACGTTTTTCCATTGACCACCTTGTGTTTTATGACAGGTCATCGCGTAGCTGAATTTCACGTGAAGGGCATTATAGTAGACATTTGCTTTAATTTTATTTAACCTGGTCCTCCTGTTCGAATAGTTCATATAATCTTCTTCAACGGAGCTGTATAAACGTTTGCTATCTTCATCAGATAACCCCGGAGAATTTGCCGATATTGTATCAAGTAATAATTTTACGTTTAATTCCTTCTCATCAGGGTAATCAATCAGCTGAATATCAACATCAGCAAAGTGAAAACCGTACAGATCCTCAATTTTCTTGAATCTGGTTATTTTAATAATGTCACCATTGGCTATGAATCCTGCAACGGACTCTTTATCAAGCCAGAAATAATTATTCTTAACCACCATTAATAAATCACCTGTTTCAATTTCAGAATCCCGCATTAATATTCTGTTTCTTATCTGTTGGTTGTAAATATTGGCCTGTTTGTTTGACCTGCAAACAATTATTCCATTGTCACTGTCACTGTCAGTAAATGATTCCATCAACAGATCACCAAAGTTGCCTGCATCATTTATTACTGTTATATCATTGGCACTGTTGTTTAGTTTGTAGAAGGGCAGATTCAGGTCGTTGTTTTCAATTTTATTCCTCAGATTCGTTGCAGAGGTTAAAATTCCTGAATCAAATGTTTGTCTCATTACCTCTTTCATTTCAAAATCAAAAGATGTAATAGAATAGGATGCTCTAAGATTCTCAATATCCAGGGCAGGACTAAGGTTTATTCCCACAGGTGGTAATTGTGCGGTATCACCAACTAGAATAAGTTTATTCCCCTTTTGTGAGAACACGTATTGAAACAAATCGTCCAGTAAGCTGTTTCTGCTGAAAATGGAATTATTGGCCTGGCTGCTATCACCAATCATTGATGATTCATCTACTATAAAAACAGCATTTCTCAGTTTGTTATGTGATAGTACAATATTTGTAAGACCATCTTTATTTGTCATAAACACATAAATGTACCTGTGTATTGTATGTGCCTTGTATGTTGTGTATTGAGTTAAAACTTTTGCGGCACGTCCTGTAGGTGCCAAAAGCACAAAATATTTACCGTATTCTTTTAGAGTGTTAACATAAGCGCTGATCATACTTGTTTTTCCTGTACCAGCATATCCTTTCAAAACATATACTGGATTATGTTTTGTGCTGGTTGTAAAGGCACTGAGATGGTTCGCTACAGAGATTTGATCATTGGTTGGTGTAAACTTCAGATTGTAAAGAACTTTATCTCTAAAAGAAGAATTATCTGTTTCCGTTTTTGACATTTGTAAATATCTTAGAATGGATAACCTATACCAAAGTTCCAGATGAAATCAACTGGTTGCAGGTATTTGAATCTCCATTTGTGGCCTGAAGAATATGCAGGATCCCTCATTGGTGCTGCCACATCAATTCTAAATATAAGAACCTGAAAGTCAAATCTAAACCCAATGCCGGCATCAACTGCCAGTTGTGAAATAAACTTGTCAATATGAAATTGGCCATCAGGAAATGTTTCAGACTCTTTGTAAGTCCAGATATTACCAATATCCGTAAAAATCGCACCCTTGAAAAACCCATAAATGGGGAACCTGTATTCAAGATTACCTTCTATCTGAATATCCCCAACCTTTTCATATTGTGAGTCACCTGAATATCCACCGGGGCCAAGGTCTTTAAACAACCATCCTCTCATGTCGTTAGCACCACCGGCATAAAATCCTTTTTCATATGGTAATTCATCCGAATTTAAAAAGGGAATACCTGCTCCAAGGAGAATCCTCCAAACCAGGCTGTTCGTTTTTTTTGAGAAATAGTAATAGTGCCTGAAGTCGATACTGGCTCTTAGGTATTGTGAGTATCTGACACCAAAAACTTTGTAATACCCGCTGTCAGATTTCTGAGTACCTGCCAATGAATTTATACCGTAAAGCAAGTTACCTGACGACTCAAGGTTAACTCTCAGGTAATTAAAATGTTGCAGAGCCATCATGTTTTGATTATTGAAGATATAGCTATACTTCAACCCAACAATCATATGGTCTGAATACTGTTCCCTTAATCTTCTGTTTGGCTCATTTTCAAGAATGGAGTCGAACTCAGGTGTTGGATTTATTTTAACGTAGTTAATATTTATTGGAGTAAGAATATGGGTTACATTTTTCCCGGAATTCCATGTATATCCAACATCAACATTTGTAATATTTCGTGAGTAATTCGGACGTCGCTGATAATTAAAACCAAAATTTAAGTTAGTATTTGGTAAATATTCCTGATTAAATTTGTCAAATCTAACAGGTGATAAAAACCTTGGAAAAAAGATCGTCCCATCCAGACCGGCTTCAAAGGTGTTAAATAATCCGTTGTTGCTTTCCGTAGGTTCAGTTATTGTCTGGGCTTCAAATCCACCTTTAAGTCTTAGTCTGAAAACTTCTGCGCGCTTGAAAATATTTTTATTTAGAAAAACCAGATTACCTCTGATGCCGAGATCACCACTGGAATTTGTGCCTTCAACCTCTGCGGAGAATCTGTTTAGTTTGCTGTCCCTGAGCTGAATGCGTGAGTTGATATAATCATGGTCAGGGATATTACTATTGGGAGTATTTGTGGTATCGAAACTAATATTTGCAGTTTGAATAATCTGGAAATTAAATAACTTACGATATGTGGTCTGTACTTTTTTTGCGGAATACGGTTGGCCCGGTTTTATTTTAATTGCCGAATTAAATGCTGAAGGTTTTAAATGCTGTTTTTGATTGTAGAGAAAATCATAGGTATATCTGTTAGTATCATTCCAAAATTCAATGTTGTGCTTTATTGTGTCATATGTCAGATTTAGGTTTGGATCAAATTCAGGAATTATTGTCACATTATTAATGAAGTATCGTTTATGGTTAAATTCAATAAAGTTGCCCGGCGAGCTCTGATCGGGTTTTTTTACACTATTGATAACAAGGTCAACATTCATCTCCCTTTTCATCAGGTTACTGTCAACAATGAACTGAATATAATTCCTGTTGAAATAGAAATACCCGTTATCGCGTAAATTAGCAGTAATCCTGTCTCTTTCATTATCGAACGTATATGCGTTGTAAATATCTCCTTTTTTGATCAGGGTATTCGATAAGTCTTTGTTGAAAAAATCCTGTAAAAGTGAGTCAGTAATGGAGTACTTTATATCTGAAATCCTGTAAGGAACACTTGGTTTAATAATAAATCTGACATTTGCTACTTTGTTTTTAAACCTGGTTTGAAACTCCACTTTTGAATCGAAATATCCAATGTTATTTAGATATCTCAACATTTTTTTGCTGATATTTTCAAGTGTGCTTTCATTATACAGTGAAGGTTCTTCACCAAAATGCTTATTTAACCAGGTATTAAATTTTGTTTGTTTTTTTTGAAAACGATAATATGACCAGAGTTTAAACCTGAAAAATAAAAATTTACTGTTTGGGTCAGGCGTTAACAAAGTGCGTAGTTCGGAATTACTTATTTCCGGATGACTTCCTTCAACAGAAATTCTGTATCTGTTTATGAGATGTTGATCGTTATTCAGATGCTTTTTTACAGAACATCCTGATAATGTAGTTATTAACAGGATAATAATAATCCGGATTATTTTATTGTTCAATATCAATTTGATAAAAATGTTGTATTTGCAAATGTAGCAAAAGCAGTAATAACTAAGCTGAATGATTTTTTTCTGAAGTTGTTCAAATTTTTTAAGAAAAATGTATTGTGGTTTGAAAATAGGTGTATATTTGCACTCGCTTTTGAAAAGCTCACGGGTGATTAGCTCAGCTGGTTCAGAGCACCTCGTTTACACCGAGGGGGCCGGGGGTTCGAATCCCTCATCGCCCACAAAAACCGTCTTGTTCTTCAGGACGGTTTTTTTTTCTGAAAGTCTTATCTCCTCAAAGATCAATATTATAAAAAGCATAATTTTTTCTACGTGCTCTAAGGCAACAACTGTTGGTTCTTAGCGTCT
>JANQGJ010000029.1 GCA_028277395.1 Bacteroidales bacterium | reverse complement strand
TTCTACCAAAAAAACCATCAATTAAATACGAAAGAGAAGAATCTAATGGGCAACTGTCTTTAATTTAACTAGTTGCTTAGATCGAACTCAGGTTAATATGTATTTTTGCAGAATAATTAGCTATATGAAGTTTAATATCAGGGAAATAGATTTGCTGGAGTCGACAAATGTTCATGCACACAAATTGTTGGAAGCAGGAGAATTACAAGAAGGGGATGTAATACTGACTCATAACCAGGCAGGGGGAAAAGGACTTGGGGAGAACAGTTGGGAAAGTGAGCCCGGCTGCAACCTGACAGTAAGTATTATTTTTGAACCTGATTTTATTCAGGCATCCCAACAGTTTGTATTAACACAGGTTGTGTCTTTGGCAATCCATGATGTGATTGGTTCATATCTTACGCCGGATGATAAAAGTCAATTGAAGATCAAATGGCCCAATGATGTATATGTGAACGAAAAAAAAATTGCTGGTATTTTGTTTCAGAATTTTGTTGCAGGAAACAAACTGGAATCATCAATTGCAGGCATTGGAATAAATATAAATCAGAAGAAGTTTTATTCAGACGCCCGGAACCCGGTTTCTTTAATTCATTTTACCGATACGGATATAACTGTGGTTGAAATACTCAACAGATTACTTGAAAGAATTAGTGTTCGATATGGAAAAATTCGGGAAACAAACAATATTACCGGGATTGAATCAGAATACATGGAAAAACTCTATCGTTTTAACAGGAATGCAGATTATCTGGATACAAACGGCAGGTTTACAGGGAAAATCACCGACGTTGATGAGTTCGGCAGGTTGATCATTGTTACGAAAGAAGGGGAAAGAAGAAAATATATGTTTAAGGAAGTAGAATTTTTATGATTCCATTCCGAAATACTTTGAAACAAAGAAATTGTACCTGGTGAAAAAACTTTTGCCTGGTTTTTATTTTTGTAGGACAGTCTTATCTTCCAATGGCATCATTAATATTTCCTGCCATAACATTAACCAGGTTTTCCATGGGTCTTTTTGCCATCATAGCCATCATCGGATTTAAACTGGCATCAACAATTACTTTTGCACTTGTATTGCCACCGTTTTCTTCCAGTTCTAATGTTAGCTCAAAATTAAAAGGAACTTTACCCTGTGGTATAAGTTTGATGGAAGAATGAGGAATACTTTCGGAGAAAACAAGACTAATATCTGCCATCCCCTGAATAGTAAACGAGCATGAGTTTTCATCACTGTTCCAGTTTGTTATTTGTTCGGGCATTAGTTTCTGATAATTATTGAAATTTGTCAGGAAACTATAAACGCTTTGAATATCTGTAGTTATAATTGCAGATTTACCTTCTATTATCATTTTTCAATGTTTTTTATTTTAGGAAAATGTCCTGAATCAATGTTAATACAATACAACAGGTGAATTTTCTCAACCGGATTAATAATCCGGTTATTTAAAGATGTAAACAAAAGTATTAATTATTCATCACTTACAGCATCACTCCATGCTTTAGGATCTTTTCTCCATTCAAGAAGTGATTTTTCATCTTCATCTGACACATATTTGTTGCTGACAGCTTTAGCAATCATTGAGTCATAATCAGATAAAGTAATAAGGTTACAATTCTTTTCGGTGAAGTTCTTTTGTGCAATTTCCAGGCCATAGGTAAAAATTGCAACCATTCCAAGTACGTCGGCTCCTGAATCCCTGATAGCATCAACTGCCAGCAGGCTGCTTTTACCTGTGGAAACCAGATCTTCTATTACAACTGTTTTTTGACTCGGATTCAGTTTTCCTTCAATCTTGTTAGTCATACCATGGGCTTTGGCTGATGACCTTATGTATACAAACGGAAGGCCAAGTTCTTCTGCTACCAGAGCTCCCTGCGGAATGCCTGCTGTTGCTACTCCGGCAATAACTTCTGCATCACTATAATTTTCTTTTATTACCCTGGTAAGTTGCCCTTTTATAAAAGTTCTTTTCTCAGGAAAGGATAATGCAACCCTGTTGTCACAATAAATTGGCGATCTCAGGCCTGATGCCCATGTAAACGGGTTTTTGGCATCTAATTTAATTGCTTTGATTTCCAGTAGGTTCAGAGCAATTTTGTCTGCAATTTCTTTATTATAATTCATGTTGCAAACCTACAAAAAGTTTGAATGTAGATTTGAGATTTCCAGTAAATGATTAACAAAAATATTATTTGATAACCGATATTTTAATTGTTTCAGATTGTCCTTCAGCGAATATGTTTAGAAGGTAAATACCACTTTTAAGATTATCGGTATTATATACAATATTATGAATGCCTTCCAGTTGGATTTCATCAGCAATCACATCAATTGTTTTTCCGTAAATATCTGTAATAGTTATATTGACATCAGTAGTTTTGTTAATCTGGTAACGTAATGTTGTTTTGTCTCTAACCGGATTTGGGTAGTTTATAAATGAAAGATTATTATCATTGCTGTAATCCTCCTCAACTCCGACAACCCATGGAGTTATAAAACTGTAGTAAACATCCTGTTCACCATTAATGGTATTACACCAGGCCAGGTGAGCTCCGTTATTATGGGAAACCATATGAAAATAGTCACCCATTTTATTCTGATTGGGGTAACCAACTTTTGGATTGAACGACTCGGATAGTCTTTCATTTTCTGACCATGTGAGTCCACCGTCACTTGAAAAGGAGTAATATAACTCAGAAATAAATTCATTTGTTCCGGGTGCATCCCTTGTGTCTAGCCAAATAGCATCAATCCTGCCGTTTGGAGCAACCGACATGGTGCCAAACCATTGCCATACATTGTCTTCCTCCGGATCATCATCATTAATTCTTACCGGCGGGTCCCATGTATGTCCGCCATCAGTACTTCTTGCAAACATAACATCTGCAACGTCGATAGTATCCTTATCCACAGATGCTAGTAAATATACATTACCCCTGTTAGTACCATTTGACCTATCCGTATCAATCCACGCCTGACCGAGTAATCCTCCATTTATTGGTCTCCAGCCACCCATAAGACCATTTAAGTTTACAATTACCGTAAAGTCCCAACTAGTTTGAATATCAGGGTTCTGTGCAGTGCTTGATTTTGTGACTACTACTTCACCATCACTTTTCATACCCACGGTGTACATCTCTCCATCAGGACCAGTTGTAACTGTACCCCAAATTGGATCAAATGGAATCCCATCACACTCATCATATGTTAATCCTCCGTCAGTTGATCGGGTGTACAAACCAGGTCGACAGATTGAGAAAGCTACATTCCAGAACTCATATATATTTCCTTCACCAATTCCACCGGTTTTATCAATATGCATCCACTGTTTATCACCACCGAGTGCATACGTGCCTTCATCCCAAGTAAAGCTCTCATGATCAGTCTTGTAAATATTGCATCTGTACCCTGTGTCCTGTACATAAGTCAAACTATTGTAATAAAAAATTCCGTAATTGTCGACTTCTAAAACCGGATCGGAACGAAATACACCCTGCTCAATCGGGTCAGGAACTGTCCAGGATTCTCCACCGTCATCAGAATATGCATTACCAGCCTGTCTAAAATTACTTGCTACATTATCAAACTGTCGCCAGCCAATTACAATTCTGTCTGGATCATTGGGATCAACCGCAATTGATGGTTCATTTGCAGCATCGCCAAGGATGTTTTCACCGTTTTCGTTTATGTTTACCTGTGTTGTAAAAATAATACTGCTTCGATACCTGTAAGCAGGTGAAGTTTTATATTTATCGGCAGGCATTGGCATGTATGGGTCATCAGGTATTTCATTATGCATGTATCGTAAATCAGATTTATTATTCTGACTATGTAAAGGTAGTTTTACAAATAACATACAAATTACTATTATACCAGCTATATAGTTAAATACTAGTTTCATAAATTATCTATTATTATTTTCCTACAAATTAAAGTAAAAATATATAATTATGTTATCAAAATATTTAACTTATTGATAAAATGACACATTGTAATTTATATGAACTCTAAATAACAGCATTAATGCAAAGAATAACAGCTGTTTAACAGGTTGTCTCATTTAAAGAAACTTTAAGTAGTTCATTTGTTTTAACGATTTTATTCCCGAAATAAATAATTAATTCTTACATTTGCTTGAATACTTAAACAACCCGAAAGAATCTCACAATTTCTTTTGGAGAAAGTGTAAATTATTTGAAGTGCTCCGAATATTATTATTCAGATGTTAAATCAATTAATTACACCTTGATGTAAATTTTATAGTACTAACCTTTTAAAATACTTAAAATGAAAAAGAAAAGCTTATTGACCATTTTGTTGCTGGCAGCAATTGTTTCTGTAAATAATTTATTTGGACAAAACCGGTCAGCCGGAGAACTACCTCCAACTGTAAAGGGCGATCTAATTGTAACAGGTGAATTGGATAATATGGATCTTGGTTATTTAACAAAGTGGACTGTTCTTGGAGTGGATAGGCACACAATTGGAAATAGTATTTTATATGATGCTGGCAGTAGTATCATTGTTGATCCTAGTTGCCTGAATCCGTTCCAAAACAAACTAAACGTAACAGGGAGAGTAACATTGAGGAACCGGTTGTATTTTGAATCTTCTATTGCTGAAATAGTTTGGGGTGATGGTAGTAATTTGCCAGAGAAGTTAGTTTTTTTTGCTAGACCTCCTACTTCATCCAACAGCAGACTATTAGGAGGGGTTCAAATGGTGCTGGATCCTGTTTCAGGTAACGTTGGTATCGGAACTGAGAATCCAACTACTTTGTTGGAAATATTTGATGATAATCCTGTATTTAAGATTAATCGTTATTCGGATTTTCAAGAATTTAATAACCTTATAATAGGCTTATCCAATGGTCAGAATAATATTGCACCGGGTTCAAACTACGGTGATGCTGTATTTCAGGTGACAAATGAAACAGGCCATGCCGGAATGGTCTTCAATATTAATGATAATCTCAATGATGGAACAGGTTATATTAAATTCAATGACAATGAGAATCAAAATACTCTCACAATTCTAAATAATGGCAAGGTAGGGATTAAAAATGAAGAACCTACATATGATTTTGATGTAAAAGGAACTACAAAATCTACTGATCTTATTGTAAATGAAAGGACAACTACAACTTATTTTACATTATTTGATGAACTAAATCCCCCACAGAGCAATTTTATACTTAAATCAGATATTGAGGGGAAAGCAACATGGTGTGATCCAATGGAATTTAGTCTGTGGAAACTGAAAGAAAGTAGTACAGATTTATATTATACAGATGGAAATGTAGGTATTGGAACCATTAATACCTACGGATACAGATTAGCCGTGGATGGAAAGATACTTACAGATGAGGTTATGATTGAAGATCCGGCTAATTGGTATGATTGTGTTTTTGAACCGGAATATGAGTTACGTTCAATTAAAAATCTTGAATCATTCATTAAGAAAAATAAGCATTTACCCGATGTGCCTTCAGAAGCAGATGTTATGGAAAATGGATATGGTCTTGCAGACATGAATAGTATTCTGTTGAAAAAAGTAGAGGAGCTAACACTTTATATTATTGAACAACAGAAAGCTATCGAAAGCCAGCAAGGTCTTATTGAAGAACAGCATAGTATCATCAAAGAACAGCAGGTTGAGATTGATGAAATAAAGAATTTAATTAACTCTAAATAAAACATGTTATGAAGAATCTGCTGTTATTATTAGTTTTATTTTGTGGAATTCCTCATATAATTCTGTCACAGGAACCAAATACTATTGAGTTTAAGTACGATGAAGCAGGTAACAGATGGCTTAGACAAGCTGTTTATATCCCCGGTATGATCGAAAGTGATGTGATTCAGGCAGATATTGTCCAGCCAGTTGAGCTCAAGAAATCAATACTTGCAGATAGTACAGTGATTTGTGATGTTTCAGTCAATATTTATCCAAATCCAACTTTGAACAAATTTATAGTATCTGTTAGTAATTTATCAGATAACGATGATATACAATATTCTCTGGTTTCGCTAACAGGTAGTGTTATATCCAGGGGAAGGCTTGTACTAAGTGATACAGAAATTGATATGCAAATGTGTAAAAGAGGAACTTATATTTATACTATTATTTTTAATGGAAGAAGTAATTCATGGAGAATAATTAAACGTTGATATGTACAAACCATTAATAACATTAATGCATACAAAACGGTATTTCAGACATATTATCTATTACAATAATAAAAATTAATCATGAAAAAAGTCATTTCAATATTTATACTAATACTATTAACTTTTCATATACTTGGTCAGGAACCTCAACCTTACTTTATTCTTGATTCAGAAATAAATAGCAATGTAACCAGGGATTATATTGGACGCGATTTTGTTCAGATGGTAACAGGATTTAATAGTGACCCGGCACCTTCTTATCATGTTCTTGCTAAAACAGATCCACTATTGGTATTCCCGTCAGATGATGGTGACCTTACAGGTGGAGACCCTAGCAATAATGCCGGTGGTGTGGTAGGGACTTTACCTGGTAACTTGTCGGTTTCTCCCAGTGGCGGAGCCGTTTATAGTATTCCAATTGATCTTCCACCTGGTGTGAGTGGAATGACACCCGAGCTTGGTTTGGTTTATAATAGTCAGGGTGGTAATGGATTGTTAGGTGTGGGTTGGTCTCTTTCGGGACTATCAGCTATTACTCTTGCAACAACTACAATTTATAATGATGGTTTCGTTGATGGGATAGATTTTGATGATAATGATAAGTTTATGCTGGATGGACAACGATTAATATCAGTGAATACAGATGATACTGAATTTCGGACTGAAATCGAAGTTTTTTCCAAAATTATTGTTAAAGAATCTAATTCCTTTGGACCACTTTCATTTGAGGTTTATACAAAAGATGGAAGGATTTTGGAATATGGCAATAGTTCTGATTCAAAAATAATGGCAAGCTGGGGACAATATATACTATCATGGAGCCTAAACAGGATAAGTGACAGGTCTGGCAATTACATTGATTATGAATATTATACTGACAACAGTAGAATGAGCAGAATCAAAAGTATAAGTTATGGAGGGAATAAAGAAACAGGGCAGTCAACATTTTACAAAGTTGAATTCAGCTATATGTCAGGCCGAAATGATATCAACAAACTTTATGTTAATGGAAGCAAGATAGAACAAAACCTCCTGCTCGCAAACATCAATATAGTCTATACGCCTGAATTACAATCAGTTTCGAGTTATAACCTACTGTATGATGATACTGGTTTTTATACTCATCTTGAAAGTGTTACTGTACATGATCGATATGGAAATATTTTTAACCCAACTAAGTTTGAATGGGGCGAAGAAATACAGTCACCTATAGTTGAGTCAACAACCAATGAATATGAGAATGATTACACTTACATAAATGGTGATTACAATGGAGATGGCAAGACTGATTATGTAAGAATTCCGAACGATATCACCTGGATAGGAAACAGTAAAAAAGAACTTTTTATTAACATGGGTGATGACGTTTTTGAGTTAACTGATACGGATGTGCTTCCTGCGAATTATACCTATATTGATAATTACCAACCAGGAAAGTATCTAAAAAATAATTATGACTTTAATGGAGATGGACTGGGAGACTTGGTTATTGGAGTGGAAGTACATACAGAGGCTACACCAACCAGTCCGGCTGTAAATCAATTTAGGCTGGATGTATATTTCGCTTCTGTAAACCCAACGACTGGTGATGCTGAGTTATCCGATACACCATTAGCGTTTTATTTAACAGAATTAAGTTCAGGTAATGATATTGAGAAGTTCATTTTTGGTGATTTTAACGGGGACATGATAACAGATATTTTCTTTTTGTATGAAGACCGAACCTGGAATATAAAAATGGGAACAGAGTTTAGTGGTTATGAATTAATCATTGGAAATGGCACTATTACTGCAGGTTATAAAATTGAAAATGCTGACGATTACAATGCTGATGGCAAAACAGATATCATGTTTATTAGCGATACTGAGTGTAATATTTATGAAGTATCTGATCCGATTGGAAATTATTCAACATTGGAAAGCCTTTTTGTAAATACAGTACCAGGATATCCGTCACCATGGCATGAAGTGTATCATGGTGATTTCAATGGTGATGGAATGACAGATGTGCTCACCTGGATAGCTGGAACAGGTTGGGAAATACACCTGTTTACAGGAACTGATTTTGATTGGAATAATAATTATGCACCAGGTCTTGGTCCAGTGGTTAATGGAACAGATCCACAGCACTATATTGTTGTTGCAGATTTTAATGGTGATGGAAAGGATGATATTTATGAGTATTATGATAAGGAACTGGGAACCAGTACGAATTTACTTGAAAATTATTTTTATTTCAGTAATGGGTTAAGTTTTCACAATGAGTTTATAGAAACAGTTGGGATTGCTTATGCTGACCAGTTCTTTGGCATTGGCGATTTCAATGGTGATGGCAATAATGATATTAATTATTATGGTGGTATTAATAAACGATATCTGTACATATACCCAAACGATAATTCAAATTTAATAAATGAAATAACAAATGGTTTAGGTAGTACCTCAAATATTGTTTATACACCGTTAACAAGCAATGATATTTATACTAAGGGAGATGGAACTGAGAGTTCTTATCCGGTTATTGATATACAACCTGCTTTATATGTAGTTGAGTCAATAAGTCGTAATGATGGATTGGGTGGATCAAATTCAACAAATTATAAGTACGATAATGCAAAGTTTCATAAACAGGGAAAAGGCTTTTTAGGCTTTATGAACTTTACCAAAACAACCAATCCAAATCTACCAAATCAAATTAAAAACATTAGTATCTTTGATTATAATGAAGATTATTACTTTACCTTTGTTAAAAACAACCAGGTAAGGGTAGGTGGAACAGAAGTATTAATATCATCACTAACCAACGATATCCCAACTGTTTATCATTTTGGGTCGAAAAGGATTTTTTATTATATTCCTAATTCTCTATCAAAAGCAGTTTCGACAGGTGATGGAAGTGGTTATATAAGTACAACTCTAACTAAAATAAATTATTCGGTTACAGATATACTGTACGGAAATTTAACATCAGTGGATGTTTATACAGATTCTGACTGGTTAACAGAATTCAACAATGAGGAGGATTACAATTTTTACAAAAAAACTTCATTTATTTATGAAACTCCTGATATAACTAATTGGTTGGTAGGACGTATTGACTCAGAGGAAGTTAATAAATGGGATAAAGATGATGGGAGTATTGATACTAAAACAACAACATACGATTATATATTGAACAAACCATATGTTCACATAAAAACCTTAACCCCAAATAACAATACTTCTATGATTAAACGGCTGACATATGAGTATGATGATTATGGAAATATTGATAAAATAACCCTATCAGCACCAAATTTTACTCCTGTAATTACTGATAGGGTTACAGAGTTTGTTTTTGATCAGGACTTTTTTCATAGATTTCTAACTGAAGAAAAGAATACTCTTGATGGTCAGGACTATATTAAATCCTCAACATACGACAATGTTACAGGAACAAAATTAACTGTAACTGATGTGGGAGGTTTGCAGACTGTTTTCGATTATGATGGATTTGGAAGACTTAAGCAAACAACTTACCCTGATGGCATTACGCTAAAGCAGGAAATACTTTGGTCATCTCAATGTGAAGATAATCCTGAGTATGGACTGTTTTGTACCTGGTCAAGGAAATCAGGAGAGCAGCCTGTACTAGTTTTCTGTGATAATCTTTCAAGAGAATTAAGGACAGTTTCATACGATATTAATGAACAAAAAATATTTAAGGAGACTCAATATAATAGCGTAGGTGAAATATTTAAAACATCTAATTTGCATTATAGTCCATCAGATCAATTATGGACATCATATGAATATACAAACACAGGTCAGGTTAAAACACTATTAACACCAACATCAACAATTGTTAATACTTATAATGGCAGGGAAACAACATCTTTAAACAGTACAACAGGTATTGAAACATCTAAAATAACTAATGCAATAGGTCAAGTAATACTGGCGACTGATCCGGGTGGTTCTGTCACATATTCATATTATAGTTCAGGCCATCCAAAGGCAATATCTTCCGGTGGAGCTGCTACAACAATCTTATATGATGCGGGAGGTTACAAAGAGAAGTTAATCGAGCCGAATTCTGACCCAATAATATACGATTATAATCCTTTTGGTGAACTAATATCACAAACTAATGGTAACAACCATACTTATACCATGGTATATGATAACCTGGGAAGAATTGTTACTAAAACTCTTGAAGGGAGTGTCTCTGATATTACAAGTTATACCTATTGTCCTTTTGGATCAGCAGGATTTGGACAACTGCAAAAAGTTATAAAAAATAATGGTTTTGAAACAAGTTATAAATACGACAACTTATCCAGACTAATTGAAAAAACAGAAAAAGTGGGCTCAGATAGCTATTTATTCAATTTTACATATAATACTTATGGAAAGCTTGACAGGCAAACATGGCCTTCTGGTTTTGCAATAGATCATCATTACAAAAATGGTTATTTGCTGGCAGTTGAACGTGCAAATACTGGTAATCTAATATGGGAATTAACTGATGTTAATGCCAGGGGACAGATTACACAGTTTTTATCTGGGAATGGTTTGCTGACAAGTAAGGTATATGATAATTATGGTTTTCCGGTTTCAATATATACAGAAAACGGAGTACAGGACCTTGAATACAATTTCGATATAAGTACGGGAAATCTTGATTGGCGAAAAGCAACAATATCTCCTCCTTATGGCAATCACTCTATTACGGAAAATTTTACTTATGACGATTCAAAGTTAAAAAGCCGGTTGAAAACATGGAAAGTTTCTGGTAGTACAGAATATAGTATCACCTATTGTGATAATGGAAATATCGATACAAAATCAGATATTGGGACCTATAAGTACCAAACAAATGGTGCAGGTCCTCATGCTTTAAGCAAGGTTGAAGCACCAGCAACTGATTATCTTAATTCTGTTAAATCAGTTGAACAGGAAATAACATATACCGAATTTGATAAAGTTGAAACAATTTGGCAGGGGGACCCGTTATTCCCTGAAGAAGCTTCTGTCCTGATGTTTGAATATGATCATGCACAAAAAAGAAAGCGGACAGAGTTATACAATGCAGGATCTTTGATCAAAACAAAAACTTTTGTTGATGGAAGTTTTGAAATTGAGGAGAATTCAAATCAGGAATTCAGGTATCTGCATTTTATAACTGCCGGAGATGGATTATGTGCTATCTTCGAGATTGATAACGATGAAAATGAAACAATGTATTTTATCCACAAGGATCATCTGGAAAGTATTGAAACAATAACAAACAATGAAGGAGAAGTTGTCGAAAAATTAAATTACGACCCTTGGGGTAGAAGAAGAAATCCTTCTAATTGGGGATTTAACAATATACAACAGAATTTCTTGTTCGACAGAGGATTTACATTACATGAACATCTTGATGATTTTGATCTTATAAATATGAATGGCAGGGTATATGATCCTGTTGTTGGACGATTTCTATCTCCTGACGTTTTTGTTCAATCACCTGATTATACTCAGAGCATAAATAGGTATAGTTATTGTTTTAATAATCCACTGAAACTTAATGACCCTTCAGGTTATGTTAGTACTTATCCAGGTGGTTTTAAATTGAACACTCCAACAAAACAGGAAACAATTACGATGTTAATTACTACATTTGCGACTGCTGGAATAGGTAATTTTATGGGTACTTTTGGAGTTTATGGAGCATCAGCATTAAATAATGCAATGTTAAGCGTAGGAACAATGAGGGCAATAGCTGGTTTTGGAGGAAGTTTTTTAGGTAGTACAGTATCCTCCTTATTACATAAGCAGAGTTTAACTATAAGTTTATCAGAAGGAGCGGTGGCAGGAACATATGGTATGTTTTCTGGTTTCTTTAAGGGTGCTTCAATTGGATTGACTACTTATACTCAATCGATATATTCGAAGAATATGAATAGGATTCACTATGTAAGCAAGATATATGATAAATTTATAAATCGTGACTATAAAACAGTAATTGAATCTGATAATGGTGGGCTTGATGTTGCTTTTGCATATATTGATGAAGGTACTGGATTAAAGGATTTTAGGTGGATTCAAACAGTTGAAACCAACGTGCCTCAATATGGTGCTACTTCACCTTATCTAGATCCTTATCCAAACGATGACAATTTACCATTTTATTATACTGATAAAGAGGTGATAAGGTGGAGGAACAAAAGACAAACTGATCTTATTTTTGTTGATGGACCTCGTCGCCCTATGAAGGATGGAACGTATTGGACTGCTGAATTATCCGTAGTGGGAAAAAATAATAGAGGGAAATATGAATTCATTCAGACAGTCTCTTATGGATTCAAAATAGAAAAGTATTCGGTTATTAGTTTTCCATTTAAGGAAGTGAACCCGTCTGATTTTCATCTTAATATTTTAAAAAACTTTTAATATGAAAAATATAGTATTATTCACAATTTTATTATTTACAAAACAATATCCTTCTGAATACATATTAATTGAGCATATTGGATGGTCAGATAAACCTGTTTTTTCTATACTTATTACGAATAACAAAATAAATATGAATAATGATACTTCATTTATTGATTTTGTAGAAAGTAATATGGTTCATAAGTATAGAATAGGAAAGAAACATTACAATAATGTCCAAGAAATAATTAGAGAAAATTGTGTAGATACTGTTGTTGAAAAATGTCAGGAGTACGGAACATTTAAAGTTTCCATTTATAACCAAGATAAGAGATCGTTTAAATGCTTTCTTATTCGAGAAGATGCAAGTGAATTGTTTTCAAATCTGATAAAGGTAGTTGAAGGATATAAGAGAAATGATGATTTGGTAGATGAATTTGAGACTTTATTAAGAAGGTTGAGATAATTACTCATTTATATAAGTGATATTTTTGTCTCAGTTATTTTTATTCGCTCAATTATTTCCAATGATAAATATCTTTTACAACAACATAACAATAACAATCTCAGAAGAAGTTCAGTATACAACTGCCAGGGTCATCAACTCCCTGGCAATTGATCTTCTTATAGAAAAGCTGAAAAACAGTTGTAGTCTTACCGATATTGTCATAACCGGAGATGATGAAAACAAAGTTTTTAATAGTTTTTCAAGTCATTTCAAATATATTGAAGCTGCAGGTGGAGTTGTTAAAAATACTGCAAACGAATTCCTTATCATTAAAAGGATGAATACCTGGGATTTACCCAAAGGAAAGATTGATAAAGGTGAGACAGTGAAAGCTGCTGCAATTCGTGAGGTTTGTGAAGAAACAGGACTGACTCAGGTGGAAATAACAGATGAACTACCACATACTTATCATATTTACAACCAAAAGAATAGGTGGTATCTGAAAAAGACGTACTGGTTTTTAATGGAAACACTTGATAAAAATGAACTTAAACCTCAGTTTGAAGAAGATATTACTGAAGCACTGTGGATGAGCAGTGATGATGCAGCTGATGCAGTATCAAGGTCTTACAGATCTATTTCGGATACGTTGAGTGTGGTGTTTGATTGATTGTTCGATTGTTCTATTTTCTATTGCTCTATTGTTCTATCGCTCTATTGTTCTATTGTTCTATTGCTTTATGAGTCGATTGTGCGATAATCAATGCGGGTTTGGTGGATAATAGATGAGGAAGGGATTAGATTTGAAAATGTGAGAATTTGAAGATTTACCAACATTTGTAATGTAAGTATTGACTGATAGTGATATTCCCGTAAGTTTTGGTTAATGATAACTAATCTTCCAGTGGGATGAAACGGTCGTCGGATGCAGGGTAGAAAGTTCGTTGGTCAGGATCAAATCTCCAGTATTTTTCACTGCGCATTCCGGATTCAATTTTCCGGTCCAGTTCCTGGTTTAACAACAAATCAAATGTGTATTTGGCGTATTCGCTGCCAAGTCTGTAAGCAAATTCGTACAATGTGTTAAGTTCCAGGGAATCAATATTGTACATGTAACGTATCTTGTTGCTGAATATGTCATAATCGAATGTGCCGTCAGCCATGTCAGTTATTAAGTCAGTTGTAAAGTAAACAGGCTGTTTTATGTCTGAATCCAGATCGTCAATTTCAAACCATGAGTTCACATAAACTGCATTCAGGTTGTGATCGTGATAGTAATAGTTGTCAAAAAAGTCCATTTCATCACGGTAAGTGTACAAAGTTTCTTCAAGCTCAATTTGAGCTATGTTAACCTGGTAAGAATTCGAATCGATAGTCATGAATTCTTCCATTTGGTTTTGATGGTACATCCTGAAACCAAATCGCGATAATGATTTGGCATAACCCATTATATAATTTGCCAGGAATAGTGAGTCATTTAGTTCGTTTAAATACCTGCTGTGGGCAAGCAAAACAGAGTCGGTGTTTTCTGTATCTTCTATGTCAAGAGAATCAAGTAAATAAGTCTTCAGGTTTGTTTTATAAATGTAATCAGGTGCCAGTAAAAGTATACTATTGTTTTTCGCATTACCCGTAAAATCAATAGCTAATTTTTTTTCGGGACTACACGAAGCAATACCCGATATTATAAAAGAAATTAATACCAGCTTAAAAACATAAGAATTTGGTTTCTTCATAAATCAACAATCTGATATGTGTAGAACGTATTTATTTTAAATTTGATATATTTAGCAATAATTATGCCGACATTTGTTTCGCTTCTTTTATCAGACATATTTTTATTTGTGTGATGCAATTAATTGAATGTATCGGGTGTCAGAATACTTAACTAATTTCAAATTATGAATCCATATTTCAGATTAAGCGGTTCAGGGGTATTACTTGTTTTCCTTTTTATTGTATTAAGCGATGAGAGTTTTTCCCAGCCAAAGAGAGTGTTGTTCCTGGGAAACAGCTATACTGCATATAATGACCTGCAATCATTGGTTGCCGGGTTGGCACTTGCTGCCGGTAAAGAACTACATGTTGATAAAAACACTCCTGGAGGTTATACTCTTGGTCACCCTGATTTTGGGCATTTATATAATGCTATTTCACTTGAAAAGATTGAACAGGGAAACTGGGATTATGTTGTGTTGCAGGAGCAGAGCCAGTTTCCTGTAATTGATCACTTCAGAGATAATTATACATACCCAGGAGCAGCTTCACTGGATACAATAATAAGGGAAAATAATGATTGCGCTAAAACATTGTTTTTTATGACATGGGGCAGGAAAGAAGGAGGACAACAGTGTATTGATGGGTACTGTAGTGTTGATTTTGTGGATTATGCTCACATGCAGGACTCTCTGGCATCAACATATTTATTCATGTCGAACTATTTAAATACACCTGTATGCCCTGTTGGTATGGCTTGGAAAAAGTCCATTATAGAATATGGGGATCCCATTGAACTGTTTGCCAGTGACGAGAGTCATCCAAGTCTCGCAGGTAGTTATCTAGCAGCTTGTACGTTTTATGCAGCAATTTTTCATGAAAGTCCTGTTGGATTGAACTTTACTGCTGGTTTAACTGAAGCTGATGCAAATTATTGTCAGCAGGTGGCAGCCGAAACAGTACTGAATAATCTTGAAATATGGAACATTGATACTTCATCGGTAGTTTCATCATTTGATTATGATCTGAATTTTGGCGATGTTGATTTTTCAAATTTGTCGGTTAATGCCGACAGGTATTTATGGGATTTTGGAAATGGTGATACTGATACTACAACAAATCCAACATATACTTATTATGAATCAGGAATATTTGAAGTAAGTCTTATTGCATATTCAGGTTGTAAAACTGATACCTCTTACAGCAGCCTTGAGATCATAATTGCTGATGTTGAAGAAGAATGTAGCACAACAATTATTGAAATTTATCCAAATCCAACACGCGATCACATAAATATAAAATTAGGACATGAAAAAACCTGTAAGTTAATTATTTCTGATATAAGAGGGGTTGTTCATTTTAATGAGGTTATGAAAATTAAATCCGGATCAGAGAATATGGATATAAGCTTTTTGGCACCCGGTAATTATTTTCTTAAAGTAATTTCAGATTCTGAAAATATTGGAACTGCCAGATTTCAGGTCATTGATTGATGAGTATTTTTACTGGTCCCTAATTTTTATCCTTTATAAACTACTTACTTTGTTCTGATTGATGCTAAATATTTTATCAATTATCCGTAGATTAGCGTTTTCATTTCTAAAAATAAAATCATGGATAATTCAATGAATATAGATTGGGGTAGTTTACCTTTCGGTTATCAGAAAACTGATTATAACGTTAGATGTTATTACAGAAATGGTAGTTGGGGAGAACTGGAGATTTCTTCATCAGAAACAATTAATATTCACATGGCTGCTACTGCTTTACATTACGGACAGGAAGCATTTGAAGGATTAAAAGCATATAGAGGTAAGGATGGTAAAGTTCGTCTTTTCAGATGGGAAGAAAATGCCAAACGTATGGCCAGATCAGCTGATGGGATAATGATGGCGAAAGTCCCCGAGAAGCTTTTTAAAGAAGCTGTTTTTAAAGCAATTGAACTTAATGCAAAATATATCCCTCCTTATGGAACAGGTGCTACTTTATACTTACGTCCATTGTTATTTGGAAGCGGACCACAGGTAGGAGTTAAACCTGCTAATGAATACATGTTTATGGTATTTGTAACTCCTGTCGGACCTTATTTTAAGGAAGGATTCAAACCCGTTCCAATTGAAGTAGTAAGAGACTATGACAGGGCTGCTCCTAAGGGAACAGGCAGCATTAAAGTTGGTGGTAATTATGCTGCCAGTATGGTTCCTGCCGACAGGGCTCATAAGGATGGATTTGCGTCTGTATTATTTTTAGATGCGCTTGAGAAGAAATATATTGATGAAGCCGGACCAGCAAACTTTTTTGGTATTAAGGATGGTAAATATATAACACCAAAATCTGATAGTATATTACCTTCCATTACCAATATGAGCCTTGAACAGATTGCTGAGGATATTGGACTGGTTGTTGAAAGACGAAGTATTCCTATTGAAGAACTGGAAACTTTTGAAGAAGCCGGTGCATGTGGAACAGCTGCTATTATAAGTCCGATAGCCAAAGTTTACGACCGTATCAAAAATGTAACCTATGAATATGGAGATATTGCAGGACCATATTCAACAAAGTTGTATATCACCTTAAGAGCTATTCAGGAAGGTGAAATTGAAGATAAACATAACTGGAATACTATAATTGAAGGATTATAACCAAACCATTTTTTAATAATAAATTAACCTCTCATTTCATATATGATCTGGGAGGTTTTTTATTTGCAGGCATTAAAAAATACAAGTTTGACGGATTGTAGCTTATTGTATTTTGGGATCAGATGGTAAGTAGTTGAGACAGGAACGTGATAGCAAAATGTTGTTTCCATGTGTAGAATTGATCAGTGTGTTCCTGTAAAATATTTATCATGTTTAGTATTTAAAGGTTTGTTAATATTATTGATAAGACTCTATACCTTTTCTTAATATCCACTTCATATGCAGGTAATGTTTGTGGTCTTTTTTTGCAAAAAACAGATCATAGAATGAGTATATTTTTATTAAGTTTTGCAGCTTTATTTTCAGTAATAAACCCTCTTGGAACATTACCAATTTTCATTGGGTTAACAAAGGGAAAAAGTAATAAGCAAATTACATCCATTGCCATAAGAACTTCGATCAATACATTTATTATACTGGTAATTTCATTTTTTCTTGGCAGTTACCTGCTTGATTTTTTTGGTATAGGAATACCATCGCTTCGTATTTCAGGTGGATTGATTATTGCCTCATCCGGGTTCGCTTTACTTACCGGCAATTTTAGTGAGCATAAGGGTATGAAAAACAAAGTAAAAGATGATGCTTATTCCAGATCAGCAGTTTCGCTTACACCGCTGGCTATACCCATGCTTGCCGGGCCGGGTTCCATATCCCTGTTGATTACGTTGAACCAGAAATACGAGGTTTATTCGGATAAAGTAATTCTTGTTTCTTCAATTTTAACTGTTTGTTTTGTAACTTTCGTGTTGCTGATTAGTTCGCGTTTTATCACAAAAGCCCTTGGGGCATCCGGCATAAATGCTTTATCGCGGATAATTGGATTTATTGTAATATCAATAGGAGTAGAATTTATTCTAAGTACATTAACCGGAATTCTGGGAATCCGGTAAGTTATTGGACTTCGCTAAAATGGTGATCAAATCAGATTTGATCGTTTCAGATATACTTCCATCTCCTGCTGTAATTCCACTGCTTTTTGCTTTGCAACTTCAGCAAAGTCATGATCAACAGATGCATATATTATTCCTCTTGAAGAATTAACAAGCAAACCGCAATGATCATTCATCCCATATTTTGCAACTTCTTCAAGACTTCCTCCCTGTGCTCCAACACCAGGTACAAGCAGGAAATTGTCAGGAGCAATTTTTCTTATATCTGCAAGAGCCTCGGCTTTTGTTGCACCTACAACAAACATGATCTGATCATTGGTTCCCCAGGTACGGGCAGTTTTTAATACATTTTGATATAAACTCACTTTATCATTATCTTCGATATACTGGAAATCAGCAGCACTTTTATTTGATGTCAAAGCAAGAATAATAGACCATTTTCCATCATATTCTAAAAATGGTGATACAGTGTCCAGTCCCATGTAAGGAGCAAGTGTTACACCATCAAAGTTATAAGTTTCGAAGAATGTTTTAGCATACATTGCCGAAGTATTTCCAATATCTCCTCTTTTCGCATCTGCAATAATGAATATATCAGATGTTTTCGACCGGATATAGTTGACAGTTTTTTCCAGGCTGATCCAACCTTTAGAACCCATTGACTCGTAGAATGCCAGATTAGGTTTGTAAGCTACTGCTGATTCATGTGTAGCATTAACGATATGTTTATTAAATTCAAATATCGGATCTTCAGTATTCAGAAGATGTCCTGGAATTTTGTTTATATCACTATCAAGACCAACGCAAAGGAATGATCTTTTTTTCTTAATTATCTCTGTAAGTTCCTTACGAATCATGGAATTGTTTTTAAAAACAGTTATTAATCACTCAATTAAATACT
This sequence comes from Bacteroidales bacterium, assembly GCA_028277395.1. Taxonomy (GTDB): domain Bacteria; phylum Bacteroidota; class Bacteroidia; order Bacteroidales; family F082. The sequence continues at coordinate 39,978 of JANQGJ010000029.1, read as the reverse complement.
ACGTTATCAAAATATCTTCAAATCACCACATTTTCAAATCCTCAAATCCTCAAATTAAAATCACACCTCTTCCTTCAGTTTCTCAGCATTTTCAGCAATTTGGAGTTTTTCAATAACATCCTGAATATCACCATCAATAATGGCCGGTAAGTTATAAAGCGTAAGATTTATTCTATGGTCTGTAACCCTTCCCTGGGGCCAGTTGTATGTTCTGATCTTTGCTGATCGGTCACCTGTTGATACCATGGTTTTTCTTTTACCTGACATTTCTTCCAGGTATTTGGTATATTCAAGGTCGTACAATCTGTTTCTAAGTTCTTTCATTGCTTTAGCCAGGTTCTTGATCTGTGATTTTTCATCTTGGCATGTTACCACAATTCCCGAAGGAATATGGGTTAACCGAATGGCTGAATAAGTAGTGTTTACAGATTGACCTCCCGGACCTGAGGAACAGTATGTATCTTTACGAATATCTTTTTCCTGCAAATCAACATCAAAATCTTCAGCTTCGGGAAGCACTACAACTGATGCTGCTGAAGTATGAACTCTTCCCTGTGTTTCAGTTTTGGGAACCCTTTGTACTCTGTGCACACCAGACTCGAATTTTAATATCCCATATGCCCCATTTCCTGTTATGTTAAAAACAATTTCTTTGTAACCACCGGCAGTACCTTCGTTAACCCTGGTGATCTCAATTTTCCAGTTCTGTCTCTCGCAAAACTTTTGATACATTCGGTACAGATCGCCTGCAAAAATACTGGCTTCATCTCCACCGGTACCTGCCCTTATCTCCATAACAGCATTTTTCGAGTCCTGGGGATCTTTTGGAATAAGAAGCATCCTGATTTTTTCTTCAAGTTCTTCCTTTTCAGGTGTTAACTGATCAATTTCATCTTTTGCCATTTCCCTGAATTCAGGGTCTTGCTCAGTTTCCAATACTTCTTTTGCCCCTTCAATGTTGGCAATCAGGGTTTTGTAGTCTTTGTATGCAGTAACAAGAGGTTCCAGTTCTTTGTAATCCTTATTAAGTTTGACGTATCTTTTCATATCCGACATAACCTCAGGATCATTCATCTGTTCCGATATTTCTTCCCAGCGATTCTTTACAACCTCTAATTTATCTAAAATTTCCACGTGTAGTTTATTTGGATTGCAAAAGTAAGAAAAAAGGTTGAGGATAGCATCTGTGTTGCTAACTTGAAGTTACCGGATTTGTTCAGATTAGGTTTGGTTAGAAATTACCTTCCCATTGGAGTTACCAGCTACCACCAGCTCCGCCACCACCAAAGCTTCCACCGCCAAAACCACCGAATCCGCCACCTCCGCCAAATCCTGATCCTCCACCGGTAAAATTACCCCAGCTTCCCGAACCTGACCTGCCACTGCCCAGCATACTTCCAAGCCACAGTGCTGTCCATAATGATCCTGATCCATGAGAGCCGATAGTGTCATATTTAGCTCTGTTACTGCGCATTAGAATAATAACAATAATTATTACAATAAAGGGTAAAAGTGCAAAAAGTCCACCGTTGCTGCTTTGCTTATTGTATTCTCTGTGTGATATTTCACCGGAAGCAAGCTTCATAAGTATTGTGGTAGCCTTGTTTAATCCTTTGTAATAGTTCTCCGTACGGAATTCAGGGACCATTTCTTTCTCAACTATTCTTTTTGCTGTGGCATCAGGTATTGCAGCCTCAAGACCATAACCAACTGCAATAAATGTTCTGCCTTTATCTGAAGTACTTAACTTAGGTTTTACAAGGATTACAATCCCGTTATCGAATTTTTCCTGTCCTACTTTCCACGTTTCACCAATCTCATATGCAAACATATCAGGTGTTTTATCTCCAATGTTATTAACTGTAACAATGGTAATCTGGTTAGATGTTGTATCATTAAATCTTACCAGTTTTTTCTCAAGAGACCTTTCCTGTTTGTCAGAAAGGATATTTGCAAAATCATTGACAAGTCGTGGAGGGTTCGGTTTTTCAGGTATCGACTGTGCAATTAAAGTTGTGTGAGAAAGAACAGAAATTAATAATATTAGTGTTGGTAATATAAATATATTACGGTTGTTAAGCATTTTGTGTCTGATTTTTCGTTATTCGCCAAAAGAAATCTCGTCAGGTAATTCATTGATATCATCAATATGATGAGGAAAGTGTTTTTTTAATCTTGCACCTGCCATACCAATACCTTCAATTAGTCCCTGGGTAAAGTCGCCTGACTTAAACTTCTCTGCCATTGATGTTTTTATTTCTTCCCAAAAATTCTCGGGAACTTCTTTATTTATGCCTGAATCGCCAATAATAGCGAACTTTTTACTTGTAATTGCCAAATAAAAAAGAACTCCGTTGTGAAGATCAGTTTTACTCATACCAAGTTTCCCAAAAAGGTACGAAGCACGATCAAGTGCATCACCACGGCATTCATTTTCTATGTGAACCCTTATTTCACCAGAGGTATCCAGTTCAGCATTTAGGATTGCTTTCTTAATTTCTGATTTTTGCTCTTTAGTAAAGAAATCTTTTGCCTTAGTTTTCATTTGGTTTACGTTTTAGTATTGTTTTGGTAGTATCTGCATACAGCAGTAAACAACATAATGAAATTGATTTAATTAAGTTATCCTTTCAGATATCTGTTATTGGTTGAGCTAAAACTCAACCTTTGGAGCAGTTTCAGCACCTTCCTGTGCTTTGAAATATGTCTTTTCCTCAAACCCGAACATCGAAGCGAGCATGTTTTCCGGAAAATGATTGATAAAAGTATTATAACCCTGAGTTGATTGATTAAACTTTCTTCTTTCAACTGTAATTCTGTTTTCAGTCCCTTCAAGTTGGGCCTGCAATTCCAAAAAGTTTTGATTTGCTTTTAGTTCGGGATATCTCTCAACAACAACCATTAACTTAGACAGGGCGCTGCTGAGCCCATCCTGAGCCTGCTGAAAAGCGGCAATTTTCTCAGGGGTAAGATCTCCTGCATTTATGGTTGTATTTGTTGCCCTGGCACGTGCGTTTATAACACCTTCAAGCGTTTCCTTTTCATGAGATGCAAATCCTTTAACTGTGGCGACCAAATTTGGTATCAAATCGGCTCTGCGTTGGTATACATTCTCAACATCAGCCCAATGTTTATCAACTGCTTCATCGAGAGTTACCATTTTATTATAAGTGGTTTTAAAATAATTGTATGACAAAAATCCCACAATCACCAGCACAATTATTACTATCCAACTTTTCTTCATGTTCCTGATTTTATGATTTTAGGGAGGCTAATGTAACCCAAATTTTTTAAAAACATGAACTTTTAGTTAAAATTTAACTTACGTGGAGGACATCTCTAACTGTCTTTTTATGAATTGAATACACCGAAAACGATTGCGGAAAACTGTGAAGAATAGTAATCTGAATCAGAATGAATCAAATTCCAAAGGCTAATCCCAGAATACCGACAATTAGTCCAACGGTTATATTTATAGCTTTAATTATAATAAATCCTTTGCGGGATTCAGCAAGTAAAGGGAGACTTCCATGACCATCCTGAACAATTGAATTTGCCAGCAAAATACTTAGTGGTAAATTGCCCGAAGCAAATAATATTACAAAAAACAGATGTGGGCCGGATTCGGGTACTATCCCAATTAATACAGCTATTAACAATATGATATACAGATTATCCCCAATAAGTGTTTCCAGATCAAGATAATGATTCATAACATTCAATATCAGCAATGTTGCGAATGTCCATGAAATTATTCTGATGAAATGTTTCTTTATAATATGACCCCAGATATGATGCGAAACAAAGTGATTGTTCACAGTGAATATCATTAATAAAGAAATTGAAATCACGACTAAAAAAGTAATTCTTATCCATTCAGGATGTTCATGGTGAACATGTGGCATGGATATTAGTTCAAAATGTTCACCATGTTCATGTCCGTTAAAAAACGCAACAACAGCTAATGCAGTTGTTAAAACTAATATTAGGATCAATCTTAAACCTGATATGTTTTTGAAATTAGAGATGATGTCTTTTCTGCTAAAACAAAAACATTGGGCTTCGTCGGAGTGAACCTCAAGATGTTTATCCGGATAGTTGACAAAACCCTTATTTTTCTTTACAAATATACTTATGATGAATCCTGATGCTATAGCTATTAAAAATATTGCAATGTGAATTATTATTGCCGTTTTGGGGATAATTGAAAACATAAAAAAAGCTTCATCCCCCGAAGTGGCTATTAATGCAGTTGCTAGTGCAGCAGTTCCAATAACATTATGTATGTAAAGAGAAACGGCAGTATATGCTCCCAAACATCCTGGAATTAATCCAAGTATTGCTGCCAGTATGATTTGTTTCCAGGTAGAGGTTTTCAGCTTATTTCCCCAAATTCCTTTTGAGAAAACATTAAGGTATTCAATAATAAGCATCATTGACAATACAAACAATGTGATTGTAAATGATTGCCTGATAATAGAAATTAATTCATGGAAAAAATGCATAAATGCTTCGTTTGAATTAAACAAAAAATAATTTATTGAATACCTTAATAATAGTTCAAATTAATAATTCTTTTCCTTGATCTCAAAGTAAGATTGTGGATGAAGACAGGCAGGACATTTCTGTGGTGCCTTTTTACCTTCGTGAAGATATCCGCAATTTCTACATTTCCATACTAATGTTTCTTCTCTTTCAAACACATGACCTTCATTCAGGTTGTTGTAGAGTGTATTATATCTGTCTTCGTGTGCTTTTTCAACTTTAGCGATCATTCTAAATGCAACGGCAACTTCTTTAAATCCTTCCTCATCAGCTATGCGGGCAAATTCCGGATACAGTTCTGTCCATTCTTCATTCTCACCTTCAGCTGCAGCTTTCAGGTTTTCGAGTGTTGTTCCGATTTTTCCTGCAGGATAGGTAGCTGTTATTTCAACCGGTCTTCCTTCAAGAAATTTAAAGAAGCGTTTAGCATGTTCTTTTTCATTAATTGCTGTTTCCTCAAAAATAGCAGCAATTTGTTCAAGGCCTTCTTTTTTAGCCTGTTTTGTATAATAATCATAACGCATACGTGCCTGGGATTCTCCCGCAAATGCTTTTAACAAATTTTGCTCTGTTTTAGTTCCTTCTAAAGATTTCATAAATAATGTGATTTGTGTTATAAAAGTCAAATTTATGCAAAATTACTACGATTAACCATTGAATTGGAATTATTCCTGGTAATTATTTACCTAACATGATTACTTTTACACATTATTAACTTTAGTTTTCGAAAATATTATGATTAAAAGGGTTACAATATTAATTGCTTACTTCTGGTGTTTTATGATAGCTTCCGGACAAAATATACTACTTACGGTAGCTGAGAGTTCTGATTTTAAATCTACTTCACGATATGATGATGTGATGAACTTCATAACAACACTAAGTAATTCATCGCCATATATGGATATCGATACCATTGCAATTTCAACAGAAGGATATAATATACCTTTAGTTAAAATAGGTAACCCTCTACCTGAATCTCCGGATGAAATTGGTGACAGAATTGTTCTTTATATACAGGCAAATATTCATGCAGGTGAAGTTGAGGGAAAAGAAGCATCCCAAATGTTGGCAAGAGAATTAATAAGTAACCCCGATTCTGAGCTTTTGGAGAATGTTGTTGTATTGATAACTCCAATACTGAATGTTGATGGTAATGAAAAAATAAGTACAATCAATCGTAAAAATCAAATAGGTCCGGTAAACGGAGTAGGATTGAGGTATAACGGACAAAATCTGGATTTGAACAGGGATGCTGTAAAACTTGAAACTCCAGAAATCAAAGGTGTTGTTGAAGAAATTTTGAATTTTTGGGATCCTGCTGTTACAGTAGATTGTCATACAACAAATGGTTCTTTTCATGAAGAACCGGTTACCTTTACCTGGATGATGAATCCAAATGGAGACAGAAGTTTAATTAACTATATGCGTGATGAGATGATGCCCAAAGTGCATTTCGATTTGCTTAACGATTACAATGTTGAAAACGTTTTTTATGGTGAGTTTATCAACAGGATGGATTATTCGAAAGGCTGGATATCTTATGCCAGTGAACCAAGGTATCTTGTTAACTATATTGGTTTAAGAAACAGATTGGCTATTTTGAATGAAAACTACGTTTATGCTGATTATAAAACCAGGGTATATGGATGTTTAGCTTTGTTGAAAACAATACTTGGTTACACATCTAATAGCAAGGCAGAGATTCAGGAATTGATTGAAACTGCAGATAAATTAGCTGTTGAACGGGGATCATCACCCGCTATTACCGATTCGTTTGCGATCGAATACAAAGGCATTCCTACTCCCGACCTGATAACTATCAAAGCATTTGAAACAGACACAATCCCCGGTGTTAAAGGGTATTGGAGATATAAAAGCAGTGACAGGAAGGTAACGGTAACTGTACCATATATTGCCGATTATATCCCTGTGAGAAATGTTAAATTTCCCTATGCATATTTATTTACTATTGCTGATACAGAAGTTATATCACTTCTTAAATCACATGGAATTGAGGTTAAAAGACTGGAAAGCGGTACCAATTTAAAGGTTGAGAGATACAAAATAAAAGAGTTGAAAAATTCCGGCAGACTTAATCAGGGACATTATATTAACAATGTAGCAGGAGAATACATAATCGAAAATAAATACTTTCCAAAAGGTACTTATGTGGTTTTAACCGGTCAGAAAACAGGCTCTTTGATTGCATCACTGCTTGAGCCTGAAAGTGAAGACAGTATGCTAATGTGGAATTTCTTCGACAGATACCTGGTTCCTCAATGGGGATCAGGTTATTATCCGTATCCTGTTTACCGGTTGATGAATCCTGAAAACCTTAAATTTAACCAGGAGTAATAATTTATGAAGCTTTTCTTTTTACAATAAGATGCTCCAGTTCTCTGTATTTTTTTCTGTTGAATAAGTATAAATATATTTTTGAGAGCAATAACGGACCCTTTATAAGAATTGCTATCCTTAATTTGTATGGAAACAGATCTACTATAATCGTAGCAAGATATAATAGTGCAGCATAAATCCTGCCTGGTAGTGCCTGAATGCAGATCCAAATGTTTATACCTCTGTATTTACGCTCATATCCTGCCTGATCAGCTATATGTCGTAATGTAGCGTCAAGAATTTTTACCTGGCGTTCAGTAAGTTCCTTTTTCCAAACACCTATTTTACCCGTGTTTATTTTTTCCAACAGACTTGAGTGATAGTTATGGATATAACCTGGAGGATAATGTTTCAGAAACTCATCTTTTTTCTCCTGAAAGTTAAACACCGTATCGTTATACTCAATACCGGCAAATTCACATAACTTTTGAAAATGAAATTTTGGATTTTCTACCAGGTCTTCATATTTAATAGTATAATATGAAGATGGTTTTAGTTTACTGTCTTTTTTAAATTTCTTATAAAAATATTTCCACTTTTGCCCTACAACAGAAGGTATTGGAAGCTCAAAATCAACATTTTTTATTGAAACATAATTGTCCCGGTAATCGCGTATAATATGTATAAACCTGGCTTCAGGGAATATTTTCTGTAAAGTCTTGGTATAAATTGCATAACCGGGATTTTTATCTCCGAATAATAATATTTTGTCTTTATGATAAAAAGATCTGTACTGGCTGTAAACCACCTTGCAGATTGTGCCATAGGACTGATTACCTGTATATTCCAGTAGTATGTTCTTTAGAGAATCATGATCCATGCTCCATGTATCAAAAAACCACTGATCTGTCAGATCATGATAAAATCGTAAAATTATATCTTCAGTCCAGTTGGTCACCTTCCCATATCCTGGATATAAATTCATAATGAACTGGCATTCAGGAGGGAAATTTATATTGGGATGTGCATCAAATAACATTCTTAACAGGGTAGTACCTGACCGTGGTCGCCCAACTACAAAGAAAACAGGTATGTCTTTTATTTCTTCCATTTATGAGTAACTTTATTAAGTAGTTCTGTAAAATATTTGAAATCTGTATTTCTGTATTTTACAATTTCGGTAATTCTAATATTTAAAACTCTTGAATATATTAACCAGTAGCCGATAGTTCCTGCAGTATAGCTTATGTTTGAAGCCCATGCAGCACCTATTCCGCCATATGTGGGAATTAGCAATATATTCAATAATACATTAATGATCAAGGCAGGTAAAAAAACATAAACAGCCAGATATGGTTTTCCCATACCTGCCAGCTGACCGCTTACAACCCGGAAAACCACCAGTACAATGACCCCTGGCAAAATATATTTGAGTATTTCTGCACTTGCAATAAAATCTTTACCAAAAACAACAGGTATAATATAAGGAGCGATTAAGATTGCCACTATTGAAAGAACAAATACAATTAAAGTAGATAATCTTGCCAGAGAAACAGTAGAATCAACCATAAGTGACTGATTTTTAACGCTTGCTGTTCTGCTAAACAGTACAATGCTTATTGCAAATGGTATCTGCCACAACTGTTCGGCAATATGAACTCCCAGTGAATATATTCCAACTTCATGTAATGTGCTTAGCTTTTCAAGGAGCAATATATCTGCCCTGTAGTTTAATTGAATAATAAAAAAGGTAAAGGCATACATTATCCCCAGTTTTAAAAACTTTTTCACAATTTCAGGATAGTACATGATTTTGATATCAAATCTTCTCACTATTCGGTAAAAAGCCCATATACCAACAATAATGTTCGCTGATGTCAGTGAAACAATCGCCCCCAGAATGCCAAACTTCAAATGCCAGACAAGGATTATCGCCAGGATGAGGTTTATTAAGTTTATTGCCCATTCGAGCCTGTTTGCTTCTTTTATTTCATCTTTTCCAAGGAAAATTCCACCAATATAAATTATTCCAAGTCTGAACGGAATAATTGTTACAACAAGTGCGATAAGCAATACTGTATATTCCGGCTCATAAAATATGTAATAAGCTCCAATACTTGAAGTAATACCTACCAGACTTGTGAAAATTAATATGAATAAAACCGAAGATACAATTTCTCCATCGGAAAATTTTTTCTGGCCTATCATAAAAATGGAAGCTCCCCTGATTCCAAAATGTGTAAGGCTTACCACAATAAGCGGAATTACAAGTAAAGCGTAATACAAACCAAATCCTTCTGCACCAAGAATCCTGGTGAGTAAAACCACTACCAGGAAACCACACAATATGGAAAACACATTACTGTTAAGGACTCCGATAAAGTCCCTCAAAAATTTTCTTTTGGCCATTAATTAAGATATGGTATATCTAGTCTTATCCGGGCAAAGTAAATGAATTTTCAGCAAACTATTATCTTTTATATATATGGTTGGTGATTATATAGAGTATTTTTGCCACGATTTTATATATTTAATGAAGAGGTTACAGGAAATAATTATGATGGAGCATTCACGCTCTCATGCTGATATATTGGCAAATATTATTATTCAGAACCCTCACCTGATAGATGATCTGGTGGAAATTATATTCAGTTATTCGGAACCACTTTCGAGGAGGGCAGTCTGGCCGTTAAGAATTATTAATGACAAAAACAGAATACTGGTTCAGCCTTATTTGACCAGAATAATTGATGAGCTACCCGGAATTTCATGTGTTTCAGTTCAAAGAGTACTTTTGGCTATTTTGGCATCATCACAAATACCATTGTCAAGGCAGTCCAACTTATTACAAATAACATCAGACCTGATGCTGAATTCTGGAACACCTGTTGCTTCACTCATCTTTTCAATGGAAATATATTACAAAATTGCAAGTGAGGAACCGGAGTTGCTAAATGAGCTTGTACTCATGATAGAGAGATTGTCTCCGGATGCTTCACCGGGAGTCAGATCGAAAGGAAGGAAAATTTTAAACAGGATAAAGACAAGTCGTGCGGAATCAGTATATTATAATGTACATTATTAATATTATATTTATACTTTGGAAGAGACAGGAAATTTAACACTATGAAACCAGGTATTTTTAACACACTAAAAGCAAAAAGAAGAACACTCAATGGATATTACCTGATAGATGAGGATGAAAATGAGGTGTTATTACCAAATAAATATGTCCCCGGAGGAATGAAACCCGGTGACCAGATCTCTGTTTTTATTTACAAAGATTCGGAAGACAGGCTTATATCAACAACTATCACCCCGAAAATTTTACTTAATGAATTTGCGGTACTTGAGGTTATTGAAATGAATGAAGTAGGGGCATTTATGGACTGGGGACTTGAAAAAGATTTACTTGTACCATATTCCGAACAAATTGAACGAATGAGAACAGGCAGGAGTTATCCGGTGTATCTATATTTTGATGACAAAACCCAAAGACTTGTCGGAACATGTAAAATAGGTCGTTACCTGAATAATGATGAGATAACTGTTGAGAAAAATCAGGAGGTGGAATTGTTGATATGTAATCCGACTGAAATAGGCATAAATGTAATTATCAATAACATTCATAAAGGATTGTTGTATGATAATGAGATCTTTCAGGCAGTTTCTCCGGGTGAAAGAATATCAGGATATATCAAAAACATAAGGGGTGATAAAAAGATTGACGTAAGTTTACAGAAACAGGGTTATGGGAATATTGAACCAAACGCACGAAAAATATTAGATAAACTAAAAAAGGGTAATGGATTTCTCAATCTGACTGATAAGACAGATCCTGTTGTGATATTGGCGAAACTGGAAATGAGTAAAAAAGTTTTTAAAAAATCAATCGGATCTTTGTATAAACAGAAGCTGATCAGAATTGAAAAAGATGGTATTTATCTTGTGAAAGATTAAATGTTTGAACACAGGATGTTAATTGTTATACTTAAATCCTATCAAGAATATCCTCATAAATCGTATAATTCTCTATGTCGAAGCATACAAAATATACAAGTTCGGGGGAATCATTTTTATTAAGAAATAATTTCACCTGATCAATGGCAATTTTGGCAGCTTCATTTTTTGGGAACCCATAAATACCGGTGCTTATATTTGGGAATGCAACTGAATTGATATCGTTCTCCAGAACCAGTTGCAGGCTTGAACTATATGCTGAGGACAGAAGTTGCTTTTCATTTGAATTTCCTCCTCTCCAGACAGGTCCGACTGTGTGAATGATGTATTTTGCAGGTAACTGGAAACCAGGTGTTATTTTTGCAGCACCTGTATTACACCCACCAAGTTTACGACAGGCTTCAGGAAGTTCCGGACCTGCAGCTTTGTGAATAGCACCATCAACACCTCCGCCACCGGCAAGTTTGCTGTTGGCTGCATTAACAATTGCATCAACCTTCAATGTTGTAATATCACTTTTAAGCAATATAATTCTGTCGTATTGCTTCATTTTTATTTATTTATCAGGCTTCATCTACTATCAGCTGGGCATTTTTATAGTCATAAACAATGATATCTACATCTTTATCAATCATCCCTGACCTGGCAACAGCGTCAAAAAGCTCATCATTGAATATTACTTTTCCGGAGGGGCGTAATACTGTATACGTTTTCCCCCTTTGTCCTATCAGATTGCTATATTCTGAGATTGCAGAAGTATAACCTTCCTCAGGGTTTTGTACCTTATCCAGTGCCAGGTGTCCGAATGCATGAGTAGTAAACAATTGTTTGCTTATAAAAATTGAACCAAAGACTGAAAGGAAAAACGATATCATAACTATCAAAAAGGCCTGTACAATACCAGTTGTGTCAACATCAAATATTCCGGGACCGACATTACCAACCATGCTAAGCGTTAATCCTGTTATCATAAAGAATACTCCAAGAATTCCAAAAACACCAAACCCCGGAATTGCGAAAATTTCAACAGCTAACAGGATAAGTCCGAGAACAAATATCAGTATCTCCCAGTTATTTGCAAGTCCCTCAAGATAAAGCGGGGCAAAGTAAAGCAGCGCTGCGATAACAGATGCGGCTATCGGAAATCCAATACCCGGAGATTGTAATTCAAAATAAATTCCTCCAATGATGATCATTATAAGAATCCCGCTGATCATTGGATTTATCAGCCAGCCAATTACTTTGTCGGTATTTGAAATATGATGTTCAACAAACTCGTAATCAGTATATCCGGCGTGTTCAAGCAGTTCCTTTATGTTATTAACTTCGGCACTGCAAAAATTGTTTTCTATTGCCTCTGAAACTGTAAAAGTAAGCACCTGGCCTGTATCAGTGATCCCATCAATATAAACCTTTGGATCAACCATTGCCTGGGCAATATCAGGATCACGATCTTTTGCTTCAGCGGTTGCCCTCATCATTGATCTCATGTATGATTGATACTTGTCAGGAAGCACTTTACCCTGTTGATCAACAACTGTTGCAGCTCCAATACTTGATCCCGGAGACATATATATACTATCACAGGCAATTGATATCAATGCACCAGCGGATGCTGCATTGTTATCAATAAAAACATATACGGGTATCTTTGAGTCAAGTATTTTGGTTCGTATGGAGTCTGCTGCGTCAAGCATTCCTCCGTATGTATTCAGATGTATCAGGATCAAATCTGCGTTATTCTTATCTGCCATTTCCATGGCTTTTTTTGTAGTTCTCCATACCGGGGGTGCGATCATTTCATCTATATTAAATGTATAGACTTTTACTGAAGAACTGTCACTTAATGCATTAGAACTAAGAAATAGCGAAAGAATTATTGACAATAAAGCATATTTAATCCATTGTGTTTTCATTTCTGTGTTTTCTGATTTTATTAATTCTTCTTACACGTCTTTTGGCAGCCTGTCGTCGCCAGTATTTTCCCCACACAATATTTGTCCACAATCTTTCATGCAAATAATATAGAATTAGCTTTGAGATAATGTCAACTGCAGTTATCATTGAAACTGCACCTATTATCTCTTTAAAAGCTGTTTCAGTTGTTTGAGTAAAAATAGTGAAACTTATAATAAAGGTTGAACCGGATGCAATAAATCTCCAACTTATGGCTTTAAGAATACTTCTGGAAGGACTATCCTTATCAAAATTACGATGATTGCTACTTTTCATTAAATTATATTGTTTTAAAGTACAATTATACAAAAAAAAATGTTTTGTATTTCTCAGTCCTACAAGCCCATAGTATGGTTCAGTGCTGAGTTGAACTCTTTGTGAGTTAACATGTTAGAAGCTATTATCTGCTTGCCAAAGATGTAATCATTACTTCCTGAAAAGTCTGAAACATTACCTCCTGCCTGTTTTACAATCAGTACACCTGCAGCAACGTCCCATGGTTGTAGCCCGTATTCATAAAATAAATCAAACCGGCCACAAGCTACATACGCCAGATCAACGGCTGCCGATCCAAGTCTTCTGATCCCCCTCGTGGTTTTCATGAGTTCCTCCAGTAATTTCAAATATCCCGTTAGATTTGAGTAATCATAATACGGAAACCCTGTAGCAATTAATGAGTTTTTAAGTATTTTGGTTTTTGAAACATATATTTCTGTTCCGTTCAAATAAGCTTTGCTGCCTTTCCATGCATAGAAGGTTTCATTCAGGTTTATTTCATGTATAACTCCTAAAATTACTTCATCCATATCCATAAGTGCTATGGAAATGGAGAACGGAGGTAATTTATGAATATAATTTGTTGTTCCGTCAAGAGGATCAATTACCCAGTTGAATCTTTCCTTTTTTAGTAACGTCTGATTTTCTTCGGCAATAAAACCTGCTTCAGGGAGCAATTGTTTTAACTGGCTTACCAGGGTATCTTCTGCCTTTTTGTCAACATATGTTACAAAGTTATGTATTCCCTTTGTTTCAATGTCTGATTCGTCTACTTTGGTAAGTTCATCTTTTATAAACTTTCCAACAGCTTTGCTTAAGTTAACTACCTGTTTGGTTATTAATTCATGTGACATTTGTAACTAATTATTTGTATGTTCGGGTGATTTCTTTTTGTGATCTCTCATAAAGAGAACAAGAAAAATCAAACCTGTCAGAAAGATAAGTGTAGAAATAATTTCAGCCTGTGTTAATTTCATGCCAAGTACATCAAATACATTGTTAACCCTGATCTTCTCAATTGTGAACCTTTCAATTCCATTCAGCATTAAATAAGCAGCAAACAGTACACCAGGTATTGTGATCTTTTTTCTTATGGACCATAATATTGTAAATATGATCATAGACATGGTGGTTTCATAAATTGGTGTTGGGTAAACAGGTTGTGACAATTCATAACAATGTGAACCTGTACATCCCTCGATAGGAATTCCCTGGTTCAATATATTATTTGGATAAGTATATGACCATGTCCATTCCGGTAAAAACGATAACCATTCTGGTTGGGGTAGTGTATTAACAATACCCCAGTCACCGTCTCCGGATATCTGACATCCAATCCTTCCGATTCCATAAGCAATTATAAGTGAAGGTGCAACGGCGTCTGCTATATGCCGCCATGGAATATTATGTTTTTCGCCATAAATACCAACTGCAAAAGCAGCCACAATTAATCCTCCGTAAAACGTTAATCCGCTGAATGAGAATAACGATCCGATGGGATCTCTTAAAAATTCATCCATATTTTCGAGTTGGTGAAATATTTTAGCTCCAACAACTCCAAAAACAACAGCAATAAAAACAACAGGCCACATTTGATCTTTAGCAGGGACAGTGGTTTCCACCAATTTCGGTTCTTTAAGTTTTTGTTTGTTTTTTGTGTAATACTGAAGAAATGTGATAAATATAGCTATTAATAACCCACTGGGCCAGGATCCTTCAGATGAGAAAACAAACTCCTGCGGATTTGCCAGGAGAAGGTCATAATTAAAGAAAACACCACTTAGCTTATATCCAACAAACAGGCTGACAACAAAAGTTACAGTTAGTTCTGTTAATGAGGCTTTCCTGCCAATAATACTTTTTTTTATTGTTGAACCAATTACTCCCAGTCTTTCTTTCCTTTCAAGTTCTTTTCTCAGTAATATTGCTGCAACTAAAAAAGCTATTGCCAGGAAAAAACCATAACTCTGAATCGGAAGATTGATGCTTGTACCAAAAACATCATTTATCATGTCACTTAACCGAGGATACATCTTATTAATTTAAATGGATAAAATTATAGATTTTTAACATCAAACATCACTTGTAAAAGGAAAATAAAAGAAAAAAGAGATAGTTTTTTCCCGGCATCATGAATCATTTGAAACAGAACGGCTAAGTTGTTGAATTATAATTCCTCCAACTATGAAAATAAGCCCTGCTATCGTATAAATATGAATTTTTTCATTTACTGTTAATCTGATAAAAACCAATGCAATAAATGGCGACACGTATATTAGATTGCTGACTTTTGCAGTGTTTTCAGATTTTTTTAGTGCCAATAACCATATTACAAATGTAATACTCATCTCAAATAAACCTATGTAAACACAGCCCAGTAAAGCATAACCGGAAGGGAATAAAATATGCTCATTATTCATCAACAGGTAAATTAAGACATATAGAAAACCAAAAAGAAGGTTCAGGGAGATTTTACCCGTTTCCTCGCGTTTATCTTTAAGATTCAATATCCAGTAACCTGCCCAGAAAACAGAACTGATAACTGCAAGAGATATACCTGTAAGGCTCGAGTTTCCCATATCTGTAAAACTACCCTGTGTACTAATTATTACAATACCTGCAAAGCTAATCAGGATTGCTACAAAGCTCTGTAACCCAATTTGTTGTTTCAGAAAAATTACCGACATTAAAACCAATACTATAGGCCAGATATAATTCAAAGTTCCTGCAACCTGGGCTTCCAGAAGATCGTAAGCCTTGAAAAGTAATAAGTAGTATAAAAATGGATTGAAGAATCCCATTAAGGCAGATGATGCAATACCTTTCTTAAAATCACCTACATAAACTTTTTTGTGCTTAGCCATGTAGATTATGAACAGGAAGAATGCGCCAAAAGCAGACGACCACAACAGCATATGATCAAAATCAATATAACGCAGAGTTAGTTTAAATGCTGAACTCATAGTTGACCAGAACAAAACAGCAATCAATGCGAATATGTATGCTTTATTCTGATTTGTCATGGTCTAGTTTGAATGAACTCCCCATTCAGGCATTACATTAGGATCGATTGAAAAGACATGAGCTCCCCAATAGTACGTTAATAGTGTAATGATAATTACTCCAAGCAGGTTTAACAACAATCCGGTTTTTGCCATTTGTATAACACTTATTTTATTCGATCCAAAAACAATTGCATTTGGAGGAGTTGCCACTGGAAGCATAAAAGCCATAGATGCGCTAATGGTAGCCGGGAGCATGAAAAGTAAGGGGTTAACATTAATAGTAACGGACATTCCGGCCAGTACCGGTAATAGCATCTCAGTAGTAGCTGTGTTTGATGTTAATTCTGTCAGAAATGTCATAGTTAATGCAATAATTGCAATTATAAAAACCGGGTGAATACTACCAACAGTACTCAATTGCTCTCCAACATAAATTGATAACCCTGATTCTTTAAATGCACTTGCCAGGGCAAATCCTCCACCAAATAGCAGCACGATGTTCCATGGTATCTTTGCTGCCGTATCCCAGTCCATGATCCTTTTTTCTTTATTTTTAGCAGGTATTACGAATAATACTACAGAAAGCGCAATAGCAACGGTTCCATCATTAATGTATTTTGGTGATGAAAACAAGCTACTCCAGCCGGGAATTTTGAGATCACCCATATTTATTCCTGCTCTTGTGAGCCAAAGCAAAGCCAGTACTGCAAAAACTACTGCCACTACTTTTTGTTCATAGGTAGATTTTCCCAGTTGTCTGTATTGTTCTCTGAAATCTACTTCATTTAATGAAAATGCCGATTTTTTTGGTTTAAAAATGAAATATAAATAACTCCATGTTATAATAAAAAAGGCAATACTAATTGGTAATGCAAAAATGAACCAGGAGGTAAAGCTGATTTCAGGTGCAGACGGAAACATAATCTGAAATATTCTTGCAAAAGACAGATTCGGAGGTGTTCCAACAAGTGTTGCTATTCCTCCAATGGAAGCACTGTAAGCTACACCCAGTAAAAGTCCGATTGTATATTTATCAAGTTCTTTTTTATCAATATAATCTTCAAGCTTTTTGGTAATCGACAGAAGTATTGGTACCATCATCATTGCTGTAGCTGTGTTAGATATCCACATTGACAAGAATGATGTTGCTAACATAAATCCCAAAAGGATTCTTGCCGGACTGGATCCTGTGATCAGAAGGATCCTTATGGCAATTCTTTTGTGAAGATCCCATTTTTGCATTGCCAATGCCACAAGAAATCCGCCAATAAACAAAAAGATGACATGGTTGAAATAGGTGGAAGATACGTCTTTACCATCCATTACACCAAACAATGGAAATAATACTACAGGTAGCAAGGCGGTTATAGCAAGAGGAACAACTTCAGTAATCCACCATATTGCCATTAATACGGCTATCGCAAGAGTATAGGTAACAGCAGGTTTGCCTGGTTCGAGGTCAAGAAATATGGTAATCCAAAGAAAAAGCAAAGGGCCAATTATAGTACCGAAAAAATTCTTATAACTGATACTCCTTAAATGAAATTCCTGCATGATAGTTTAATCAATAGGGCGAATTTAGTGAATTTGAAACAGGTGTGCAACTTTACTGTTCTATTTGATCGAAATTGTTTTCTACGTGATTACAATTGGAATTACAACGGTTAATAACTGACTATTTTGTTAAAAATTTCAAACTTCGTATGCAAGTTTACGCAGAATTAATCTGCGAATAAAAATAAATAGTACCTTTGTTCTCTTTTTTTTTAAATATTTATTGATTATGAGGAAGTTAGCTGTTGTTGCGTTTGGAGGAAACGCTTTGCTAAAAGCTGGTCAGAAAGGTACTGTGGATGAGCAGGAAACAAATGCTTATGAAGCAAGTAAAAATCTGATCAAGCTTATTAACAGGGGTTACAACCTTGTTCTTACACATGGGAACGGACCACAGGTTGGTAATATATTGATGGCCAATACTGCCGGTAACAAGCTCTATGATATTCCTGATATGCCGCTGGATATAAGTGTGGCTTATTCGCAGGGTTTTATTGCATATATGCTTGAACAACAACTCCGTAATGTACTTATGGAGAATGATATGGACCGTGATGTGATCTCAATTATAACTCAGGTCCTTGTTAATAAGGATGACCCTGCTTTTCTAAATCCCACAAAACCAATTGGTCCATATTTTACTAAAGAAGAGGCCGATAAGTTTATGAGTGAATCAGGCTCAAAATTTGTAGAAGATAAAGCACGTGGTGGCTGGAGAAAAGTCGTTGCTTCACCCGAACCACTGGTAATATTTAATATGAGATCAATTGAAAAAATTGCCGGTCAGGGACATATTGCTATTGCTGTGGGAGGTGGTGGAATTCCCTGTTTTTATAAAAAAGAAAATATGTTGCAGGGAATTGATGCAGTTATTGATAAAGACTTAGCTTCATCATTACTGGCATCTCAGATACATGCACACAAATTGTTTATATTAACAGATGTACCAAAAGTCTGCTTAAACTTCAATACACCTCAGGAAAAATCCATTGATAAGATGAGTATTGCCGAAGCAAAACAATATTTGAAAGAGGGTCAGTTTGGAGCAGGAAGCATGGGACCGAAAATTCAGGCTGCCATAAATTTTATTGTAAGAAGTGGTAAAGATGCAATTATAACTGCACCTGAATTACTTGGAGTAGATAACGGAGGTACCCGAATTACGATTGTATAGTTAAAAATCTGAAGCTGCAGTTCCCTGGCTTTGTCTTTTCACAGCCATATCTGCAGCTCTTTCATTTTCCATCTTAACATAAAACGCAACTTTTTCCAGGGTTGTTATCATATCATACTCTTCAAGGTAAACACCTTCAGGTACCTCAACAGGTTTTGGAGTATAATTTAATATTCCTTTAATTCCGGCATCAACAAGCTGCTTGGCAGTTGAAGCAGATTGTGTTGCAGGAACAGTAATGATCCCTATCTCGATATTCTCTTTTGCAATTATTTCTTTCATTGATTTGCAATCGTAACATGGAATACCACTTACAGTCTTTCCAATTTTTTCAGGGTTAACATCAAATCCGGCAGAAATAGTAAGTTTATGTCTTTTTCCTGAAAAATAATTTATCAAAGCTCTTCCAAGATTACCCATTCCAACTATGGCAACTTTAATACCTTCATCGCTATCTATAATATCAGCAATAAGGTTAATCAATTCACGAATGTTATAACCTTTTCTCAGTGTCCCGGAATATCCAATGAGCATAAGGTCTCTTCGAACCTGAACAGGTGTAATATGCTGAATTTTGGCTATTTCATGTGAGAATATATGATCTTTGTTATTCTCAAGGCAGATAAGAAGTGCCCGTCGGTACTGGCTTAACCGTTCGATGGTTTTATGTGGTAACTGCTTAAATGTGTCGCTCGCGTTCATCAAGTTATCATTGTTAATTTAATAACAGTGCAAATATATGGGTGATGAGCTAATTTTGCAACTATTTAGAGTTAAAATACCTTATTCGATGAAAAGCATGGGCTAATATGCAACAGATCAGTGGTATAGGATATATAAATATGATCATGAATGTCAAAACCTAAAATCGTAGCCTATGCTTATCTGCTTTCGATCCCATAAACCTCCTTCAATAACAAAATGATGTTTTTCATTGATTATTAAAGAGTAGCCAGCAACGAAGTTCCAGCGCTGGTTTGGAGTGATTTCTCCTGAATATGTTGCTTCTTCACCAAAAAGAGGGATAAAATCAGCATTAATATCTGCCACATCAATTTTTCCAGTAAAGAACTGTTCGTTTTTTATATACATAGCTCCGATCCAGAAAGCCCCATATGTCTTTTTGCCTGGATTACCAATGAACAGACCTAATTTCGGACTTAAAAAATGATTCCAAAGCTGATCATCCATATCTACAGGTTGTGTTACAGAGAAATTATAATCAACTAATACAAAGAAACTACCGAAACCTTTGGAAAAAGTAGCTCCAATTCCATAAGTAGGTCCGGTATAACCAATCTCATCATGTATTTCGAACGTTGTATCAACAATTATTGAATCAAAAACCGGTACGTTTTCAAGTACAATATGTGGAACAACCAGATTGGGTGAAATAACTCCTTTGGTATAACCAAATATTCCATAAATATTTAAAAATGGTAGTATCCACAAATTGGGACGAGCCTGCACTTTAAATTCATAGCCTGATGTGTTTTGGTATATTGTATCAGCTCTGGCAGTAATATCTGATGAATCGGTTGTAAGTGCCAGTTCACCTGCAGTGTATGCCTGATCGTAGTAAATTGAATATATCCCGGTTCCGAATGGTAAGGGTAAACTATTTCCTTTTTGCCGGGCTTTATTGCCGAACACAGGTGGAAATTCAGTAACAGGCTTTGCCCTGGTTTCGAACTTTTTGTTACCGGAAAGTGAAAGCAAATGTTTATTGGTTACACAGCCAAAACCATGCTGCTGTGAGTAAAGAAGGTTGAACGAGAGAATAGTCAGTATTACCGGAAATACTATTTTTCGAATCATTGTTATAGTTCTATTTTAGTTCCATTAAAGGCTGCTATCATAAGAAGTAAATTCAAAATAACCTGTTCACATTGAATTTACCATTCAAACAAAATAACAAATCTAAAAAAATATAGACCAGATCAGAAACAATAAATATCCTGTAGCCAACAATAACCCTTCCCACCTGGATATGGTTCTTTTTCTTTTACCTACCTTTATTACGAACATTAGGAACAATGAAGAGATTATGAGGATGCCAATTTCAATATTCAGGGAACTATCAAAATTAATTGGATGTATTACGGCACTGGTTCCAAGGACAAGGAAAATATTGAAAATATTGGAACCAAGAGCATTTCCTATTGCTATATCAGTATTCTTTTTAAGTGCTGCAACCACTGAAGTAACCAGTTCCGGTAAGGAAGTCGCTATAGCAATAAGTGTCAGTCCAATGGTTGACTGTGATATTCCCATTTCAATTGAAATTGTTGATGCCCCGTCAACTATCCACCTGCCGCCAAAAAATAGTCCTGAGCTTCCTGCAAGTATCAGTAAGATTGATTTTACGTAGGTGAATTGTTTAATTTCACTAACTGCTTCAATTTCTTCATCTTTCCCTGTAAACAGGAGGTAGATCATAATGGTGAAAAACATTAATAATATAATTCCATCATATATAATCAATGCATTGTTTGAACTGCCAAACAGATGATCATTTGCCAAAACTGCAACAAGCAGTATGGCAATAAGGTTTATCCATGAATCTCTTCTTATGACATTAGTGCTGACTTTAATTGGGAAAATAATAGCAGTAATTCCTATAATAAGTAAAGTGTTCATGATATTGCTACCCAGAACATTACCGATAGCCAGCCCTGTATTTCCCTGTATGCTTGCAAAAACATTTATAACCAGTTCAGGAAGTGATGTGCCAAGTGCAACAATTGATAGACCAATGATCAATTGGGGGAGACCTGCTTTTGAACCTATTGATGACGCTCCATCAACAAGTAGCTTTGCCCCGTAAATCAATATCACAAAACCCAGAATAAAAAGGAAATAAACCATTATGCTTTCGTATTGTCAATAAGTTTTAAAGAATTAATATGTTAATAACGAGAACCAAAAATACTTGTTCCTATTCGAATCATTGTACTTCCTTCTTCAATGGCGATTTTGTAATCCCCTGACATCCCCATAGATATTTCCCTAAAATGGTCATCACTGCTAAAGTAATTGGTCTTCAGTGTGTTAAAATGTGTTTTTAGTTGTGCAAATTCCTGTCTTATCTGTTCAGTATTATTTGTGTATGTAGCCATTCCCATAACACCTGAAATATGAACATTTTTCATATCCATGAATTCAGAACTATTCAGAATATCAGTAGCTTCCTGAATGCTAAGTCCGAATTTTGTTGACTCTTCAGCTATATGAAACTGAAGTAAACAATTTATTGTACGGTTATTCTTTGTGGCCTGTTTATTTATTTCCTTAAGAAGTTTCATGCTGTCAACGGCATGGATCAAACTTACAAACGGTGCAATAAATTTCACTTTGTTTGTTTGCATGTGACCAATAAAATGCCACTGAATATCAGCTGGTAGTTTTGGAACTTTCTCTACAAGATCCTGCACTTTGTTTTCACCAAATACTAATTGTCCGGCGTCATAGGCTTCCTTAACCGCTTCAACAGGCTTTGTTTTTGAGACTGCTACCAGTTGAACGTTTTCAGGAATTTTAGATAAAAAGTTTATTAGATTATCTCTTATCTTCATTCGATAAAATTTTTTGCAAATCTAATCTTTTCTCATGTTTGGAATGATATGGAAGATGTTTATCGGACTAATTTTGATTTCAGTATCAAATGTTCCTAAACGTTTTATTTAAAATCGGGTTCCCAAAGTTCAATTTTGTTACCACTATTATCAAGAACATGGACAAATTTACCAATATCGGTGTTTTCAACAGTGTCAAGAACAGTTACATTATTGTCTTTTAATTGTTTAACTAATTCTTCAATGTTTTGTACCCGGTAATTTATCATATACTCCTGGGAAGCAGAGCCAAGATAATCGGTATTTTCAGGCATGGGACTCCATCTCAAATAGTCTAAATCATCAGGGTTTAATGCATTTCTAAAACTGAAAAGAGAACCATAATCATCCAGTTTAAATCCCAGATTTTCCTGATACCATGTGTTCAGTTTTGCAGGGTTTTCAGACTTAAACATAAAACCACCAATTCCTGTTTCTACAGATGTTTTACCGCTTTCCGGGCTTGTGAAAACACTGTCAATGGGTTCCCAAAGCTCAATTTTATTATTTTCAGGATCAAGGATATGCAGAAAACTACCATATTCGTAGCTTTCAATTGTGTCGAGTATAGTAACTCCATTCAGTTTAAGTTCATCTGCAAGTTTCGAGAGGTTATCAACTCTGTAGTTAACCATAAAACTACTTTCTGATGGCTCAAAATATGATGTTGACTCTGAAAACGGACTCCATTGCAGATATCCAACCTTATCTTTTTCTTCTAAAATCCTGAATTCAAACAATGATCCGTATTCGTTGGTTATAAGTCCCAGATTTTGGTTATACCACTTTTTCGTTTCTTCCGGATTTTTGCATTTAAAAAATATACCACCAATTCCGGTAACTTTAGTGTAGTTTTTTTCTGTCATATTTTTAATTTCCTCTTTTTTTTGTTTTTTGGCTACGATTTCGCAGCCAGTCAAAATAATTAATGTGATTATTAAAAACCCGGATTTCAACATTATTACTACTATTAATAAGCTATAGTTTAGATATTTTCGATTACCCTTTTAAGTTTTTGCTGGATATCTATTAGATGACACCCGATAGTGTTGTTATTTACAGCTTTCAATGCAGCTATAGGATCAACACTAAACACCTCAATATTTCCGTCATCGTGTTCTTCAATTACGACATTGCATGGCAGAAAGGCTCCAACTTTTTCTTCTTTTTTAAGCAGCCTGTATGCAGCATGTGGATTACAAGCTCCCAATATTGCATACTTCTTAAATTTTACACCTAATTTTTCCTTCAAAACTTCATCAACGTTTATTTGAGTAAGTACACCAAATCCCTCAAGTTTTAATTCTGTAACTACTCTATTATAAACGTCGTCAAAGTTATCATTTTCCAGTACTTTGTTAAAATAATAGCTCATGGTTTGTAATTCTTCTAGTTTAGAAATTTTATCTATATAACAATTTGTAACAGCAATATTAATCAATTATGCTTTCAATAATTGTAGCGGATTCAGGTTGACTGTTTCTTATCCCGGACAATCTTTCTTTGATTTCGTTTGAAAATGATTTCAGTTCAGGATCAACAAGTGCCAGTTCATAAATCTCAGTCAACAATAACCATTCTGTGGGATAATTAGTTTCAAGATGCTTTGCTATTGACGGTAATAACTTAAAATCTTTACTATTTTGTCTTATGTCAGCAACTTCACTATAATAATTATGTAATATTAGCTCATCTCTTTTATATGTAAGCTGATGTGTCTTTTCTTTGGGAGCCTCATAGTTAAGTCCAAATCCATCCGGGTCAGCCGGACCACTAAATGCGCTTACAATTGTTTCACCTATAGCCATATCATACCTTCCCCAGGCAGGTTCAAACAGTGTTTTACCGTTATGAGTAACAGTACAGTTATTGAAAGTCATAAGTATTATTTTACCATCTTTTCTGTCAACTTTCATTAACTCCCCCTCAACTTTAATGCCGGATTCAAATCGGAATGCTGATTGTTTACCTTTTTCAATCCCAAGTTTAACAAGGTCTTTATCAGTTAAGAGTCTGGTTGGTTTTAAAGTACCAGCAATCTTTCCTATGGGTGATCCAAATCCTTCTTTATGGTTTTCAGGCCCTTCACCCTCAAGCATGAATCCTGAGTAATTCAATGTTGTTGGCCCAGAAGTGTTTATATAAACAGGTCTTCCTTTGTGAATTATTACATCTGTAAATGTCCCTGATACCTGAAGGCCTGATGAATACTCAACTGTAGCTGTTGATTGAGACTCAATGGCATTCATTATCCCATCCAATCCGCCGGTTCGTAAGGACATAAGGTTGGCAAATTCATCAAGAACGGTTGTCAGGTGTTTGAAATCAGGAGTAACAAACAGTTGGGGTTGGGGTGCTGTAATATCAAAACTATAATCTTTGGCATCAAGAGAATAAAGTATTTTATTAACATCATATTTGAGTGCACTTTTGCTTTCTCCGATTGAAGATAATAATCCTGCTCCATATATTTTTGGATTATTCATATTCCCAACCAGACCATATTCAACTGTCCACCAGTGTAAATTTCTGATTAATGACATCTCGGATGGCATTTCGGTATTATCAACAGCTTTGTTTAAAAGTTTTTCTGCAAGTACTATTTTATCCGGTGGCGTAGTAGGGTCAGCTTTAAGAATTGACAAATGCCTTATTGCTTCATAAATTTTATAATCTGAAGCCGATGAAAACGCCCTGCATCCTATTTCGCCAAAATATCTCAGGTATTCGGCATACTCATAATCAGCTATAATGGGAGCATGCCCTGCAGCTTCGTGTATAATATCAGGCGCCGGTGTGTATGAAATCTGGTTTACCGGTCTGATATCAGCTGCAATAACAAGTACCTTATGCTTTTGAAATTCCATAAATGCCGAAGGAGGTATAAATCCATCAACGGTAACAGCTGCCCAGCCAATTTTGTGCAAAGCGTTGTTCATTTCTTCAATACCTGGTATTTTATTAACAGATATTCCCGTTTTTTTTAATCCATCAATGTAAGATTTATGTGCCACTTTTTTCAGATAATTCGTATTTTGTTTCATTACTGCTCTCCAAACTGAATGGTCCTGTGCAGTATATCTGTCATAGTTTTGATCAATGACGAATGAGGCAAGGTGACGTGGTAATTTTGTAGCTATAATATCTGTTGTCATTTGTCTTATTTGGAAAGATTATAAATTAGCTCAAAAATAGGAATTATTTATTACTATCACCATTATATTTATCATTTATAGCATTTTTGTGGTTGCTTAGGTAAATAGTAATGCACTTCGACTTTCAAACAAAGGTATAGTAACGATATGGGTAAGCTCAATGTTTATATAGCATTACCGGTAATGAATGAATCAGACAATATTTCATCTTTGCTGGAGTGTTTAAATGATCAGAATACAGATAACTTTAAGGTTGTTGTATGCGTAAATCAATATGACTCCTGGTGGAATGATAAAGAAAAAATCAAAATTTGTCATGATAATCAGAAGAGTTTAAAGTTATTGAGAGACAGTAAGGATCTTGATATCCATGTTATTGATAAATGTTCACCAGGTATGGGATGGACTGATAAAAAAGGTGGAGTAGGCTGGGCCAGAAAAGTTATCATGGATTTTGTTTCAGACAATGCAGATGTGAACGACATTATAATCAGTATTGATGCAGATACATATTATCCTCCAGATTATATAAATTCGGTTGTTACATTTTTTAAAGACAATGATTCGATTTCAGGTTTATCCATACCTTATTACCACAAAACAAACTTTAACAGTACAAGCAGGCTCATATTACGATATGAAATTTATATGAGATACTACCTGCTCAACATGATCAGAATCAATAATCCATATTGTTTTACCGCATTGGGTTCTGCAATGGCATGTTCGGTAAGGGCCTATAGAAAGTCAGGAGGGCTGACTCCGGTTATTGCAGGGGAGGATTTTTATTTTCTTCAGAAGCTTGTTAAAACCGGTGAAATCGGATTATGGGTTCCAACAGTGGCCTATCCTTCTTCAAGATTTTCTGACAGAGTAACCTTTGGTACAGGTCCCGCACTGATCAAAGGAGTTGATGGTGACTGGAGCTCTTATCCTCATTATCATTTTAGCGATTTTGATAAAATAGAAAATACATTTTCATTGTTTGGAGAATTGTTCGAAAATAATATTGCAACACCAATGGATTACTTTTTGGCGGGACAATCATCTTCATCAGGTATTTGGGAACCCCTACGTCGTAATTATAAAGATACAGGTAATTTTATAAAAGCATGTTGCAATAAAGTAGATGGATTAAGAATATTACAGTTTTTAAGAAAAAACCATGTGAATAATACTACACCTGACGAAAAAATTATGGCTGATTATTTGCAGAAATTCTACGAGGATAATATCGATAAATATCTATTGGAAGAACTGGTAAATTTGGACTATCTGAAATCGGATTTAAGGGTACTGAATGAACTTCGTGATTTTTTATTTTCTGAAGAGCTTAAGATAAGGGAATCAAGGTTTACAAACCTCGGAAATATTAATAAATAACAAAACAGACTAATACAATGGCATGTAATCTGATAACTATTTTGGGACCAACGGCTACAGGGAAAACAAAACTTGCTGCCAACCTGGCTTCTTTGATTGATGGTGAGATAATAAGTGCTGATTCAAGGCAGGTTTATCGTAGAATGGATATAGGTACCGGAAAAGACGTTAAAGATTACATTGTTAATGGTGATCAGATTCCATACCATCTGATTGATATCCTTGATCCGGGTTCCAGGTTCAATGTTTTTAGCTATTTGTCGGAGTTTTCTAATGCTTTTACAGACATTTCATCAAGAAATAAAATACCGGTATTATGTGGTGGCAGTGGAATGTATCTGGATGCAGTTCTTCGAGGTTATCAGATGAGTGAAGTAGTACAAAATAATGATCTGAGGGAATCTCTTACAGGTAAAAGTGATGAAGAACTGATAGAGAAGCTTCGTTCATACGGACCATTACATAATGTATCTGATATTTCAGACCGGGTACGTTTGGTCCGGGCCATTGAAATTGCAGATAACCAGTCTAAAGGAAACAGCAAATCAGTAAAATTGCCGGAATTCAGATCAGTTAATTTTGGTGTGCATTTTGAAAGAGCGATAATACGAAAAAGGATCACAGAGAGGTTAGAGGCAAGGTTGCAGGAGGGAATGGTTGAGGAAATAGAGAAACTGATAAATTCCGGTATTGATTCAGATGACCTTATTTATTATGGTCTTGAGTACAAGTATATTACATGGTATGTTACCGGAAGGATAACATACAACAGCATGTTTGAGCAACTAAATACGGCAATTCATCAGTTTGCGAAAAGGCAAATGACCTGGTTCAGAAGGATGGAAAGAAATGGAGTGAAAATTAACTGGATTGAAGGCAGCATTGATTTAGTTGATAAATTAGCTGTTATTCTAAAAAAAATTGAGAATTAATTTATTTTAAATGATGTTTTGAGAATAATATTTTCCATATTGTCATGTTTGTTTATCCTATCCTTATATTCACAACGGCCTGTATTGTATGATAAAGAAACGATAGATAATCCCCAGATTTTGTTTAAGAGACTGACCACTGAAAATGGTTTAAGTCATGATCGTGTTACTGATATTATTCAGGATAGTCATGGTTTTATCTGGATTGCAACCATTGATGGTTTAAACAGATATGATGGAAAACAGTTTGAAGTTTTCAGGCATAATGAGGATAATTATACAAGCCTGACATCTGGTTTCATCTCCGGTATTGATGAGTCTGCCGGAGGCGACATCTACATAGGTACCGATCGCGGATTAAATAGATATATAAGATCTTCAAATAGTTTTGAATCAATACCTTTTGACAAAATAAATCAGTATCCCGGTATACGACAGTTGATGTTTGATAACGATAGCATACTATGGATTGAAACAAGTGATGGATATCTTGTGAAGTTTAATACTTATAAGCATGTTGTAGAAGCTTCATATAAGCACCGGAGTGTGGATCAGCATTATTATTTATACCATGATATTTATCGTGATAACAAAGGTATATTATGGATAGGGGTCAGGAATCGGGGGCCAATGTATCTTGATGAAGAAAAAGATACCATAGTCTATATTTCTGTTGATGAAAATGATTACACTAAAAAGAGAGCATACGACATGGCCTGTTATTATGAAGATAGCTATGGTAATTTCTGGTTTTCTGCTCTCGATGGTATCTACTTATACGACAGGAATACAGATATTTTTACAAAGTTCCTGGGAACAACAACATATGATATAACAGAAGATACAAAAGGTAACATCTGGTTTGCCACTGGTAGCGGAGTAATGAGGTATGATGTTGAACAGGATTTGATCACTCTCATGAGAAATGAAAAGGATAATCCCAATTCAATAAGTAGTAACAGTGTTCACAAGGTAATGGAGGATGCAATTGGTAATCTTTGGTTTGCAACCAGCATTGGGGTTAACATATATAGTCCTCCTGCATATCCGTTTAAACGATATACGCATATACCCGGAATATCAAATAGCCCTGAAGGTTATGTTGTAACAGCATTGGCTGAAGATAAAAACAATAACCTGTGGATCGGTTATGAAAATGACGGAATAGATTTTTTTGATAGGGAAACAGGTAAGTTTCATCACCATCTTAAAAATCAATATCAAAATTCTATAGCCAGTAATAAGGTTTCTGCATTGTACTTTGATTATAATGATGATCTGTGGATAGGATTGTGGCAGGGTATAGGGTTTAACAGGTATAATATTGAGAAAAAAGAATTTACACTATTTACTTTTGATAAGAACTCACTGGAGAAAGATTGGTATAATGATTTTACCGAAGATAACTATGGTAATTTTTATATTGGTTTTTGGGGAGCGTATGGTCTAACTACTTTTGATAGGAATAGTGGTAATTTCCTGGAGTCTTTCAAGCATCGTTTTGAACGTAACGAATGTTCCAGGTTAATCACCGATTTGGAACATGATTCGAAGGGTGTAATCTGGTTTGGAACAACTGATTGTGGTTTACACAAATATATACCGTCAACAGATTCATATGTAAGCTATTTCAGTGATGATAATGAGTCACATGGTTTGTCATCAAATGAAATTGCTGCAATAACTGAAGATAAATTTGGTAATATTTGGTTGATTAATGATAAACTTCAGAAGTACCTGCCTGAAAGCGATACTTTTATTTCATATGGAATAAGTAACGGGATGACTGCAACTGACCTTACCTCATTAGTTGCTGATGATAACGGAGACCTCTGGATTGGAACCGGGGCTGAGGGTTTGTTCAGATTTAAAAACGACAAGCTTAGTTTTCAACATTATACCAGGCAAGACGGACTGCTTAGCAATTCATACACAGATGCAGGGATAAAACTACAAAATGGCGATGTGGTTCTGGGATGCAGCAAAGGATTTAACTTGTTTAATCCGAATGAAATAGTTGAGAACACTAAAGTTCCATCACCCTTTTTTGGAAGACTTTTTATTTATGACCACATTGTTAGTCATGACCTGAATCAGGAAAGAGTAATAATTCTTGAACCTGATGAAAATGTATTTTCCATTGAACTATTAAGCACAGATGTTGTAAATCCTGAGCGATATTCATACAGATGTATTTTGGAAGGATATGATGAAACCTGGGTTGAGATTGATAATAAGCAGCGGCTGGTAAGATATGCAGCTGTACCTCCCGGTAATTATCTGTTGAAGTACAATATTGGTAACAGGAAGGGTGTCTGGTCTGAAACGACATCAGTAATCAGGCTTAAAGTTGAAAAGCCCTATTATTTAACCTGGTGGTTTATTTCTGCTATTGTAATTGCAATATCTGTAGTTATGCTTTTTGTGATCAAGAGGAGAGAGCTGGATCTCAAAAAGAAAAACAGGTTGATGGAACTTCAGCAACGATTATTCAGACTCCAGATGAATCCGCATTTTATCTATAATTCGCTATTGGCGATACAGAATTACATATTTCTTCATAACCCTGGAGAAGCAGGTAATTATTTATCAGACTTTGCCAGATTATTCCGGTTGATCCTTAATAATAGTCGATCGGAATTTATAAAATTTGGCAAAGAGGTTGAAACATTGAGACTATATTTGAAATTACAATCCCTGAGATATCCTGATAAATTTTCATATGAAATACACATTGACCCTGAAATTGACGATGACATATTGATGATCCCTCCAATGTTGGCTCAACCGATGATTGAAAACTCACTTGAACACGGACTCTTTTATAAAGATGGTAAAGGTCTGATAGAGATTAGTTTTGACTTGAGAGGGAATGAACTGTTTTTCGAAGTTAAAGATAATGGAGTGGGTTTAACAAAGGATAACGAAAGGTCTTCAAAAGATAAAGAGCATAAATCTACTGCATTAAGCATAACCAGAGAAAGGATCAAAAACCTCGGTAAACAGCATGGATATTTTAGTATTTTTGAATTAGAGGAACTCAAGGATGAAGATGGGAAAATTTCCGGTACAGTTGTCAGGTTCAATCTTCCGGTAAAAATATCCATTGAGTAATTATTTGATTAAACATAGAGATTTATGATTCGAGTAGTAATTGTTGATGATGAACCTAATGCCCGTCAGGTTGTCAGAAATATTCTTGAGCATTATTGTAAAACTGTTGAAGTTGTTGGGGAAGCTGAGAATGTATCTACAGGTGTTGCTACAATAAACAGGTTAAAACCTGATCTGGTTTTACTTGATATAAGAATGCCAGATGGTACCGGATTTAATCTGTTGAAAAAAATTAAAAATCTGAATTTTCATTTCATATTTATCACTGCACACGAAGAATATGCAATACAGGCAATTAAGCAAAGTGCCCTGGATTATATTGTGAAGCCAATTAATACCAACGAATTGATCTCTGCAGTTGAGAATGCTGTATTAACGATACCAAAAGACAATGAACAAAATTCAAAACTTGAAACTCTGGTTCATAATGAGTCAAGTAAAGATGTATCTGAAAAAAGAATTGTTCTAAATACTCATGATTCCATTTATGTTGTAAAAGTTCAGGATATTATTTCATGCAAGGCAGATAAAAACTATACGGAGGTTAATATCATAAATAAGCCAAAACTAGTGATATCTAAAACTTTAAAAGAGATAGAAGGAATGTTGGCCGGTTGTGG
Organism: Bacteroidales bacterium; assembly: GCA_028277395.1. Taxonomy (GTDB): domain Bacteria; phylum Bacteroidota; class Bacteroidia; order Bacteroidales; family F082. The sequence continues at coordinate 8,350 of JANQGJ010000029.1, read as the reverse complement.
CTTTTTCAGGACTCATCAGTCTCACCTTGTAAATCTGAAATATATTGATCATTACGAAAAGGGACTTGGTGGAATAATTGTACTTCAGGATTCATCCAGGATTCCGGTTTCTTCCAGAAAGAAGGAATTGTTTTTAAAGATGATCTCTAATATTTGAGAATAAAATTTGATTCTGGTATTGGTGAGGTTAATTGTCAATACATTCTTACCATTGTTATAGGCTCTCAATCTTTGCGCACGAATATTCATACCTTGCGCACGAATAATTGATAAATATTAGCATATGTTCATCTAAGTTGCAAATACTATATGGGTTAGGTTAGTTTTGAGTCAGAATATTAATCCGTTTGTCATTGACAAACTCAAAACTAAATGGAATGAATGCGAAGAATTTATTAAAATTGATTGGAGTTGTACTGTTGAGTATGACAATGGTATATGGATCATGTAATAAGGATGATGATCCGGAACCACCACCACCAGCACCTTATGTGCCAGGTTTTTCTGCAACTTACTATTCTGTTGATGCAGGTGGAGTCCAGGTGCTCGACTTTTACATAACATGTACAACAGATGATTGGGAAATGATCAAAGTAGAGGTAGTTGCACCAGGTGGAGCAGGTACTGAAACATTCACCGGTAATGGTACAATTCAGCTTAAAGGCGATCCTTTTACTTTTACAGAGTATTTCCCAAAACTAGGTGGTTCCTGGACATTTAATATAACAGGAAATGTTAAGTCAGGTACTCATGTAGGCGAGAGCTTTACAGTATCTACATCTTTGAGTATATCAGGAAAATAATCACAAATCGTTTATAGAAGGCTGTCTCAGTTACCTTTGAGACAGCCTCTTTTATATTACCCCAAAATGAGTACTTAAGGTAGTTATTTCAACTTTGGATATTTACTTCTGTTCACCTAAAAACCGTTCCGATTCTATGGCAGCCATACACCCTGTTCCTGCTGCTGTTATAGCCTGACGATAATGTTTATCCTGAACATCTCCTGCTGCATATATACCCGGAATGTTTGTTGCTGTAGAATCAGGTTTAGTGATAAGGTAACCAGTTTCGTCCATGTCAAGTTTGTTGGCGAAAAGCTGTGTGTTTGGTTTATGACCTATAGCCACAAAGAAACCTTCAATGTCGATTCTTCTTTCTTCACCGGTTTTATTATTATATACAATTGCTCCATCAAGTGCTTTGGTAAACCCTTCTTCAGTCCCGGTAATTTCTTTTACCTCGGTATCCCACAGGATCTCAATATTTGGAGTATTCATAACTCTTTTTACCATTGCTTTTGAGGCTCTGAGTTCATCGCGTCTGTGGATCAGGTAAACTTTATTAACAATGTTTGCAAGGTAAGTAGCTTCTTCAGCAGCCGTATCACCACCACCAACAACAGCAACATCTTTACCTTTATAAAAGAATCCGTCGCAGGTAGCACATGCTGAAACACCTCCTCCTTTAAATCTCTCTTCAGATTCAAGCCCAAGGTATTGTGCAGTAGCACCGGTAGCAATTATAACAGTTTCTGCAGAAATCTGGTTACCATCATCAATATCTACTGTAAATGGTCTCTGTGTAGTATCAATGTTTGTTATCATGCCCCACCTTGTATCAGTACCAAATCTTTGAGCTTGTTTCTTTAAATCCTCCATAAGTGCAGGACCATCAATTCCATCAGGGTAACCGGGAAAATTGTCAACCTCGGTTGTAGTAGTTAGTTGTCCACCGGGTTGAAGACCTTCGTACATAACCGGACTCAGATCAGCACGTGCTGCATATATTGCTGCTGTATAACCAGCAGGGCCGGAACCTATTATCAAACATTTAGTTTTTTCCATTATATTGTCTTGTTAATTATTTTTTAATTCTAAAGGCAATAAAAATGCCAATATACTTAATCGCTTCAATTTAACACCGTAAATAGAATATTAATGACATTATGTCCTGTACAATATTCAATATTTATAGATCAGGCATATGTTATAACTGACAACCAAAAGGATAAAAATGTTTGTTTTGCATTGCCAGACAAGTACAAAATATGCTATTTTTGCACAGAATTACGGGGTGTGGTGCAGTTGGCTAGCATGCTTGCATGGGGTGCAAGTGGTCGCCCGTTCGAGTCGGGCCACTCCGACAGAAAGTCTCTTTGTAGAAAGGGACTTTTTTTGTAGTTAGGTTGTATAAAGAAAAATCTCCGGAGTTAACAGAGATAATGATAGTAAGGTGAAAAAGCCGGGTGAAGTTTATCAGACCCAAACACCTTGTATGTTCAAGAATCACAAATAGATTATCTCTATTAATTAATCATCTGCCTTATTCCTGAGCATTGGTACGAATCGAAAGCTTCCAAATTTCTCTTCGATTAACTTATTGTCAGCAGTTTTAGTAATTCTTATCATAGTCTGGACATCACCTTTACCCAGTGGAACGATCAATTTTCCTCCCGGTTTAAGTTGTTTTAACAGCTCATTTGATATCTCAGGTGCAGCAGCAGTTATTAATATTCTGTCATAGGGTGCGAATGCTGGTACTCCTTTATTTCCATCGCCATAAAAAAATCTTGCTTTATAACCCAATTCGGCAATAAAGGTCTTTGTTTTCAGATATAACTTCTTTTGTCTCTCAATGCTGAAAACCTTAGCTCCCAGTTCTTCCAGAACACAAGCCTGGTATCCTGATCCTGAACCTATCTCAAGTACTTTATTTCCTTTTTGCACATCAAGTAATTGTGATTGAAAGGCTACAGTATAGGGTTGAGATATTGTTTGTCCTGAACCAATAGGAAATGGTTTGTCATCATAAGCATATTCCAAAAACGAAGAATCGAGGAATAAATGCCTGGGTATTTTATTTATGGCATTTAAAATGTTTTCGTTCGTAATTCCTTTTTGTTTAATGCTTTCAACCAGTTTCTTCCGCATTCCTTTGTGACGATATGTGTCTAGCATATTTTTTAAAATAATTTGTACGAAAATAGGAATATTGACAGCAAGAAAAATTACTTTTGCCAAAATTTTATAAACTATGTTGAAAATTGGAGTATTAGGTGCAGGCCATTTAGGCAAAATACATATAAGATGTATCAAAGAAATTGAAGGTTATGACCTCGTAGGATTTTATGATATAGATTCTGAATGCCTTAAAGAAGTTGAAAAAGAATATGGAATTAAAGGATTCCACAATATTGATGAACTTATTAAAGCAGTTGATGTGGTTGACATTGTTACACCAACCATATCACATTTTTCTTGCGCTAAAAGTGCACTTGAAAATTTAAAGCATGTATTCATAGAAAAACCGATTGTTACAACGCCTGATGAAGCTCGTGAATTAATAGAGCTTGCAAAAGATAAAAATGTGAAGGTACAGGTTGGACATGTAGAAAGATTTAATCCGGCTTTTATTGCTGCTGGTGAAGCTCTTTCAAAGCCCATGTTTATTGAAAGTCATCGCCTGGCACATTTTAATCCTCGTGGAACAGATGTTCCTGTTGTGCTCGATCTTATGATCCATGATATTGACATTATTCTTAAAGCGGTTGGTTCTGAAGTAACTAATGTTAAAGCAAGTGGAGTAAATGTGGTAAGTGATACTCCTGATATTGCAAATGCGCGTCTCGAATTTGAAAGTGGTGCAGTTGCCAATCTGACAGCAAGCAGGATCTCTCTAAAGAATATGAGAAAGACCAGATTCTTCCAGCGTGATGCATATATTACTGTTGATTTTCTTGATAAAGTAACCGAAATAGTAAAAATGGAAGAACTTGACAGTGAACCTGAAGATCCAATGGCAATGGTTATTGATTTAGGTCCTGATAAGAAGAAGAGAAGAATCTATTTTGACAAACCTGAAATTACAAGTATAAATGCAATTGTTGAAGAGCTGAAAAGTTTCAAGGATTCTGTTCTTAATAATACTACTCCAACAGTAACAATTGAAGATGGTTATAATGCACTTAATGTAGCACATATGATCATGGATGAAATTGGTAATTCATCCAATACTCTTTAAAATATTTTGCAGGTGACAATATCAATCTTAATTACTCGTTATAACTATCATTAATGAAATAAATGTTGAGAAGAGAATTACATTTTTATTATTTTTTCATAATATTGTTACTTACAAGTATTCTTTTTGTTGGTTGTTATAAGTTCGAAGGCAATCAAACAATTCCCGCATATATCAGCATTGACAGGATTAATTTGACTACCTATTACCCTGATGAAGGCACAAACTCTGAGGATATTGCAGATATTTGGGTGTATATTGATGATGGATTAATTGGTGTATTCGAATTTGATCCTTCTGATACAGTACCATTAGTGTTCCCGGCTCTTGCTGAAGGAAAGCATAAACTGGAGATCAGACCCGGTATCAAGCTTAACGGTATATCGAGTACACGGGTTCCTTATCCTTTTTACAAACCTCTTGTTTATGAGGAGTTTGACTTTGTGCCGGGAACGACACAATCACTGGGAACATTAACCACAACGTACTATCCTGATACAAAATTTGCATGGCTTGAAGATTTTGAAACATCAAATATTTCGATTGTATATTCCGGCGACACATTAGAGGAGCATGCTGAGATAGTTCAAACATTACCTGAGAACAATCCGGTGGCTTTTTTGAGTCCAAATTCAAAATATTCAGGACTGATCAACCTTACTGAAGATAAGAAGCAGTTTATCGGAGTTTCTTATAATAGTTTTGAAATACAGACTCCTGGTACCATTATTGTATTGGAACTAAATTTCAAGGTTAATAATTATACTCAGATTGGATTACTTATAAGGAGTTCCAGTGGATGGGATGAAAGAGACCTGGTAATTTTGAATCATACTGATGAATGGAAAAAAATATATATAAATCTTGGGTCAAATCTTTCATTGTTTCCTAATGCATTAGATTATAAGGTAATTTTTAAAGCTGGTTTGGAATCAGGAACTTCTGATGCTGACATTTTGTTGGATAATATTAAAATTGTTTATAGATAATAAGATATGAACAGACGATTACAGGTTACAAAATATGTGTTTTTTGATTGGTTGGCAGCATCATTGGCCTGGGTATTATTTTATATCTATAGAAAATATACTGAAGATTCAACTCTTTTTTCTCACATAGAATCTATTTGGCAGGATAATAAACTATGGCTTGGATTACTTGTAGTTCCTTTTTTTTGGCTTACACTTTATATCGTAATTGGTTCGTATCGAAGAATTTACAGAAAAGCAAGGCTTAAAGAACTTGGACAAACCTTTTTCGTAACATTGATAGGTGTTACCATCATATTTTTTGTTTTGATTCTTGATGATATAATTCTTACTTATAAATCATATTATCAGTCGTTTATAACTTTATTCTTCTACCAGTTTGTTCTTACCTACAGCTTCCGGTTAATTATTACAACATCAACTGTAAGAAAAATTCACTCTGGCAAACTGGGATTCAAAACTGTTATTGTTGGTAGTAATGGAAATGCTGTAAAAGTTTATAATGATATTACTAAGCAGGAATTATCTTCAGGGAATAAGTTCGTTGGTTTTGTTAATGTACATGATTTCAAATACTTCAAGATAGGTCAGTATTTACCACATCTTGGAGCTTATAAAGATTTAAACAGGTTAATAACCGAGTATCAGATTGAAGAGGTAATTATTGCTATTGAACGTTCGGAAATTGATACAGTGGAAAGAATTATTACCGAACTTGAAACAACAAATGTTCTTATAAAAGTAATTCCGTTGATGCAGGATATTATCTTTGGAACGGTGAAAGTCTCTGGTATTTTCCATACGCCATTGATTGAGATTTCACCAGACCTAATGCCAGCCTGGCAGCAAACGGTTAAGAGGGCAATTGATATTGTAGTTTCATTAGTTGCGATCGTAATGTTATTGCCATTGTATATCTTTACTGCAATAGGTGTTAAAATGTCCTCTAAAGGTCCAATTTTGTTTTCACAGGAACGTATAGGAAAAAGAGGTGTGCCATTTATGATGCACAAATTCAGATCAATGTATAACGATGCAGAGCGTGAAGGCCCGCAATTGTCTTCTGATGATGATCCCAGGATCACACCATTTGGAAAATTTATCCGTAAAGTAAGACTTGACGAGATTCCTCAGTTTTATACAGTTTTAAAAGGAGAGATGTCACTTGTTGGTCCACGTCCTGAACGTCAGTATTACATTGATCAAATTGTGAAAAAAGCACCTCCTTACCGCTTGTTAATGAAAATAAAACCCGGTATTACCTCATGGGGCCAGGTAAAATTTGGTTATGCCTCAAATGTTGATGAGATGATTGAACGACTTCGTTACGATATTCTTTATCTCGAGAATATGTCGATAGCAATGGATTTCAAGATATTGATATATACAGTACTGATTGTTTTACAAGGCAGGGGGAAATAATCATTTATACTAAACCTGTACCTGCTTACAATTCACTTGTTATTTTTTTACTATGATAGTAGTTTTAGTTTAACAGTTACCTGAGCACCTCCTTTATCAGAGTTTTTAACATCAATACTTCCTTCATGTGCATCCAGTATTAGTTTTGAAGCAGCAAGACCAAGTCCACTACCTTCAGAATGTAATATATCACCTGATGAGAATAATTCGAACAAGCCAGACAGAGCTGTTTCAGAAAATCCGGGACCATCATCACTAAATACAACTGAAACCATATTATCTTCAATCTGTAATGATATGATCAAATTTGAATTTTCGCCTGCAAACCTGTCAGCATTCTCAATTATCATCTGAAAGCACTTCTTTATAAGTTCAGAGTCAACTTTTACTAATATTTGTTCAGTACCAAAATCAGAATCAATATTCAGGTTTGATTTTATATCATCTTTCCTGTATTCCTTAATTACTTCATTTATAATATTATTGATTGAAACAGGTAGTTTCTCAGGGAAATATCTGTCAATTTTTAAAGTTGTAATAAGTAAGGCAGTATCACTGAAATTAACAAGACGTTTGGAAACCTTGCTTAAATAATCGAGATATTCCTTCTGGTCATTATCAATATTTGTTTGATTTAGTAATTCTGTTAACCCGATAACTCCGTTCAAAGGGGTTCTGATCTCATGACTTATTAATGAAAGAAAGTTACTTTTTGCCTGATCCAGTATGCTAAGCTGGTGATTTGCGATCTCCAGGTCTTTGGTTCGTTCCTTAACCAGATCCTCAAGATGATTGTTCATTGATTTCAGAGTTTCCCTTTGACTTTTTATAAGCAAATGATTATTCACTCTGGCAAGTAATTCTGCAGCATTGAACGGTTTTGTGATATAATCCTGACCTCCGGTTTCAAACCCTTTAATAATACTATCCATATCAGCCTTTGCAGTCAGAAAAATTATTGGTATCTCATTTGTCTTAGGATCCTTTTTTAATCTTTTACAAACTTCATATCCATCCATACCAGGCATCATTATGTCAAGTAGTATGAGATCGAATTCCTGATGATTACATATTTCCAGTGCCTGTTCTCCACTTTGGGCATAGGCAATCTGAAATTCTTTCTGAGACAAAATGTTTCCTAATATTTGGATATTCTTTGATACATCATCAACAATAAGTATTTTTTCAGATTTATTATTCATATGGATATTTGATTTTAAGAGTTAAGATAAGAACGATTGAAGATGTTGCCAAGTGAGTCCATTAGTTTATTAATATTTTCAATATCAAAATTATTTGAATAGAAAAGGAGGGATTCACAAACATTAATCAAGTTTCTATCATTTTTAGCTTTTGCAAATTCCAATAATTCTTCTCCAAAAATAATAATATGGTTAACAACATAACTACTTTTTACTATTTTCCATTTTTGTCCGAATCGGGAAATCATTTCCTCTTGTATTTCATTACCAGCTTGATATGAAATATTAACAGGAACTGTAACGATGTGGTCCATTGATTTATCTTTAATCTGAAACTGTAAGTTATCAAAGTTTTTCTCCGATGTTTGTGTATCATCTGAAGCGATTTCAATATCCGGCAGATTAATAGTGAACTTACTACCTACATCTACTTTGCTTTCAAGCGATATATTTCCTCCCATAACTTCAACAAGTCTTTTTGAGATACTTAATCCTAATCCGGTACCACTCTGTTCATTACTAATAAAACTTTTACTTTGCTTAAAGGCCTCAAATATGGTTGTGTGTTCCGATTCAGGAATACCAATACCTGTATCTTCAATGGATAGTGTCAGGTTTATTTTTTCATTGTTAACCAGCTCACCTGTTACAGTAAGGTAAATGTCTCCATCCCGGGTAAAATTAATTGCGTTACCTATCAGATTCAATAGTATC
>JANQGJ010000028.1 GCA_028277395.1 Bacteroidales bacterium | reverse complement strand
AGAGGCAATAGGAACAATAGAACCAATTCTGGAAATGATACACCGCTTGAACTCTGCTGTGAAGTCTGCAGTAGGTCCAACTATTAGTAGAAGTGACACCGGAAATGATACACCGCTTGAACAATAATTTAATTAAATAATCTGTGTCTTTAAAAGTATAAGTGACACTGGAAATGATACACCGCTTGAACTTTGCATGATTGGCACTATTAGCAATATCAAAGTAGAAGTGACACTGGAAATGATACACCGCTTGAACCGTGCCTTGTTGAGAGCTGTTAGTAAACTGAAGTAGAAGTGACACCGGAAATGATACACCACCTGAAATGAACAGATTTGAGAGTGGGAGTGATACTTTTGAATTGACATCTGTGTGAACTATCAAACTCTTAGGTTTTTAATTGCCAAAACCATAGAAACAATAGAAGCTATAGAGGCTAGTAGCTATAGAAGCAATTCTGGAAATGATACACCGCCTGAAATGAACAGATTTGAGAGTGGGAGTGAGGCGTTGGAATAGACATCTATATGAACTATCAAATTCTTGTTTTACCAACTGCCCTAACCATAGAAACGATAGCAGCTATAGAGGCAATAGGAACAATAGAACCAATTCTGGAAATGATACACCGCTTGAACGATTTTTCATTGTTAATTGTTTTTAATGATAGTAGAAGTGACACCGGAAATGATACACCGCTTGAACGTTGTGTCTTTTGGATAAATTATAGAGCCAACTTGTAGAAGTGACACAGGAAATGATACACCGTCTGAAATGAGCAGTTTAGAGCGTGAGAGTGGGCGTGAGGCGTTGGAATTGACATCTATATGAACTATCAAACTCTTGGTTTGCCAACAGCCATGACCATAGAAACGATAGAAACCATAGAGGCGATAGGAGCAATAGAACCAATTCTGGAAATGATACACCGCCTGAAATGAGCAGTTTAGAGCGTGAGAGTGAGAGAGGAGTTTGGAGAAGGGGAATGCTGATTATGGTATACCTTAAACAAAATTTGAATTCTGCAATCGTTAACCTGCCTACACTTTGTTCCGGCAGGCAAGCCTGCAACCAAAAACCAATAATCTTCAATCGTTATCCACTATAGGAAAGCCTAACGGCTTGAGTGATATTAGTGATTTGTTATTAATTTTTATGGTTATTTCAAATGTTGTACAATCCCCCGTAAATTCAACTCAATCCTAACAAGATCTGCTATAATATAGAAAATGAGGAGTTTATGATTTGTGGTTCCTGAAAATACAACCCTATTAGGTAGTTTCTATACCTACCATTTAAGGGTATTGACAAGCATTATTTTATAATTTAAATTTATCGGTTCACATATAATACGATTGATAACATATTGTAAGTCAATAATAACCTATACCAGTTACTGGAGAATTTTAGAGGCTTAAATGAATAACAGTTATTGATCTAACAATTTACATATGGATAAATATATAATAGTAAAAGGCGATGTTTCGGGTATCCAGGATTTTATTTTTAATGTGAAAAGCGACGGTGCCGCTTATGAACTGAAAGGGAGGTCGTTTTTTGTCAAACTTCTTGGTGAGGTTGCAATGAAATATATTCTGGATGAATTTAAGATCGCTGATGAGGAAACAGGTAATACCAAAATATCAACATCGGGAGGTAATTTCATATTAAAATTACCGCAATTGGGGAACGCAGGAGAATTAATAAATAAAGCTCAACATCTGTTCACAAAAAATCTTCAGTTTACAGGATTAAATATTTGTCTGGCATGGTCTGAGCTTGACCCTGATAACTTTGGAAATACACTTAGAGATATAAATATTAAGCTCAGGGAGAGAAAACTAAGTTTATTCAATGGCGATCACAGTTTTTTTGAACCATATAGCAGGGAGAAATTTGTTAAAAACGCTGAAAAAAAACGTGATAAGGAAAATACCTGGAAGAATATTACAACATTGATAAGAAATAATAAGGGAATTGTAATAGAAAAAAGTGAGGAAACAGAAACGCTGACTTTTGCAAATAGCAATTTACATCTTGCCGGATATAAAATAACTTTCTCAAGTAGCGGTGACATATTATTGAAAAACTACCTGGAAAGTTTATTCCCGGTGAATGGTAACAGAGTAAAAAGCTTTGAAGAGTTAAGTAAAACGGATTTCAGTGATAAATACAACCGAAAGCTCGAATGGGGAGGAAAAAGAGGAGTGAATAAAATTGGAGTTCTGGCAATGGATGTGGACGGATTGGGAGAAGCCATAAAGAAATGCTCCGGTGAAGACCAACTTAGGAGTTTTGACCAACGATTACAATACTTCTTCAATGAGTTTTTATTGGATAGAATAATTAACAATAAAGACTTATATTATAATGGAGGAAAACAAAAAATCCCCAGGTTTAAAAACAAGGTTTATACAGTTACGGCAGGGGGCGACGATAGCTTTTTTGTTGGCAAATGGAATACATTACTGGATCTGGCAATAAAAATCAGGAATGAGTTTATTTCTTATTTTAAAGATGATAACTTAACCATATCCGCCGGACTGGTTATTATTGACCCCAAATTCCCTGTAGTACGATTTGCATCCCTGGCAGAAAAAGCCCTGAAAAAAGCCAAATATAAATACAAGACTAAAGGAAATATATGCCTGTTCAAGGAGGTGCTTGATTGGGATATCTTATCAAAGGATGTTGAAGAACTAAGAAAGTTGTTCATCAAAAACAGAGTAAGTGGTGGAATACTGGCAAAAGCTCGTCTGACAGCAGTCAGGGGGATGGATAATAAGGTAGGACTTGAAGACTTCTGGAAAATGGGTTACTACTTAAGGGATCTTAAAAAAGATAAAGATAAGATCCAGAAAATTATTCATGGTAATATAATAAAATCAGTAAACAGCCCTGGTGAACTGAAAAAAAGGAATTACAGGTTAATTACACCTGTGGCTGCCCGGCTTGCAGAATTAGATAATAGAAATTAATAAAACAGATATGGGAAATAATAATCAACAGGAAGACAAGAAAATAATTGAAATGCACTATTTCAAATCGCTTCATAACGAATATAAAAACATACTGGATTATGATAGCAACAATACTTCCAGAATAAAAACAATTATGGACTCTACCAGCAATATGATGAAGCATTATTGCAAATATTTGACATATAACCAGTTACGGGCTGTACATCATGAAATTAAAAGTACAGGTGCAAATTCACTGGTAAATCTAATGCCCAAAATGGCATATATGCAGGCCAGGCAGGATAAAAAGGAAGCACGGGATCTGCTCGAATTCATTAGGGAGTTAATGGAATTATCCATCGACTCAAATGAAATTATGAGAAAAAACTTCATTAATTATATGGACGCAATTGTAGCGTATCACAAATTTCACGGAAAATAAAAAAACAAAACACATGAAATGAGCATAAATTTTCAGCATCCTAATATACCAACCGAGGATGATTAAAATTTTTGTGAAAGCGGAGATTTATCGGAGTGGTACCATGGGTACGGGAATTTTTTATTTAATTCATTATCAATAAAATAAAAATTATAAACACATGAAACTTTTGTACAAAATTAAAATAACAGGCACAATTACATTACAAACAGGCATGCATATCGGTGGGGCCGAAGTTGACCTTGATATCGGTGGTATTGACAATGCAGTTGCAAAAGATAAACAGACAGGCCGGGCCTATATTCCAGGCAGCTCATTAAAAGGAAAACTCAGGGATTTAATTGCCAGGCATAAAGGATATAAGAAGCATGAACATGATAAAGATGAAACCTTAACTCTTTTTGGAAGAGGGGCAGACAGGAAAAACAATGGAAGGTTTTTCGGAAATTTGATAGTCAGGGATAGTTTTATGGTTGATGATGAGAACGTTGACGAGGACAAAATGTTTGAGGATAAAGCTGAAAATACCATTGACAGGCCAACTGGTGCAGCTAAACCAAGACATATTGAACGGGTTGTTAAAGATAATGTGTTTGAACTTGACATGATACTGGATATATATGATAAAGATATTAATGATACCTATAAATCAGATAAAGAAAAAACAGAAATGTTGCTAAATACATTGCGGCTTGGGTTCAGGTTACTCGAACACGATTATCTTGGGGGTAGCGGTACCAGGGGTTATGGTAAGGTGAAGTTCAACTTCGATAAAAAGCAAAAAAAGCTTGTTTTTACCGATGAAGGAAAGATTATGGAAAGTGATTATGAATTTGATCTCAACCTGAAGTATGAAGACAGCTAGAATACCCTTAAAACCATTCTCCAGGTTCCATTTTGGGGAATTTAAATATGATATGAATGTGGCTTTGAGTTCAACATCTTTCTTTGCACATTCCGATATATTGTTTTCATCGCTTATTAACAGTTTTGCTGGTTTAAACGGAGACGCCACCGAATTTGTTAACAGTTTTGTAAACAACAAGATAAATATCTCTTCTCTGTTTTATTATTTAAAAAAGGATAAACAAGTAATTCATTTACTCCCTGTTCCCGTTTTTATTGATAAAATCAGTAAATCTGACGGGCTGCACAAAAAACGCGGGAGGGTACAATTTGTTTCTAAAGGGGTTTGGGAGTCGGGTTTTGATACTACCGGCTGGTTTGATCAGGAAAAGTACACATTAATACAGGATGGTGAAGTGTTGCTGACAACACAGGAATGCAGGAATTTAGGTTTAAATGAAGATTCGGTATTGTACAGCATGGTTGATCTGCCTAAAAACCCTATACGGAAAGCCTCTGAAGATGATAGTATTTACTACCAGGCTGATGTGGAGATTTCAAAGATAGATGGTGTGGAATCCGGTTTTTATTATCTATATACTGCTGAAGGCAATGACGAAATAATGTTGAAAAATGCGACAAACGTAATGGCCTTTTCGGGTATTGGAGGCGAAAGAAGCAATACGGGACGGACCATGGGTGCCCCTGTATTTGAGATTGAATTTAATATGGATTTTCAGCCTGGCAGTATCAGCTATGAAAATGGTTTCACCAATATATCCTTGTTAAACCCTCAACAGGAAGAACTGAAACACGTAATATATTCCAAAACGATCCTCAGGGGTGGCGGAAGAAAAGACGATGATACCAGTTTCAGTGTGGTCAGGATGATTACAGAAGGTTCATTACTGGAAAGTAGTGATGTAACAGGCCGTCTCGTGAAAACCGGAACAGATTTTAATAATAATGATGTTCTCAGAAACGGAAAATCATTTGTATTACCAATCAGATACAATAAAGTAAATAATGAACTACAGACATTTTAATATACAGATATGCCCCTTAACACCGGTGCACATTGGAAACGGGCATAGCATAACGTCAATTGGTGAATATGTTTCTTCGAAAAACAGTATCAGGATAATAAACCAGGAAAAGCTCAATAAACTGCTTAACAGTAAAGGATTGTATGATGATTATCTAAAGCATATATTGAGTGAACAACAAAATGCCAATATCTGGAATTATTTTGTTGAACAGGGAATTGAGAATGATATTGCCTATGATAATGAATACAGGTTTAATGCTCCTGATGATCATAATCCTGAAAACAACAGTTTACTTGAACTGCATATAAAAACCGCCGGAAAAAAATACCTGCCTGGTAGTACTATAAAAGGTACTGTTCGCAATTCAATATTTGCGTATTGCATATCCGAAGATTATAAACTGAAGGAAAAGCTGGAAAATATAATTAATTCAGCTAATAGTCTTTGGAAAATTAAAGAAAGAATTAACGATATTGAGAAAAGACTGCTGGACAGCTTGTTCAAAAACATTCGTCCTGAAGACACCGGTTCAATTGATGAAGAAAACACCATTGTAGAAGTATCCGGACGGCAACATTTGTTTGGTACAAACACCGAAGGGCTGGGCACACTGAAAGAATGTATTGCTGAAAATACTGAAATAAACACGGTATTAACGATAAAACATGACGAGGAAAAATTACCGGCACAATACTTGTCATTTTTTTCTGATGATAATACTATTGGGTTATTCAATGCAATAAATAACGTAACATTAAAATACATTGAATTTGAGATCAGTTTATTGAAAGAATCGACCGATGGTATTGCAAAAGTGCTTTTGGAATTCTTATATAACATGCAGACTGAAATAAAGAGATTAAAGAATAATGAATGTGTATTAAGAATGGGAAAAGGCAAAACATATTTCTTTCAGACCATATTACCGTTTTTATCGCATCAAAGTATGGATAAAGTATTAAACCTTATGGTAAAGGATGATGAGAAGCGAAGAAACTTTCCGCAAACAAGGGTGTTGACCGGTAAAAACCGATTTTTTGGATGGATTAAAATTACTACAAAGGAGAAAGAAGCTCCGGCGGTATCAGAAATAACTGATAATATTGTTGAAAAACCGGATCTCACTAAAACTGTACTGACAGCCTATATAATAGACGACCATAATGTTTACCTGAAATACAATGGAGAGTTGTATGAAAAAGTGCAGCTAATAAACAAGTACCTAAATTTTGAAAAAAACCGGGAGATAAAAGTATTACTATGGCAAATGACAAAGAAGGGAAGGATAAACCAGGTGAAAATAATTGACTGAAATTCATACAAAAGTTAATAATAAACTGGAACAAACCATCAATTACCGCACAAATGAAAAAAATTATAACAGCAATATTTATAACACTGTGTATTACAGTAACAGCCCAGGTAAAAAACAATTCCGGCAACCAAATAAACACCAGGTTGACAAGCATTGAACAGAAGGTTGATACATTGACGGCAGAAGTTGAAAAAGTAAAGGAAACAGTTGATTCCGGCAATGATGCGCTTGAAAAGGCTGAGTCAGTATATGAAACGGCAAAAGAATTTATGAATATTATGAAGGATTCTATTTTCTTGTTTATTGCTATTCTGTCATTACTTTTTACTATTATAGCTTTTTTTGGTGTTAAAAAATATGTGAAAAGGGAGTTTAAAAAAGTACTGAGAAAAAATAATAAAGTGCTGTTGGAAATGGTTAAGGGTTATACCAGGGAAAAGCTCCTTTTAGACAATTCTAAAATACTCATCATAAATAAAACTGCTACAAAAACCGATCCGAGGTTTATAACAATATTAAATAAATTTGGAAATACACCTGAAATAAAGGAAACACTTGATCTGGAAATTGATATTGCCATGCTAAAGAAATTTGATGTGGTAATACTAGAGAACATTGATAAACAACCATGGGATTTTAATGATAACCTATTAATGGAAAAATTACTGAAAATTGCAAGGGAAACATGTAAAAATGATAATGCGTTTTTATATTACGGCAGAAAAGACAGGGATGGCAAATTTATAGATAGGATCGAAGAATATAATCATTTGATAAATTTTACCAATCAACCTTCTACATTATTTTCAAGCCTTGTTAACCTGCTCGATTACAGGCAAATATTAGGAAAATCATGACAGAACCAACACCAATATTAAACATAAATTTATTTGACATAAAAATACCTGACAACGTTGTACTATATTCTCAGTTTTTAAACGAAGCAAAGGATCTGGCAAGGAATCACAAAGCCCTGTTTGACGAAAAAGAAATACCGATTGATATATTCCACAACTGCAGCATAGCGTATTCAGGCATACAGTTTTCCAGGTATCTTGGATCAGCATGTTTTACGGCAATAGGTAAAAAAGAGGTAGAAGCACTGCGATTATGGTATAAACTGTTCATTGAAAACTCACAAATCCCGGTATTGAATACAAGGGTAACTAATGAGGTTTACTATCCTGAGATCACCAATAACCTGATTAACTATTCGGTTAATGACATACTTCTGAAAAAGGAAATACACGACGAAATAAAGGGGTTAACAAATCAGTTTGCGAAATCTGACCGGTTTGAAAAATACCTGTACGGAAACATAAAATCCTTTTTACAAAGGCAGTTGGGAATGCACATAGGTGAAAAGGAATACATATCCGTAAAAGTGCAGGAATTCAGCAGTTCAGGCTACAGACCAACCTACCATGGAGGTTCATTAGCAGCTTTTCGCATAAAATTCTGTACTAACGTATACTTACCTCACATCCTCCGCCTGGGGCAGGCAGTTGCGCTGGGATATGGATTGGTAATGCACAGGCAGTAAAAATTACCTGCAAAACACTGGTTCTTTGAAATCCTGAAATAAACAGTTTTGAGAGTGAGACTGGGAGTGATACTTTTGAATTGACATCTATCTATAAACTATCAAACTCTTAGGTTTTCAATTACCAAAACCATAGACACAAAAGAAACCATAGAAGCGATAGGATCAATAGAAGTGACACCGGAAATGATACACCGCTTGAACCCTACAGTTATCAGTTTCTCGGCATCTCCTGTTGTAGAAGTGACACCGGAAATGATACACCGCCTGAAAT
>JANQGJ010000096.1 GCA_028277395.1 Bacteroidales bacterium | reverse complement strand
TGTTTTTGTATTTATTTGGTATTCAACACATTAAATATACAAAAACTATCCTTATGATTTAGTGAAAAATCAACTTTTCTTACGTCGAACTCAGGTTATATTATCGATATTTTCTATCCAAACTATGACTTCTTCGATAATACTTTTAAACTTCTGGAAGGTATATATTCATGTTTTACAAGATTTCTGTTTTGTGATATAGAACTGTGGTTTTCAGCCAATTGATAAATAAAGTCCTTTGCTCCTGAAGCATCAGTAATTACATGATTAAAGTTAAGTAATAATGTGTCTATATGTTGTAAGATAATTTCCTTGATCAAATTATCAGATGCCTCACATTCCTGAAATGAATAAATACTTTCATTTTCAGATCCCTGACATATCATTGTATGATGATTTTTTTTAATTCAATATGATTTTTTGTCTGGATACTAACAAGATAGCAACCTTTGAGTAATGTACTGGTATTTACATCCAAATGATCAATTATCAGGAAGTTTTGCTGTAGCACTTGTTCTCCGGTTAAACTAAAAATTCTAATATTCACTTCCAGTATTTTACTACTTCTATTTTCAATGGTAATTTTTTCATTTGCAGGACATGGATAAATGTCAACTAGTTGTTTTGAGGTAGTAACATCGTCAGTAAAATTTATGCCTCCATTATTTGTTTTTAGTATTGTTCCATGGCTGCCAACAGCAAAACCAGTATTAAAATCAGTAAAATAAACAGAATATAATGCACTAAATGTAAGCTGAGGTAATTTTATCCAGGTTAAACCACCGTCTTCAGTTTTTAATAATGTTCCATTACTGCCAGTTATGTGGCCAACTAACTCATCAACAAAATATACAGAACTCAGTCCATATATTCCTCCAACTGACAAATCTTCCCAATTTTCACCTCCGTTTTTTGTTTTCAGTATGGCTCCCTGATCTCCAACAACATAACCAACTTCTTCATTAATGAAATATACTGAATTTAAGTTTTTATTAACTCCGCTTGATAAATTAAACCAAGTAAGCCCACCATCAATTGTCTTGAATATAGTTCCCTCATTTCCTGCGATATACCCTGTAATCGAATCCGAAAACGTTATTGAATTTAAAGCAACTAATGTCCCTGATGGAACCTCAGTCCAGCTTTCTCCTGAATTTGTAGTTCTTAAGATTTCGCCAACCCAACCTACTGAAACACCAATTGTTTTGGTAGCAAAACATACTGATAAAAATCCATTATTTATACCAGTATTAATATTTGACCATGTCTCTCCTCCATTTGAAGTTTTCAAAATAGTTCCTTGAGATCCTACAGCAAATCCAACTATCGAATCAATAAAACATATTGAATACAAAGAGGTATGAACACCAGGATCAATGATTTCCCAACTCTCACCACTGTCTTTGGTTTTAAGTATTTTTCCTGTTGTACTTGCGATATAACCGTTTTCGGAATTTACAAATGTTATTGATTGAAAATAATCGTGGTGTGAACCACCATCCGACACAGCAACCCAGGATTCTCCTTTATCATTAGTTTTATAAATGGTTCCCAGTGCTCCAACAATGTAACCTGTATTTTGATTTGGAAATGATGATGCTAAAAACGAATTCTCAGTATTTGTTTCAATCTTTGACCAGGAAATTCCTCCATCATTAGTTTGCATTATTACTCCATCCCAACCAAAAACAAATCCGGTGTTTTCGTCATAAAAATAAACTTCTTTTATTGGATTCTCAGTTATTGAAGGAAGGAGTACCCATGATGATCCACCGTCATTTGTTTTTAGCACAATACTTGAGTTTAACGTATTGCCTCCAACTACAAACCCGGTACTCGAATTGATAAAATCCACCGAATAAAGATTGATATTAAAACCACTTGTTAATGAATCCCAGGTTAAGCCACCGTTGATAGTCTTTATTATGGTGCCTGAAAATCCAACTGCATACCCTGTTTCGCTGGTTGGAAAATCAATACATGTAAGATTCTCATTTGTTCCACTAACTATTTTATTCCAGCTATCCCCGCCGTTATCGGTTTCAAGAATTGATCCTAAACTTCCTGCAATAAACCCCTTAGTAGAGCTAGTAAAAACTATATCATTCAGTTCAGAATCTATTCCATTATCCTGTAATTCCCAATTATTTCCGGCATCTTCTGTTTTCATAATTAAACCATCGGATCCACAAGCGAAACCAGTATTCGAATCTAAAAAATTAATCGAATACAGGGAATTTGCAGCTCCAACAGACTTTTCTACCCAGGTTTCCCCACCATCGATTGTTTTAAGTATAACTCCAAAATTACCGGTAATGTATCCGGTATTCCCGTCAGTAAAACATACTGAATAATAATTATTACCGGTAGGTACTGGTTTTTGCCATTCCCATTGAGCATAGGATACTTTTGATATTATTATCAATACCAGAAATATTTTGGTAAACTTCATAATACTATTTTTTAACACTCTGTAAGTTATTGTTTTATCAGGCATAATAATGAAATTATAAGGGTTCGTGAATTCTACTCTTTACTTACAATATTCCCGTACTAAAATTAATAAGTTTTCCATAGGGCCGTATTCATTTTTTAATTTTAATTTATAACAAACTAATTGTCATATACTATAATCGCCTGTTAAAGTGAGCTTGGCTATTTTGCTACATACTAAATAGCATATCACACTCTGGCATATAACTATGGCATTAAATTTGTCACTGTAAAAATATCAGAAGGAAGTCGAAAGCAATTATTTTATCCTATTTTTGTTTTACTGTTAAATCATAATCATGAATAAGGTATTTTCCATATCATTAGTTATACTGCTAATTCTGACAGGCAATTTGTTTGCCCAGAAGAAGAATAACCTCGAAGGAATAGAGGTTGGCATTATAGCTCCCGAAATTGAACTTCCTGACGTTAACGGGGATATGGTTAAACTCTCAGAGATCAACGATAAAATTGTACTTATAAATTTCTGGGCTTCATGGTGTGCTCCATGCCGCAAAAAAGTACCAAAACTTATTGAGGTTTATGATGATTTTAAAATTATGGATTTTGATGGCGGTGAAAAAGGTTTTGAGATATTTTCAGTGTCGCTTGACAGAAATGAAATTGCATGGAAAAATAGTATTGAAAAGGATGGGATTGATGATTTTTTGAATGTTGGGGATATGAAAGGGTGGAAATCTGATGCAGCAGTTTCGTACAATATAAGGTCGATTCCTTCTAATGTATTGGTTGATGGTGATGGTAAAATTATTGCCGTTAATTTGAATCCTCAGGATTTGAGGAAGAAATTGAGGAGGATGAAAAGGAATAGCTGGATTATTTTTTAATCCTGATTGTAATTTTTTTTTAACCACAAAGGAACTCAAAGGATTTCACTAAGAACACAATGTCAATGTGCCCATATTAGTAATACATTCAAAAATATTACCTGGTTTATGATTTGAATTCACAAACCAGATCGTAATGATTTTAGTTTACACCTCTCCAGGCGCGGTCTTTCAGGGCAATTAGCTCCTGTATGATAAGTTGTTTTTGCTCGTCATATTCAGCTGCGCTTTTGTATGTGCATCCCAGTGCATCTGCCAGGGCATTTAGTCCTTCAGGAGTGTCAGGGTAGTCCTGTCCGTTATATTTGTAAGTACATCCTGATCCTGATGTACAGCAAACTTCAACATTTTTTTCTCCATCACAGGTTAGAACCTGACTCATATCCTGTTGCTCACAGCTCTCGTTATCATCTTTTTCACATGCTCCAAATGGTAGTGTAAACAAGCTGATTATCATGATGGCCGCCAATGATTTTAATAATTTCATAACGTTTATATTTTTTAAACCAGGCTATTGAATTAACCTGTAACAAAATTAATTTTTTTAAGAATATAAATAAAAACGTACTATTTCTCTGGATTAGTATTGTAATAAATATTTTTAGGGAAGAAAATAAAATCTAACATTTTCTTTTGTACTCTTATCTTATTCATCATGTCTTCCCTCGAATCCTTTGAGTCAAGCCCTACTTTTGATTTTTTATCGTTAATTACATACCTGATTTTCCTGGAACTTTTCTTTAATGACCCTTTATCAACCTCATCACCGCTTTTATCCTGCTTTTTGTTTCTTCTTTTTGATTTACCAAAAAGTATATTACTCAGGTGCAATTCCAGGTGATACTCACAATCACCATCAAGGTCCTGCATACCAAATGCCGCTATATCCATGGCATTGCTAACTATGTTTGTTCTGGGTACATATAGCTTGTTTTTGAACATAAAGATATTGCTTCTCAGAGTTTTAAACTGGATATTATCAAGTTCCTTTATATTGGTAAACCTTGAAATCTCAGTTGCAGGCGCATAATCATATACCCCTCCTTTTTGAAGAGTTAAGTCGCCACTAACCATCATCTTATCAACTCTTACAGAATCGTCGATTGGTATAAATGTATGGAGGTCTGTGGAAAATATCCCGCTGATATTTTCATATGAAATTACAGAATCCATTCCAAAATTATCCATATCCCTAAGCATGGCATGAATATCCATATTCTGAATTATGTTGTGCGATGAAACTGATTCTGTCCCGTCTTTCCTGATTCTATATTTTGCAGAGTTGTTCATTTCTCCTCCAAAAACACTGAATTTAAACTGATCCACCACATACGAACTGTCTTCAATTAAAAACATAGTTGACAGATCATTGATATGAAGTCGGTTAATTTTTGTTCCACTGAGTACCGTTGAATCGATCTTAATACTGTTAATACCGGCAGAACCGTGAATTAAATAGGTCCAGTTACGTGGATCATTATTTTCACCTGCATCAGCAGAGACCTCACCGGCTGCCGAATTCATATCTGAACCGGGGTCTTCTGAATTTGATTCAAACAGGTGCTTAAAATCATCAAAAAGAAAATCTCCAAGATCAATATGTGTTTCAACATACAACTCCCCTGGTTGGTTTAAAATAACAGTACTATAAATATTTTTCATAATGGTTGAATCAACACCTATTTCCAAACCATTGTAATCAGCAGATAGTTCATTTATTGTCAGTTTATCATTTCTTAATCCTATACGAGCAGAAATATCATCAACATTCATTACTGAATCGGGAAAAGCAATATCAATATCGTTGAGTGCTATATTGATATTGCTGTTTTTAAAAATAACTGGTAACAACTGGCTGTCAACAGAATCTATGTTCAGTTTTCCGTTTGAATGGATGTAGGCAACTACATTCCCTGACATGTTATTGATCAGGGAGTCGGGTACAAACGGCATCAGTTCGCTTAGTTCAAGGGTGATATTTGTGTTAATGTTAAATTCAGGTATTTTGAAATTAGTAATTTCTCCGTTACCAATAATCTGGCTGTTCCCATTTTGAATTTTCAGTGACTTCATATCAACACTCATTTCTCCGGGATCTGATATTTCACCGGACAATATAGCAGATAGTGATGAATTTTGCAGATTTAAGTTTAAAGATGGAGATTCCAGATTTAGATTTTCTATACTGATGTCCTTACCACCGGAAGCCTGGGGGTAATACTTAACATCTGTGGTGAAATTATTCACCTGCAATGAATCTGTAACCAATGCTTCCACATCTTTTATGCTGAAAGTAAGACTAGTATTCTCCATTGCATAATCTATAAATCCATCGGTGATCTTTTCAGGTAATACTCCGTTCGTTTTTATGCTTGCTGTGATATTCCCCTTAAGATTCCGGACCAGACTGTCAGGTATCAGCACACTAAAATCAGGCAGGTTTATTTCCATATCAGAACTTAAACTATACCGGGGCTCCTCAAAACCAATAATATTACCTTCGAGCTGAATCCTGCTTGAATTACTGTTGATTTCAGCATTGGCGATCCTGACAGATGCATCTCTCATATCAGGATATTTTCCTGTTTTAATATTTGCCAGCAAATTAAAGTCATCTATTTTAGGATAATTCCTGATTTTAAACTTCATATTTCTGAGATTTGCTTCAGCATCAATATCCGGTATCAAAGTTGAATCTGCAAACCTTCCATCAATTATGGCAGAAAGTTCCATATCTCCACCTATTTCAGCTATTCCATATTCTTCAATTAATTGATCAGGTAAATATTTTTCAACAATTCCCAGGTTGATATTTAGTGATTCCAATCCTATTTCAACATCCATTGAATCACCAAACAACAAGTTACCACCCATTGCAAGACCTAAACCGTCACTATCAAGTTTCAACTTCTTAATAGCGGCAATATCATTATGGTAATCCAAGTTTAGTTCCAATGACAGAAATTTCATCTGAGGTAAGCTCTCTTTACCAATGATACTATCAAATTGATCAGGGATGTACTTCCTTAGTGTTTCAAAGTCAATGGCTTCAGCATTGATAATTGCATTAATTCCAAGAGTATCCCTTAACCGGCAATCTCCTTCAATGCTCAGGTTAATTCCCTCACTATTGATATTCAGTTTTTCAATTTTGGCCTGCCTGTTTCTATATTCCATATTAAAAACAACAGAGCATGATTCCATCCGGTCGATGTTTGTTCCTTCAAAACTGCAATGGCTCAGTATAATGCTGCCCTTGGTTTTACCATTAAAAATGTTGTTTTTGGTTTTTCCCTTAAGCGTTATCTCCGGTATTGTTACCCATGATCTCATTTTTGATTGTTTGTCATGGTATTTAACATGAATATTTTCCAGAACTACTTTATCTGCACTCAAATCAAGCGGGATGGAAATTGTATCGTTGTTGTCAACAGTTGTTGTATCAGCAAAAGCATCAATAATAAAATCAATGTTTGATTTCCCGGTACTATCAACCACATAATCAAAATCCAGTCCCGAGATCTTCATTTCATCAATTTTGATCTTTCCGCTCATCAGTCCCCACGAATCGAGTCCTACTTTTAAGCTGTTGATATAGAAAAGTGTATCGTTGTTTTTATTATGAGGATCACCAATATAGAGATTATGGATCTCTGCACTAAGCCTGGGGAATGAAAAAAGCGGTATCAGTGATACGTTACCAACTGACATTGGAGCATCAAAGGTGCTTTCAAGTTTTTCCATTGTAAACGATGCCAGCCTGTCTTCAAAAACCTTAGCCAAAGCAACAGTCATTATCATAATTGCAATAATTGAAAGTATGATAATACCTGTAATTCTCAATAGTTTTCTGCCGAAGTTCATATTTCTTTTTTTCTATTTGGCAATCTATAACAATTTCGGTAATAACAAATCTTATCTTTCATTGAAAACACATTTCAATGAATTTTGGTTTCCCTTATTTTTTCAATTAGTTCGGTACTTACCCAGTATAATCCCCTGTCCGGGCCTCTTCTTTTCGAAAATATTATGTAATTACCATCAGGTGTTATGGTCGGCGCACTTGCACCGGCCTGAGTATTCACCTGTGGCCCCAGACTTACTGCACTGGTCCAGTTGTTTTCATCCAGCTGAAAAGAAACAAATATTTGCCATTTTTCACTATCCGGCCGCTTAGTACATAACAGGATATAGCTTTCATCGGCAGATATCACTGCATTACTCTGACCATAAGGTGAGTTTACATTTGGGCCAAGATTTTGAACATTTATAAAGTTTCCATGCTTCCAGTCAGCTTTATACAAATCCGATTCGCTATATCCGCCCGTCCGGGATGACCTGAAGAAAACATGGTTTTTAGATGATACAGATGGATAAACCTCACCTTCATTGGTGTTTATGTCAGTTCCGGCATATATTGGTTCACTCCACCCATCATCGGTTTTTACGGAGTAATAGATATCAAGACCTATGGAATGTGGTTGTGGCCGGTCAGATGCAAAGAATATGTATTTCCCGTCAGGCGAGTAAGTAATATCAACATCTGAATAAATGCCGGAAAAGGAAGCTGTTTCAGGGTATGTCCATTCTCCATTAATGTAACTACTTGTTTTTATTTCGTATTCGGGATGAGGCATTTCTTTGGTTCCTTTATAATAAGAAAAGAACATTTCATCTCCGGAAGGAGAAAATGCCAGGTTAAAGCTTCTTTTTCGGTTGTTTTCTTCTTCAAAGAAACTACCACCGTTAAACTTTTCCACATTAATGCCCGGAGGTGTCTGACCAAAATATAAATGGTTGTCATTCTGCGAAAACGCTGATAAGCAGCAAATAAGCGCAAAGAGGATTGTAAGTTGTATTTGTTTCATTTATATTGTTTTTTTAGATTAGATTCGCTTAAGTGTGTCCAATGTCATATCATTCCTGAGATTACCTGTATTTATGCCTGAACCGGCTACAAATATCATAAGATGTACTTCTTCTTTTGCAACAGGCCTGTGCAATACTCCTTTTGGTACTACAATAAATTCACCTTCTGTAAGTTCAAAAGAATCGTTTTCTGTATCAATCCTTAATGATCCTGCTATAACGAAAAACATTTCGTCCTCATTTTCATGTTTATGGAATTCAAATTCACCCGATATCTTAACAAGTCTGATTTGCTGACCGTTTAATTCTGCTGCTACCCTGGGATTCCAGTAGTCAGATATTTGGTTTAGCTTCTCAGTAACATTTACCTTTTGCATATTTATTGAACTTTAGTTATTAGTTACATGCTTATTTATCAGTAAGCAGGTTCAATATTTTACTTTGTTTCCCTGATCCGTTTATTAGGATACCAGGTCCCGATCAAACCGAAACACATGTATTCCTGTCATTTGTTTTTGGCAGAATTCAACTCAAACAGCCTGATCATCTCCAAATTATGTGACAGATCTATGGAATGATAACTTTAATTCCAACATTATATTTACTGAACCTGGGTTTTTCTATTTCACCGGTAAGTGTTGCAGAACTATTAATTTGCAGATTAACACAATACACAGTAGCAATTTCTTACTTAAAAATCCCGTTAATTCAGAAAGGTAAAGTTATAAAAGAATTGTAAACTATTAGTCCTGAAACATATTGCCTCCATATCAATTAATTTCTGCCAACAGGAATTGGTATATTTGTTATACTTTTTGGCGTTCGATTTTTAATTATACATTATTATAAATCTGATTTTATAATGGATCAAAACACTTTAGCAATTATATCCGACATTCATGGTAATTCAACTGCTCTTAAAGAGGTCATTAAGGATATAAAATCGAGAGGAATTAACACAATAGTAAATCTGGGGGATAGTTTGTATGGCCCACTTGATCCGGCAGGTACTTTCAGTATCATCAGTGAAAATGAGATGATCAGCATATCCGGTAACCAAGACAGGTTTTTACTTGAGTGCCTGGGCCATGAAACGGGAATCCCTACCCTGGAATCTGTAAAAACACAGCTGACTCATGATATGATAAGCTGGATGAAAATGCTTGAATTTGACACAATTGTAAATAACCGGGTTTACTGCTGCCACGGAACCCCTCAACGAGACTCAGATTATTTGATAGAACAGTTGAATGAAGGCTTTATTTATGTAAGACCGGAAACTGAGCTTAATGAAATACTTAAAAATATTGATCAAAGTATTGTTGTATGTGGCCATAGTCATGTTCCAAACCTTATAAAAGCCGGGAGGTTCACAATTATCAACCCGGGAAGTGTTGGGTTACCTGCATACGATGATGATGAGCCTGTTTATCACAAAATGGAGAACCATAATCCGTCAGCGTGTTATTCTATTCTTGAGTTTGATACAGGTGGAGTAAAAATCGACCAGGTATCATTACCTTACGATTTTGAAAAAGCTGCTCAACTTGCTGAAAAAAACAACAGAACTGACTGGGCCCGGTGGATAAGGACCGGTAAGGTATAATACTTTAGTTTATCTCATATCGGAATTAACATGCAAGAAAGACTAAATAACTATCTCAAAGAAAACTCCAGGTTAACTGAAATGGAGCGAACAAGAGTAGTTGAGTCGTTTACCGAACTAACCCTTGTTAAAAATGAAGTGTGGATAGGCAAGGGGGATATTTGTAATGACCTGGCATTTGTTGTAAACGGTATTTTGAGAGTTTTCAATGAGATTGATACTGAAGAAACAACACTTGGTTTTGTTTTTGAAAACGACTTCTCAACAGCGTTAACCAGTTTTGCATACCAGGTTCCCAGCGAGTGGAGTATTCAGGCATTAACTGATTGTGAATTACTGATGATCAGCAGGGAAAAACATTTTGAACTAATAACTATCATTCCCAACTGGCTGGAAATCGACAATTTTTTATTGTTGCAGGCTTATACGGCGCTTGAGTCAAGGATGCTTGATCATATTCAGTTAAATGCCGAACAGCGTTTCAGGAAGCTTTTTAAAGAGTATCCGGGGATTTTTAATCTTGTACCTTTAAAACATATTGCTTCTTCTCTGGGTATAACTCCGGAAACTTTGAGCAGGTTAAGGAGAAAGCATTTGGAATAAATGTATAAAAATCATATTGTAGCTCGAGCCAACTTTCAGGGGATTTATGAATTAATAAAAACTACCTGTATGAATTTCCAATTGAACACACCATCCTGATTTTCCTTAAGCCTGCCTGCAGCAGGCCTGAAGGGCTATTCATTTTTGGCTTGATCCAAAAACGAATCAAACCTGTCAGCCGAACAGGCAGGAAGATCAAGACTTATTTTTATTTTCACTGAAATTTACCATATAAGCTAAGTGCGTGCATGTGATCTCCTCATCCTTCGGAGCTTCATGTACTTACTAAGCTTATATTGCAAATTACAGCTTAATTAAAATAGGCCGGGCAAGCCACAGTTGACCAGTAAAACAATAATGGCAGGTGAAGTTTGTACAGAATTTGAATTTATCCCTAAAACAATTATCACTTTAAGAATTTCTTGATTTTTGTCAAGCAATTCTACCACAGGTTATTGCGAATATTGCAGGAACAAATCAAAATATAAGATCATGATAGAAAACCTGTTATTCTGGACATATTTAACAAATGCCGTGATACTAATAGTCCATGAAATCGACTCTGCTTACTGGGAAGAGTGGAACCTGTTTTTCCCAAAAAATACAATGGGCATACAGGGATTTGTGGTAATCCATATCCCCATGGTATTTGCCATACTTTACGGACTTACAATAATCGACCGGCCATCATTATTGGGTATAACTTTGTCGTTTTTTCTCTCCGTTTGCGGGATCTTTGCATTCTTTTTTCATTTTTATCATCTTCGTAAAGGCAGGCAGGAATTCAGCAACAAAGTATCTAAATCAGTGTTGATAGTGGCTTTACCCGTTTCGGCTCTGCAATTGATATTAACGATACTGGTTATTTAAATTACAGATCTCTAAAACCATATTGCTAAAAAAACTAATTTTATTCTCCGGTAACCTGCCAAAATTGGCTGGTCTACTTAAAACTGAATTAATTATTAATGTACCTGTTGCATAATCACAGAAATACCATGAATAAAATTATAATTGGATTGATGCTGGCAATACTGATATTCCCCGGCTGCCAAAACCAAAATAAAGTAAACGATGAAGATAAAATACCTAAAATACTTGATGAACTGATTATTGAAAATAATGTACCGGGTATTAATCTTTCCATAATCTACAAAAACGGAAAGCAAACCAACTATTCGGCAGGTGTGGCTGACACATCCACCAAAGTACCCCTGACTACTCAACATGTTATGTTCTCGGGAAGTATTGGTAAAACCTATGCTGTTGCAATTTTAATGCAGCTTGTTGATGAAGGGAAAATTGATCTGGAAGAAAAGTTCATCACCTATTTCCCTGACAATCAATGGCTGAAAAGATTGCCAAACATTAATGATATTACTGTTGAGATGTTGTTACAACACACTACCGGCTTACCAAGATATATTGAAAACCAGGCTGTCTGGGACACTTTGAAAGCCAGTCCCGACAAGATCTGGACTTATGAAGACCGGTTATCTAATATTTATGACAGTGAGCCTGTACACGAAGCTGATAAGGGATGGGCTTATTCTGACACCAACTACATCCTGCTGGGAATGCTGATAGAAAAGATCACCGGCTCTTATTACTACGACGAAGTTGAAAATCGCATTCTGAAACCTTATGGTTTAACTTACACTTACCCGGCAATAACCCGCGAGATCAATAACCTGCCCACCGGTTATTCAGATCTTGGTGATTTTTTCAGAATGCCCGGAGTTGTTGTTGTCGATGGCAAATACGCTTTTAACCCCCAAATGGAATGGACTGGTGGTGGTATGGTTTCCACAACTTCAGACCTGGCAAAGTGGTCCAAACTTTATTTCGAAGGCGAGCTGTTTTCACCGGAGCTTCTAACTAAGATAACCACCCCTAACAGCAACGGCATCGAAATTGACAAAGGCCTGTCCTACGGCACCGGCAGCTTCATCTACAACACCAAATTCGGCAAAGCCTACGGCCACACCGGCTTCGTTCCGGGTTTTGTTTCAATTTTTGCTTACTACCCGGACAAACGAATCGCCGTTGCCCTGCAGGTTAACTGCGATTACGCCAAGAAGAAGATGGAGTTGACGGAGTATTTGGATTGGGTTTTTGTTGGGGGGTAGTTTGGTGTAGAAGTACGAACTGGCTGGGCAAACAACATGATGACACAACTTTTACTCCTTAGTCCAAACAATTTAATTTTTTTTGTATTCCACATTGTCACGTGCAAATAAAATGATAAAAAATCCAACTATAACTAAGAAAATACCTGGAGAGGCATTTCTAAGGGTGCTTTCGCTTCCAAATACTTTTAATATCCATTCAATCTCACCGTTTATGCCTCTTTCTACTAATTCATATCCTTTAAATATAAATATAGAGCCAACTATTAAGACTATAATGTTATATGAATAATGAATTATTAATAACAGTTTCCAAAACTTACTATTATCCCCTGAAACTGGAGGTTTAAACTTTTGAAGTCTTCTCGATTTTAAGAGATTAATCATTTAGAATAAGAACCGTTCGATTAGGAAGTGAGAAGTAATTTTGATGCAGCTATATGAGAAGCTTTATCTTTTTTACTATAATCTCTAGCATATTTCTCCATTCTTTTAGAAGTAGATACATGTATGTCATAAGATTCATCTTTTGAAAGATAAGAAACTCTCTTTTCAGCTTTCATCTTATCTATAACCGTGTTTTTTAGTTTTGCCATTGTAATTAGCTTTCTTTCAAATTGTTTGCAAATATATTAAAATTATTTATTTCAAGGTCGTAGGTGGTATATTTGAACCCCAGATCATCCTGTGAATCATATGTTATCAAGCCATTTGGTGACACCATAAGTATTAACGCATCTTCAATATTCGTTTCCGTTGCATCAAGAATCACTAAACCATTTGCTTTAGATTGTTTTAGTAGTCCAGTATTTGTAAATAATCCAATCCAAATAAACTTTGGCATTGTTAAACTCAAGATTATTTCATTAGCTTCTACTCCAATGTTTACTTTATTATTCAATTCTGCTTTAAATGATCTACTCGAAATACAAAACAATTTTAGAATAATTTTATTCCCAGGTAAATCATGATTAAAATTTTCTAGGTATGATATAGAAAGTTCCTTTGCTCCACCTGCTTCCAAATATATTTTATGGTACAACGGTGCAATAAAATTTTTTATTTTGCATCCTTCAAACTGAGGAGTATCATAATTGTGCGTTGGGTTTTCAAATGGGATTGTATTATAAGGTGGCATATTATCATCAATGACAACAAAGTCATTTATTAGATCAGCGTAATCATATAAATAGACAATACCATTTTTAGAATTAATTTCTATAGGTTGATATTCTGTTAGGTCAATGTCTCCAACTGTAATTTTCTTATGTCCCATTATAATCAATGCATGCCCTAGTGAATCATTTTCAATACCAGCAATTATTGGAATTCCTGACTCTACATAATAGCCCAGTAGTCTTTTAAATTCCTTTTCCCCATAAGCTTCAATTTCACCTTCATCTTGACTATTTTCAGCTAAAGCGTATAATCTAGTTCCAAAGTCAAACTCTTTTAAAGCATAGCTTATTTGTTCAGATGTAAGTCCTCTTGAAGGTAATTGACGTTCGTAACTATAGTTTGAAAGAGCAGCAATAATTTTTGATGGTAAAACTGGTTTGTATTCAGGATATCTAGTTCCAAAGTACTCCATAACCGACCAAATCGTAGTTTCAGCACAAGTAATTGTCTCTCCGTCCTGAGAGGAATGCGGAAAGGCTCTAATTGTTAAGCGAACTCCATTAATGACAACTTCTGAATTGGTTAGGCAATACAGGTTATTGTTTTGACGATAAGCTAAAGGTGAAATCATCGTTCGACCAATTAGGTTAGGTAAAGTTGGACGAATTGTCATATAACCCATAAAGCTGTTTTGAATTTTGTTTGATTCTACAGTTCTAAAATCTGTAATAGATATATCATTGTTGAAAAAAGAAATTCTTGCACAGTTCCGTAAAGTTGAGTTGTGTTTTGTTGAGTAATAATTGTAATAACTATCTCTATATACTTTTTCCACATAGGGATATTCAATATAGCAGTTTATGTCATCTCTTAAAAGATTTTTTAGTTCATCAATACTATTCTCAATGTTCTTAGGAAATATTTTAAAAGCAGTACTTATTAAATCACTAAGAGTAGAGTATAGCTCTTCTATTGGGAAGAAATCGGATATTATATATTTATTACTCATAAGTTCAGTCGAATTTACACTTTTTTTATGCTTAAAGCAACATCGTAACAACTTAGTTATTAACATCTTAATGTTCATTGTTCTTCGCCTCCTATTCAACAAAATTTTAACATAAACAACAAATAGTTATATTCAATGCTTTATCAATTTTGTTGGTATAGCATGTATTAAAACCTCAACTTAAAATATCAATAACACTAATCTAAGATTTGACTACAACTACATACTTATTTGTTAAACTCTTAAGATTAATTACCTTATAGTAGTTTACTGCACCAAACCTACCAACTTAATAAACACCAAACAATACCCTGTTTGGGTAGTTTTGTTTGCTACTGTACTGGGTAGTTTTTTAGGAGGGTTAAAATTGTAACCATCTGTTAATGTGCCTATTGGCAAAGCTGGAGGCAATTTTCACCAGATTGGTGTAATTTGTGAAAATGTTGGTTGGTTGTGTATTTGTTGATAGAATGTGTTTGGGCTACAAGCCCAAACTAGTGGGGTACTAATCCAAAGTAGCAGAGTTTCAGGGTTCTACACTATCAGCTTACACCACAATTTATTAATTGTTAATTTGTTAATATCTGGCACAGTTCCCATTACGTATATTTTTTGTTGCGTGTAGAGATTATTCTTCTAATTTATATAACTTTTCACGTACAATTTTTCTTTTCTTAAATCTCTCAATATCCAAACCGTTTAATACGTCAATTATGTCACTGATTTCTTTTTCACTTTCTATATATCCCCAATGGTCAAACAATTTTTCTCGTAAACTTTCTCCTGTTTTTAATTTTGTTACATCTACAATATATGTTTCATCATTAAGGTTTTTAATGCTTTTTGGTCCATATTTGCCTAAACGTTTATTAAAATTTTTAGTGAAACGCGAAATAAATAAAGCATCATCACTTTTATGGGTATAAACATGTGTTCTTTCTGCTAGCATTTCCAATTTAGTAAAAGGTTCCCCTTCTTCAAAAACATTATTTTCTATATCAGAGTGTAGTAATAGTATTTCGCTAATAAATGGGTATATTTTTTTATTAATATTTTGCAACATCGAAGCTAGTACTTGATTGCCCATTG
Organism: Bacteroidales bacterium; assembly: GCA_028277395.1. Lineage (GTDB taxonomy): Bacteria > Bacteroidota > Bacteroidia > Bacteroidales > F082. The sequence goes on along the minus strand of JANQGJ010000096.1, from coordinate 73,959 downwards.
AATGAGCTGCAAGGTGTATTTTACTTTCACAATTTAACATTGAATGTTTCTTAAACATTTCTACAAAGAAATCAAGTAACTTTTCATATAACCTACCCAGAAACCTACCCGTATCCCAAGCATCTTTTTGGTCATTCCAGTATGTCAAAATTTTATGATTTCTGGTTGGCCAAGAAATGTACAATAAATGTTTTATGTTAGAATCCTGTTTCTGAATAAATGTTTTATATAATGTTACGATATGTTCTAAGTTATCATCGAATGAGTTTGCAAAGCCATGAATAAAAACTAAAACATCTGTTTTTTTACTTTTTTCAGTAATCATTTGACTATATAAATCATAAAACATGTAACTCGTCCCTTTCAACTTACTAACTTTTTCAGGGTTTTTGATTGAATCAATAACATCTATGTAATTAGTTGGGAATTCATCTTCTAAGATTTCATATTCTGCTTTGCAATTTTTTTGAGTTAAACAATCATCACTTGGAATATTACACTTTGCAACTCTAAAAGTTGGCAGAGCCTTTTCTTTTCCTTTAATTTTAAAGCGTTCTGTGTCATTTTCAGTAATAACTTCACGATTACTAATTATATAAATGCTCATATACTATAAATTTTAAGTGTTTCAATTTTGTCTGTTTTTTCTATCTTTTTCTATTTTGAAATAAGTTTCGACTTCTTTTCTTTTAAAATCAGTTATTTCTGAAATGAACTTTTTGAAAGCATCTTTGTGAGATTTGTATGAACTGTATTTACCTGCTAATGCAAAATAATCATCTCCTTCATTTCTTATAAATTCTGCAGTTGCTCTATAGTGCTTCCATTTCTCTTCAAAACCTATTTGTCTATTTATCGCAGCAAGTCCTGCAATTAAGACCCCTAAAACACTTACAATAGTTATATTATAATTACAAATATCTTTATTTAGTCCACTACTTTCAATTATTGGGATTAACAGTCCTATAGTAAATACAATTCCCCGAGTATAGTTATGAACAATCCAACCTCTTTTTGCAGATAGATTAACCGAAGAAAAATAGTCAAGCCAAGTCGACTTAATAATACTTTCCTGAACCTCATCAAGCCCTAACGATAGTATTAATTTCTCATACTTTTTTGTTATCTTTTGTCTCATAGCTCTACAAGTTTATTTCACAAAACTTATGTAAACAATTTTATTCTAAAATCTTCAAGCCAAAGTTATAATCCTTAATGTCAGTAATATATTCGTTTTAAAACGATTAAAAACTGTTTCATAGTTAAAACATAGTTGTTATACCCACCTCCAAACCTACCAACTTATTAAACACCAAACAATACCCTGTTTGGGTAGTTTTGCCGCTATCTTATTATGTAGTTTTTTAGTAGGGGAATTTTTGTAATTGCCTGTTTGTGTGTTGTTTAACTAAATTGTGGTGTAGTTATTGCCAGGCTGGTGTTGGTTGGTTGTGTATTTGTTGCTGGAATGTGTTTGGCTGCAAGCTCAAACTAGCAATGGTTTTATAGGGATATAATGTTTGGTTATTGTACCTAGTACATTCTCCATTCTTCAGCCAATTCGTAATTCGTACTGCGTCCTCCCGATTCTTCCTGTTTTATGATTCCTTTTGTAATCAGATCTTTTATATCTCGTAATGCTGTGTCCGGGGAGCATTTGGTGATCTTTGCCCATTTTGATGATTTTAGCTTACCTTCAAATCCATCAAACAGCTTATTGAGCATTAGTCTTTGTCTGCTATTTAAAATCGTTTCTTTATTTCTGTCCCAAAAGTCAGCTTTATGTAATACCCGCTTCAACGTTTCTTCTGTGCTCTCCAATGCTCTGTACAAACAGTTTAAAAACCAATCCAGCCATTCTGTGATATCACCGGTGCTATGCTGAACTTTTTGCAATACCTCATAATATCGTTTTTTTTCAGCTAATATCTGGTTCGACAAGCTATAGTATCTTTGAGAACTTTCTTCCGAACGGGCAAGCAACATGTCAGAGAGAGCCCTGGCAATTCTTCCATTACCATCATCAAAAGGATGAATAATTATGAACCAAAAATGTGCAATTGCAGCTTTTAAAACTCCATCTATTTCTGTTTGATCATTAAACCAATCTAAAAACAAATCCATTTCCTTTTTAACCAGGGAAGGTGGAGGAGTCTGAAAATGTATTTTTTCTTTTCCCATTGGGCCTGATACTACCTGCATTTCTCCATCACGATAACACCCTGCATTAATTCTGTGCATTCCACTCCAACCCGTAGGAAAAAGTGCTGCATGCCAACCAAAAATTCGTTCCTGGTCCAGTATTTTATCATATCGTTGGGTTGCATCCAGCATCATCTCCACAATACCTTCCACGTTTCTGTCAATATGTACAACTCCGGCATATTCCAGTCCAAGTTTTCTAGCTATTGAGGATCGAACCTGCTCTTTATTTAAAAATTCTCCTTCGATTTCCGAAGATTTCAAAACGTCGAGAGTTAAAGTAGATAAAATTGTTTCCTCTTTTATTGAAAATCCAAGCGCACTCATTTGTCCGAAAATCTTACCCTGCAGATGTCGAACTTTTCCCAAAATCACACCTATCGTCTTTTCATTCCATGTGAATTCAGGCCAATCATCATATTCATAAATGTATCCTGCCATAAACTTTCGTCTTTTTGCGGCAAATATACAAATTATTCTCCGCATATTTAAGGAGATTGCCAATGTTTTTCTCCGCATCGCTGTTTTTCAACACTAGTACCAACCAAATGAATATAGTGTGAGTCACATTGTTACAAACAAATATTCTTTTGTTTCACAAATTATTAAATCCACAATACTCTAAATAGGTGAACTACTAACTGTGATATTGCTGTTTTTCTATTCGGTAATTCGATTTTTCAGATCCATACTTTCGTGCAGAATCCTTGTTATTTCAATTGGTTTGTCCAATGATTTACGATAGAAAATTATGTGTCGATTTGCTTTAAGTCCAAATAAGCCTGAAGAAATTCCATAATAGTTTTTTCCTAATCCTGGATTATTTGCAATGTCACGGAAACTATCAATTAACATATTGTAATATTTATCCGCCTGATATTCAGACCAGTTATCAGCTGTATAATTCCAAATACTGTTTAAATCTGCAACAGCTTTATTGGTCAATTTATATTCAGCCATCCTTTTTCCTTTTTCCTTTTAATTCCTCAAGGTTTTTGATTGGGTTAAAATCATCAGCGATTCCACTATCTTTTCCTTCCTGAATGGCATTTCTTAAGGCAATAACTTTGCTTTCCTCATTTTCCAGAAGTCTTAGTCCTGCACGAATTACTTCACTGACATTTTTATATCGACCAGTCGAAACCTGAGCTTGTACAAATTGGTCGAAATACTTTCCTAAAGATATTGACGTATTTTTCATATTGAGCAATTTTATACAAAAATACCAAAAATTGGTAAAATGGTCAAATTATGTTAGTTCTCCTAAATATACCCAACATATATATAATAACACTCTCAAAAATCATCTAATCTAAATTATAACCCTTAATACCAGTCATCTATCCGTTTACAAACGATTTCATAGTTCATACAAACTGGTTATACCTACCTCCAAGCCAACCAACTTATTTAACACCAAACAATACCCTGTTTGGGTAGTCTTGTTTGCTATTGTATTGGGCAGTTTTTTGGGAGGGGTAAAATTGTAGTTGCCTGTTATTGTGACGCTTGGTGTATTTGAAGTGTGATTTTTGGCAGGCTGGGGTAGTTGGTGAGAATGTTGAGTTTTTTGTGGTTTTGGTTGCTGGAATCTATTTATCCCGTATGATCATTAACTACAGAAGTAGTTTAATTGTTCAGATTTTTTAAAAGACTTTAATTTTAGTTCAGTTCTTTGCTACCGGTTCGTACTTTATCTTAAATCTAAGAGACCAAACGTTTCATGATAGGGTGTGTTTAAGTCAATAAACTGAAACCCTGGATTATTCTCTTGTCTTAACAGGTTGTAAATCTTTAAGCTCTCTAAATCAGATGACAAGTAAAAATCAATACGTTTTTCTGAATCAGCTTGTGCAAACAGTTTAGTGTCATTGGGAATAATATTCCTTTCTTTCAATTTTATTCTATCTTTATTTTGGAATATAATTCTTGCAAATTCACCTGTCTTTTTAGAGTGGTTAAGATTGAATGGTAAGATTTGTAAGTTTCGTAAAGGTAATTCTTGAACTTCTCCACCAACACAATATTCAGCAATACTAATTGTAGATATTATCATCGTAATTTCCTGTTGCAAAAAATATCGAAAATAATCATCGGCATTATAATAAAGTGGATCATTATCATTTAAGAAACGAATAAAGAAACTTGTATCTAATAAAACTGAACTATGTTTCATATCCACCTCTAATTTCGTTTAGCCAGGTGTCTGGATTTATATTGTTTAGCCAGGATTTTTTGGCTTTATCTCTTAAAGCTTTTAGGTAGTTCTTGTCGTATTTCGGTTGATAATCAACAAGCTCAATAAATTGCAATGTTGATATATCAATTTCTCCAGTCTCGGAATGCTGCTTTCCTTTGGCACGAATTCCCATTGTTTTGTAGAGCATATTTTCATCATATTGTTCTAAAAAACTAATCGGGGTATGAATTCTAACGGATCCAGTGTCTTCAGTAAAAACATGAATATTTGCTTTATCTTTTCCTCCGGCATTTGTAACTTTTCCATAGAAATAAAATTCTGCATCGGCCCAGATCGTTTCAGTTCTATAGAATTGTGTCGTTCTATCTAACCTGATTTCATTCGACTGTTCAAGAGAAGTTTTAATGTTGAAGGTATAGTTTCGTTTTTTAGCTATATCCTGTATGTTCTCTATTGCTTTTGCAGTTCCAATATCAAGAAAGTCAATGCTTTGAAGGTTATCAATTTGTCCGATAATAGCATTGAAACCAATAATATACTGTATTGATGTTTTAAATAAGTGATTAACTGAACCTTGGTCTATATTATAACTGATTATTGGTCTGTTTCGTTTGTCTCCTGAGAACAATAGGTTCTCTACATTCTCCATTATAGAAATAATCTCCTTTATGTCGTAATTGTCAGGAGATAAGTCAAGATTCCCTTTAGAACCGGAAATTCTAATTTCTATTGTCCCAATTTTTTCCACACTACAAATGTAATAAATTAATTCCTGAACTTGTTCAAACTGCTTAACTGTACTCTTTTCTCAACGCGACCGGTAACGTATGTATATAATAACCCCTCAATAATCATCTAACCCAAACTATAAACCTTGAAATATCAGTCATATATCCGTTTATAAACGATTTCATAGTTCATACAAACTGGTTATTCCTACCTCCAAGCCAACCAACTTATTTAACACCAAACAATACCCTGCCTAGGTAGTTTTGCTTGCTGCTGTATTGTGTATTTTTTGGGGAGGGGTGAAATTGTAAACGGCTGTTAATGTGATATTTGATAATTTTAGGGTATGATAGTTGCAGGTTTGGGATAGTTTGTGATAATGTTGGTTTTTTGTGGTTTGGGTATTGGAATGTGTTTGGGCTACAAGCCCAAACGAGCGGGTTATTGCCTGAAAGAACTGTAAGGAAGCATACAAAATAAATCATTACCCATACCTGGCTAAAGTTTCGTCAACATTGCATTCAGGTTCTGTATTTTACAAAAACAGGATGGTTAGTCGTTAGGTGTAGTTTTTTCGTCCAATAATTTCTTAATCCTTTTCGCATTATCAGCCATATAAGTATCAGTTAACCATATGCCAAGTTTCGTTTTTCTAAAATGAATAATAAGGTTAGCTTTTTTATATGATTTAGCATCTGGAAAATATGGCACTCCATTAAATATCCATGTAAATACTCTTAACCATTTGGCAAGTCTGGGAAACCAAACACAATTTAAATCAATGGATTGTATATCACTATAATTGTAAGAACCAGAATTTTGCTCTGTGTGTCCATCAATTAATTCAAATCCATTGTCAAGAAATTGGAATTTAATTTCCGGTTTTTTTTTAAGAATAATGCTTTCACTCATAATATTTATTATTATGGTTATCGCTTACAATTTTACTCAAAAAAAATAAAAGAAACAAACTTATGAAGTCATAAATTTTCCAGTTATTATTGTTGGATAATGTGATTTCAATACCAAATATTTCCATTGGTAGAATTAAAAACATTACTAAAAACAATAACAATACTGCTGGAATATTGATTCCTGAAAACACGCCAGTTATTAAAGGCTTGCTAACGTTTAAATTTGAATTTCAATTGATTTAATAATCAACCTCCAAACCTACCAATTTACTAAACACCAAACAATACCCTGTTTGAGTATTGTAAATTTCTGCCGTATTATGTAGTTTTTTGGAAAGAATGAAATTGTAATTGGCTACTAATGTGGCATTTAGTGAATTTGGGGTATGATGGACAGGGTTGGGATAGTTTGTGATAATGTTGGTTTTTTGTGGTTTGGGTGTTGGAATGTGTTTGGGCTTGTAGCCCAAACGAGCGGGTTATTGCCTGAAAGAACTGTAAGAAAGTATACAGAATAAATCATTACCCATACCTGACCTGGGTTTAGTCAACATTACATTCAGACTCAGTATTTTATTGGAATAGAATTATAAGTTATTGGGCTGTGAATTTTTACTTATCATAGTGATACCTACAACTGTAAATTATGATTTCCTGGTCGAAAACCTGATATATGAGTCTGTGTTCACGATCTATTCTACGTGACCAAAATCCCGATAAATCATATTTAAGTGGTTCCGGGTTTCCGGTTCCTTCAAATGGATGTCTTTGAATATCCTTTATAAGAAGATTGATTTTTTTCAGGGTCTTTTTGTCTTCATTTTGCCACGAAGTATAATCTTCCCAGGAATTTTTTGAAGAAGTGATTTTCATTTCTATTCTATTAATTCTTTTTCAAAAGTTTCTCCCTTTTTTATCTGTTCTATTGACTCATAAAGTCTGTCAGCATTTGTCTTTGAACTTAACAAGTGCATAGTTTCCATTATTGAATTATACTCTTCCAGGGAAATTAAGACAGTTCCTTTTCCTGATTTTCTTTTTATTATCAATGTTTCATGATTGTTTTCGACATTGTCAAGGTATTTTTTTAAGCTTGTTCTAAACTCAGTGAAATTTGCAGCGATCATAGTAGTATTTATAATAAAGTTATTAATAAAGTACAAATATAAGTACTTTATTCGTATATTTTTGATTCTTTGTCTATTTTTTATGCACCCTGACACATATATAATAACACTCTCAATAATCATCTAATCTAAATTACCAACGCTGATTCGGGTTTGTAACGAACACACATCTCGCAACATTTTAACACCTATTAACAAAAAAAACACAAAATTTACAGGCAAAAGAGACATTTTCATGCCCTTCGTGTAATTAATGTATAGAACGTTCAAAATATACGATCATGAAAAAGATCCTTTCGAAGAAGCTTAAGGGATATACCCTTAACGAACTTTTGGTGGTGTTGATTATTATCGGGGTACTCATCCTAATGGTACTCCCCAGCTTATTGCCTTTAATTACCAAAGCTAAAAGCACCGAAGCTCAAATGCAACTGGGCCATTTGCATATGCTCGAAAAAAGCCATTTCTATATGCACTCAAAGTATAGTGATGATCTTGTTGAACTTGGTTTCGAGCAGGCAAAAACCGTCGATGAAGGAGGAAAAGCCAATTACATCATTGAAATTGTTGATTACAGTAATAATACATTCCTTGCAAGAGCAACTGCCGTTGTTGATTTTGATGGAGACGGTGTATATAATGTATGGGAAATTGATCAGGATAAAAACCTGAAAGAGGTGTTAAAAGACTAGGGATGTGGATACTTACAATTGCGATAATAACATTCTTACTAATAATTAGCTATCAGGATTTTACAAAAAGGCTCATTAACTGGTATTATTTTCCCATAGCGGCAATTTTGTTGCTTGTGCAGCTATTTCAAAAAGGGCAGTCCGTTGCATGTCTGGAAAACATCGGGCTTAATTGCCTGATAATACTTTTTATGTTGTTAATGGCGACCTTGTTGATAAGTCTGAAAAACAGAAAATTTACAATTATAGTCGACAATTCGTTAGGCTCGGCCGATGTACTTTCCTTTGGTTTACTTTGCATAGCTCTTTCACCTGTAAATCTGATATTATTCCTGCTTATCACTTTTATTTTCTCAGCATTATTTCAGGTCGTTAGTTTGCCTTTTTCAAAAAAAGCAAAGTTTATTCCATTGGCAGGAATAGTAGGTGTGTTATTATCTGTTGGTATCGCATTGCAGGATGGACTTAATATAATTAATCTTACAAACGATTATCAAACACTTGGTTATATAGGAGGAATATATTCTTACTGGTAAAACTATGGCTGATATTAATATAGATACGGAAATTCAACAGCTGATAACTTCAGAACAGGCATGGCATTACAAGATAATTCCAAAAGAGGTTAACGGTAGCAGTATTACTTTTTTTTCCAACAAGAGTAATGCAGCTATTGTTGAAGATGAACTGGAACTTATTTTGGGAAAAGAAGTAAGATTCTCGTTTTCTGATGATGAAACCATTAAACATGCCTTGGCCAGGTACTACAGAAGTCACAATGGCAATAGTTCAAAAAAGGTTCAGCAATTGGCAAATCAGGATGTTGACGATTTCCTTGGTCGCATAATTAATGATGCCCATCAATCCAGATCCAGTGATATCCATATAGAACCTATGGAGCAAAAATGCAGGATCAGGATCAGGATAGATGGCAAGCTCATTGAAAAATATAGTATGAACCCAAAAGAATATCCCGGACTTCTTAATAAAATTAAGGTAAAGTCAAATATGGATATTGCTGAGAAAAGATTACCCCAGGACGGACGTATGGTTCATGATACTATAAGTGGAAAATTTGATATTCGTGTTTCTACACTACCTTCAATTTATGGTGAGAAAATCGTAATGCGTCTGTTAAGTAATGATACAACCGAAATCAAAATCGAAAGCCTTGGATTCAATGATACTCAGTTAAATCACTATTTAACAGGAACCAAACGAAATCAGGGCATAATACTTATCAGCGGACCAACAGGTTCAGGCAAAACAACAACTTTATATGCTACCTTGAAAATCCTTAATACTGACGACTCAAATATTCTAACCATAGAAGACCCGGTTGAATATACCATTGATGGTGTCAACCAGGTACAGTTAAACGAAGGAATCGGTTTATCATTTGCAAAAGCATTACGGACATTTCTTCGTCAGGACCCAGATATAATAATGCTTGGAGAGATCAGAGATGTAGATACAGCACAAATGGCTATCAGAGCGGCATTAACAGGACACCTGGTACTATCAACAGTACATACCAACTCTGCATGGGGAACAATAAGCCGGCTGATCGATATGGGTGTTCCTGCATATAATCTTGCTGATACCCTTGTATTGTCAGTGGCACAAAGACTGATCAGGTTATTATGTCCTAACTGTAAAACGATTGATAAAGAAGCGAAAGAAAAGGTACCAGTTGCATTACGGGATTTAACAAAAGGAATAACTACCTATAAAGCTGTTGGTTGCAACGAATGTCATTTTACAGGATTCAAAGGCCGGAGAGCCTTATATGAAGTACTTCCTGTTGATAAAGAACTTGAAAAACTTATCAAACAACAGGTTTTCGATATAGATGATTATCTCAAATCAAATGATATTTCCACAATTTCAAAATTAGTACTTGATGCCGTAAAGCAAGGTGAAACCAGTATAGACGAAGCTATTCCGCTATTGTTAAATGATGAAAGTTTCAACGCTTTATCAGATAATTGAAACAGATATATGAGTAAGATAAACGATAAGATACTAAAAAACAGTAACTGTAAGTATTATTTTCAACAAATCATATTGTTGAGAAAAGGGATACTCATATCATTACTATTTTTATTAACTGTTGGATATACACAATCATCATTATATGGTCAGGATAGAATTTCTGAGATCACGCATAAACTTAATCAGATAGATTCGGTTTCTCCCGGATTAAACGAAAAAGTTTCATTTACTGTTAGTAATGTGCCAATACAGGAATTAATCAGAAATCTGGCGAAACTAAATAAACTTAACATTACCATCGATCCGTCAATAAGAGTGGACGTAACAAACAACTTTGCAGAAGTTAAAGCAAAAGAACTCATTGTCTTTCTTTGTAAACAATATGATCTTACCCTTGAAATTACAGGTTCTATTATTTCACTTTCGAAATACATACCACCGGAAGAACCGGCAAAGCCATATGTGCCAAGAAAGCCTAAAATAGTGTATAACAAACAAAGCAATACACTGTCGATGGACCTGAAATACGATTCATTATATATGGTGGTTAAAGAGATTACATCTCAATCAGGTAAAAATGTATTATTTACTCCGGGACTTCAGGATAAAAGAGTTAGCGGCTATATTGACAATTCACCATTTGACCAGTCCCTTGATAAATTCGCTCTGGCAAATGATATGGTAGTAACCAATGATGAAGGATTTTACATACTTAACAAGAAAGAAGTTGTTGCAAACAACAATAAATCAAAAAATAAATACGGAAAGGGTAGTTCCAAAAATGATGAAAGTTCGTTTGAGTTTTCAGCTGTCAACCAAAGCAACATAACTGTCACTGCGTTAAATGTATCAATTGGTGATATCCTGTCAGCAGTATCAAATGAAGTTGGGATTAATTACTATATCTACTCCAAACTTGAAGGAAACAGATCCATTCAGATAAAGAATATTGGTTACGAAGAGTTTCTTGAAAAACTGCTGAGCGGATCTTCCTATACTTTTAAGGTTGTAAATGGAATATATCTTATCGGGGACAGAAATATTGAAAAGCTGAGGTTAACAAAAGTGATCCAGTTAAAGTCCAGAACCGTAGTTGATATAACAGCAGCAATACCATCAAAGTTATCTGAAGGAGTTGAAATAAGTGAATTCCCGGATCTCAACAGCCTTATTATTTGCGGATCATCACAGGCAATTACCGAACTTGAGGCATTTATTTCAGATATAGACAAAGTTGTCCCCGTAGTGCTCATTGAAGTAATGATCGTTGATTCACGGTCAAACGTTTCCGTATCTACAGGAATAAGTGCAGGTTTAAGTGAAGAACCGGTAACAACCGGTGGAACATTGCTTCCCGGTGTTGATTTTACCATGAGTTCATCTTCAGTAAATAAACTTATAAACAGCTTTAACGGGTTTGGCTGGTTCAATATGGGTAAAGTATCACCAAATTTCTACTTGTCAATGAAAGCTCTTGAAAGTGATGGATTGGTAAAGGTGAGGTCAACTCCCAAATTATCAACATTAAACGGACATGAAGCTTCCATTTCCATTGGAAATACAGAATACTACCTTGAAGAAACCAACAGTGTTGTTGGTACGCAGAATCCGCAAAATATTCAATCGCAACATTATAAACCTGTAAAAGTAGATTTTACATTGAAAATAAACCCAATTGTTTCAGGTAATGAACAAATAACATTGGATATCGTAGTAGAACAATCTGATTTTACAACAAGAATCAGCAAAGAAGCCCCTCCTGGTAATATTTCTAGGAGCTTTACCTCACTGATAAGAATTAAAAATGAAGAAATGGTATTGCTTGGTGGCCTGGAAGAAAAGAAATTGAGTGAATCAAGCAGCGGTATTCCGTTACTTAGTAGAATACCAATAATAAAGTGGTTGTTTTCAAGCAGGACGAAAGAAAATTCATTTGATAAACTAAATGTTTTCATCAAACCAACTATAATATATTAAACCCTGTTATCGTACAATGATTAAACTAAACAACATAATAAAATACAGGAAAATAGCAGGGATAGAAGTAAATTTTAACTCTGAAAATGAAATTACATATTATGTTGTAATTGTAAACATTGAAAAAGGCAGATTTATACCTGAACCAATAAAGGAAGAAATAAGAAATCTAAAACAGCTCAAGGAATTACTTCCGGACACAATACCGGTATGTTTAACTATCACTGGTAAAGGTGTTATAATAAAAGATTATGCAGACAATGATGAAAACGAGTCAATAATCAAAAAAATCCTGCCGTTTGCAAGGGAAAACGAATTCTCTGTAAATACAGTCCAACAGGAAGAAAAAAACTCATGGGTTGCAATTATTCGAAACGAGCAATTAAGTAATACCATAACATCCTTTTTGGATGCAGGCTATACAATTCTTGATGTTTTTGCAGGACCATTAAATATTGATATTATTAATACAATTACAGATAATTCTGTTTCAACTTATTGTACTTCAGGTTATGAAATCAACTTCACCGGAATTTCAATTGAGAGTATTAAAAAATATGAGGGAGAAGATCATAGTTATTTAATATCCGAGGAAGAAATAAATGGCAAATACCTGCCGGCACTTGCATCTTCAATAAAACACTTATCAGTTTATGATTACACAACAACCTCCAAAACCGAAGAGGTAATATGTTCGGCCAATGATTACAAAGCTAATATTGCTATTAAGATATTTGCTAAATCCGGGGTGGCATTATTATTTCTGTTATTAATCATAAATTTCCTGGCATACAGCAACTATAATAAAAAAGTAAATGATATTAACCAGGAAGTTTTTCATAACCGATCATTGTTAAACAAAGAAAAAAAACTTAAAAAAGAACTGGCACAAAAAAAGCAACTACTTACAAAAACCGGATTAGATACAAAATCCATGCTTGCATATTATGCTGATCAGATTGCTGCGTCGAAACCAAAAAAAATGGTATTTGACGAAATGCTCATTAATCCTGTTGAGATAAATAAATATAAAAAGAACCTGGTTATACAAAAGAACACAATATTAATTACCGGTAACTCAAGGTCAAGTTTAGAAATAAACAACTGGGTAAGCAAATTAAATAATATGGAATTTGTTGAATCAGCAGAACTATTCGATTTAAAATACTCGGGCAACAAAAAAATTACGGAATTTATACTGGAATTAACTGTTAAAGACTGATGATGTTTTCAAACAAAATAAAGAAGAAATTGTTATATACAGCACTGATAACAGTACTTGTGCTCATTTTGAGTTATCAGTTCTCCTTTAAGAAAACATTTGTTTTATATGATGAATATAAGCTTATGTTATCTGAAAAAAGCAGGTCACGGAATCTTCCGCAAAAAATACTAAAACTACAAAATGAGTTAGATAATATAGCTGGCACAATTGAATCATCAGGTGATGCGGAATTAAACAAAAGAAACCGGATTATTAGCAGAGTTAGTAATTACTGCGACTCTCATTCACTTATAATTAGTGAACTTACACCATCCATCGTACGGGAAGAAAATACATTTACAATAGAAACAAATATTGTAAAAACCGAAGGCTCTTTTGTTAATCTTCTAAAGCTGTTAAACAACATCGAACAGGAAAAATCTCTGGGAAAAGTTATTTCTGTAAGATTTGCTACTTATCTGAACCGGAAAACCAGGAAAAAAAACCTGTTTAGTGAAATGTATATCCAAAACATAACAAACAAAAACAGATGAGAAATCCGTCAATATACATAGTATTAGTGCTTTTAACCATTGGTTGTTCAGACATTTTTGTAAATGATATTTCTGAAAGCAAAGTTGTACTATTAGCACCTCATAATAATCTTGAAACAACAATAAGTACAAATACATTCTGGTGGGATTATGTTGAAGACGCAGAAAAATATCAACTGCAGATCGCAACTCCTGATTTTATTCAAACTGAACGTCTTATTCTTGACACTACTATTTCAGGTAACCAATTTCTGTTTAATTTAAATCCAAATAAATACGAATGGAGGGTAAGAGCACTTAATTCTGTTTATGAAACAGAATATTCCGTTCATTCCCTGGTTATTGATTCAACACCTGATCTAACCAATGAAACCGTAATATTATACACACCAGTTGAAAATGACACAACAAATTCACTAACACAAAATTACTACTGGAATAAGCTATACAATGCTGAAAACTATAACCTGGTTATTTTACAGGAAGGGGTACCTATTTTAGATACAATTACATCTGAAACCAGCATTAGTTTATCAGTTCCTGAAACTCAGGGTTCATACACATGGAAAGTAAATGCAAGAAACGAGATTTCCGAAACATTGTACAGCCAGAGAAGTTATTTTATTGACATAACGGTTCCAGAGAAACGAACACTGATAAGCCCATTAAATAATAGCATAATTAATGATTCAGTTGTACTGTGCGTGTGGAATTCACCGCCAATCTCAGGCTCCTCGGAATACGATTCTCTTTATATTTATTCAAATGAGAGTATGATTACTGTAATTGAACATGCAAAGGTCACAGGTAACCAATATGAAACCGAATTAGAAAATGGTATTTATTACTGGCGAGTAAAAGGTATTGACAAGGCCGGAAACAGGGGTGAGTTTAGCGAACTTTGGTCATTTGAACTCAGTGCAAAATGAGAAAATTAAAGCATATACGAACAATATTGCTCCCTGTTACAATTGTAATATGGGTGTTCATTATGTATAAAGTAATCAGTGTAATTTTCAGTGATAATGACAATATTACAATTACTCAAAACAACAAAATAAAAAAAGACAAGGTAGAAATTACAAGTGATACGATCAGGCTGCTTCTAAATTATCCGGATCCGTTTCTTTCTGTAAACAGCTATACAAAGCAGGGATCACCAAAAAAAAATTCCGCATCACGACGTAATGCCGCATCAAAAAAAAAGAATGTGGTCTGGCCAAAAGTAACATACCTTGGTGCTTTGCAAAACAATTCCAGTGGTCAGTACTCAGCAAATTTGAGTATTGATGGTAAAAGTGTAATCCTTAGTAAGGGTAGTGAAAAGGGTGGAGTAAAACTGATTGATGTTTGTTATGATTCGGTATTACTATCATTCCAAAAAGACACAAAATCGGTGAAACTTTGTAACTAAACATATGTCATGAAAACCAAGATTATTATAATATTTCAGATCGTATTTATTTGTTTTAATTTATATGGTCAATCTGACTTTTTCATGAACAAAACAAGAAAAGTTAGTGTTGAAACAAAAGATGGTGAATATAGTTTTGAAATACAAACGGAAAAGAAAACCAGGAAATCGAAAACTGACCTGGTCTATTATTGGTACGACAAAGGAATTATTAACTATACCAAAGGTGCATACACTGGTTACCTATTACATGGAGAGTATCTCTATTTTAAAAAAAACACTAAAGACATTCTTGTAAAAGGTTTTTTCAAAAACGGGTTAAAGTCAGGAACCTGGATGAACTGGACTGAAGATGGATCATTAACAACTTTGGATAGCTGGAAAAAAGGCAGGAAAAATGGAGAGTCGATATCCTATGATGAGAATAACCAGATAGTTACCAGTTATTATTACAAAAATGGGAAACAACATGGCTGGCAATCAGATTATAAAAAAGGAGAACTTTTAACCAGGCAAAAGTATAAGAAAGGGAAACCATATGATGGCGGTTTCTTAGGAATCAAAAACTTAAAGCTTTTCGATAAAGAAAAAAAAGAGAAGAAAAAAAACAAAAAATCCAAAGATGCTGATATAGTAGACCCGGATGAAGTTCCTGAAAATAATGCAAATGTACCTGTGAATGAAGATTCGAAAAAATAAACTCTCGGGTTCGGTATTGGCATTTACTGTTTTTATATTGGTCGCCATTACAATTTTTGTAAGCACAATACTAATGCAGGCAGGTATTGTTTCATTCTATCAGTCAAAAGCCATAAAAACAAGTATTGCTATTTCTGACGTCAATTCAGCAATTAAATATCTTCTTTATAACAACAACAGGTTTGCATGGAAGGATAATGATTTGTCATCGTATTTGAATGATAATGAACGAGAGGTAACGATGTTTAAACACAGGTGGGGATTTCTGAATGTTATTGGAGCTACCAAAGTTGTTGGCAGTAAGGTTCATGGCAAAACCGCATTTGAAGGGTATACAATTGATGAAACAAACAATTATTGCCTGTATCTGCTTGAAAAAGGTACACCACTCAGGTTATGTGGAAACTCGATTATTGAAGGTGATGTTTATCTTCCAGGTAAAGGGATTAAACGAGGTAACCTCGGGAATTATCCGTTTACAGGAAAACAACTGGTAAATGGAAAAATAAACGTCAGTAAATCAATGATGCCTTCGGTTTACTATTCAACCATTGATTCGGTAAGAAATTTTTTTCAATTTCAATTAGTGAATTCTATTCAGGATGGTTTCAGCAGCATTAAGGGAGATGAAGGAGAAAATGAATTTACCAAACCTGCCAAAATAATATTTGATGAATCAGATATTACTCTTGCCAATATCAGCCTGAAAGGTAAATACATAATTGAATCTGAAACATCAATTATAATAGATTCTTCGGCAAAACTGGAGGATATTATTATTAAAGCACCTTATATTGAGATTTCCGATGATTTTAAAGGTGTAATTCAGTGTATTGCCAGCGATTCGATCTTTATTGGGGAAAACTGTCAGTTACAATACCCATCGGTTGTGGCACTAATAACCCATGATAAACCTAAAAGCTACAGAAATGTAACTATATCAGGGTTATCATCAGTAGTTGGTCTGATCTTTATCGCTCCCGATAATATTAATCAAAAATCAACATTATTTACATTAAGTGAAAGCGCCAGTGTCAGAGGACAGGTATTTTGTAACGGATTATTTGAAGCTGGTGGCGAAATAACAGGAAACACGATCTGCAGATCTACAATCCTGTTTACAAGTTCATCTATTCATGAAAATTATCTGCTTAACACCAGATTATTAAATAATCGTCAACCGGGCTACCTCAATATTTTGCCGGGAATTTTCAATAAATCTAAAAAAGATATACTAAAATGGCTATAACAAATAGAAAGTTAAAGGGTAGCACATTAGTTGAATCTGTTATTTCAATGACTTTGGTTCTCTTAATAGCTGCATTAGTATTCTCTTTTTTCATCAAAATGAATACCGGTAATAAAGTTGACTTAAAAATGCAGGCATTTCTGTTATCAAACGAAGTTCTGGCTGAAACATGCAGAAATTATGATTATTTTGATGAAAAGCTAACAATTAATGGTTTAACAGTTACAAAAGAAGTTGTAGAATTAGATTCAAGGATAAATGTTTATCAAATTATCATAGATATCACCGATAAAAATAATACCAAAGTTTACAGTTTTAAAACTATAATTACCGATACCAGATCGAACAATCCAGAAAACTGAAGATGAAATTAAAAGGCTTTACACTAACAGAAATAATTGTTGCCCTGGCAATAAGTTCATTGGTATTGATTTCGGGGCTGACTGTTTATTATCTTACATTCAAAGGCACATTCGATTTTCAAAAAAATGCAAGTATTAAAATATCACAAATATTATTTTACAATCGCCTGCAAATTGATATGGAAGAATGTGATTTAATTACCATAGTTGATAATGAACTATCATGTGTTTATGAAGATCATTCTGTAAAATATGAATTCTCAGAAAACAATATTGTAATAAACTCACAGAAAAATTCTGATACATTGAAATTTACAATCAACAATATCGAATTTTATCTTGATAATAACACTGTAACGGATGGATTAATAAATGGTATAAAAATATCGCTTAATGAATTTGAAAAAAACAATATTGTAATCCGAAAAAAATATGATGCGGTGACATATTTACCAAAGGCACCTATCTAAACATGTAGATAATAAAAGTAAAACAAGCACAAAAATATGCCAAGAACTATAAAAACTAAAATAGCAATCACGTCATAACTGTTAACAGCACCGGGAAATTTATACTGAATATGTTTATTTTTATTATAACTGTCTGAAACCTCATTAATTACCTGATTGAAATCAATTAATTCCTTATCCTCAAATTGGCTTATAACTTCATTGTATAATTTAAATTGCTCATACAAATCCGAATTAATAATCAGATCTGTTTCGAATTTTGTACGCTCTCCCTCATCCAGTTCATCATTTGTATACTTGTCAATAAGTTCAAAATAATTCAATTTTTTCATCCTCTATTGCTATATCATTTAATTTGGGATCACTTTTTATACTTGTAACCAGTCTTTTCAAACACTTATATTTTCTACTTATTGCATACTCCTTATTTTTAAAACCCAATCTGGTAGCAATAACATCTGCCGGAACATTATTAAAATATAAAATTAAGACTTCTCTGCTCTTGGGGCTCATTTTGTTGAAATGTTTGAAAAACAACCTGGTAAACTCTGGTGTACTGTTAAGCTCATATGACTTTTCCTGGAAATTGAAGTTTTCAACATCATTTGTGAAATCAATAAAATTATAACTTCTCTTTCTCAAATAATTGTACCAAATCTTTTTACAAATAGCAATGAAATATGTATTGAAACTACATGTCAGACATAGATCTTCTTTTCGTAGTTTATTAAAAACAACAATCAGAGTTTCCTGAAATATATCCTCGGTAATAATCTCGTCGCCACTATTTTTAACGATAAATCGCTGGATAATAGGTTTCAGGTTTTGATAAATGTATCTTATTACATCTGTATTTTTATTTCTTATTCCTGTTAAAAGTTCGTTGTCATCATAGTATGGAGTTTGGGTTTTCATTACTGATTGGTTTTAAAGATTTAATAGATCATTTTTTGCCTGTTCATTAAAAATCACAGCGTTTAACAAACACTGTTGACTTTCTTATTAAAACCCGGTTATTCTATGTGGTACAATCAATGTTACAGAGGTATAACCGGAAGCATTATGATAAGATCAAAGAAATGAAATGAGATCAATAAACCGGGTGCACGTAATGACTACATTATACGTTCTACGCATAAAATATTCATAATATGAATATCAAAATTCTGTTTGTATGAAATGATAAAATCAATTCCTAAAAGGCAATTATTAAAGCAGAATTATCATCAATTTGCAAGATAGCAAAAGAAAAACCTACCCTTTAGAGTAGGTTGGTAATTAGGCAATTTCAACAATAAATGACTGAATTATTTGTCATACTGATTTGTTAAACAGCATGTTGAAAATTACAGATGATTTCCATGGTAAAAAAGGTCTTAATATGAGTAAGGGTAAATCGGTATTTAGCTGTCTTAATAATAAGACTCAGCATAATCAACTTGACTAAATTAACTCAAATAAAAGTATTCCTTTGCCCAAATATTACGAATTAGTCATTTGTTTTAATCTGGTATGGAATGCAATGCTGTTTCGAAAATATATATTAGAAACTATGTTATGATAAAATAATTTTATTAATTGATATTAATACAAACCGCTCAAAAACAAACCTAACGAGATGAACATTGGAGAAAAAGTACGAGTAATCAGAGAATTAAGGGGATATTCGCAGGAATACATGTCAATTCAGCTAAATGTATCACAAACAACCTATAGCCGAATCGAAAATGAAACAACAAAAATCGATTTACCTAAACTTATCAGTATCTCTGAAATTCTTAATATAACGCTTGTAAACCTGCTACAGTTTGATATAAATAAAATAAACTGTCTGTCTGAAAACAAGAACAATGAAAATGAAAATAACAGGAGTGTAGATTTACACAGCCTTTATGAATTAAGATTAAACTCACTTGAAGCGAAAATTAACTACATTCATGAACTTATTGTATCAGGAAATCGGCTGTCAACGTAATCTTTATTATGATTATAAATTAGAGTTTGCTATTTAAATTCTATTTTCAGATTCTGATAATTTTCAACAATAATGTAACACGAAAAAAAAAGATTTATGTTTGTTGATTAAATATTACAGATAACCGGCATTACAACTGATGAAATAGAATGAAGGTGATGGACCTGCTATTTGCGAACAAGTTATTTCATCCAATATTGTAAAGCTTTTCAAGTTATATCTGATATCGGTACTTTTATGAAAAGGACAAGTGAAATAAGTGATTCTGAGATAATAACCTTAATACGGTCGGCAAACGAAAAATCAAACAACACTGCCCTGAAAGCATTGTACAGCCAGTATTATGATATCATTAAGGGATATATCAAACAAAACAACGGAACCGACGATGATGCCAAAGATATTTTCCAGGAAAGTGTTGTTATTTTCTATAAAAAAATCAAAAGTGGTGACCTTCAGCTTAATTGTAAAATAAAGACATATATATATTCTGTTTGTAAAAATAAATGGCTTGATAAACTGAGAGGTGTTAAAAACCATACCAGGATCTTACAAAGAGAATATGGGTATATAGACAATTATGAATTACCGGCAGAGCACATGGAAAATACTGAGAGAATAAAGTCAATTGAAAAATTGCTGAACTCAGTTAGCAGCGATTGTAAAAAAGTACTCAGGCTTTTTTATTATGAGCGGTTAAACATGAATGAGATTGCCATAAAAATGGGATATAAAGGAGAACAATCTGCCAAAAATAAAAAACTGAAGTGTTTGAAATATATACGACAGTTCCTGAATAAAAATCCCGGATTTGATATTTCACTTAGATAAACCTGTACAGATAAACCTGAATTATGGATATGAATCAAGAAATAACAGAAAAGATCGAAAAATACCTTCAGGGTCTTATGAGTGAAGAAGAGAAAAGAGATTTTGAAAATGAAATTTCACAAAACAAAGATCTGAAGAAAGAAGTTGAACAATTAAGCTTTGTTATTGATAGTATTGAACATTATGGTGATACTGAGCTCAGGAAAAGACTTAACAGAATTCATAATAATATCAGTAGTCAAGGTCCTGCTATTGTAAGATTTATTGTGAATAATAAAATCCTGTCTGTTGCAGCATCAGTTATTATTGTTATTTCAATGTACTTTACAATTGAATATTTCTCAGGATCAATGTTTAATTCAGAGAAAGTATATTTAACATATTATTCAACACCTGTATATAACCAGGTAACAAGAAATGTAACCGGGAATACATTGCAACAGGCTGAATTATTTTATAAACAAAAAGAGTATGGTAGAGCCTCTAAAATGTTTAGGAAGCTCACCAATCAGGATGCTGATGACCTTACCAGTTTTTTCTACATGGCGATCTGTCTACATGAAACCGGTAGCGATTCACTGGCACTGATACAATTTGATAAAATAATTGAACGGAATAATCCCGCACTAACCGACGATGCACTCTGGTATTCAGCAATGATCTACATAAAACAGGATAAAGCAGCTAATGCAAGAAAATATCTGGAAAGATTAGCAACTGATGAAAGCAGCTTCTATCATAAAAAAGCGGAAGAGATCTTAGGATTGAGAGGGTTTTCTGAATAACAAAATTATGATCAATATTACTATTATTCCTGCAACCACAAATATTATCCGGTTTACATTATCTTTTTTTATAATATTTTGCCCTGTTCTTCCAGATAGTACATTTGAAGCCCAGTAATACGGGTGGTGAAACAATTTCCTGCTCTCCGCCAAATACTTCTTTTTAGCATTTTGCAGACTGATACTTGCAGGATAGCCTGTCCCAAGCTGTTCTACAAAATATTTTGTTAGTGTGGCAGAGCTGAAATCATTTACCGACCATAAATTCATTATACAGGCACCACTTCCCGATTGAAGGAAACCATTTGATATGCTCATTGGTCCTTCACCCTGGTAATGCCTGCCAATACCGGTATTACATGCATTAAGAATTATTAATTCAGCCGGAATATGCATCTGACAGATCTCATACAGATATAATGAAGTATCCGAAAAAAACAACTTACTGTTCATCGGAACAAGACTGTCAAAGTAAGAGTGGGTTGCAAGGTGAATTGTTTCATTATCAAATATTTCCTTTTTGAAATTGGCCAGATCAGCATCAGGTCCAATATGGATACTGCCTCCCAGTATTTTCCCGGCAACAGCTACTTCATTGGTGTTATATTCAAGCGGCCTTAATTCATTTAAGGAGGCGTTGATCTCAATTCTCATATCAAACTCAGGAGCAAAACCTGCATACTTCTTACCATCGAATTTTTTAGTCCTGTTGTCTTTGTAATTCAATAAGGCAAGTGACCCGGAATATGATATAGAATAATCATTTATTAAAAACAATTCCGGAACATACCAGTTTGTTGCAACGTTGTAAGACGTAACTAAAGATTCAAATGGCAGATATGTCCAGATATGATCAGGTACAATTACAATATGATTGAATTTCAAACCACTGTTTTCCAGATGATCTTTTAATATAACATTGTAGATATCATTTAACGACCTTATCAATCGCTTGTTTGGTTCATTGTCTGAACTAAACTCAGGTTGTTTTCTTATATTATGAATTGCGAATTCGAGTTTTGATAATACGCTACTTACCGGATATTTTGAAAGCTTAATACCATTGGCATCTAAGTAAAATACGAATACAACAGTGTCTGTTGTCAGTAATTCAATCCACAACTCACCCGGATTTGCTATAAAGTGATCGTCAATTTCAAGCAAATTCAAAACATCATCTTTTACTAACCGGGAACTGACAACGGGATTTTTATCTTCTATCTGTTTCAGAATTTCAGATTTTATTTTTCTTGTTTTTCTATAATCAGATTTTAATAATTCAAGTGTATCAGCAGGCAGATCCCTGCCTCTTTGTTTCAACATATTTATATCCCGTTCTATTGATGCCAGTCTGATATTTAAGTTAATAATCGAATCCTGAATTCCGTGTAATATTTGCAGGGTATCAACAGACGGGTTTCCTGTCATCTGTTCAAACAGCAACTGATACTTGTTTTGTTCAGAATAATTTAATGCTTCAAATAAATACACGGTATTATTTGTAAGCTCATATAATTCATAACAATTTCCCACTGCAGATTTATACAAATCATGCGTTTGTTCGGAAAGAAACAGTTTGGAAACATTTGTATTATATGAATTTCTAAGCACATCAGCTATCCATCCTGCCTTTTCATAGTTACTGTGTGCCCTTTGAAGAAAAATAGTATCACCACCGGATTTATATTTACCATCATAACAGTTCCCGGTAAATTTTAAAGCCATCATTATCCATGGATCATAATTTCGTTTGTTTCTGAAATTATCAATGTTTACATCCACAGACAATATATCAAGCATAATGTCAAATTGTTCAAGAGCTAAATCAAATGAATCCGATTCATAATAATACTGACCCAACCGAAAATGCATTTTTGCAAGTTCCCTTTTATCTATTCCGTCAATACTGCTGCCTGTGCTTATTGCCTTCCTGGTAACTGCAATTGCTCCTTTTAAATCACCTGTACTATATTTTAATTCACCAAGAGCCGACAATACCGATATAATTCCAAACTCATCAGCAATTTCAACAGCAATTTCCAATGATCTGTTGAGTTGTGCCATTGCATTAATTGTGTCTCCCAGACTAATCAAACACAATCCGATATTTTCTGCCAGAATACTCTCCAGCCATTTCGGTTTTCCATCCACCTCAATCCCGAGTTCATAATACTTTATGGCAAGTTCATTATTTCCCATGCTGAGATATACGTTACCAGTTTCGCAATAAATCCCGGCAAGTTCAGGGCTTTCAGATTCAATAAGAATTATGGCTGCCTGGTTAAAAATATCAATGGCCTGTTGTAGCGATCCGGTTTTATGCAGTAACATTCCAAAAGGTCTGTACAGAAAATATGCAATATCAGGATTCTGAATGTTATAGTTTTCAAAAATGTCAATGGCTTTTCTATAATGAATCCCTGCACTATCGAATTCATAGGCCATATGAAACATATTTGCCCTGATATTGTGTATTTGTGCAATATTGGTATCAGATATGTTTCCCAGTAATTCATACCTGCTCAAATAGTCGCCCGACAGGGAAATACCTTCATCAATATGTGGTGGTTCCGCATTAAAACAACTATCAATTTTAAATGCCAGATTCAACTGATCATAATTTTTAAGATTATCAGTTGAATCCGGCTTATTAAATATAATTGCCGACATACATATGCCATTTCCGGTTAAAGCCGGAAATGACATAATAATTATAAAATAACTTAATACACGCAGCATTCCTCTATTTAAGACTTAAGCCTCAAAAATAGGGTATATTGTGTATTGTTTTGTTAGGTACTACAATATTATTTTCCGGGTATCAATACCTTTATTTGATGAAACCTTAATTATGTATAAACCATGAGGCAAATTTGTGAGGGGTATAATAACATTATTCTTTTCTGTATTCCTGGTTTGTACCCTCTCATTATACAGCATATTGCCACACGTGTTGAACAGACTAATGGCAATATCATCTGAAGAAACATTATCAACCGTTATATACAACAGATTATTCTTATCAATTGCTACATATGATATATCGGGGAAATCATTTTTCTCCATATTTTCCGTATTACTCAACCATGTTGGTGATTTAGAACAATTATCTGTAAATACTGTAGTTGCCGGCATTGTCTCCATATGGCTAACGTCTGGAAATTCAATAATTGCCGTACTTTCAGTTTCAAAGAGTGGTCCGTAATTATTCAGATAATAAGAACCGTTATACGTTTCAACTTTAAATGTTAACCAGCTTTTTGTTGCTTCCTGATCACATTCAAATCCCAGTTGACGTGTTCCCGGCAAACTAAGTTCAAAATGCCATTGGATTCCATCCCCAAGTCTTTCCAACGGAAGGGATAATACGTCATCATGTTTGGACTCAATGTGTACTAGAGACTCTGTTTCCAGGTCATGATTAAATGGCCATACCACGTTTACTCCCTGTGTTGGACCATTTCCTTCATTTTGAAAATGAACAGTATAAGTAAGGACGTCATTTGGGTCCATTTGACCAATGCAAAGAGTGTCTTTATCAACACTTATACCATTAGGATCATATCCGCTAACAACAGGTTCGTTCAAAGCTATTGTCTGGGTAATTACACTATCCTGAGCGGCAGCCACAAGTTCTGCCATCATATTTACCTGTCCAAGCAGAACATCTGTTACAAACCTGAAAAATATATTGTGTGATGATTGCCCTGCCACATTCGGTACTTCTATCATAATACATGAATTAAAGTTTCCACTGGCAGGTTGTGTTACAACCGGACTGGATACCACAATCTCGCCATTAAACGCTTTAATACCTCCTACCGTTTGTCCCTGTTTATCCAATATTTGGTTATGTAGGTTAAAGTCTGCATTACTCTGGAATAATGAAGTTTGGTTGGAGTCAAAATACAAAATAAGAAACGCATTCTTAACCTCATCCTTAAAAGGATTCTCATAACTAAGAATTAATGTGCGTTCATGGTCAAAAAACGGGTCCCGGTTTGCTTGCAGATAAACCGAAGTTCCGCTAAACTGGTATTTCGGGTTTGAAGGTGTAGTTACCGGAATAATAGGATTAGGTGTTCCGGGAAGCTGACAAACCATATTTGGTTTTTTATTAATAGGTGTATACCTGGGAGTGGCTTCAACAGAAACATGATAATTTGAAACACCAAACTGGTGAACAGGAGTTCCATTGAAGCTGAATGTTCCGTCATCCTCAAAAATCCAAAACATTCCATAGTATGGATTTGGACTCTCTGTAGAATACGGGGATAATACCGGCAACTCATCACATATAAGAGTATATTCACCTGTGGCCGGATTTGAAGAATGAATTCTTACTTGCTGTGCATTAGCGTCTGTAATCGTTATGTGGTATAGCAAACCTATCATAACTAAATAAAGATACCTTTTCATATTTTCTTTTTTTTATGTTCAATCAGTAATCGATTAATTTTTTAATTGGTAACCGTATATTCCAAAAATAGTTTATGTTAGCCTTCTTACTATTTAACCTGCAGGATTTGTTTATTCAACAAAGAAGTTTTAGTCAAAATCAGACACATTTAACTCATATTTCGATTTGCATCTATTAGCCGGGTATTGTTGTAAAACTATATCTGTTACGTAGTTTATATTTATTATTCATAGTATTGATAAACTAATAGCTATCTTTGCAACCATAAAACTACGCTATTAATGAAACATTTTGAAGGTAATATTGTTACAAAGTTACCACAAACCGGCACCTCAATTTTCGCTGTAATGTCGCAGCTTGCAACCGAACACAATGCTGTTAACCTTAGTCAGGGGTTCCCTGATTTTCCAATTTCAGATGAACTTATCAAACTGGTTGATCACTTCATGAATAAAGGGTACAATCAGTATGCTCCAATGCCGGGAGTTCCTGAATTAAGGAAGATGTTATCACAAATGTTTGAAAAAAATCACAGTGCTAAATATGATCCCGATAAGGAAATCACAATAACTGCTGGTGCTACACAGGCAATTTATACAGCAATCTCAGCATTTATTTCAAAAGGTGATGAAGTTGTTATTTTTGAACCTGCTTATGACTCATACGCCCCTTCGGTAACAGTAAATGGTGGATTGGTTAAATATGCACAGCTACAATATCCGGATTACAGTATTAACTGGGATGAATTGCCTCGTATGATCTCAAGCAATACAAAAATGATTATTATCAACTCACCACATAACCCTACCGGAAGTGTTATAAGCGAGGAAGATATGAAAAAGCTGGAGAATCTGATCAGAGGCAGGG
This sequence comes from Bacteroidales bacterium, assembly GCA_028277395.1. Classification (GTDB taxonomy): domain Bacteria; phylum Bacteroidota; class Bacteroidia; order Bacteroidales; family F082. The sequence goes on along the minus strand of JANQGJ010000096.1, from coordinate 47,293 downwards.
ATATTATTGTTTTGAGTGATGAAGTTTACGAGCATTTGATTTTTGATGGTAAACAACATCAAAGCGCCTCAAGGTTTCCTGAATTAGCTTCCAAAAGCATCGTGATAGGGTCTTTTGGGAAAACATTCCATACAACAGGATGGAAAACCGGTTTTGTTATGGCACCGGAAAACATTACTGCCGAATTCAGAAAAGTTCACCAGTTTGTTGTATTTGCTGTAAATACTCCAATCCAGCATGCAGTTGCAGAGTACCTTAAAAATCCTGATAATTACATATCTCTTGGGAGTTTTTATCAGGAAAAACGTGATTATTTCATTTCGGCAATTAAAGGTTCAAAGTTTAAACCTCTTCCCTGTAATGGTACTTATTTTCAATTGCTTGATTATAGTAATATTTCTGATGAACCTGAAATGGAAATGGCCACAAAACTTGTAAAAGAACACGGTATAGCCGCTGTTCCGGTTTCACCGTTCTACCGTACACAGGATAATAATTGTACTCTTAGGTTTTGTTTTGCTAAAAAAGAATCAACTTTGAAAGAAGCTGCTGAAATATTATGCAGGATTTAAAAATACTTGCCATTCAATCTGATCTGCACTGGGAAAATCCGGTGAAAAATCGTGATGATTTTGAGAAGAAAATTGAGGATAATTTTAACTCTCATCACTTGATAATTCTACCTGAAACATTTACAACCGGCTTTCCGGTTAATCCCGGATCTTTTGCTGAAACTACCGAAGGTCCTACTATAAAATGGATGAGAAAACTATCCTCCGGGTATAATGCAGTAATAACAGGTACTATCCTTATCCAAGGTAAAACGGGTTATGCCAATACTCTTATCTGGATGCAACCGGACGGAGAGTACGATCTTTACGAAAAACGTCATGTATTTACCATGGGTGGTGAACATAAAAATATTACTCCTGGAAAGTCAAAGCTGATTGTTGACTTATTTGGCTGGAAAATATGTCCTATGATATGCTATGACCTGAGATTTCCGGTCTGGAATAAAAATACATATAAGAATAACTCTTTTGAGTATGATCTGGCAATCTTTGTTGCCAACTGGCCTGCCGTAAGAAGTTACCCCTGGAAAACTCTTTTACTTGCACGGGCAATTGAAAATCAGGCTTACATAGTAGGAGTAAACCGGGTTGGTGAAGATAATTCCGGTATTAATTACAGTGGTGATTCAGTTATTGTTGATCCCCGTGGCAATATAATTTCTCAGGCTTCTGCCAACTGCAACCAGGTGTTGTCTACATCACTATCTTATGATGATCTGCAGAATTTTAGAAGAAACTTTAATGTTGGTCCTGATTGGGATAGTTTTACCATTCATTAATTAGTTTTTAAGCCACTTTTCCAGATTCCGGCTTAGTTCACCAGGTGCAACAGGTTTTGTGATGAATCCACGCATTCCAGCATTACGACATTCATTCTTTGATTTCTCCAGAACATTTGCTGTCATAGCCAAAATAACCGGAGCTTTTCGTGGAAGGTCATCAAAATAACTCAGAATTTTCACTGTAGCTTCCAAACCATCCATTTCAGGCATCTGAACATCCATAAGAATCAGATCATAATCCTTTTCCTTACAGGCAAGATACGCCTTATGCCCATTCTCAACAATGTCAGGAATTATGCCCATGTTTTTCAATATGCTGGCTGTAACTTTCTGATTTATCAGGTTATCTTCAGCAACAAGAACTTTTGCTCCAATGAACATTGGTAATGACTTACTACGTGGTTCCGATGTGCCCGACGATGACTCGCTCTCAGCACCAACTGCTTTCAGTAAAGCATTGAGTAATTTATTCTCCCTTGCAGGTTTAAGAATACTTGAACTAAAAAGCTGTTTCTCATCATCTTTAAATTCAACGCCAATGGATGATAATAATATTATAGGGAGGGATCGTCCATTTTCCAGTTTTTTCACCTTTTGGGCTACCTCAATACCTGTAATACCAGGCATTTGCATATCGAAAACAGCAATATCAAATTTTTCCTTCCTGATCTGATTTATTGTATCATTACTTTCGTTGGTAGATTTTACTTCAAATCCATAGTTAGTAAGTTGCCCCGATAGTATTTTCAAATTGGTTTCGTTATCATCAAGTATTATTACCTTTTTGTTTTTAAATCCTGATAAATCGGGCGCAGCTTTACTTTTAGCTTTATCTAAATCTTCTTTTACTTTAACAGTAAATGAAAATACCGATCCTTTTCCTAACTCTGAGGTTACCCAGATTTTGCCACCCATTAACGTTGTCAGCTGTTTTGAGATTGCCAGACCCAATCCTGTACCTTCGAATTTACGACCATGTGAAGTATCAACCTGTGAAAATGAGTCAAACAGATCATCTAACTTTTCCTGGGGGATACCTATTCCGGTATCTTTTATATCAAACCTTAAAATAAACTCATCATTCTCACTTTCAGCAATACTGGCAGACAATAACACCTCCCCTTTCTCGGTAAACTTAATTGCGTTATTTATAAGATTGAGAAATATCTGTTTTAATCTGTTGGGATCGCTAATAATATATCTCGGTACATCAGGCTCAACTTTCTTGATCAATTCCAAACCTTTGATAGTGGCAGATGAGGAAAGCAGTGCAAATACCTCTTCAATACAAAAAACCAGGTCGAAGCCAAGTTGTTCAATTTCCATTTTTCCCTGCTCAATTTTTGAGAAATCAAGTATATCATTAATAACAGTGAGAAGGTTCTCGCCGCTAATACGGATCGTATTTACATACTCTGTTTGTTCTTTGCTCAATTTAGTCTGTTGAAGCAACCCTGTCATTCCAATTACACCATTCATGGGCGTACGTATTTCATGACTCATATTCGCAAGGAAATCTGCTTTTGCTCTTGCTCCCATTTCAGCCTTTTGCTGTGCAAGCTTAAAATGATATGCAAACCGGTATGACAGAATTAATGATTGGAAGAAGAAAAAAAGTATATACCCGAAAAACGAAACATAAGGATAGGTTCCTGTATAGCCCAGATAATTCAGGATATTGATTATTATTACAATAAAAATTATAATTATACTAATCAGGGCATAGATAGATCCGGCACGTTTCTTTATAGCTGCAATTATAATTATTACACTTCCGTAAATAATGTAAATCAGAAGGGTTATTAAAAACGGATTTACAGTAAGTGTAAAAATATAGGCAGGCAGAAACAATGTAATTGAAACAAAAATTAAAGCAATAACCTTCAGTATCCCGGCAAAAAATCTGTTGGTTTCTTTCGGATATACAGATTGTAAAAACTGCATGAAAAAATACGCACTTAAAAATAGTGTGATATATTCAGCCCTTGTTGTCACCTGCCAGCTTACGTCAGGAATTATGCTGTGCAGAAAATAATTACCATAACCTATTAACCTGTAACTATAACTAAGGCAAAACATGGCAAAATAAAATACCGACTTGTCCTGCCTTCCAAAAAAGAACAGTCCAAGGAAGAATAATCCTCCCATCAACAATGCCCCAGTGAGAAGCAAATCAATACCAAGTTCAAATTCTCTTTCTTTCTCAAGCAATAAGGAAGTTCCCAGTACCGGAGCTATTTTAGCCCCACCCTTGCTATGATAAAAATTGGAGATTTGAAGAATGAATTCCAATTCACCGGAATCAGTATGGAAACTCTCTGTTACCGGAAGCAGATGAGGAGTTGATGTACTTTTGCTGTTTCCTACAACACCATTATGTGATAATAATTCACTATTTAACCACAAATTATATGAAGTGTAATAATCCGGTAATTTGATCGCTAGCAAGTCTGATGTTGGTTCAATAATGATCCTTAATCTGTATGTTGCATAACCAAAATTTGAGAATTCACCCAGTGAGTCTGGAATACCTGACCATAATTCAGGAAAATACGGATATTGCGGAACTATTTTTGTTGGAAAATCAACCGGGTAAAGTAGTGTGTCCCAGTAAAATTCCCAGTCCCCTTCCAAAACAAAACTACCATCATTGGCAAAGTCCCACCCGGAAAGATTCAGTATACCATTTTCAATTTTAAACTCATCACTTTTATTTTTTGCATCAATGCTACCAAATGAAAATAATGAAGTAAAAAAAACTATTGATATAAGATATATTTTAATATGATTAACCATTAAATATCTTAGGTTCTCAATCAAATGCTTGTAATTGTTGTAATCTAGTATATACGCCGTTCATAGAAATTAGTTTCGTATGAGTTCCTCTTTCTACGATCTCGCCATTTTTTAAAACAATGATCTCATCTGCATGCTGGATTGTCGACAATCTGTGTGCAATAACAACTGTTGTTCTGTCCTTCATTACATTGAACAAAGCTTTTTGCACAAGCTTCTCAGACTCAGTATCAAGTGATGAAGTAGCTTCATCAAGAATTAGTATTGGCGGATTGGCCAGTACTGCCCTTGCAATGCTAAGTCTCTGCCGCTGTCCTCCTGATAACTTCATACCCCTGTCACCAATGTTGGTTTCATACCCGTTTTCTGTTTCGAGGATAAACTCATGAGCGTTTGCAACTTTAGCTGCCTCAATTACATGTTCCCTGCGAACATCACTCATTCCAAAAGCAATATTATTGAATATATTATCATTAAACAGTATGCTTTCCTGCGACACAATACCCATCAAAGCCCTTGTATCATCAATTTTTAAATCTTTGATATTCTTACCGTCAATTAACAATTCACCGTCAACAACATCGTAAAATCTCGGCAGCAGGTCAGCCATAGTTGATTTTCCTCCTCCTGATTCACCAACTAATGCAATTACTTTTCCCTTTTCAATCTTCAGGTTAATGTTTTTAAGTACATATTCATTTTCATACTTAAAACTTACATCCCTGTACTCAATACTCTTATTAAAAGATTTAACCGGTATGGCATCCGGTTTTTCTTCTATTACTTCTTCTGCATCAAGAACCTCAAAAATACGATCAGCTGATGCTATTCCTTTCTGAATACTGTAAAAACCCTGAGCAAAGGTTTTTGCCGGAGGAATTATCTGTGAAAATACCACTATGTAGGTTATAAAATCAGCTGCCTGAATGGTTGGATTATCAGAAAGCACCATTCTTCCTCCAAACCATAGAACAACAATAATTACAACTGAAGAAAGGAATTCACTTAAAGGTGATGACAAATCTCGTTTTCGGTATATCCAGATAAGTAATCTGGAATAGTCATTATTATTGTACTTAAATTTATCATTAGAATAATCTATTGCATTAAATGCTTTAATTATCCTTAAACCTGATATGGATTCTTCAATTGTTGACAATAATCCTGCAAATTTTGTCATCCCTATTTTAGATTGCTTACGCAGGCTTTTACCAATCCTTCCTATTAAAAATCCTGTTAACGGCAGAATAATCAACACAAACAATGTTAGCTGAGGACTCATACTAACCATAAAAGCTATGTATGCAATAATGGTTACGGGATCCCTTACAATCATCTCCAGATAATTCATAATGGAAAACTCAACCTCCTGAACATCTGTTGTTACCCTTGCTATAATGTCACCTTTCTTATGCTTTGTAAAAAATGATAACGGAAGAGTAAGGATCTTGGTGTAAATATCATTTCTAATACCTTTAATTGATCCTATTCTGACATTGGCCATAAAATACATGGCAAAGAATCTGGATAAATTCCGTAGAAAAAAAGCAATGATCAAAATAAGACATATGTATACAAGAGCCTGAATTTTTCCATCAGAAATAATGATCGAACTTATCTGATAATTCAGATAATCCAAAAATGACTGTGTTGTATATTCAAATACCGGTTTTTCTGTTACAAGGTCATTTATCCCAAAAAGCAGATTTAGAAACGGAATTAATAATGCAAACGAAAATAATGAAAATACTATGGTCAGGATATTGAAAAGAACATTCAATCCTGCATATCCGTAATATGGCTTTATATATGCTAATACTCTGTAGAATTTCTTCATTTTCTGTTTGAGATATTTATTAACTGCAAATATACATAGTATGATACAACAACTAATATAATAATTATATGTACATTGAAATACGTTCCAGGTTAACGATCATTTACCTGATATAAGTATTGAACACAAAACAATTATTATCATCAACAGCATAATTTGTTAACACAGGTTTTTAAAAATGACAGAAAATATCTTTTAATTATTTGTACTTTTACAAAATCAAAAATACAAAACAAATGAAGAAAATAGTTCTGTTATACTGGGGCAAAGGTGGAAATGTTGAACGAACATCACATAAGGTTTACAGCATGTTTGATCCCGAAATTATTGACATATTTGATGTGGTTAGTTTCGACATCAACAAACTGGATGATTATGAGTTAATGATATTGGGTCATTCAACCATTGGTGCTGAAGACTGGCAGGAAGCTAAGGCCGATAATGAATGGAATGCATTCTTCAGAAGACTTGAAAATCACGGAACAAATAATATTAATGCTGCTTCATTTTGCCTGGGCGATCAGATATTATATCCTGATCATTTTGTTGACAGTCTGGAAATTTATAAAAACGAAATGGAAAAGATGGAGATTGAAACCATCGGTCAGTGGCCAACAGAAGGATATAAGTATACTGACTCCGATGGAGAGGAAGATGGTATGTTCTTTGGTCTGGCACTTGATGTTGACAATGAACCCGATCTTACTGTAACCCGTATCAGACAATGGACTGACCAGATTAAAAATGAATTCGGTATTTAGAAAAAGATAAAACTTTACCCTTAGCCCGTTTTGTCAATTTCAGAACGGGTTTTTTTATGTTGGTGTTATAGGATCAATTAAACTAACCTGCTATTGTTCATTAATTATATGTTTGCGACACTAAAACTTGTTTCTAACATATATATTTGCACATTATTGCGTTTAATATAGTATATAACTTGTTATTTATTAATATGAATATATTCAAATTCACAACTATAATTGCCCTGATTATTCTGATAACCACAAATATATTTGCATCGTACTCCACTGATACGATTGCTGTTATTAAAGCCGACACCAACATTGTGATTGATGAAGCAAGTACTGATAGATCTGTTGAAATGACAGTAAATGTAATTGACACATCAGCTGCAGAGATAACATCGGCAAATCAGAAAATCAACAGCAATTTTGACCTGCTGATTACTGACTCACAAGTTGTAAGAACTCTTGACAGTTTATTATATCATAAATATTACAGGAAAACTTTTTTCGTACTTGATACAACTTCAATTGCAGATTTGGGATTTGGACCTGATGAAATACCAGCTTATCCTGATTCCATTTATGAGCAACGCATTGAATTGTTAAACAGAGAAACTCCCATTGAACTGACTTATAACAGGGAAGTGAAAAGTTATATAAACCTGTATGCTGTTAAAAAAAGAAATCTGACAGCAAAAATGCTTGGACTTGCAGAGATTTACTTTCCAATGTTTGAAGAAGCACTCGATAAATATGAAATGCCTTTGGAAATCAAGTACCTTGCAATAGTTGAGTCTGCCCTGAATCCATCTGCCGGATCGCACAAAGGAGCTAAAGGATTATGGCAGTTCATGTATGGAACCGGTAAGGTTTACGGGTTAAAGGTAACTTCACTTGTTGACGACAGATACGATCCTTATAAATCAACAATTGCTGCCTGTGAACATCTAACCGATTTATATGATATTTATAACGACTGGTCGCTGGCGCTTGCAGCATATAATTCCGGAGCAGGTAATGTAAACAGGGCAATAAGAAGAGCAGGAGGAACTAAAAATTACTGGGCTGTATGGCCATTTCTTCCACGTGAAACACGTGGTTATGTTCCGGCATTTATTGCAGTTAACTATGTGATGAATTATGCTCCGGAGCATAATATCTATACCATGCGTCCCGGAATGTTCTATTATGATATTGATACAGTTACAGTTTCTGATGTTCTGGCATTCGATCAGCTAAATGAAATGCTTGGTATTCCTATGGATGACCTTAAATTTCTTAACCCCCAATTCAAAAGAAAGATCATACCGGCCGGTGCTGACAAAAAATATGTTATTCGTATCCCACGTCAATATACAGCAAATTTCCTCAATAACGAAGAACAGCTTTACGCTTATAAAACGATAAAAGGTATTGAAAGGGAGAAACTTCTTGCAGAGGTTAAAAAAGTAAAAGACAGAAATATTCATATAGTAAAAAGCGGTGAAAACCTTGGATTAATAGCCAAACGTAACCGGGTATATGTTAACCAGATTAAAAGATGGAACAATCTTAAAAGCAACACGATTTACCCGGGACAGAAGTTAGTGTTATATGGCGCCGGAAGTAGTAAATATTATCAGAAAACTTCCTCACCTGTATTAAGATCATCCGAGAAATCACAACATATTGTTAAAAATGGTGAAAATCTTGGTCTAATTGCAAAAAAATATAAGTGCACAGTAACTGACCTGAAGGAATGGAACAACCTTAAAAATTCAAAAATTTATCCAAAGCAGAAACTTATTGTTTACAAACCTGCAGAAAAATCGAAAAGTTCTGTTAAAGAAGGAAAGTATTTATACCATATTGTCAGAAAAGGTGATACGCTTTGGGATATTGCAAAAGAATATGATGGTGTTACCGTAGATAAGATCAAATCCCTGAATAACATAAAAAACTCACGCAGACTTAAGCCAGGTCAGAAAATCAGAATTGCAGTTGTTGGCTGATAGTAATATTTTATTCGATAATTAGTTATTTTATTATTGTAATTGACTGCTTTCGGAACAACATTTGTGGTATAAGCACGTACATTATAAACTATCAATTTATGAAAGCTGTAAAATTAATTGGCATTGTTTCAATAACATTCATGTGGATGTTTATTACATCATGTGATAATACCAACAAAAAACCTACCAAGGTTCGTTCAATAGGAAATACCTCAGAGGTGTTGGTTGTACTGCAAAACGAAGACCTTAAAGATGGTGTTGTAGGTGACGAGCTCAGAAATTATCTTGGAATCGAACAATATGGTTTATCCCAGCCTGAACCGTTATTTGACCTTGCATTTATTACTGTAAATAATTTTTCTGAAATGTTTCAAAAACACAGAAATATCCTTATTGTAACATTTGACAAAAAAGCTTTATCAACAAAAGTTGAATCTTTTACTGACAGATGGTCAAGTCCTCAGCAAATATTTCGAATTACTTCACCTTCTGTTTCAGAGTTTGTGACCAAATTTCCGGAGTATGTTGATGAGATAATTTCCAAGTACAGTAATGCTGAACGACAAAGAATTCTTTCCGTGTTCAGACCGGGTTCTAAAAACAAAGTGTTGCAGGAAGTAAGAAAGTCTTTTAATCTTGATATAACTGTACCCAAGGGTTTTTATGTTGCCAAAACAGAACCGGGTTTTATGTGGATCAGAAAAGAAGTGCCAGATTACAGCCAGGGCTTAATTATAATTTCAGAGCCTTACGAAAGCCAGGAGCAATTCTCAGAACAAAGTATTGTTGCGAGAACCAATCGTGACCTGAAACAATATATCCCGGGAGAATCTGAGGGTACATACATGGCAATTACAGGAGAGTTTATTGCTCCGCAGGTAAAACAGATAGATAATTTTGCATCAGAATATACAATAGAAATGAGAGGTGTATGGAATGTTGAGCATGATTTTATGGGAGGCCCTTTCGTGAGTTACACATTTGTTGATCCGGAAAATAACCAGATCATAACAATGATGGGTTATGTATATCACCCTAATAAAAAGAAAAGAAATCTGTTGCGACAACTTGAAGCAATTATTTATTCTGTGAAATTTAGAAATTTGTAATTATTTAACACTCTCATATTAAAGCAAAAACCAATTATTACTAATTTTGCACGTACTATGGAAGATGAGAAATTCAACAGAGATCTGGACGAACTTTTCAGATTGTTTAAAAAACTTGTAGAAACACAATCGCTTGACGATGTGCCGGGAGTTGATGGGATGATGCTTAAGCAATTTCATTTCTTTTTCAGTAATTATGAGAATATGAAAGATCAAATTGGTCAGCAACTTCAAGGTCAATTTGGAGAGCCGGTAAAACAAATGGTTAGTGATCTGGTTAAGCAACTGCGTGAACAATTAGGGGAGGATGAATATACAGTTATTGAAGATTCCAAACCTGTTATTGAAGTTAAAAGTGAAGATTATACTATCCAGGATATTGACAGGATGCTTTCAAACCCAGATCTTACAGAAGATCAGATAAACGAATTGCTTGACAGAAGAGCTGAGCTATTATAACCTGAAACTTGTTGAAATTGGGCTCCATCAATCTAAAGAAAATCATAGGAAATTATATATCCAAAAAGAAATGGTATAGTATTCTTTCTGATATCGTTTTCATTGTACTGGTTATACTTTTGTTAATTCCAGGCACAAGAAAAGAAGTCGCTTCTTTTTTTATCCGGGTAACTTCAATGCCACCGGCAACACTTGAATCAAATGAACAGTTTACAATATCTGACCAATCAAAAGTCTGGCAAATTAAAAATGAAAATGGAGATCCGGTATCATTTGAATACCTGAATAGTAAACCTGTTTTTCTGAATTTCTGGGCTACTTGGTGTCCTCCCTGTATCGCAGAATTACCTGGAATTGCTGAACTTTATGAAGAGTATGGTGATAAAGTAAATTTTGTTCTGGTGAGTGAAGAAAGCCGATCCAAGGTTAGAGCATTTGCTAAAAAACATAATTATAATCAGCTGCCTTTTTATCAAAACAGTTATGTTCCAAATGATTTTGCCAGCAACAGTATTCCAACAACTTTTATAATTGATAAGGAAGGTGTTGTTGTCGTAAGTGAGGAAGGTGTTGCAAAATGGAACTCAGGCAAGATTAAGAATGTTTTGGACGGTCTGATAAAAAAATGAATAATAATTTTACCGGCCTCACAACATAATGGTTAGCGAAATAACTTTGAATAAATAAAAACTTTGAATTAGTATATTTGTAAAAAATCAAGTAATGAAAAAACTTAAAATTATATTTCCGATCCTTTTAGTATTTCTTTTTATTGGTGATACGTATTCACAGGTAATTAGTGAAAGTGCTAAACGAAAAATAACAATTGGTGCTGACTTTTTCACTGATATATGGCAGGACACACCCTCTGATATGGACTTGAGGACAATAAACCAGGGGTTTAACATTTTTGGAATGTATAATTTTCAACTCGCAGAAAGCAATTCATCATTTGCCATAGGCCTGGGAATTGATAATCATAACATGTATAGCAATACCCGTATTGACAATGTCAGAGCTGATACAATTACTTTTGTTCCCATAGAGGAAGTTTATCAGCGTAGTAAAATAAACCTGACGTATTTTGCAATCCCAATGGAATTCAAAGTAAGACTAAAAAGCGGATTCAAGTTTGGTGCTGGTTTTAAGTTAAGATATATGATGAGCAGCAAGGATAAATATATTGGTGATGTTCCGGGTGAAGATCCTGGCAGAACAAATGTTAAAAGAAAACAAATATCAAATATGGAAGACTGGACATATGGTTTTACACTCAGATTAGGTTATAAATCGTTTAATCTGTTTGGTTATTATCAAATATCTGATATTTTTCAGAAAGGTAAAGGCCCTGAGATGTATCCTATCTCTGTTGGTATTACATTAACACCATATTAAGGAAATTAAGCTTTAAGAAAAAAGGTGCTTTCCAAAACTGTTTTGGAAAGCACCTTTTTTTATAGATAGATTTATTTTTAATACCTGTAATGTTCCGGTTTATAAGGCCCCTCAACCTTTACCCCAATATAATCTGCCTGCTCCTGTGACAATTTGGTTAATTTAACACCAATTTGTTCCAGATGTAAACGGGCAACTTCTTCATCAAGATATTTGGGAAGACGATAAACTCCTGTTTCATATTCATCTTTTTTCTTCCAAAGATCAATTTGAGCAAGTGTTTGATTTGTAAAAGAGTTACTCATTACAAATGAAGGATGCCCTGTAGCACAACCAAGATTTACCAAACGTCCTTCTGCCAACAGGAATATTGAATGTCCATCAGCAAAAGTATATTTATCAACCTGTGGTTTAATATTGGTTTTTTCTGTAACTGCTTCCATTTGTGTAACCTGGATCTCATTATCAAAATGGCCAATATTACAAACAATAGCCTGATCTTTCATTTTCGACATATGATCAACGGTAATAACATCTTTGTTTCCTGTAGTCGTAACAAATACGTTACCTTCCTTAACAGCCTCTTCCATTGTTGTAACTTCAAATCCTTCCATTGCTGCCTGTAAAGCACAAATCGGATCAATTTCGGTAACAAGAACACGGGCACCATAGGTTCTCATAGAATGTGCAGAACCTTTTCCAACATCACCATAACCGGCAACTACAACTACCTTTCCTGCAATCATTACATCTGTTGCACGTTTTATTCCATCAGCAAGAGACTCACGACATCCATAAAGATTATCAAATTTAGATTTTGTAACCGAGTCATTCACATTAATAGCCGGAACCAGTAATTCTCCGTTTTCAAACATCTGGTACAAACGATGAACTCCTGTTGTGGTTTCTTCAGAAACACCTTTCCATTCTTCAACAGTTCTGTGCCATTTCTGAGGATCATCTTTTAAAGTGGACTTGAGAAGTTTTAGTATTTCTCCTTCTTCTTCACTTGTTGGTTCCACATCAAGAACCGAAGCATCTTTTTCTGCCGCAAATCCTTTGTGGATCAACAATGTAGCATCTCCACCATCATCAACAATCAGTTGCGGACCTTTGCCGTCAGGAAATGAAAGGGCCTGTTTGGTACACCACCAATACTCTTCCAGAGTTTCACCTTTCCATGCGAATACAGGTGTTCCGGTTTCGGCAATTGCTGCAGCAGCATGATCCTGTGTAGAAAATATATTGCAACTGGCCCACCTAACACTTGCACCTAAAGCTACTAATGTTTCAATAAGTACTGCAGTTTGAATAGTCATATGTAATGATCCCATTATTCTAACTCCGTCAAGGGGTTTTTCAGCAGCATATTTATTTCTTATCGACATCAACCCAGGCATTTCTTTCTCAGCAATTTCAATCTCTTTTCTTCCCCACTCTGCTAACGAAATATCCGCAACTTTATATTGTAGAATTTCTTCCATTGTTATTTCTGACATAATTTTATAATTTTATTTTTTAGGGCTGCAAAGATAATAATAATTCCAATGCCAAATTGTTTGATAATAAAGCCCTTATTAACCAGGCTTGCAATATAAACCGAATTCATCTATTACATTACAGGTTACTCTATTTTCTGTCGATTGACAATCTTGAATAAATTGTTTCTGTTTCTTTTTCAAATCCCTGCTTACCCAACAGAGCAAACATATTCCTTTTATATGCTTCAACACCGGGCTGATCAAACGGATTTACCTCAAGTATATATCCGCTCAATCCACAAGCCATTTCATAAAAATAAATAAGTTGACCTAATGTGTTTTCTGAAATCACTGGTAAAGAGATTCTTAAATTAGGAACACCACCGTCAATATGTGCAAGAGTTGTACCTGTTTCAGCCATATGATTTACCTCATGAAGAGGTTTACCGGCAATATAATTCAAACCGTCAAGATTCTTTTCATCAGATGGCACAACAAGTTTATTGTTTGGTTTTTCAATGGAAATCACGGTTTCAAAAATATTCCTAAGACCTTCCTGAATATATTGACCCATTGAATGTAAATCTGTTGTAAACCCAACACCTGCAGGGAAAATTCCTTTATTTTCCTTTCCCTCGCTTTCACCATACAGTTGCTTCCACCATTCGGTAATATAATAAAGCTTTGGCTCATAATTTACCGTAATTTCTGTTGTTTTACCTGCATTATACAATGCATTTCTGGTAGCAGCATAGGCAGAAACGGGGTTATCACTAATATATGTTGTTGACTCAATATGCTTCTTCATTTTAACTGCTCCTGCAATCAACTCCCGTATATTGAATCCTGCTACAGCAATAGGTAAAAGACCTACCGGTGTTAGAACGGAATATCTTCCTCCAACATCATCTGGTACAATAAAGGTCCTGTATCCCTCATCTTCAGCAAGCTGTTTTAATGCTCCTTTCTCCTTGTCGGTAATTGCAATAATTCTATCCCTGGCATCAAGTTTTCCGTACTTATTTTCAAGGTGGTTTTTAAGTATTCGAAAAGCAATGGCCGGTTCTGTTGTTGTTCCGGATTTTGAAATTACTGTTAATGAATAATCATAATCATCAAGTATCTTTAATAACTCACTTGTATAATCCTCACTAATATTCTGTCCTGCATATAGAATTACCGGACTATTATTATTCTTTGCCAGATGTGAAAATGAATTCGACAAAGCTTCAATAACTGCCCTTGCACCCAAATATGAACCGCCAATTCCAATAACAACAAATATTTTTGACTTTATCTGTATTTCTTCTGCAATATCTTCTATTTTGGTAATTAACTGCTCATCAATCTCCGAAGGTAAATTTATCCAACCCAAAAAATCGTTCCCTTTGCCTGTTTTGTCCAACAACGACTTGTAATGCTGGTTTATTTTTTTCTGAAAATCAATTACATCCTCCTGTTTAATCGTATCCAGTGCATTGGAGTAATCAAATTTTAAATCAATCATATCCTTTTCTTTATAATTTCTTTTCCAATAGTGGGTGTGAAACTATAAATTTTTCACATAACAAAGCATACTAATTCGATATTTTTAGGTTAATAAAATTGAAGTACTTTTGCAAAAAATTGATATTCATGGACGAATCTAATTCCAAATTAACTCCTGTTTCAAGTTTAGGAGAGTTTGGCTTAATCGATAAGTTGGCATCTAACATAATGATTAAAAACAGCTCCACTTTGAAAGGCATTGGAGATGATGCTGCCGTAATTAAGCCGGATAAAGATAAATTAACAGTAATCTCCAAGGACCTGCTGCTCGAAGGAGTTCATTTTGATGTTGTTTATTCACCACTCAGACACCTTGGCTATAAAACTGCTGTCGTAAACTTTTCAGATATTGCAGCAATGAACGGTAAGCCAAAGCAACTATTAATCGGACTAGGAGTAGGAGCCCGATATTCCGTTGAGGCAATTGAGGAAATATATGGAGGAATTAAGACAGCTTGTGAAGTATATGGTGTTGATCTGATTGGTGGTGATACAACTTCAAGTGCATCAGGACTGGTAATTTCTGCAACAGTTATCGGAGAAGTTGATAAGGATAAAATAGTTTACAGAAACGGAGCTAATCCAAATGACTTAATTTGTGTTTCTGGAGACCTTGGAGGTGCCTATATGGGATTGCTTATTCTGGAAAGAGAAAAAAAAGCATTTCAGGCAGATCCAAATGTACAGCCCGACCTTTCAGATCATGATTATATTTTGCAACGTCAGTTGAAACCGGAAGCAAGAACTACTGTTGTAGATCTCCTTGCCAAAGAAAATATAGTCCCAACATCCATGATCGATGTTAGTGACGGACTGGCTTCCGATTTGAAACATCTTTGCAAAGAGTCTGATACAGGCTGTGTGCTTTCTGAGGAAAAAATACCTATAGATCAGAGTACATTCGATACGGCAAAAGAGTTTAACATCGTTCCAACTGTTGCAGCTCTAAATGGTGGTGAAGACTATGAACTACTCTTTACCATCAGCCAGAATGATTATGAGAAAGTTAAAAAAATTGATGGTGTTTCGGTTATTGGTTATATGACAGATCCGACTGAAGGTGAAAGATTAATAACATCTGATAACACATCAGTAGAACTTAAAGCCCAGGGATGGGATGCTCTTAAAAGAAAAGATTAATCATTAAAGAACTACCATTTTGGTTGAAATAATTGCACTTATCTCCGCAGGATTGCTGGTTGGTTTCATTAACACCCTCGCCGGGGGAGGGAGTATTATTTCACTTTCAGTGCTAATGATGTTAGGACTACCTGCACCACTGGCAAACGGAACGAACAGAATTGCAATAACAATTCAAACCCTTACTGCCACAACCAGTTTTAGGCAACAGAATGTTCTTGAAACTAAAAAAGCGATATTATTATCTATTCCTGCCGTATTGGGATCTTTGTTAGGAGCCTGGTTTGCTGTGGATATCAGGGAAGATGTTTTTGAGAAAGCGATCGGGGTAATTATGCTGATCATGTTGGTATTCATACTCTATAAACCTCAAAAGTTTATTTACGGAAGACCTAATATCGCTGAAAAACCTTTAACATGGTCAACATACCTTGTGTTCTTTTTAATTGGAGTTTATGGAGGATTTATTCACATGGGCGTAGGATATTTTCTGCTTGCCGGAATTGTGGGATTGGCTGGTTTTGATCTGGTAAAAGCTAATGCCATTAAAGTTTTTGTAGTTCTTGCATATGCTCCTTTTACATTGCTTGTATTTCTGTATTATAATCAGGTTAACTGGAAATATGGGTTTATTTTAGCAATTGGAGCCGTAGTTGGTGCATTGATAGCATCCCGTCTGGCTGTTTCCAAAGGAGTTGTTTTCGTAAAATGGGTAATCGTTATTGTTATCCTGATAACATCAGCAGATATGTTTGGACTTATTGATATTAAAAGCGTAATTTCCAGACTAGTAACCACTTAACACTTTTATAATGAAATACATTACCGTTTTTCTTATTTCACTCGTTTTATTCTCATGCAATAATTACGAACAAAAAAAAGGTTCAGAAGCTGAATATGTATTGGTAATTCATGGAGGTGCAGGTACAATTCTAAAGAAGAATTTATCAACCGAAACAGAGAAGAAATATCTGGATAAACTTAGTGAAGCTTTGCTGGCAGGTGAAAAGATTCTCAAAGATGGTGGGTCCAGTATAGATGCAATTACAGCTTCTATAATGATAATGGAGAACTCACCTCTTTTTAACGCTGGTAAAGGATCTGTTTTTAATGAAGAGGGTATTGTAGAAATGGATGCTTCCATAATGAGTGGTAAAACTGGTAATGCCGGCGCTGTGGCTGGGGTTCATACGGTAGTGAACCCAATACTTGCTGCCAGAGCAGTTATGGAACAATCAAATCATGTGATGTTGTGCGGAAACGGGGCGGACAAATTTGCTAAAGAAGTTGGATTGGACATTGCAGACAGTTCATACTTCTTTACTGATCGAAGATGGAAATCATACCTGAAAACACGAAATAAATCATCAGAAAAACATGGTACTGTTGGTGCTGTTGCTCTTGATAAATATGGAAATATTGCTGCAGGTACTTCTACCGGAGGTATGACTTACAAAATGAAAGGACGGATTGGTGATTCACCGGTTATAGGTGCAGGAACATTTGCTGACAATGAAACCTGTGCAATTTCTGCCACGGGACATGGCGAGTTTTTTATAAGAAATGTTGTAGCTCATGATATTTCGGCATTGATGAAGTACAAAGGTATTTCACTCAAAGATGCATCTGAAAAGGTTATTTTAGAGAAACTCAAAAATATTGGAGGTGAAGGCGGAATTATTGGTGTTGATTCTCAGGGGAATTATACAATGACATTTAATACAGCCGGCATGTATAGAGGAGTTATTACATCTGACGGGGTTAAGGAAGTATTAATATTTGGAAATCAACAACTTAGCTCCATTGATCATTAAGAATTTATTATGGTTTTAACACAAAATATCTTATGAAGTTTAGTCAATTATCGCTGGTAACAATTTTTGTTATTTTTTTGTTTTTCGGCTCATGTACTAAAGATGGCGATTCAGGTCCGGTACCGGATATTTATGGTTCATGGACTGTACTGCAGACTGATGATCAGGGACAACAATACAATGTTGAACTTCGCTTCAATAATAACAATACATACGATTGGATATTATTGGATTCTGTTCCCGGACATACTGATTCTCATGCTGAATTCTCTCTTGTTGAAAATGTTATGGTAATTACCTCAGATACAGATTGCAATTTTCAGGGAGAGTACTTACTTATTAAAGAATCAAATAAGCTTGCAATAATTGCAGTATCAGAGGAGTGTGGTCCCAGAGCCAAAGCTCTGGAATACCTCTGGGATAAGATGTAAGCCTGATCTTAATCAGTAATCTGGTTCTGTTCCCGATTAATTATTTAACTATGATCTTTCTGGTTATGACAGACTCACCGGCAATTATTTTTACAAGGTAAACATTTCCGCTCATATCATTAGCATTAAATTCCAGCTCAAGCCTGTCGCTGTTATTCATTTTATTGTAAAGAACTTTTAATTGTTCACCATCCTTTGAAAATAAAGAAACCTTTGTTTTCATTCCATTAGCTCCCAAAACTGCTATTGTGGCATTTTTTATTACCGGATTTGGATATATCAAAACACTAATATTCTCATTCATGTTGTAAATATCATTTTCATCAAGCTCATGGTTAAACAGAACAAAACCAACAGGTGTATTAAATCTTCTCATTACTTTACGCATGGCTTTCCTGGTTTCCAAAGGAGTATTGGAATACTTCTCTGTAATTGCCATTAAGTCGTTTCTCCATTGTTCTTTATAATCACTTATTACTAAAAGGTGTTCATCTATTTCCGATTCATGTGAAATTGAAATATCCCTGACTTTCTCCATACTGTTACGCATATCTTCACGCATGTTATCAAACTTAGGATCTTTAACCCTTTGCCCGGGAATATAATCTTCGCTTGCATAACATTGCCTGAATATTTCTTTTCTGGCTTTTATTTTTGTACGTGCTTCCTCAATTATAGCTCTTTCATCATCTGTAAGTTGCTTATCAAAATCCTCACGTTCCTCCTTAATTACGGGAATAATATTCTCTAATGCATATGACTTCATCTCAGCCCTTTGCTCAGAATTAATAATTGAACCACCAGGATATCCTTTTCGTATACCATTTCTATATCTCATAGATCGTAAATCTTCCATTCCAGGATTATCGGCATCAAACAGTAGCAGCCAGTCAGGATTTGATATTCTATCAATAAACTTTTCATATCCGGGTTCACCGGATCTGTTTTGAACAGGATCAACATCATTTTTTTCATGAATTAATTTGATATCCGATATCCATTTTTGCTTATGGGACTCAATGAATTCTGTATATGAGTCATTTAAAGCAGGATGGGCATCGGTTATACTTTTTATTTCATTCTGTATTTCGGTTCTTTCCGGCGAATTTCTGCTTCTTCCTTTACCACGTTTACCATCACGACGGTTATTGGAACCTCCATCACTGTATCTCGATCCTATCGTTCCCTTTATTTCCGCAAGTTTTGATTTTTCATCTTCAGACAATTCATTCAGGTATTTTTCTTGTTGCTGTTCTATAAGTGGGAACACTGATTCTGTTATATATTCCTTTACTTCACTTCTGGTTTTCTGCCTGTTTTCATTTTGCGAATAACCAAAAACTGCCAGAAACAAAGCCATAATAATTACTGATGTTTTTTTCATTTTTTAAAGATTTAATTGTTTAAACTACTTGTTAGACAAACTAAATTCACCTTTCATTCCATCACCGTATTGCTTATGGAATTCTGTTAACAATTTGTTAATGGCATAATATTCAGATTATTATGTATGTCTTATTGGATATATTTGAATAACTAATTAATTTTATGAAAACAAATAGATATTTATTAGCTCCTGTTTTTCTTGTTTTGGTTTTGATTTTCAACGGATATAAGCACGAACCTGATCTAGTTTTAGAAGATTATAACAGTATAGCAGATGTGGCAAATAATGGTTTACTATCAGGAGTTGTTACACATGATGTAAACTATAGTCACATGCCTAAAAATGGTGACAAACTCGACGATTGTAAAATATCAAAAATAAAAATTTGGATAGAAAATGGTACACCTGATAATTAGAAAAGCTACCTTGATTACAGGAATAGCTGCAATTGCCTTATTAAGTTCATGTTATTATGACAATGTTGAAGAACTATATCCCCAGTCTCCTGACTGCGATACTACAAACATTTCATATGCCACTGATATCTTTCCGGTAATAGATGCTAATTGCATCGCCTGCCATAGTGGTTCTGCACCATCCGGGAATGTTAGTTTATCAAATTATTCAGAAATACTGGCAGCTTCACAAAATGGTAGTTTGCTTGGGACAATTAAACATGAACCAGGGTGGTCGCCAATGCCAAAAAACGGCAATAAACTGGATGATTGTACAATTAGTAAATTAGAAGTTTGGGTAGCAGTTGGTTCACCAGACAATTAAACTCTTAAGGAAATGAAAAATTGGATAAAAGTATTTGTTCTTGCAGCAGTTGTTGGTATTGGAGTTCTTATCTATGTGTGGTTTTTCATCTATAATAAACCACATATGAATATCGAAAAAGCAACCCCTGATTATATTATATCAGCAAGTGAATGTTATGATCATTATGCAAATGGAAACAATAATGAAACTCTAAATTACACCGGAAAGGTACTTCAGATTTACGGTAGTCCGTCTTCCATTGAAAAAACTGATTCATTAACAGTTGTTGTATTCACCTTCAGTACCGGAATGTTTGGTGATGAAGGCATTAGATGCACTATGCTTCCTTCCTACAGTAATGAAGTAAGTAATTCAATATTATCGAAAGAAATTTCAATAAAAGGATATTGTTCAGGATATAATGAAACCGATGTGATACTGGAACAATGTTCAATTATAAAAAACTAAAAAATACTACAATGAAGAAAGTTGCTTTATTAACTGCTGCAATAATTATTTGTGCAGTTCCATTTTACGGCCAACATTTCATTACAAAAAATGGCCATATTTCGTTTTATTCCGATGGACCACTGGAAAAAATAGAGGCACATAACAAACAGGTTAATTCCGCATTGAACATTGAAACAGGTGATATGGTTTTCAAGGTACTGATGAAATCATTTGTTTTTGAGAAAGCACTTATGCAAGAACATTTCAACGAAAACTATGTGGAAAGTGACAAGTTTCCGAATGCAACTTTTAAGGGTAAAGTGGTAAATATGTCTGATATTACTTTAACCAAAGACGGTACATACGAAGCTGATGTTGAGGGCGAGTTAACAATTCACGGCATTTCAAATAAGATTGAGGATAAAGGTACATTTATAGTTTCAAAAGAGGGAATTCATGGCAATTCCAAATTTAATATCCTGCTGGCAGATTACGATATCAGTATCCCGGGTGCAGTAACAGGAAAAATCGCGGAGGAAATTGAAATAACGGTTGATGTGAAGCTTAAAAAATTCTCCAAATAATTGAATCTATTATAATTCTAAACAAATGATGAAAAAGAAAATAAGATCAATACTAATTATCGCAATAATAATAACATTAGTTTCCCCTTCAAGTGCACAGGATGACCTGATGGATCTTTTTGAAAATGAAGAACCGGTAACTGATTATGTATATGCTACTTTTAAAACAACCCGAATATCACTGGGTCAGTCGGTTGAAAATCCAGCTAATGGGAATTTAATTTTTGATATTCAACATCATTTCGGGAGGTTGAATCAAGGAGCTTACGAATTATTCGGATTGGATCAGGCAACACTCCGACTGGGATTTCAATATGGTATAACCAGCTGGCTTTCAGTTGGAGTAGGCAGGTCAACATTTGAAAAAACATACGATGGTTCTGTAAAAGCTAAATTATTCAGACAAAGTACAGGGGCAATAACAATGCCTGTTTCGATAAGTTATTTCGGGAGTATCGCCATCAATTCACTGAAATTTGCTGATACATCACGTACTAATTATTTTTCATCACGACTTTCATATGCTCATCAAATATTAATTGCACGAAAATTTAGTAGTGCAATATCATTACAACTAACACCAACTTTGATTCACCGAAACCTGGTGGAGAGAAAAATCGATGATAATGATGT
The DNA here is from genome assembly GCA_028277395.1 of Bacteroidales bacterium. GTDB lineage: Bacteria > Bacteroidota > Bacteroidia > Bacteroidales > F082. The sequence continues at coordinate 25,370 of JANQGJ010000096.1, read as the reverse complement.
TTGGGCAATGGGAGCAGGCGGACGATTCAAACTTTCCAAAAGAATTAGTTTAAACCTTGAGTATTACTATATAATATCAGAGCAAACTTCAAAGGATTTTCATGATTCCTTTACTGTTGGATTTGACATTGAAACAGGGGGACACGTATTCCAACTCTTTTTAACAAACTCACAAGGTATTGTTGAGCAACATTTTATCCCACGTACTTCGGGAGACTGGTTAAAAGGAGATATACATTTTGGGTTTAATATTTCCAGAACGTTCGTTCTTAAGAAACCCAAAGAGTTTGCCAATTAAACAATTTTAATTCTGGTTTACTAATTGTTTCCTTAAGATTAAAGATAGTCTGAGTCTGGTTTTCAATAATTTATTCTCATAATTGTGATAAGGATCATATCAATATCACAGGCTTTTATGCTACAAATTTTGTATTTACTGATTGCATTGTTGTTATGCAAAATGATTAAATGACAGTATACAACCTAATACATTAATTATTTTCAATTTCAACTTTTACAACCTTGTAAAGCTTATCACCTCTGCGTACAATATCTTCCACTTTTAAAGAACAAACATCTCCTTTTACAACTTTATTTACAGGTTTTAAATCAAGTCGTAATTCATCAACTATTGCTTCATAAACACCTGTGGTTTCTCCAAGTATTTTTATTTCCTCGCCAACCGACAGATCGTGCGTTTCAATTTTGATCTCGGCAACACCTATTTTACTATAGTAATTTGTGATCTTTCCTATATACATCTTGCGTCGGGTAGCCTGATTTCCATAATCCCGTGTCCACTCACCAAACTTCCTTCCCATATAGTATCCTTCCCAAAACCCACGATTATAAACTGTTGACAGTCGCTTGTTCCAATTATCAATGTTTTCCTGTGTATAATTTCCATCAAACCATGAATCAACAGCTTCACGATACACTGAAGTTATTGTTTTAACATACTCCGGAGAACGTCCTCTGCCTTCCAGTTTTAATACTCTTATACCTGCATCCAGTATTTTATCAAGTATTGCAACAGTATTTAAATCCTTTGGAGACATTATGTACTCATTATCTATCTCAAGTTGTTCGCCGGTTTCTTTATCCGAAACTATATAACTCCGACGGCATTGTTGCAGGCATGCACCACGATTTGCCGAAGAATTGAGATTATCAAGACTCAGATAGCATTTACCACTTACTGCCATACATAATGCACCATGGGCAAATACCTCAATTTGAACAAGTTCGCCTAATGGGCCGGTTATACCTTGTTCTTTTATTGCCGTTGTAATAGCTTTCACCTGCTGGATTTCCAGTTCACGTGCAGTTACCATCACATCAGCGAACTGTGAATAGTATTTAACAGCTTCGATATTTGTAATATTGGTTTGCGTTGACATATGAATTTCCATACCAACAGAATGAGCATATTGAATAACAGCCTGATCGGATGCAATTATGGCAGTAATACCATTCTGCCTGGCTGCATCAACAATACTGCGCATATCCTCAAGTTCGTTATCGTAAATTACTGTATTTAAGGTGATATATGTTCTTACATTTTTCTCATTACATATATCTGATATTTTGATCAGATCATTAATGGTAAAGTTCTTAGATGATTTAGATCTCATGTTAAGGTTACCTATTCCAAAGTAAACCGAGTTTGCTCCTCCCTGTATTGCCGCCATTAATGACTCATATGAGCCTACTGGAGCCATTATTTCAATATCATTTGCAGTCATGTTGTAGTTTATTAGGGCTGCAAAAGTAGTAAATAATGAAATAATATATTAACAAGCTGTATTTCAGTCAGGTTAAAGGTGTTATTACTCTAAGGGAAATGGTGTTTCACGAACATCTCCATTAGGTCTGTTTTGTACTCTACATAACCACAAATTTCGAGGTATATTTCGCTATTAAAGTTTCAACATGAATAATATATGTTCCGGGTTTAAGGTTTGTGATATCAATTGTTAATCTATTATCGTGATCCAGCCTTCCGCTACTATATACACACTTACCTGTTATTTCATATATATCAATAGTTTGTGCTTCTTCAAATTTATTAGTTAATACAACTTCTGTTTTATTTCTTGCAGGATTTGGCTGAATAGTGATTCCATTATCTTCATTAGTACCATTTTCATCAATATCAACGTAGAAGCTTGTTTCAGCCACTAAACCATAATAACCACATAACCAACCCTGATTATCAAGAAAGTACATATTAGTTAAAGGTTTATATGAAAAGTTTTGGGGGCTTGTCCATGATAATCCTCCATCGTAAGTATGATAAATTACAGTTGAGGATTTATACCACCCTTCATTTTCATTGATAAAATACATTTTAGAGTTTGTGCCTGAACTGAAAACATAGAATTCTTCCCAGTCTTCTCCACCATTTATTGATTTGAAAATTACACCTTCTTTTGTAGTAACAAACCCTTCTTCTTCATTGATGAAAAAGATTGATTGTGGCTGAAAAGTATAATCATCGCCAAGCACAACAAATGACCAATCATCTCCCCCATTAATTGTTTTTAATACAATCCTTGCCACTGGATCAATCAGCCAACCCTTATTATCATTAATGAAAAACATCTGCCGTAAGTTATAATCACCCGACAACGATTTATCAACCCATGTATTACCTCCATCAATCGTTTTTACCAAAATACCATTATTACCACATAAATACCCTACATCATTGTCAATAAACTGCATATTGTAATAATAGTCGGTAGTGTCAGGAATTTCAAACAACTCCCAGTCATCTCCCGAATTAACTGATTTCATCATTTGAGATGAGTTATTGAGCAAATAAACTGATTCTTCTTTAATAAACATTCTGTAGAAAGGCCCGTTTTGAATAACGGTATCCAGACTCCAGTTATATCCTCCATCATCTGTAACATACAAATCAGTGTATCCCGTAAAACCTGCAATGGCATATCCATCATACGAGTTTAAAAATCCAATCTGATTAATGCTCCGGTCCAATCCATTATTAATTTTACTCCAGTTTGTTCCACCATCCAAAGATTTGATTATACTACCATTGTTACCAACTGTAATTATCTCATTTTCTGCCCAACTGGTTAGCCTGTTCTGTGAAGAGCCGCTGGGTAAATAAACCAGTGAATCCCAGGTTTCACCTTTATCAAACGTTAATCTAACAGAAGTACCACTTAATAATATCCCATTATTGTCATTAAAAAAGAAAATATCACTAATACTGTTGTAATATGAGTTATTCATATTAGTCCAGGTTTGTCCTCCATCATCAGTTTTATGTAATTCAGAACCAAAACCGCATACCCATGCCTCCAAAGAATCAATAACAAGAACTCTCTGGAATCCATCACAATCAGGGGGAGAAGAGTCAGTCCATGTCAAACCACCATCATTTGTAATCAATATGATTCCTCCCTGAAAAAATGTTTCACCACCAACTACGTAACCCTTCATTTCATCAACAAAACAAACACTCATAAATGCTGATAATGAGGAGTTATAGTGGTTCATAATTCTTGTCCAGTGCTCACCTCCATCAACAGTTTTCAAAATGATATTATAAGTTCCAACTATCCAGCCTGTATCAGGATTAATAAAGTAAACATCAAGCATATCACCAATTACAAAAGGCCTGTTCTGCTTTTCCCAGTTTTCCCCTTTGTCAGTGGTATGGTATATATCACTCCAGCCTACTGCCCAGCCTTCATTTTCATCAATAAAAAAAATACTCCAAAACATCTTGTCAGAATCCTTGTGTTGTATATCCCATGAAATCCCACCGTTGTTGGTGTACATGATCAATCCATTTTTACCAACTGCCCAGCCTTCATTTTCAGATATAAAATGGGTATCCAGAAGATCATCAAGGGTGGGATAAGGGTGAATCATTGTCCATTCCTCCTGAGCAAATATCATGATGTTAGTGATCAGGAAAATCGAAGCAAGTATAAATATCTTTTTCATTACAAGATTATTTGGGTACTTTATGGTGATAAAATTATATCAATATATCCAAACAACCTAATTCTAGTGGGAATAAAAGTAAAAAATTAAGAATAAATTGAACTATAGGTTTGTAAACAAGGATTGCTCTTTTAATAAAAAACTGAACTACAAGGTTAAATTCTTTCTTTCAAAAATCAACAACCAGGCAACGCCAGTTGTAATTGAAGAATCAGCAATATTGAAAATTGGTCTGAAAAAGATGAAGTGACCATCGTATCCGAATAACCAGGAAGGAAGCCAGGAAGGGCCATCTGCAGGAACAAAATCTATAATAGGAAAATACAGCATGTCAACAACACGCCCATGTAAAAATGATGCATAGCCATTACCTTCGCCGGCAAATGTACCAAGTGTGTGATAAGTGCTTTGTGTAAATAACATTCCATAAAATGCACTGTCGATTATATTTCCAATGGCTCCGGCAAGTATCAGTGAAATACTCACTATCATTCCCTTACTTTTCTTCTTTCTAATAATGATAAACAGGTAAACAGCTATTGCAATAATGGCAAGAATTCGAAAAACACTTAGAAAAAGCTTTCCGAACTCGCCTCCAAACTGCATTCCGAATGCCATTCCATTATTTTCCGTGAAATACAGGTTAAACCAGGTTCCTATAACCGGAATTTCTTCACCAAGGGTCATATTTAACTTAACCCATATTTTTAGTGCCTGATCTGCAATAAGAACAAGCAAAATAATAATTATAGATTTCTTCAACTTCAGGTATATTTGTTGGTTCCTGTTATTAGTTTATCGCATCGGGCTTTGCCATTTTATTTTTAGCATCAATGCTAAGAGTTGCATGAGGTACAGCTCTTAACCGCTCCTTGCTAATGAGTTTACCTGTTACACGACAAATACCGTAGGTTTTGTTCTCTATTCGTGTTAAAGCATTTTCAAGGTTTGTAATAAATCTTTTCTGACGTGCAGCCAACCTGCTGTTCTCTTCTTTCGACAGTACCTGTTGTCCTTCTTCCAGTACTTTGAAAGTAGGAGAAGTATCATTTGTGCCGTGTTCACTGTTATTACTATATGCTTCTGTTAACAATTTAAAATCTTCATTGGCTTTCTCAAGTTTCATCAGAATTATTTCCTTAAATTCCTTAAGCTCCTCATCATTGTACTTAGTCTTTTTAAAATCACCTTTATTTTTCTCTTTCATGATTCTCTTTTTTTAACGTAAATAAGGATTTTTGACCGTATAAATATACATATTTTTTTATTCAGTTCAATAAGAACTTATGTTTACGTATTGTTATTGTTTACTTATAGTAAGTGATACAGAAATATCATCAATCAATTCAATGGTTTTTACATCATCCTTACCTGGGTTTTCAACAAGTGTCATTTCTGACAAGGTTTCCGAACAAATGTATTCTCTGAAGTTGTTCAATGCACTATCTGTTATTTCATTCTTTTTAACATTTAAATTAATTCTGTCGGTTACTTCAAACTCCAGTTCCTTCCTAATATTCTGGATACGATTAACAAATTCCCTGGCCAATCCCTCTTCTTTTAATTCCGGTGTTACAGTAATATCAAGTGCAACTGTAGTTTGTCCTTCATTGGCAACACTCCATCCGGGAATATCTTCAGTACTTATCTCAACATCAGCAAGAGTAATTTCAAAACTGTTTTCATCAACTACTATTGTATAAACCCCGTCGTTTTCGAGTTTCTTTATACCTTCCTGATCCATTTTCTGTATTGAACCGGCAAGCAATTTCATCTGTTTACCATATTTTGGACCCAACGACTTAAAATTTGGCTTTATCTTTTTCACAAGAATATCTGATGCATCTGTTAAATATTCAATGGTTTTCACATTAACTTCTGACAAAATCAATTCCTCAACAGCCTTTATCTGGTTCAAAATATGATCTGAGAAAACAGGAATTATAACTTTTGCCAGTGGTTGACGTACTCTCAGGAAATTCTTTTTCCGCAATGATAACAACATGGAAGATATCTTCTGCGCAAGTTCCATTCTCTCTTCAAGATCTTTATCGATAAGATCATTATTTGCTATAGGGAAATCTGTTAGGTGAACTGAATCGTCCCTATGTTTACCACTTACGCTATTCAAATCGGTAAATAACCTGTCGGTGAAGAAAGGTGCTATAGGTGAACTAATTTGAGCGATCACCTCAAGCACTGTATATAAAGTCTGGTAAGCTTCTATCTTATCTTTTGAATAAGATCCTTTCCAGAATCTTCTCCTGGATAATCTTACATACCAGTTACTTAAATGTTCGTTTACAAAATACTGAATAGCTCTTCCTGCTTTTGTTGGTTCAAAATTAGCATACGCAGCATCAACATTGGCAACCAAAGTATTAAGTTCAGAAAGTATCCATCTGTCGAGTTCTGTTCTTTCATTTACCGGTATTTCATCTTCACTGTATGTAAAACCATCAATGTTTGCATAAAGTGCAAAAAATGAATAAGTATTATATAAAGTGCCCAATAATTTTCTTCTTACCTCATCTACCCCGGCTATATCAAACCTTAAATTATCCCAGGGCTGTGAATTTGTAATCATATACCACCTGGTGGCATCCGGTCCGTATTTTTCAATTGTTTCGAACGGATCAACTGCATTGCCCAGCCTTTTTGACATTTTATTGCCTTTTTTATCAAGTACTAAACCATTTGAAACGACTGTTTTATATGCTACAGAATCAAATAACATCGATGCAATGGCATGAAGCGTGAAGAACCACCCCCTTGTCTGATCAACACCTTCCGCAATAAAATCTGCCGGAAAATTTCTCTCAAATACTTCTTTGTTTTCAAAAGGATAATGAAATTGTGCATAAGGCATAGACCCTGAATCAAACCATACGTCAATAAGACCGGGTTCACGCATCATTTTTTTACCTGTATCTGATTTCAGTATTATTTCATCAACATAAGGTCTGTGGAAATCAAATGTCTTATAATTTTCATTTGACATATTTCCCGGTTCAAAATCCGCCAATGGATTTTTCACCATAAATCCGGCTTCAATTGATTTCTCAACCTCGGATTTTAATTCTTCAGCAGAACCAATTGCTTTTATTTCCAACCTGTCTTCAGTAACCCAAATTGGCAATGGGACTCCCCAATATCTTGACCTTGAAAGGTTCCAGTCAACAAGATTTTCAAGCCAGTTGCCAAAACGACCTTCTCCGGTAGCTTTAGGTTTCCAATTGATAGTACCATTTAACTCTATCATTCGGTCTTTTAAAGCTGTAGTTTTAATAAACCAGTTATCCAACGGATAATATAATATTGGCTTATCAGTCCTCCAACAATGCGGATAACTATGAACATGTTTTTCAACTTTAAATGCCTTATTTGCTTTCTTTAGATTCACTGACAGATCTATATCAAGTGTGGTATCATTTTTAGCAAGCGATTCATCATAATCATTTTTTACAAATCTTCCGGCAAATTCTTTGTACGCTTCAACATTTACATATTCCTTAACAAAATCTATGTCAAGGTCATCAATGTTAAAAAATCTGCCTTTAAAATCCACCATAGGACGACGCTCACCGGTGTTGTCAATAACAACCAGAGGTTCAATACCCATAATTCTTGCTACACGATCATCGTCTGCACCAAAAGTGGGTGCTATGTGTACAATACCGGTACCATCTTCAGTTGTAACAAAATCTCCGGGTATAACTTCAAATGCTTTACCCATTGGTTTAACCCATGGAAACAATTGCTCATAAACAATACCTGTTAATTCAAATCCCTTAAATTCACCAACAACTTTAAATGGCACCTTCTTATCACCGGGTTTGTACTCTTCAAATGACAATTCCTCATTTTTAGGATTGAAGTAATGGTTCAACCTGTCCTTTGCAAGAATTACAGTGATAGGTGTTCCGGTATATTGGTTGAATGTTACAACTTTAACATAATCGATCTTATCACCAACAGCTAAAGCTGTATTGGAAGGCAATGTCCAAGGAGTTGTGGTCCATGCCAGGATAAATAAATCCCCTTCTACATCATCATATACTTTATGCGGTGCTTCACTTTTCACAACTTTAAACTGAGCAACCGCCGTTGTGTCTGTAACATCACGATAACAACCGGGCTGATTTATTTCATGGGTACTTAATCCGGTTCCGGCAGCCGGTGAATAAGGTTGAATGCTGTAACCTTTATACAACAGTTCTTTGTCATGAAGCATCTTTAAAAGATACCATACCGATTCAATATATTTATTATCAAATGTAATATACGGATGTTCCAGATCAACCCAATATCCGATTTTCTTAGTTAGGTCATCCCAAAGATCCTTATATTTTAGTACTTCAGTCCGACAGGCCTTGTTATAATCTTCAACGCTGATTTTTTTTCCAATATCATCTTTTGTGATACCAAGGGTCATTTCCACACTAATCTCTACAGGTAAACCATGAGTATCCCATCCTGCCTTACGTTCAACAAACCTGCCTTTTAAAGTTTGATATCTGCAAAATAAATCCTTAATTGTACGAGCCATAACGTGATGAATGCCTGGAACACCATTTGCAGAAGGTGGTCCTTCGTAAAAAACGAAAGGTTCATTATCCCTCCTGTTTTCCAGACTTCTGGCAAAAACATCATTTTGCTCCCAATTTGCCCTAACTTCCTCTGCAAGTTGAGGAAGATTTAATTGCGAATATTCGTTGTACTTTCTTCCCATCAGGAAACTATTATAGTATTTTAAAAAATTAGCCTGCAAAACTAATAAAAAATGAGGTAGTTAGCCTACTGTTTTATTTATAAAGTAATTAGTTTAATAGTTTGTAATTGAAAAGCTGTAAGAAGGTTATGTACAAAAGACATTTATCTCATATTAAAATTAAGATTCAGGTTACAATAAATCCTATAATTACTTTAGGTAAAGATCTTTAAGTTGGGCTACATGTAACTATTAATTATATTTTTTTAAAGATTGAATTACTCTTTTATTTGTTAATATGTTTGTAAGAATCTCAATGCCTGTAAATTCACCTAATTCTTCAATCAATTCTTTAATCAGGCGTTTCTTTTCTGTCAAATTGCTTTTTGAGTTAAGTATTTTCCTAAGTTCTTTAACTTGCGACCCTTTGAATTCATCAAGAATTATTGTTAACAGTTCATCCGAAATATCATTGTTCCCGGCTTTTCTTTGCTCTGGAAGTCCATAAATATTCAATTCATCAATTGCAGCTGTGATCACTTCTTTTGCAAGCTTTTTCGATCCTTCTTCATACGATTCATTTCCTGAAGCATCGCGTAGCGACCATGAATTAAACTCAAATTCAATCCCTTTAAGCTGTTTCACCTTGACATCGTTACCTCCAAAAATACGGGTAAGAATAAGCAACGAATATTTCTTCCAGGCTTCAAAATCAAAATCTTTTGAATCCAGTTTAGTGATTTGCTCATTTAGCAATTTTATTTCTTCATTTACCATTATTAAAGCTTTGTAGGAGGATACAAAGTTAATCAATTAATCATTTTTAGTCAATTTATTTCCATCAATTATCTTTCTGCATGTTCCGTGTATCAAGGATAGTACATATGGTTTTATATGTATATAATAATATAACTGAATTGATAACAAATTTTAGATGCTATATGTTCTTTATAATAAGTATAAATTATTATATTTGCGCCCACATTAAAATCCTTAAATTATAGCTTTTTATGGAGAAAAAAAACGTTGGACATATAGCACAGGTTATTGGTCCAGTTATCGACGTAGTTTTCGAAAAAGAGGAAAACCTTCCAAAAATTTTTGACGCTCTGCAAATTATCAGAGAAAATGGTGAAAAATTGATACTGGAAGCACAACAGGCTATCGGGGAGAATACTATACGTACTATTGCAATGGACTCATCAGAAGGACTACAACGTGGTATGGAAGTAGAAGCCCTCGGACACCCAATATCAATGCCTACCGGAGATGATATCAAAGGAAGATTATTCAATGTAATTGGTGATGCCATTGATGGTTTGGGAAATGTTGATTCAGAAAAAAGGTATCCAATCCACAGGGATCCTCCAACTTACGAACAACTTAGTACAACTAAAGAAATACTTTATACGGGAGTAAAGGTAATTGATCTTATTGAGCCGTATTCAAAAGGTGGAAAAATCGGATTATTTGGTGGAGCTGGTGTTGGTAAGACCGTAATCATTATGGAGCTTATTAACAATATTGCTAAATCATATTCCGGACTTTCTGTTTTCGGAGGAGTTGGGGAGCGTACACGTGAAGGTAACGACCTGCTTCGTGAAATGATTGAATCCGGAGTAATTAAATATGGTAAAGAATTTATCGAAAGTATGGAGAAAGGTGGCTGGGATCTTTCTAAAGTTGACAAAAAGGAACTTGAAACTTCTCAGGCGACACTGGTATTTGGCCAGATGAATGAGCCACCGGGAGCCCGTGCCCGTGTTGCATTATCAGGATTAACCATGGCTGAATATTTCCGTGATGGAGATGAAAAGTCAGGAGGTCGTGATATATTGTTTTTCATTGATAATATTTTCCGTTTTACTCAGGCAGGTTCTGAAGTGTCTGCACTACTTGGCCGTATGCCATCAGCGGTAGGTTATCAACCTACTCTTGCCACTGAAATGGGTATTATGCAGGAAAGAATTACCTCAACAAAAAGAGGATCTATTACATCGGTTCAGGCAGTTTATGTTCCTGCTGATGACCTTACAGACCCCGCACCGGCAACAACTTTTGCACACCTTGATGCTACAACTGTATTGAGCAGAAAGATCTCCGAACTTGGAATTTATCCTGCAGTTGACCCACTGGATTCTACTTCTCGAATTTTAACACCTGAGATTGTAGGTGAAGATCATTATAATACAGCAGAAAGAGTTAAAAATATTCTACAACGTTACAAAGAGTTACAGGATATTATTGCTATTCTTGGTATGGATGAGCTTAGTGAAGAGGATAAACTTATTGTGCACAGAGCACGTAGGGTACAAAGGTTTTTATCGCAGCCTTTCCATGTTGCTGAACAGTTTACAGGCTTGAAAGGCACCATTGTTTCCATTGAAGATACAATAAAAGGCTTTAATATGATACTCGATGGCGAAGTTGATGAATATCCAGAGGCAGCATTTAACCTTGTTGGCACGATCGATGAAGCTATTGAAAAAGGAAAAAGGCTTATGGCCGAAAGTAAGTAACACCTGATCTCATTGACAAAACTGTAAATTAAGAATAGTGTGTTCTAATATCAAACTGTTGCAAAATGAATCTTGAAATAATTACTCCCGACACTACAATTTATGAAGGTGATGCTGAGCTGGTTCAACTTCCAGGTATTGACGGATCATTTGAAATATTAAATAATCATGCACCATTGATTTCTGCTCTTAAGCAGGGAAAAGTTAAAATCAGAAATAAAGGCAAAGAAGAATTTTTTGATATAAACGGAGGTGTAATCGAAGTACTTGAGAACAAAGTATTAATTCTGGCCGAATAATATACATTCCCTGTATTTTAACAGGAAACCACCAAAAACCCGGTTATCGTAAATAATAGCCGGGTTTTTTATTTTACTATAATCATGTATTAGTTATAAACCGGAAGCTATTACCTATTTATTGTTTTTTCGATTTGGATTTCCTGAACAATAAAGCTTAACCGCGTCTTTACCCTTGGGATTTCCCATGGATTCTGCTTTTTTCCAGTCCTTGCAAGCCAGATCAAGATTTCTCATGTAAAAATGAGCTAATCCACGATTAATAAATGCTTCAGAGTTTTGCGGATCATATTTTATTGCTTTATTCAAGTCTTCCAGTGCTAGTTCATATTGATTGTTTTGCCCCAACATAGTCCCTCTGTTAAAGTACACCATTCCGAATTTAGGTGCAATTTCCAGGGTTTTTTCGTAGTATCTTGAAGCTTCCTCAATGTTTCCTTTTTCATAATATATTAACCCTATTGCAACCATCGATAATGAATCATTTGGATTTAGCTCAACAGCGTCTTTATAATATGAATGCGATAACTCTTTTTGACCCAGCTCATAATAGATCTTGCCCAGATTGTAAAATGCTTTTGCATTATCCTGTTTATATTCGAGCGATTTTTTAAATGATTCAATGGCTTTTTCCAGGTTTCCTTCTTTATAATACGTTGTTCCATTGTTAAACTCGGTATGTGCTCTCCTTATTCTCAAAGCCTCTTCCTTCGCTTCTTTTGAATCGCTATTTGAAGCATCATTACCATGTTTTGACACCAATCCGGATATTGGTTTTGGTTCATTGGAGGTAGAATCATATTTATCGGTATTTATACCTGATCCTTCGGTTGCATAAGTTAATTTTACAGATCCGTCTTCTTCAGTGTCAGCTACAGCATAATTTTCCTTTTCAGGCTTATCATTGATTGATTGATCATTCCCCTGGTTACATGAATACAGGAATGGAATTGTTATAATTAAAATTATTATCCTTTTCATACAAAGTGTGTAAGATTTAATCTGCAAAGATAAAAATATTGATCAAGCCTTTTTAAATTCATACAATCAGGATTGGGAAAAAAATGGGAGCATATAAACCACATATGCTCCCAATAATCACGGAATCAGGTTGGAGTTATACACTCCATGTTATCATAAGATAACCACTTTTTGGGTAGCTGTACCTTTATCTGTTTTTATACTTAGTATGTATAATCCACTTTCATAGTTTGATGTGTTTATTTTAACACTGGTATTATTGAAATGCTTTTCTGAATAAACTTCCTGTCCAATATGGTTTGTTATACTAACTTGTTTTAATTGAGTAGTCGAACTAACATTGATATAATCATGGGCCGGATTTGGAAATATTTCTAAACGATCTTTACTGCTTTCATCAATACCGACAACAAGCCACAAATAAACATAATCATCCATTGGTAATTCAAGTGCCATTGCAAATGAAGATTCACACACGTCAGTATCACTTTCATATAATGCAGTTACTTTGTAAAAATATCCTATCCCAGATGTTACATTAAAATCATTATAGCAATGATCTGTTTGCCCCTCAATGTATTCAACAAAATCATACAGTTCATACTCAGTTTCATTTTCTGCCATTCTGTATATGTTAAAACCTGAAATATTTCGTGACTGATTATTTACAATATAATCAGACATTGTAATTTCATTATCTAAATTTAAACCCTCAGATAAGTCCTGAACTTTATCTGATATTCTTTCAGCATCTTGAATATTTTGAGCATTCCAGCATATTTGTAAATATGGTGTTGCCGGATCCCATTTCGATTCGCCTGTAAGGTCTTCTGGAGCAGTACACTCTCTGTAAACATATATATTGTCAACAAACCATGAAATTATATCAAAAGAGTTTTGGCCTGTAGCATTAAAACGGATGTTTATGGTATTGCCTGTAGCAAAATCAGAAATGTTAACAGTATTTGTAATCAGATCAGATTCATTGTTGCTATGTTTAGACACTGTATTCCAAATTTGGCCATCAAATACTTCTACAAGCATTTTTTCTTCACCTGTTGGGTTTCTGTTTTCCAGTTCAAGGTCATAGCTTAAATAAAGATCTCCTTCTGTTAAATAGTCAACTATAATCGGATAGCTGGTTAACGTTGCTGAATAACCATTTTCAAGTAGAGGATCCCATGTAAACTGGGCTGATGGTTCAGGATCTCCTTGCTGTGAATTAATTACCCAGTTTGCTGCATTTTCATTGAGTGTCCAGTTTTGGAAAGCAAAAGTACCATAATCCCATCCTTCATCAAATGGAATAAAAAAGCCCCATACAACGCTTACCTCATTTGGACCATTCCATGCAGATTCCGCAGTATCACCAGGATAACCAAACAAAGCAAGATCGTAGTTTGCCGACACCCAGTAATTCAATGTGTCAGGATCTACATCAATATCAACATAGGTTATCCATTCATCAACATCCTGACCATCGTAACTAACATCAGCTATTAATATGCTGTCGCTATATACATTAAATGACAATATTCCATCCGGAACTACCGTGTCCTGCATTGGCGGATTCCATCTCAACGGAACTTCATCGGTATTGTATACGTAGTCATCTATTAAACTACGCGGAGGATACAGGTATGTTGATGTCCATGTGGTACAAACAGGATCGCTTGTTCCACAATCATAAACTGCTACCACACATGATTCGTAAGTTTCTCCATAGATAAGATCTGTAAAAACACATGATGTTTGATCGTAATTGGTTTGGGTATAGAAAACATTATTTAAAAAAATATAATATGCCAGTACGTCAGCTGGACCATTTGTTACTTCCACATTATCGATTGCCCAACCAGAAGCATCAAAACCATCGTCAAAGCTATGAAACCCAAAAGTAACGGGTTCTGAATCCGTACCTGATAACATTGATAAATCAACGATAGCAGATGTCCAGTCATATTTAATTGACATACTTTCGAGCACCTCCCATGTAGCTCCAGCATCATAACTGTATTCTACATATGCTCCATGCATATTATCTCCATTGAATACGTAGTCAAACTTCAATTCAAAGTCATCACTTTCTCTAAGATCTAATTCAGGAGTGATCAGGTAGTTTAGTGTTCCATCAGTATAGCTTCCTGCTCCCGGATCACTTGATATAGCATAGAATCCGTCTCCAGGCGGAATTGGCCAATGAGATGGACCTTCATCATAACGGTACCATCCCTCTCCCATTGTAAATGACTGCCATCCTGGTGGTGGAAATGTCGGATCTTCAAAATCTTCCAGATAGAGCTGAGTTATCATAGGTTCATCCCAGGTAACAACCGAAGTAAGAGGATTAACCTCAAGATTCGTAGGCACATACATTTTCTGAATTAATTCAAATCCTATTACAGTATCACTGTTTATATATATTCCATCATTAAACGCATAATAACCAGCACTTGATATGAACAGATCGTAAGGGCCGTCAATCACACTGTCAAATACAACAAAACCTGTTGAATCTGTTGTGCCAAAGTGAGCATGATAAGGGTATTCGTTGCCTAACATGATAACTTCAGCATTTTTAATACTATCAGCGCAAGAGTGAACAATAATTGTAACCTCATTTGAAATTAAATGACCAACTGTATTTGAAAAAGTCCAGTCAGAATCGTCAAGGTCATAATTTGCCTTTACTGCATATGCGTAAAATCCTTCATCATAACTTGCAAAAGAATTGTCGATATATTGCAAATCTGTGGTATTAGCTATTGGGGTTAATGTTCCTGTTATAGGGCCAAAATCCGGATTAAAATCACTTATTACAGCAACGGTGTAATCGATCAAATCACGGCCTGACCCAGAAAAGTTTAAGGGTCTAAATTCACCATCCTTAACTGTTCCTGAAGTAGATTCAGGCAAGCTGGTCGCCAGAAACAGTCCTTCTGTTATTTTAGGTAACTGAATAATTTCATCGGAAGAACTATTACAAAATACGCTGGCATTTGGTCCATAAATAAAGGATCTGATCATAAAGTCCTGATAAGGTGATACTGACCATGGGGTACCATCCAATTTCACATATGACCGGTAAACGGTTGGAATGTCTGTATCTACAGCAACTGGAGCTGAAGATGTAGCATCACCTAGTTGCCATAATACAATATAGAAATCTCCGCTGTTTATCGTATCATCAAATACTCCGTTAATATCTATCCAGCCATAATTTGTTATATCTACAACAGCAGAATCCAAAACTGTTCCAGGCATAGTCGCGGGACCATCATCGTCAAGCACACCTATTCCCATTTGTGTTCCCAGAAAATTTGTTCCTCCCGGAAAACTGCCATCTCCAACATTAAACCTTGCTCCCAGTATGGTAGCCGGATAACCGGCAGGAGTAAACCTTACTGCAACAGCATTACCCGGAACTGTCCAAATTACGAAATCATCTGGTTCTCCATCATCATATATTATCTCGTAAATTCCCATGGGTAATCCCCAGGTTATTAAACACTCGGTATCATCTAAATCTGGATTTGCAATAACCCAGCTAACCGGATATGGGGATTCAGACATACAGATACTAATTTCATTCATCGTGCCGGCAACAACGGTTGAATCAGCAACAATAACATCGTTAAATCCAAGTAAATTAAATTCAACATCATAAGTGTCTTCATCAACATCAAACTCATAATAGCCAAACTCGTCAGTTTCATCAGAATATCCGTTCCCTGCATAACCACTACCTGCTGTTACTGATACCCCGGCAATTGGAAGTCCTGTATTACAATTATGCACATATCCATAAATTGTTGCAGGTAAATAAACCAGCATTTGATTTTGAATACTATCAATCAAATGTAAGGTGTCGTTCGATTCGAAGTTCAGCCATTCATTATACAGTCCTGTTGGAAAACCGGTTGCATCATATGTAATGACTATTTCCATTGATTGTCCCGCCGGAATTTGTCCGGTGGCAGGTTCAAGGTCAACTATAAAGCCTGGTTGTGGGCAGGTTCCAAATACTAATCCTGCCGGAATGCTAGCATCACCTGCAGAATATATTACATTACCATCACCATCAATAATTTCATATGAATTCTCTTCCGGCCATTGTCCTGCTGTAAATACGGTACTTATATCGTCTCCATCTTCAACAGGAAATGAATAATATTCAGGCCCTCCTCCATTAACAAGAGTAATACTGTCAATAACCAGAATTCCATTTACAAATACATCCAGATATCCACCATTCCATCCGTCTCCATAGCTATCATATAAAGCAACCTGCATATCACATGAAAACCTGCTTCCGGAAACATAATCCGGAAACACAAAATCAAGTATACCATCTCCACAATTCTCTATTGTTAATACTACATCTTCCTGATAATTTATCCATTGCTCATTGTAAATTATTACAGGATCCCAACACATTGAGGGTATCAGCCAGTCAATACAGGTTGTTGCTCCTGCACCATTACCTGCATCATATACCGGAACAACTGTATAACAGTAAGTGCCAAAATCAGGTAGTAAATCTGTGAAATACTGATCAACCGTTGTTCCAATAACAAGATCATTTCTTGATATTAAAAAATACTGAAAAAGTGCTGTGGTGGGACATGGATTTGGGAAATCCCAGGTTACGTAAATCTGAGCAGTAACCATATTTGTGAACTCTGCCTGAAGATTAGTTACAGGGCATAAAGAATCAGATAAAATAGCAGAATGCTCTATGTCAAATGAATAATTAAAATTTGGATTATCCCGCATTTCAGTACCTGTTACCGAAAATGAAAATATCATCACGAAAAGTATTATAACCAGCTTTTTCATTTTACAAAGAGATTTCATGAGTTCATTAGATCATTATCATCTAACTATATGACAGTTAAATCCCAATTTACCCCTACTGTGAATAAATAACACTTGGGTTTGCTTAACCAAACTCTAAAACCAAGGTGGTTAGAATTAAGATAATGTATTTAATTATGCTGGTTAATACAGTGGTGGATTCTTCGAACCAGAATCAACATCTGTTAAAGAAGTATTGCTTAATTACTAATTATCACCAATTCCCACAGATGCGGGTACGGAAAGATGAGCCTGCACCAATACCCACTTATCATCTATTTTTTCAACAACACCGGTAAACCTGAGTCCCTCATAACTATGAGCTTCACCACGGTACATGTAATTATAGTTCAAAGTTTCGGCAAACCAGGCAGTATTTCCAGTGCAATTTAATTTTATAAGTTGGTTTGATGCTGAAATATAAGTGTCAGTAATATATCCGAATTGTTCTTTGATAGCCTCTTTTATACTCTTCCATCCCATTAGCCTTTCATCAGAATCAGTACCATACAGGATTATGTCATCATCTGCAGCCCATATCTCTTCAATTAGTTCAAAATCCTGATTTTCATTCGCTATTATATAATTCTCGAGCAGGTTTTCAATTGCTTCTTTATCTTTTTTGCAGTTTGTTTTAGTTTTCTGTTCACATGAGTTAAATGAAATTAGAAAAACACATAGTAGTAATGTTGCGATATAAGTTTTCATGGTCTTATCTTTTTAACCTCTGTAAAGATTTGATGAACAATCAAACAAAATTCTATAAAACAGAGTTGTTAGTATTCTTTGCTATGCTGTGAAATTACGATTTTTTCCATTAAAAACAAAATATTTTTTTATTTAGATTACTTCCAGATAAGGACTTACGTAAAGATATAAAGCCCAGTAAATAAATTAATTAATTTTTCACTTTTGTTATTCGGTAATTATTCGTAAAATTGCACGCTAATTTTACTAGGTTAAACTTATCAATATTCCTTTGTAAATGAGTAGTATATTACACAGATTTGGAACACTTGCATTCACAATGGCGTTTGCCGTTTTTTTTATACTGGTATCTATTAATTTATCGGCTCAACATGATGATCATGGCAACCAGAATTCATCTGAAAACTGGCAGGATGAAATCATGGAAGAGGAATTTCAGGCCGGAGAAATGATAATTGAACATATTACTGATGCCTATGAGTGGCATATTATGACCATAGGACATACACATGTAAGCGTTCCATTACCGATAATGCTTTACGACGAAGGTAAATTTCACTTCTTTATGTCTTCTGTTTTTCACCACCATGATTCACATAATGGTTATTACATTTCGCATCATGATATGAATGCCGGCAAACTAGTACGTAAAAATTCAGATGGTGAAGAAGTAAGACCTGATCTTGATTTTTCCTTTACAAAGAATGTACTTGCCATATTTATTAGCATGTTCATTTTGATTTTTGTATTTACTTCCGTTGCTAAAGCTTACAAAAGAAGAGAAGGCAAAGCACCAAAAGGGCTGCAATCATTTCTTGAGCCTATAATAATTTTTGTTCGTGATGATATTGCAAAAGCATCAATAGGTGAGAAGAGATACAAGAAATATTTACCTTTCTTATTAACTATTTTCTTCTTTATTTTATTAAACAATTTGATGGGAATTGTTCCATTTTTCCCAGGTGGTGCTAATGTTACAGGGAACATTGGAGTAACAGGAGTACTAGCACTGTTTACCTTTATTATAACAACTTTCAGCGGTAATAAGAACTATTGGTTACACATTGTTAATGCACCTGGTGTTCCATGGTGGCTTAAAATGCCTATACCATTGATGCCAGTTGTAGAACTCATGGGTGTATTTACAAAACCATTTGTTCTTATGGTTCGTCTTTTTGCCAATATCAGCGCCGGACACATCATTATTTTAGGTTTCATCAGCCTGATATTTATATTTGGTGAAATTGCAGCAGGTGCCGGATATGGTGTTGCCGTGATTTCAGTTGGATTTTCCATTTTTATGGATATCCTGGAAGTTTTAGTCGCCTTTATTCAGGCATATGTATTTACTCTTCTTTCAGCTTTGTATTTTGGTATGGCAACTGAAGAAGCTCATTAACGAATTTAATCCATTATTAAATTAATAAAACAATAACTATGGAACTATTAGCAATTTTATTACAGGCTGTGGCCGACCTTGCTCCTTACGCTAAAATGGGTGCAGGTATGGGTGCCGGAATAGCTGCAATTGGAGCAGGTGTTGGCATTGGTCAAATCGGTCGTGGTGCTGTTGAAGCTATTGCCCGTCAACCTGAAGCCGTTGGTGACATTCGTTCGAATATGATTGTTGCTGCTGCTCTTATTGAGGGTGTTGCATTTTTTGCAATCGTTGTTTGTTTGTTGATTGTATTCTTATAATTAATAACACTCTAATGATTAATTCTGTTGTAGTGTAGCGGTAGGCTGCATTACAACAGTAATTTTAGAAAAGTATACGACAGTGCTTTGTAACTGTCATTTAATAAATATTAAAAACAAAATATTATGTCGTTAATCAATCCTGGTTTTGGACTAGTAATCTGGATGACCCTTGCTTTCGGAGTACTGCTTTGGGTATTGGCAAAATTTGCCTGGCCTGCAATTACTTCAGCATTGGAAGAAAGAGAGAAATCTATCGAAGAAGCCTTACTTTCTGCTGAAAAGGCTAAAGAAGCTATGGAAAAACTTAAAGTTGGTAATGAGGAACTTATACGTGAAGCTAAAGATGAGAGAGATACTATTCTTAGAGAAGCAAGGGCTTTAAAAGAAAAAATGATTAATGAAGCTAAAGAAAAGGCACAGGTTTCTGCTGACAAAATAGTTGAAAGTGCGAGAGAAAGAATTGAAAGTGAGAAAAAGGCGGCATTAGTTGAAATAAAAAATACTATTGCAACATATTCGATTGATATTGCTGAAAAAATTCTTCGTGAAGAACTTAAAGACAAAAAGAAACAAACCGAATATGCGGTGAAGCTACTTAATGAAACCAGCTTAAACTAAGAATATTAGCATGAGAATCAAACTATTATCAACCAGATATGCGCAAGCATTATTCGATCTTGCACTTGAGCTTAAAGTACTGGATAAAGTAAACTCTGACCTCATACTTGTAGGTGAAGTTTTTGAAGAAAGCAGGGAGTTAAGGGTTATTATCGCTAATCCTGTTATTGATGCTCACAAGAAAGTAAACATTCTGAATAAACTGTTTGAAAACAACATTCAGGAGTTGACAATTAAATTTCTCAGACTAATTACTAATAAGGGTCGTGAACAATATATTCAATATATATGTGAAGCGTTCGATAGTATTTACAAAGAACACAAAAACATTTTACCGGTTAACCTTGTAACTGCTCAGAAAGCTGACAAAAAAGTTACTGACGATATAAGTCAGAAACTAAAAGATGTAACTAAAATGAACATTGAATTAACTGAAAACGTTGACGAAGACCTGATAGGAGGATTCGTTGTTAATTTTCAGGACTATCAATATGATGCAAGTATAATTAAACAATTGAATAAGTTAAAAAAAGGTTTCTCAGAAAACCTGTATGAAATACAGTTTTAACAAAGTAAAAATAATATCGTATGGCAGACATTAAACCGGCTGAAGTATCAGCAATTCTTCGCAAAGAACTAGCAGGCTTCGAATCTGAAGCAGTATTGGAAGAAGTAGGATCTGTATTACAAATTGGAGACGGTATTGCCCGCGTTTATGGACTTACAAATGTTGAGTCGGGCGAATTGGTTGAATTTGAGAAAACCGGGTTAATGGGCATTGTGCTTAACCTGGAAGAAGATAACGTTGGTATTGTGTTACTTGGTGAACCCGGTAATATTAACGAAGGTGATAGTGTGAAAAGAACCAGGCGCATTGCTTCACTTAAAGTAGGTGAAGGTATGCTTGGCCGTGTTGTAAATACACTCGGTGAACCTATCGATGGCAAAGGTGCAATTGAAGGTGATACTTATGAAATGCCACTCGAAAGAAAAGCTCCCGGTGTAATTTACAGGCAACCTGTAAATGAACCATTACAGACAGGTATTAAGGCTATTGATGCAATGATACCAATTGGTCGAGGTCAGCGTGAGTTGATTATTGGTGACCGTCAGACAGGGAAAACTGCAATTGCCATTGATACAATAATTAATCAGAAGGAGTTTTATGAAAAAGGTGAACCTGTTTACTGTATTTATGTAGCTTCAGGACAAAAAGGATCAACCATAGCAAACATTCAGAAAACTCTGGAAGAAAATGGTGCTATGGCATATACAACCATTGTTATGGCTTCTGCCTCTGATCCGGCTGCAATGCAATTTTACGCTCCTTTTGCCGGTGCAGCAATTGGTGAGTATTTCCGTGATACAGGTCGTCCTGCTCTGGTTATTTATGATGACCTTAGTAAACAGGCTGTTGCATACCGAGAAGTTTCGCTATTGCTGCGTCGTCCACCTGGCAGGGAAGCATATCCTGGTGATGTGTTTTACTTACATTCAAGATTACTGGAAAGAGCTGCCAAGGTTATTAACTCTGATGATATTGCAAAACAAATGAATGATGTTCCTGAAAGTATTAAGGACATGGTTGTTGGCGGTGGATCATTAACGGCTCTTCCTATTATTGAAACTCAGGCAGGTGATGTTAGTGCCTATATCCCAACCAATGTGATTTCTATTACTGACGGACAGATATTCCTTGAAAGTGATCTGTTTAACTCCGGAATACGCCCTGCTATTAATGTTGGTATTTCAGTGTCACGGGTTGGGGGTAATGCTCAGATCAAATCCATGAAAAAAGTTGCCGGTACATTAAAACTAGATCAGGCACAATTTCGTGAATTAGAGGCATTTGCCAAGTTTGGTTCCGATCTGGATGCTGCAACAATGGCTGTGTTGGAAAAGGGTAAACGCAATGTTGAAATATTGAAACAGCCACAGTATTCTCCCTTAACTGTAGGAGAACAGGTAGCAATCATTTATTGTGGTTCTCAAAACCTTCTTTCAAAAATTCCCGTAAACAGAATTATTGATTTCCAGGATGCATTTTTGTTACACATGGATACACATCATAAAGATGTTATAAAACAACTTGGCGAAGGAAAATATACAGATGAGCTTACAGAAGCAATAAAGAAAGCTGCTGCTGAAGTATCTCGTCAATTTGAAGAAAAAACTGACAAATAATAGTTATGGCCAGCCTCAAGGAAGTACGCGTACGAATAACATCCGTTAACTCCACCCGGCAGATTACCAGTGCCATGAAAATGGTTGCTGCATCAAAACTGAGAAGGGCTCAGAATTCCATTTTGAATATGAGACCTTATGCACTAAAACTCCAGAGTATAATGCAGGACCTCACAACTGACATGGAAGGATCTGATGAAGGAGTTTTTTCTGCTGATCGTGGTGCTCAAAAAATACTAATTGTCACAATAACATCTAATCGTGGTCTTTGTGGTGCTTTCAATGCCAGTGTTGTAAAGAGTGCTGTAAATCTTATCGAAGGCAAATATGCTGATCAGTACAAAAATGGAAATATCAGTTTAATGTGTATTGGCAAGAAAGGAGCTGATGGACTTATTTCAGCAGGTTATGAACCTTTTGAAGTTAATACCGATATCTTTGATAACCTGTCATTTGAAAATTCTTCACCGATTGCAGAAGATTTAATGCAGTCGTTTGTAGATAAAAAATATGATAAAATAATTTTAATTTACAACCAGTTCAAAAATGCTGCTGTACAATTACTTCAGGAAGAACAGTTTTTACCGGTTGTTGAGAATGAAGAACGAGGCACAGATAATGTAAAAGAAAGGAATGCTAACTACATTTTTGAACCTAATAAAACCGATATTCTTGAAGCTTTGGTTCCCAAAGCAATTAAAGTACAGTTTTATAAAGCATTACTTGACAGCTTCGCATCCGAACATGGAGCACGAATGACAGCAATGCATCAGGCCACTGAAAATGCTGATGAAATGCTTAAGGATCTTAAACTTACCTATAATAAAGCGCGTCAGGCATCTATTACCAACGAAATTCTGGAAATTGTAGGTGGAGCTGAGGCCTTAAATGGTTAATAGTAAACCATAAAATATATAATTCGCAGAATCAGTTTTGGTTCTGCGTTTTTTTTAAAAATTAATTAACTTCTTTACCGTTTCTCCATCATTGGTAATATTTGTTTATTCCATATCTTTGCACAATCAAAAAAATGAAGGTTATGATAAATACAAATGTTCAGTCAGCGATAAATGATCAAATTAAGAAAGAAGAATATTCTTCACGTTTATATCTTGCTATGGCAATATGGTGTGAGATTAAAGGTTACCCGGGAGCAGCAAAATTCCTGTATGATCATGCAGACGAGGAAAGAATGCATATGCTCAAACTTGTTCATTATGTAAATGACCGCGGAGGTAAAGCACAACTTGTGGAGATTGAACAACCGACAAGCGAATTTGAGTCTCTTCTTGACGTATTTGAAAAAGTTATGGATCATGAAAAATTCATTACCGAATCAATCAACCAACTATATGAAATTGCTCTAAGTGAAAAGGATTATACTACTTCCAATTTCCTTCAATGGTACATTACAGAACAATTGGAGGAGGAGAATTTGTTCAATACAATACTCGATAAAATAAAGCTTGTAGGTAATGATAAAGCAGGCATGTTTCACATCGATAAGGAACTTGATGGTATGGTAGTTGCTCCAGCTCCTACCGAATAATTTCTAATCATCTGACTTTATTCTTCCAACTAGTTTTTCGTACCATTCCGATCCAAATTTACGAATTAACGGAACCTTTAGGTAGCGATATAATGGGTCCCCTATTTTTTTACCTTTCAGCAATGCTGGTGAGCAAACATCCCATTTGTGATAATTAATTGCAATTGCATGACCTACATTACTCAACCTAATTGGGTATAGATGACATGAGATAGGTTTCTGAAAACTTATCTTACCCTGATTATACGTTCTTTCTATAGAGCAAAAACTAATACCATTTTCCCAATACACAAATGCACATTCCTCCTCATTTACCAGAGGGGTAACATATGTTCCATCTTCATCATATTCAAATACACCTGTTCTTTTGATAATCTCAACACCATTCTGTGTCATATTTGGAATAATTTCTTCAATATCATCTTCTAAAACAGAAATTTCATCTTCATCCAGTGGTGCTCCTGCATCACCTGCAACACAACAATTACCCTTACAAGCTGATAGGTCACATGCAAAATATATTTCTTTTATTTCATCAGATACAAGAATGTCATCAACAATTATCATCAATATATATATTTAGTTTATTTCGTGCAAAAGTATTACTTTTATACTACGAATTCCTCATTGACCCTAAAAGCGATATTTTGCTTGTTACCAGGTGAAATTATCATAGTTTAACTTTATTATTTTTTCATTCATTTTAAAAGAAACATTAAAATGCAAATCACAAAAACTTACCTTAGAAACCTCATATACAAGGTTAATGGAGCAGCAATTGATGTACATAAAGAACTGGGACCCGGACTTCTTGAAAGCGTATATCATAAATGCCTCAAGTATGAATTAGTGAATCGTGGAATACGTTATAACTCAGAACTAATTATTCCTGTTAACTATAAAGGATTACAATTAGACGCACAGTTAAGATGCGATCTGTTTATTGAAAACATATTACCAGTTGAACTAAAAGCAGTTGATTATGTAATGCCAGTTCATGAGGCTCAAATAATGACCTATATGAAGCTTCTTGAAGTTCCTGAAGGATTACTAATAAACTTCAATGTCAGTAATCTTTATAAAGAAGGCCAAAGAACTTACGTAAATGAACTTTTCAGAGCTCTACCTGAATGATTAAAACTTGAAACTTATATGACTTTTAGGGTTGCATTAATTAAAACCATATAAGCATTATTAGGCCATATAAGAAAAGAAGGATACCAAAACTTTTACCTTATATGAACTTTTATGACTTTTATGGT
>JANQGJ010000063.1 GCA_028277395.1 Bacteroidales bacterium | reverse complement strand
CTACAAGGGTGAGGAATTACCAACCGGAAGTTATGTGTGGCGTATAAATGCAGTATTCAAAAATGGTAAACACTGGACAGGATCAGATAATGGTGATGGAAATAATAAGACTAGTGGAACTTTAACTTTGATAAGATGAGAAAAGAGGCCGCCTGTTTAGGCAGCCTCAAAGTACCCAAGGCCGGGATCGAACCGGCACTCCAGGGAAGGAACTGGTTTTTGAGACCAGCGCGTCTACCAATTCCGCCACTTGGGCATTTATATGGCTTTAGTGACAATAGTTAATCAACAATAACCAACTAGTGTCTACCTCCAGATAACTATCAGGATCGCCACCTGTGCATTTTTTAATGCGGATTGCAAAAATAATAAAAACCTGTATAACGTATGGTTATTATTACCAAAAAACATTGCTAAACTCCCTGTGTTATTTATTATCATATCAAAATCATAATGAGCTACCTGAATATTATAAAATGCCTGTTAATATTCAATATGCTCTGATCGTCTGATAATCTCTTCCTGTAGTTCTTCACCAAGATCATTGAAATAATCACTATATCCGGCAACTCTGACAATCAAATCTTTATGATCTTCAGGATGTTTCTGGGCTTCCCGCAACTGATCTGCTGTTATAACATTAAACTGAATGTGATGACCATCAAGACGAAAATAAGCACGAATAAGTGAAACCAGTGAATCAAGACCCTTTTCATTATCCAGTAATGACGGGGTAAACTTTTGATTCAATAACGTTCCTCCTGTCTTCAGGTGGTCGATTTTTGAAGCTGATTTTATAACGGCAGAAGGCCCCTTTCTATCAGCACCCTGAAACGGTGAAATACCTTCAGACAATGGTTTATGCGCTAATCTTCCGTCAGGAGTAGCTCCTGTTACACTTCCAAAATACACATGGGAAGTGGTAGGTAACATATTTATTCTGAATTGTCCTCCTTTTGTGTTTGGGCGACCATCAACCGCATTCAGGAAAGTATTAAATATTAAAGTTGCATGTTGATCTGCATAATCATCATCATTTCCATACTTTGGAGTTTCATTTATCAGTAAATTTCGCAGTTCGGTTTTATCTTTGAAATTATGCTGCATTGCAAGTAATAACTCACTAAAAGTTACATTCTTTTTGTCAAATATATTGTACCTAACCGATGTCATAATATCAGTTAAACTTCCCAAACCTACTCCCTGAATATAGCTGGTATTATATCTCGCTCCGCCATCATTATAATCTTTACCTGTACTTATACAATCATCAATCAACAAGGATAAAAATGGGACCGGAAGATTTTTAGCGAAAATCCGGTCGATAATATTGGTTCCGGCAATTTTTACATCAACAAAATACTCAACCTGCTTTTTAAATGCTTCAAGAACCATATCAAAAGTTTCAAACCTTGTTATATCACCAGTACTAATACCTGCCTTTTTCCCAGTTACCGGGTCAATACCATTATACATAGTTATTTCAAATATTTTAACAAGATTAAAATAACCTGTCAAAATATAGCTTTCTGTTCCAAAGGCGCCGGTTTCAACACAACCACTTGCTCCACCATTTCTGGCATCTTCAAGACTTTTTCCCTGATATACCAACTGTTGAACAATTGCATCAGTATTAAAAACAGAAGGCTGCCCAAACCCTGTTTTCACGATCTTAGCTGCCCTTTTTATAAATCTGTCCGGGTTCTTTTTACTAACCTGGATCATCGAACTGGGTTGTAGTAACCTCATTTCTTCAATAGCATCAAGAATTACATAAGTAAGTTCATTGACAGCATCACTCCCATCCTCTTTTACACCACCAAGGTTTATTAACGAAAAATCAGTATAGGTACTGCTTTCTTTTGCTGTTACTCCTATCTTAGGTGGTGCCGGATGATTATTAAACTTTATCCAAAACGCCTGCAACAACTCTGTTGCCTTCTGTTTTGTAAGGGTTCCTGCTTCCAATTCTTTAAGGTAAAACGGATAAAGGTGCTGATCAAGACGCCCGGGATTGAAGCTATCCCACGGATTTACTTCCGTAATCACACCAACATGAATAAACCAGTAATGTTGTAATGCTTCATGAAACGTTGAAGGGGCATTGGCAGGTACTTTTTTACAAATTGCTGCCATTTGCATCAGTTCTATTTTTCTGTCTTCATTTGATTCAGATTCAGCCAGCTTAACAAGTTCTTCAGCGTGACGAACTGCAAAATTTACTATTGCATCTGCAACAACTTTCATTGCTTTCAATTCCTCGTATTTATCGTATGCCCTCTCATCATTGAAATAATCAAGGTTGGAGATACTTGCTTCTATTTCTTCTTTCAGGTCAAGAAAGCCTTTTTCAAACAATTTTTTTCCAAGCACGGTATGTCCAGGTGCCCTTTGTTCCTGAAACTCAGTAAAAACGCCGGCCTCGTAAGCTCTTTTCCATTTCCCGTCAATATTTGAAAAAATCTTTTCCCTGTTAGTACTACCTTCCCAATAAGGTATTACAATTTCTTCGTAAGCTTTTTTAGTTTCTTTACTAACCTTAAACCACACCTTTGGCCTTGAGTCAAGAATATCAAGATCTTTGACAGAATGCAGGTTGATTTCAGGGTATGTTGGAACTGCCTTTGGTCCGGGTCCTCTTTCACCCACAATCAACTCATTTTCATTTATGCAAATTCTTTTATTGCTAAGAATATGATCAAAAGCCATAGCCCGTCTAACCGGAACAGACACTTGTCGGCTTATGTCACTTTTATAAAATTCTGTAACAAGCAATGCCCTTTCCTCTGATATTCTAGGCACAGCCGCAAGACTTTTTTCTCTTAATTCTTTTATCCTGTTATTCATTACTAAATATCTTTTTTATTGTTTTCGCTAAAAAATTACATTCATCATGTAAAGGCAATAAATATTTAACCTCCAACGACAGCCTTAAAGCCAGAACCTAAAAATAAATTTACTACCTTCTCTATTTTGTCATTGTCAGGTTCAACAGTACCGTTCATTTTATTTTCAACACCTATTTTTTTATACTTGTGACTTCCTGTTTTATGATATGGAAGTATATAAACCGGATAATCGTTTTCCAATGAGGATAACAACTCCATTAACCTATACACATCACTTTCATCATCATTTATACCGGTAATCAACGGATAGCGTATCCATATCTCTTTACCTATTTTATCCAATAGCCTGAGATTACTGATTATTTGTACGTTGCTAACTCCTGTATACTTAATATGTTCTGAGTTTTTCAAATGCTTTATATCATATAAAAACAGATCAACATAATCAACTATTTCTCTTAATTTCTCAGATAATACATATCCGGTTGTATCAATACAAGTATTTATACCTTGTTCACTACATCTCAAAAGCATTTCCTTAACAAACTCTATTTGTCCGAGTGGTTCTCCACCTGAGAATGTTACCCCACCTCCTGATTCTTCATAAAAAACCATGTCTTTAACAATTTCGCGCATTAATTCATCTGTTGTATAACTTTTTCCTGCTTTCTCAGTAACACATATTGTTTCTCTTCCTAATGCCTTTTCAACATTATAAAATGAGACACCATAACTCCTGGATTCAGGATTGTGGCACCACCAGCATTTCAAAGGACAACCTTTCAGAAATATAGTCTGACGTATTCCGGGGCCATCATGGATAGCAAAATGTTTAATATCAAATACAGTACCCTGCATGAAAAAAATTAAAGAAATTAAAAGGATTATGATCAAAAAAGTTCGGGGATTGTAACTAATCCTGAGAACTGCTCACCGGTCGGCATTTCAGAATATCCAACACTCAAAAAGACAACTATTTCGGTTGTGAGACAATTGACTATGCAGATAATTAAAACTCATGATAAAATAATCTGTTGCAAACATAACAATTTATAATACAATTGTCAAGGTACATGCCCTTAGCATGACTCATTACAAAGCCGCGATCAGACAGTTCACAATTTCACGTTACTGAAATGATCTCATCAGCTATCAAAAGCTATAAAATCCTCATCAATTACAATAAATCATTTGCCAAATTGGCCAACTCAGACCGTTCCCCTTTTTCAAGTCGAACATGAGCATAAATTTCATGATGTTTTATTTTATCTATTAATACGGATAATCCGTTCGATTGTGAATCAAGGTATGGAGTATCAATCTGATAAATATCACCGGTGAATATTATTTTGGTGTTTTCTCCTGCCCTGGTGATTATAGTTTTAACCTCATGAGGAGTAAGATTTTGAGCTTCATCAACAATAAAACAGATATTTGAAATACTTCTACCGCGAATATAAGCTAAAGGAGTTATCATAAGTTTCTCACTTTCAATTGCATCGCTTATCCTTTTATATTCTTTGTCCTGTTCACCAAACTGATTCTGAATGAATTTAAGATTATCCCAAAGTGGTTCCATGTATGGATTTATCTTTTCATGAATATCACCCGGAAGATATCCGATATCTTTGTTACTTAACGGAACTATAGGCCGTGCAAGATAAATCTGTTTAAAATTACGGCGCTGCTCCCAGGCACCTGCCAGGGCCAACAATGTTTTTCCTGTTCCTGCAACACCCTGAAGAGTAACAAGCTTTACTTCAGGATTCATAATCGCATGAAGGGCAAATACCTGCTCGGCATTCCTTGGTATAATTCTTGAAACACTATGCTTTTCAACACGTTCAATTCTGTTGGTTATAGGATTATAAAATGCCAGAGCAGATGAACTCGGGCTTTTGAGTATGTAATAATGATTGGCAATTTGTGCCTCAATATTCAAATCACTGACTTCACAAAAACCCTGTGAATAAAGTTTATCGATAACAGTGGGTTCTACATCCTCAATAGTTGAGCTACCTGTATATAATGACTCAATATTCTTTACTTTACCTGTCTCAAAATCCTCAGAGGTAAGGTTTAACGATTTAGCTTTTAACCTGAGATTTATATCCTTACTTACCAAAATAACTTTTCGGTCAGGATAATCTTCCTTTAATTTGATGGCTGCATTAAGAATTTTGTGATCAGGTTTATTGTCATCAAATATTTCACGGGCATCCAATTTACTGTGTTCATTCATAACAACCTTAAATCTGCCTTTTTCAGGACCATTCAGTCTTCGCCAGTTTTTCATGGTTGACTTACCTGAGATACTATCAAGGAACCTAATGAACTCTCTTGCTTCAAAATTCTTTATCGTATTGCCTTTTTTGAAGTTATCCAATTCTTCAAGAACAGTAATAGGAATAGCTACATCATTATCGTCAAATTCGTTTATTGCATTGTGATTATATAAGATAACTGAGGTATCAAGAACAAATATTTTTTTCGCCTGGTTTGATTTATCGCTGCTACTTTTCGCCATGTCTTATTAGGTTTTAGTTATTTCAGGTAAAGCTAGTTATTATAATGTCCTGAAATAACAATGCTTTCAGTAGTTTCAAACAGTTGATAGTTGATTATTTTTAATGCCTTCAAATTGTAGCACTTATATACATCAAATTTTGGTATTTATTAGGTGTAGTGTAAAGCTTATAGCTAGTTTAGGTAATAGATTTCTGATTATATATCATTTCGCTTACCTTTGTGTTTTCAATTTTACTCTATGAATACACAGAAGAAACTATTTCTGCTGGATGCAATGGCATTAATATACCGTGCATACTTTGCACTGAGCAGAAACCCCAGGATAAACAGCAAGGGTCAGAATACTTCGGCAATACTCGGATTTGCCAATACATTATATGACGTACTTAAAAATCAGGAACCAACACATATCGGAGTAGCATTTGATACAAAAACCCCGACATTCAGGCATGAGAATTTTCCCGAGTACAAAGCAAATCGTGAAAAAATGCCTGAGGATTTATCGGCCTCCATTCCCTATATTTTGAAACTACTTGAAGGATTTAATATACCTATATTATCTGTTGATGGATTTGAGGCTGATGATATAATTGGTACTCTGTCGAAAAAAGCAGAGCAGGAAGGCTTTACAACCTATATGATGACACCTGACAAGGACTTTGGGCAACTGGTTACAGACAATATAATGATGTATAAACCGGCAAGAATGGGGAATAAAGCAGAGATTTGGGGACCCTATGATGTTTGCGAACGCTTTGGAATATCAAAACCGGAACAGTTGATCGATATACTGGGACTGTGGGGCGATGCTTCGGACAATATACCTGGTGTACCTGGAATTGGTGAAAAAACTGCCATGAAACTAATAAGTGAATATGATAGTGTTGAAAATCTTCTTAAAAATACTGATAAGCTTAAAGGCAAACAGAAGCAAAACGTTGAGGATTTTGCAGATCAGGCAATTCTATCAAAAAAACTGGCAACAATTGAGCTGAATGTTCCCATCGAACTTAATACAGAGTTACTGGAATTAAAAGAACCAAATAAAGAATTGCTTAAAGAACTATTTGAGGAACTGGAGTTCAGGAATTTCGCCAAACGATTCTTTTCAGATAACACAACAGAAAGTAAAGAAGAAGCTGTTCAATCTTCAATTTTCGATAGCGATGAAATGAGTGATGAAATCCAATCCCTTAAAACCATTGCTTCTACAGAACATAATTATCAATTAATAGAATCACCTGAGGAAGCTGAAAATCTTGCCTCGATGATGTTAAAGGAAAAGGTCATCTGCTTTGATACGGAGACAACAGGCCTTGATCCGAATAATTCTGAACTAGTTGGTATTTCATTTTCTGTTAAACCACATGAAGCCTGGTATGTACATGTTTCAGATAACTACAACGAAGCGCGTGATTTTATTCAGGTTTTCAAACCTGTTTTCGAATCAAATAGCATTATAAAAGTTGGTCAGAACGTAAAATATGATATTAGCATATTACAATGGTATGACATTTTTGTGTCAGGTCCGTTTTTCGATACAATGATCGCACATTATTTATTACAACCAGACATGAGGCATAATATGGATGTGCTATCGGAGACATATCTTAATTACAAACCTGTATCGATTGAGGAACTGATTGGTAAAAAGGGTCGTAATCAGTTAAGCATGCGTAATGTAGAACTTGAAAAAGTAAAGGAATACGCTGCTGAAGACGCAGACATAACATTGCAGCTTAAAAATCACTTTGAACCGGAGCTTAAAAAATCAGATGCATTAAAACTATTTGATGAAACGGAAATGCCTCTTGTTCCGGTGCTTGCCAGTATGGAAACCGAAGGAATAAAACTTGATGTAGAGGCTCTAAATGATTTCAGCAAACAATTACAGGAAGAAATAATTGATCTGGAAAAAGAAATTTTTGAACTGTCAGGTTATGAATTTAATATAGCATCACCAAAACAACTTGGCGAAGTATTGTTCGAAAAGCTGGCAATAACCGATAAACCAAAGAAAACGAAAACCGGGCAATACAAAACCGGTGAGGATATATTGATAAAACTGATGCACCGCCATCCAATCATCAACCAAATTCTGGAATACCGATCACTGACCAAACTAAAGTCAACTTATGTTGACGCACTTCCTGCTCTTGTTAATGAAAGAGATGGTCGTATCCACACTTCATATAATCAGGCTGTTGCAGCTACCGGTAGGTTAAGTTCTAATAATCCTAACCTTCAAAATATTCCAATACGAACCGAAAGAGGCAGGGAAATACGCAAAGCTTTTATCCCCAGAAATGAAGATTTCATATTATTCGCAGCTGACTATTCACAGATAGAGTTAAGAATAATTGCACATTTGAGTAATGACAAAGGAATGGCTGAGGCATTTAACAGTGGCCTTGATATACATACTGCTACTGCATCAAGAGTTTATGGAGTAGAATACAATGAGGTTACCAAAGACATGCGTCGTAATGCCAAAACTGTGAATTTTGGAATTGTTTATGGCGTATCAGCATTTGGTTTAAGTGAAAGGTTGGGAATACCCAGACGTGAAGCTGCTGATATAATAAACAGTTATTTCGATAAGTATCCCGGAATTAAAGAATATATGAATTCATCAATTGCTTTTGCCAAAGAACACGGATATGTAAAGACCATTTTAGGCAGGCGCAGATACTTAAAAGATATAAATTCTGCCAATGCTGTAGTAAGAGGCTACGCTGAACGAAATGCTATTAATGCACCCATTCAGGGCTCTTCAGCAGATATGATCAAAGTAGCTATGATAAATATCTATAATGAATTTTCGAAGCGTGGACTTAAAACTAAAATGATCCTTCAGGTACATGATGAACTTGTGTTTGATATGTATAAAGAAGAAGAAAAAACAGTAAGAGAAATTGTTGAAGAGAAAATGAAAGATGCTATTCCTTTAAATGTACCTGTTGTTGTTGATATGAACAAGGGAAACTCATGGTTGGAAGCACATTAGCATCAATAAATACCGGTTAATTAATTAGAAAAACACAAATGAAAAATAAACCAAAAGATATTATTTTAACACTGGATGCAGGAGGAACCAACCTTGTATTCAATGCAATAGATTTCAATTACAATGTTGTAGCTACAGATGAATTATCTGCACAGTCTCAAAACGTGGATGATTTCATTATAAAATTGAAAAACGGTTTTAATAATATCTATCAAAAGACAAACAATAATGCCCGGGCAATTAGTTTTTGTTTCCCGGGACCTGCTGATTATGAAAGAGGCATAATCGGTGATCTGGAAAATCTGCCATTTTTCAGAGGTGGTATTCCTCTGAAGAATATCCTGGAATATGAATTTAAGATTCCGGTATTTATAAATAATGATGGTGATCTTTTTGCTCTCGGTGAGGCAATGAAAGGTATATTGCCTGAAATAAATAATTCACTGAAAGAAAGTGGTAGTTCAAAACAATACCGAAATCTGTTGGGCATAACACTTGGAACCGGTACAGGTGGGGGCATTGTTATAAATGGTAAGTTACTTGAAGGAGATAACTCGGCAGGTGCAGAAATTAACAGGTCGAATAATTACCTGAATGCTGATATGAGCATTGAAGAAACCCTGAGCATCAGAGGTATTATGCAGCTATACTGTTCAGAATCGGGAATGGAGCTATCAGTTTGTCCGGAACCGGAAGATATTTATGAAATTGGTCTTGGCAACATGCCGGGAAACAGGGAGGCAGCAATAAGAGCATGGAATACTTTTGGGGTTGTACTTGGCCACACTCTTGCAAATACAATTACTCTGATTGATGGAATAGTTGTAATTGGTGGCGGACTTGCCGGAGCACATAAGCTGTTTTTGCCAAAAGCAATAGAGTCAATGAATAGCACCTTTACAAGAACAAATGGTAAAAAGTACCCCAGACTTGAAGTAACTGCCTATAATCTTGAAAACAAAAATGGCTTATCGGAATTTATTAAAAATGAGGATGTTGAGATTAATTATCCCGGAATTAATAGTAGTGTACTTTATTCTCCCAAAAAGAAAGTTGGTGTTGGGATAAGTAAACTTGGCACTTCGGAAGCAGTTGCTGTTGGTGCCTGTAATTATGCTGTGCAAAAGCTGGATATACAGGACTAGATTTTATCGAAACACTTCAAAAGACACACTATGATCAATAAAAAGTGTATCGGACTGATAGTGAAATGACTTAGCTGTTCCTGAAAGCTTGTATTCAGAGTTTTTTCTTGATAAACTAAGGCTTAAGGATTTATTCGTCCCCGGGACTTCATAAAAATAGCTGCTGTCGTTTTTTAGCGAAGTAAAACTAACCATAAACCTGTCTTCAACAGTTACCTTTGTTTTTAATAAATTACCTGAGCCGGTTTCGATCAATACAACTACAGGTACATCGAGATCAGAATTACTATCAGAATCACTGAAATAATTACCCGTACCATTATAATCGCCGGCCCATTCCTCAAGTGTACAATTATCACAATAATTCCATGAATCCTCCTCTTTTTTACAATTGGAAAACAGAATCAGCCATGTGATTATCAATATTAAAAAACCGGTTTTATTCATATTTAGAAGCAAATGTAATAATTTGATACACTGTCATAAAAAAACTGCCCAATCATTTTAATTAACAATTGAGCAGTTCTAATTCTTTATAAGGTCAGACTTTAATAGAAATCAATTCTGTTGTCAACAATTTCCAATGATTCCTTAAGAGCATTATATGGTAAATCCTGGTTAACCCTTTTTGCAAAATCATCTTCTCTTTCTTTAACTGTTGTTGAATAATCTTCAATATCTCCGGCAAGGGTAATCTCATCTACCTTTACAACAAAAGTTGCTGATGTTCCTATTATTGGTTGCGATACTTCACCATTCTGCATTCCAAATACTGAACCGATAACCTGATTTTCAATAGTAAAGCCTGGTAGGTTTCTTGAACCATAAAACAATGGGTTAACCTGTTTTTCTGTTACATCCATATTAGCTTTAATCTCTTCAAGATTACCATTGAATGCAACCATTTTCTCAGCAAAATATTTACCTTTCAGATTATTATAAACTTTATTTCTGATACGGTCTTTTACCAGATCCAGAGAAGGATAACCAGCATCTTCTGCTTTAGTCAGAACCGCAACTACAAACATATCTTCCAAATCAAAAACGCTTGAAACCTGCCCTACTTCAGTATCTTCGTCATACGCCCATCTAACAATCTGACGTGGATTTTTCAATCCTGCAATATAATTACTCATCTCCCTGATAACAGGCATTTCTCTTTTATTTAACCTTTGTTCGGAAACCATAGAGTTAAACTCCTCAAGGTTGTTACACTCAGTAGCTATTTTACTGGCTTTTGCGAATGTATTTTGATAGGTTTCATCACTTGCATAAATTTCACGATCAACAATTGCAACTTTTACCTTTTTAACCAGTTCCTTTTTTCCGGTTACTTCAATCACATGAAATCCAAAAGGTGTTTCTACAACTGTAAAGGTTCCTTTACGGTTATTATAAACAGCTTCGTTAAACGGATATACCATCTGACCATCAGCAAACCAACCCAAGTCTCCGTCGTTTTTCTCTACAGATGGATCGTTCGAAAATTCTTTGGCAAGAGTTTTCATTTTATTCGGACCCTTTTTAACTACAGCCAGCAAACTATCAGCAAGTTCGACTGCCTGTTCACGAGTTCTTGTTACTTCAGGTCTGGCATTATAAGCTCCAACATATGAAACCAAAATATGTGTAGCCTTCATTGAATCAGGTCTTCTACCTATTTCCATTAATCTTGCAACATGAAAAGCACTATTGTCTTTATAGGGGTCAGAAACCGTTCCAACTTCGCTATTGAACATCAGTGAGTCAATTTGTACCGGTAAACTTCCTTCGGCAAACCAGCTGCTATCGTATGGAGTATCTGAATTAACCTTTACAAATCTGGGAACATCAACAGTTTCTTTTAATTCCTTTGCAATTTCTGTAATCTCTCTTTTTGCAACTTCATTATCCTTTACCGAAGGAATTATATTGAAAACAACATATTCAATATCTCTGGAAGCTTTTTGTTTATATTGCTCCTTATGATCCTCATAGTATTTGGCATAATCACTATCGGTTGGGTTGAAAAGACTATCTTTAATATCAATATACTTTGCTGCAACATATTCGATCGTAGCCTTATCGTTATTTTCAGCATACATCATTTTTGCAAGGTCGGTAGGAACATAATAACCTTTGGAGATAAGTGTATTGAACTTTGTCCTTAACCTGTCATCTTTAATATATTTTTCAAATCTGATCCACTGTTGTTTAGCATTTTCAGGTAATGATTCCATATTCTGTAAATACTGTACAACCAGATTTCTATCATACTGATTAGTATTTGGATCAGTAAAATACTGAATTATTAATGGATGTGGATTAGGTCCCTGGATCAAATCAAAAAGTTCACCACTGGTTACTGATAAGCCAAGAGCTTCGTATTCTTTCTCCATTATTAGTCGATGAACAATATCATTCCATGTTTGCTCCTTAACGTTGAACATCTTATCAACAGTAAGTCTGTCCTTTTGCTGTTGTTGCATTGTAGCTTCGATATTCTTATCAGCTTCATAATTGAAATCCATAATTGTGATTTCCTCACCTTCTACTTCTCCAACATTAACGTTACGTGAGCCTCCGCCACCCTTTGCAAAATCTCCCAAAACAAATGCTGCCAGTGCAACACCTATTACAATCACAAGAAAGGTTGAATGCTTTCTAATATTTCCAATTGCTGCCATTATAATACTTTTAAAAAATTGAGGTGCAAATGTACAAATGTATCTTGAAGTTTAAAAAAAAATTCATTAAAATCTTAATACCAAATAGTTGCCTTTTGTTTTTGGTGATTTTCACAGATTTATCAGAGGTAATATCACTTCAAAAGCCACGTAAATAAACGATTTAGCTGTACATAAATATTTAATATAATCTATCTAAATTGATAGATAATTTAATAATCTATATAAGAAAAGGTTAAAAGAAATATCTTAAATTACGGGGAAACAGTAAAATCAATTAACTAATTGCCAAAAAAGTATCTTATTTCCTTCCTGATAATTCTTTAGGTATTCTTCCCTGATTTATAGTTTCAGATCTAAGTTTTTTTCCAAGAATTCTTTCTACCATCTTCCCTGTTTTCAGAATTCTGTCAATATCCAGATTGGTTTCAATTTCCATCTCATCCATCATTACCACCATATCTTCCAATGACACCAATCCCACAAACTCCGAATCCTTATAATAATATTCTCCTGTCCCGGAAACCGGTACTCCACTCACAAAATTTGCAGGTTGTCCGCCTAATCCACCTAATGTTGCTTCATAATTAGTCATACCTGCCTGCAATGCTGCCAGAACATTTGCCAGACCCCAACCTCGTGTTGTATGCAAGTGAACAATTTGTTTATGAGGATTATCAATATTATCAAGAAGCATTGAGAAGTACCTGTAAACCCTGTCGGGAGATGCACTTCCGTCATGGTCAGCATGTTCAACATCATTTGCTCCAATATCGAACCATCTTTTAGTAAAATCCACTGCAGCACTCAATTCGGTAGGACCTTCAATGGGACACCCCCATATTGTACTAACAGTACCATTAACTGTAATTCCCGCATCATGAGCCTTGGGAATCCATTCCTCAGCCATTTTCCAGTACTCAGCCAATGTTAATCCAGAGTTCTTTTTTTGATGCGATTCACTTGTTGAAACCATTAACAATATTCTGTCAGGCCCCCAACCTTCTTTCTTTGCTTCAATCGCTCTCTGAATAGCACGCTCTCGAATTGTAACTGCTGTTAAACTAACATCATCAAGCATGCCGGCTACTCTCTTGCTGCTTCTGATTCTCTGGAACAACTCATCAGCATCTTTAAACTGAGGCATTCCTCTCGGATTTCCAAAGTTTGTTACTTCCAGGTGTTTTAACCCGGACAGGATCATCTCCTCCAGAACCCATAATTTTGCATCTGTAGGAACAAATATTTCCTCATGTTGAAATCCATCTCTTACGGTAATATCACCAATTACTACTTTTTTAGGGTATTTCATTTATTCTGTTTTTCTAAGTTTACAATCAATAATCAAGGGAATGTAAAATGGCTTTACCTTCCGATGTCAAATATAGTAAAATTGGTTAAATTTCATATAGAGATACAATCCAAAGTTTTTAATCTTCAACAGATTAATAAAAAACAATGTATAAATATGATTTTTATCATAAAATTGAGCATTAAAATTTCATCCTGATTTTGGTCTTGTTTTAGAGTTATTATTTCACAATTATCCTTTTATAATTGGTCAAATTTTCATAAACTTGCAAGCCTATTGTTTCAGTTGAGAATCAACTGTTTTCGTTATTAACCAAAAGCGATTGTATTGTTTACATTAAAATCAAAAATAGACACAAATTCCGGGGAGTTTAAAAAAAACAAAAGTGAGTTTGTGAAAATACTGGATGAATTCAGGTCTATCCTTAAAGAAAACACAAAAGGAGGCTCCGACAGAGCCATTGCGAAGCATAAAGAACGTAATAAATTACTGGCAAGGGAAAGGATCAACTTGCTTGTTGACTCAAACACTCCTTTCCTTGAACTTTCATCATTAGCTGCATATAATCAATACGATAATGGATTTCCTTCAGCAGGAATAGTAACAGGTATTGGTGTTGTTCATGGCAGGGAAACTATGATTATCGCAAATGATGCTACCGTTAAGGGTGGATCGTATATGAGGTTTACTATAAAGAAGCATCTTCGGGCACAGGAAATTGCCATGGAAAACAAATTAACATGTGTTTACATGGTGGATTCTGGTGGTGCGTTTCTTCCTGAACAGGATACTGTTTTTCCCGATCGTGATCATTTCGGAAGATTCTTCTATAACCAGGCCCGTTTATCTGCTATGGGTGTACCCCAGATTGCAATTGTAATGGGTTCATGCACCGCAGGCGGAGCTTATGTTCCTGCTATGAGTGACGAAACTATTATTGTTAAGAATCAGGGAACAATATTCCTTGGGGGGCCCCCACTGGTTAAAGCAGCAACCGGAGAAGAAGTTACTGCTGAAGAGCTTGGCGGTGCCGAAGTACATACTTCCATATCCGGTGTGGCAGATCATTTTGCAGAAAACGACACACATGCACTTCAAATTTGTCGCAATATCCTGGAAAATCCTGAGTGTCGTGAGAGGCAAATACTCAACACATTACCCATAGAAGATCCGCTATACGACCCAACCGAATTATATGGCATTGCTCCTGTAGACCTCAGAAAACTGGTTGATCCCAGGGAAGTCATAATGAGAATGGTTGATGGAAGCCGGTTTCAGGAATTTAAAGCCAAATATGCAACAACAGTTGTTACAGGATTTGCATATATAATGGGATATCCGGTGGGTATTATCGCTAACTATGGTGTTCTGTTTTCAGAGTCGGCACTAAAGGTAACTCACTTTATCGAATTATGTACTTCTCGGAAAATACCTCTTGTATTCTTACAAAACATTACAGGATTTATGGTTGGGAAGGAGTTTGAAAGGGGAGGAATTGCCAAAGACGGTGCAAAAATGGTACATGCAGTTTCAAATGCCAATGTTCCAAAGTTCACTGTGATATTCGGTGGTTCTTTTGGCGCCGGTAATTATGGAATGGCCGGAAGAGCATATAACCCCAGATTATTATTTATGTGGCCAAATGCTAAAATATCAGTAATGGGCGGAGAACAGGCAGCCAATGTACTGGTAACTGTAAAACAAGACCAATACAAAGCAATGGGGAAAGAAATGCCTCCCGAAGAAATAGAAAAAATGCGAATACCAATTCTCGAAAAATACGAGCTTGAAGGTTCAGCATATTACAGTACTTCAAGGCTTTGGGATGATGGCATTATTGATCCCGTTGATACACGGAAAATACTTGCAATGGGCATTGCCACTTCGTTGAACTGCAAATTCCCTGAACAAAAATATGGTGTGTTCAGAATGTAACCAGCCAGCTAATCCACAATGCAAATATCCGGTTACAACATCCTTATTTCACAAACCAGATTATGAATTTAAATTGTACCAAATATGACAGATGATTATCAAACAATTTTAGTTGATTTGGGAGTAATTACAGAAATTACTTTAAACAGACCTGAAGTTCATAATGCAATGAATGAGCTGATGATAAAGGAGTTAACGAATGCCTTTAATTCAGCCTCTAAATATGCAGATACCAGGCTTATAATTTTAAAAGGAAATGGTAAATCATTTTGTGCAGGTGCCGATCTGAATTACATGAAAAACATTGCAAATTTTGGATTTGATGAAAATTATAATGACGGAAAAAAACTGGCACTCCTGTTTAAATCCATTTATGAGTGTAAGGTACCAACTTTAGCAATGATACATGGTGCTGCGTTTGGTGGTGCAAACGGTTTGCTGGCAGCTTGCGATATTGTTATTGCAGATGAAAATACCACCTTTTCATTCAGTGAGGTAAAACTAGGAATAGGGCCGGCAACAATTTCCCCGTTTATAATTCGTAGGATTGGAGAATACAATGCCCGTGAATTACTACTAACAGGAAAAAGGTTTAAAGGTAATGAAGCTCAAAAAACAGGTCTGGTTAACTGGTCGCTTCCAGCGGAAGAACTGAAAACCAGGCTCAATGAGTTCATTAAAGAATTTATGACAGCAGCACCTGATGCTGTGAAATACACAAAGCAGATCATATCTGATATAACCAATGAAATCAGCATTAATTCAGAGGTTGATTATACCGCAAAATGTATTGCAGAACTAAGGGGTAAAAAAGAAGGACAGGAAGGAATGTCAGCATTTCTGGAGAAACGAAAACCAGACTGGGTTGTTAATTAATAACTATACTATTTAGTTTAATTTATCAATGACTAATAAACCAAAAATGAAACTATTCAAAAAAATATTGATTGCGAATCGGGGTGAAATAGCAGTTCGGATAATTAAAACAGCTAATAAACTTGGAATTGAAACAGTAGCTGTTTATTCAGAAGTTGACAAGGACTCTTTACATGTTGGAATGGCTGATGAGGCATACTGTATTGGCATACAGGAGTTAAGTGAAACTTACCTTAATATTGAGAAGATTATTTCAGTAGCGGGTAACTCCGGTTGTGATGCCATTCATCCGGGATATGGTTTTTTAGCTGAAAATCCGCTTCTGGTTGAGGCTTGTTTTAACTCAGGTGTTACCTTTATCGGACCTGATACCAAAGCAATAACCCTTATGGGTAATAAAATTGAGGCACGAAAGTTTGTAAAAGAAACCGGTGTCCCTATGACTGAAGGTATAACAGGTAATACCAGAGAACTATTGGAAAATGCAGGTACAATAAAATTTCCTATCCTGGTAAAAGCAGCTGCAGGAGGCGGTGGCAAAGGTATGCGTATTGTTTATAACCCGGATGATCTGGAAGATGTACTTGAAACAACAGCACGTGAGGCTAAAAACTACTTTGGAGACGGAACTATTTACATTGAAAAATACATTGAAGAACCACGTCACATCGAAATTCAGGTTATAGGTGATAATTTTGGTAATGTGGTACATCTTTTCGAACGCGAATGTACCATCCAGAGAAGGTATCAGAAAATAATAGAAGAGTCTCCATCACCCACACTTACAGATGAGGTTCGTTTACAAATGGGTAAATCAGCTGTTGACATTGCTGCCGGAGTTGGTTACAACAGTGTTGGAACCGTTGAGTTTTTGGTTGACAAAGACTTAAATTATTATTTCCTGGAAATGAATACCAGGATTCAGGTTGAACATCCGGTTACAGAAATGGTAACAGGTATTGATCTGGTTGAAGAACAAATATTGGTAGCTGCCGGAAACAAATTAAGACTGAAACAGGAAGATCTTTCTCAAAACGGACATGCAATTGAATGCCGTATTTATGCTGAGGACCCTTCTAACAACTTCTTACCTTCACCCGGTGAAATTTCCTTACTTACCTTTCCAAAAGGAAAGAATATAAGGATAGACACCTCAATTGATAAGGCAACCACCATACATAGCTTTTTTGATCCAATGATTAGTAAGTTAATTGTATGGACAAATGACAGAAATAAAGCAATAAATGATAGTATCTC
Source organism: Bacteroidales bacterium (assembly GCA_028277395.1). Lineage (GTDB taxonomy): Bacteria > Bacteroidota > Bacteroidia > Bacteroidales > F082. The sequence goes on along the minus strand of JANQGJ010000063.1, from coordinate 4,452 downwards.
TGCACTTAAGAATTTCAATATTCATGGAATAAAAACCAATATATCGTATCTTATCCAGGTTCTAAATCACAGCTCATTTACCAGCAACGAGATATCGACAAAATTCTGTGATGAACATACTGATGACATTCTTCACAGAATTAATAAATCGAGAGATGAGATTAATGATATTATAGCACCTGTTGCATTAATGCTATTCTCACTAAATGCCAACAAGAACAAACAGTTAAACATATGGGAAGAAATCGGTTACTGGCGAAATGTTATGAAATTGTCTTATTTATATGACAAATCAGAAAGCACCATTGAAATAAAGGAAATTTTTAATAATAAATATAGTTTTATTTTCAATAATGAAGAATTTTCTGCCAGCCTGAAGAACATAACTCACAACTACGTTGAATTTGAAATCAAGGAAGCAGAATATAAGGTTTATATTTCCGGCAACGATTCAGGAGAGTACCAGTTAAGTTATGATGGATCGGATTTCTTTATTACCAGGCCTGATATACTTGGAGACGGTGATGGTAGTTATTTAAATCAGGAGGAAGACGAGGGAAGCCTTTTTGCCCCGATGCCGGGAAAAGTAATAAAAGTTAATGTTAAAGAAGGCGAAAAGGTAAACAGAGGCAAGATACTTCTGGTTGTTGAAGCTATGAAAATGGAGAATAACATAATAGCATCACAGGATTCCATAATCAACAAGTTGAATGTTACTGAAGGCGATATGGTTGATACAGATAAACAATTAGTTGTTTTGGACGAAATTGGGGAACAATAATCATAAATACCTGCAGCAGGAATGCTGGTTTTTATTAACTTGCAGGAATTAATTTTCCTGTATTAAAAAAAAATTAAACCATGAATTTTGATTTATCCGAAGAGCAAAAATTAATACGTGAAACTGTAAGGGATTTTGCAGAACGTGAAATACGTCCTGTAGCAAAAGAATTAGATGAAAAAGCTGAGTTTTCCTATGAATTGACAAAAAAAATTGGCGAGATGGGATTATTCGGAATGAATATTCCCGGGCAATATGGAGGTCAGGGACTTGACACTCTTTCATATATTATAGCTGTAGAGGAAATAGCACGTGTAGACGGTTCTCAGGCTGCAACACTTGCGGCTCATAATTCTCTTGGTATCGGGCCATTAATTGACTACGGCACCGAAGAGCAAAAAATGAAGCATCTCCCTCAGTTATGTACAGGTGAAGCATTGTGGAGTTTTGGACTTACTGAAGCAGGTGCCGGATCAGACTCCCGCGGAAGTAAAACAACTGCAGTACTTGATGGTGATGAATGGGTAATAAACGGATCTAAAATATTTATAACCAATGCATCTGTTGATATTTCCGTTGGCTGCACGGTACAGGCTGTTTCCGGTGAGGAAAACGGAAAGAAAATATTTACAACTATTATAGTTGAGAAAGACACTCCCGGTTTCAAAAGGGTACCAATGCATGGTAAAATGATGTGGAGGGCATCTGATACAGCAGAACTATTCTTTGATGACGTCAGGGTTCCCAAAGAGAATCTGTTGGGAGAAATTGGAGAAGGATCACATATTATGTTACATACTCTGGATGGTGGTCGTCTTTCAATTGGTGCAATGGGACTTGGATGTGCACAGGGAGCATTTGAACTTGCTCTTGCCTATGCGAAAGAGCGAAAACAATTTGGGAAACCAATCAGCAAATTCCAGATAAACGGATTTAAACTTGCCGATATGGCACTTAAAATTGAGTTGGGAAGAAATCTACTTTACAAAGCCTGCTGGCTTAAAGATAATGACAAACCATATACAAAAGAAGCAGCTATGGCAAAACTTTACTGCTCAGAAATTGCTAAAGAAGTTGCTGACGAGGCTGTTCAGATCCATGGTGGTTATGGTTTGATGAAAGACTACGACATAGAAAGATTATATCGCGACCAAAGATTATTACAAATTGGTGAAGGGACATCCGAAATACAAAGATTGGTTATATCCAGAATGATTGGATGTTAATTACAACTCTGTTTTTCCTGCTTCTGAATTTTATATCCTTGTTTATGCAATAAACCAAGTGTTTCATTAATTAAAACTTATTCTAATAATATAAACTAAATATGCTCTGGAAACCATCTGAAAAAGAAAAGAACAAATCCCAAATGCAACATTTTATTGATCTGGTTGTTGCAAAATACAAACTTCATAATAATGATTATAATACTGTTCATACATGGAGTATTGACAAACCTGAAGAGTTTTGGGCAGAAATATGGGACTATTGCAAAATATTGCACTCCGGAAACTATACTGAAGTTGTTGATAACAAAAAAAAGATGCCGGGAGCATCATGGTTTAAAGGGGCAAGATTAAACTTTGCCGAGAATCTGTTGCAACGTCGCGACAACCACATTGCAATCAGGTTTTTAGGGGAAGATTCAGTTTACAGAGAGTTAACATATGCTGAACTATATGATGAGGTTCGCAGAACAGCAAGCGGACTTAAGAAATCAGGAATAAGAAAAGGTGACAGAGTAGCTGCATTTATGCCAAATATGCCGGAAACTATAATTGCAATGCTGGCAGCAACATCTTTAGGTGCTATTTGGTCGTCCACTTCACCGGATTTTGGAATTAAAGGTGTACTCGACAGGTTCTCACAAATTGAACCAAAGATAATCTTTGCTGCAGACGGATATTTTTATAAGGGGAAAGCTTTTGATTCTCAACAGAAACTTAAAGAAATAATTGATGACCTTCCGTCAGTAGAAAAAGTCGTTATTGTTGATTATACCGGCAACTCAAAACCTGAAGATATTACAAATGCTGTAGCATGGTCTGATTTGGCAAGCGAAACAACCGACCCTCTTGAATTTGTACAACTTCCTTTCGACCACCCACTTTATATCATGTATTCGTCAGGTACAACCGGATTACCCAAAAGTATTGTACATTCAGCAGGAGGAACTCTTATTCAGCACCTTAAAGAGCTGGTGCTGCATTGTAATATAACTGAAGATCAAACAGTATTTTATTTTACAACGTGCGGGTGGATGATGTGGAACTGGATTGTCAGCAGTCTTGCAATCGGATCAACCCTGGTACTTTATGATGGAAATCCATTCTACCCGGGAGCCGACGTATTGCTTAAAATGGCCGACGAACTTGACATCAACTTTTTTGGCACAAGCGCAAAATACATTGCTTCACTTGAAGATGCCGGTGTTGATCCATCGCAGATATCTGAATTCAACGGATTAAAAGTAATTGCCTCAACCGGATCACCATTATCTGATGAGAGCTTTAATTATGTTTACAGAAATTGGAAGAAAGATGTACAATTATCATCAATTGCAGGCGGAACAGATATAATTTCATGTTTTATATTGGGCAGCCCGACACTTCCGGTATATACAGGAGAAATTCAGTGCAGGGGATTAGGTATGGATGTTGACTGTTACGACCATGAGGGCAACGCGGTTGTTGAAACACAGGGTGAACTGGTGTGTAAAACAGCGTTTCCGTCAATGCCGGTTTATTTCTGGAATGACGCTGATAACAAAAAATACCATAATGCTTATTTTCAGGAATATCCCGGAATATGGCATCATGGTGATTTCATAGAAATAACAAAACATGGTGGAATAAAAATGCTGGGACGGTCTGATGCTACATTAAATCCACAGGGTGTTAGAATTGGCACTGCAGAAATTTACAGGGTTGTTGAAGGAATTGATGAGATAATCGACTCTGTGGTAGTCGGACACAAGGTAAATGAAGATGAAGAGGTTGTTTTATTTGTGAAACTTGAAGAAAACATTAAGTTTAATGATGAACTGGTTAAAAAAATCAAGAGTTCTATTCGTAACAACTGTAGTCCGCGGCATGTACCATCAATAATTAAACAGGTACCGGATGTTCCATATACAATAAACGGGAAGAAGGTTGAAATTGCCGTTAAGAAGATCATCCATGGATATGATGTTTCAAATAAAGACGCACTTGCAAATCCCGAGTGTCTGGACTTTTTTACCGGGATCATATAAAAATGTTATTTGAAGTAATATTAAGAGTCTATCCTACAATATTTAAACCAACAACTTTCTCTTTAATTATATCCATGATATTATTACATCGGCTATAACACACAAAATCATAAATTTAAATTAGAGTTCTATTTCAACAGGTACTGAAAATGAAGGCTTAAAATCATTCCTTCAAGGCCATCAAGTTACTATGTCTGGAATTATTCATGCTTTCATTATAAGTGTATTATAACTGATAATTAAATAATTACAAAAAATATTCTTATAAGAGTAGGGGTAAAACCTGTTTTAACTGTCTTATATACACCCGACTTACCCATACTATAATTTGGCGCAGCTATTTTCATGCAATTGCTGTAACAATTAATTGTTCTTTTTTATTAATATTCAAAATAAACTAGTATGGAAAATTTAGAAA
>JANQGJ010000055.1 GCA_028277395.1 Bacteroidales bacterium | reverse complement strand
TTTGCGAAAGCGGAGATTTATCGGAGTGGTACCATGGGTGCGAGAATTTTTTATTTAATTCATTATCAATAAAATAAAAAATTATAAACACATGAAAACCCTAATATATAACTTACGAAAACTGATTTGTTCTGGTTTCTTTGTGTTGATATTCTCTTATGTTAATGCACAAACACCGAATACTTCATACACTTTAAGCAATCCCGTTCCTTCAAACGAAACCAAAGATTTTGTTGCAACGGATTTCATAGAAATGATAAACAATCATCCTCTGCCTGATGGTTTCCATACTTTACCTGATGTTAATAATTTCGTTCATGCAAGTATCGACCCCTATTACTTTGAGCCTCCCGGAGGTGGTGAAACGGGCGGTCCCGGCGAAGAAGGCATGGACACTGATGGCATTGTTGGAGCTACAACCGGAAATTTTTCAGTTTCACCAAATGGCGCTGCAAATTATAGCATACCGATATTTGTTTCTCCGGGCACTTCAGGTATGGCTCCCGAACTTTCTTTTGTTTACAATAGTCAGACAGGAGACGGATATCTTGGTGAAGGCTGGAGTATTGCAGGTATTTCCGCTATCACTCGTTCATCAGCCAACAATTATTATGACGGTAAAAATGCACCACTTAAGCTAACAACCGGACTCAATCTGCCGTTAACAATTGATGGTATGAGGATATTAAAAGTTGCTGACCTGGGAGGTGGTAATTTTGAATACAGGAAAGAGTTCGACGATTTTACTAAAATAATTGCACATACTGTTTCTGATCCAAATGGTGATTATTTCGATAGTTTTACAGCCTATACCAAATCGGGATTGATCTATGAATACGGACATACTACAAACTCCAAACAAGTTGTTGGTAGTTTACCCGAACATACAAAAACACCTTTGAAATGGAGTGTAAATAAAATATCCGACAGATTGGGTAATTATATCAAATTCAATTATTATCAATTGCCCGGATCCGGTGAATTACGTATTAGTTCCATTGATTACACCGGGAATGATCAGCAGTCGCTTACTCCATACTGTAAAATTAAATTTGAATATGATTACAACAGGGGTAGCGAAATAATAAAACAATACCTGGACGAAGACAGGTACATGATTTTCAACAATTATCTTTCATCTGTCAGCTGCTTTTTTGATAATGAACTGGTAAGGAAATACGAACTATCGTATATTAATGGAGGTATGCTTTCCGAAAAGTTGTATTTGAGTAAGGTTAAGGAACGTGTAAACGAAGAGCTTTGCTATAATGGAACCATTTTTACATGGGATTTGATGGACAGTGAAATTACATCGCAAAAAACAAACATGGAATTGCATCGTGAAGATGAAGATTTTGAAGAAGTTATAACTCTTGGAGTTGGTGATTTTAACAGTAACAGCCGCTCTGACTTTGTGGCCCTTGTGCATAATTCTTTACTGGATAAATATTACCTGGACCTTTATCACGACAGGATAATGTCCTCGGATATTAGCTTTGTGAAAAGATATAACCTTCCTGATAATGTTGACAATATTATTGTGGGTGATTATGATGGAAATGGTTGTTCTGATGTAATTGTGCTTGCAGATAATAATTACTCATTATACACTTTCATTGCAAAAGAAGATGCAAATGGGAATTTGTATAAACTTTTTAATAAACCCATTTTTACCGATCATGAGTTTGAAGACTTAAAACACCTTGTGCGTACAGGCGACTTTAACGGAGACGGGCAAACAGATATAATGCTGGTACGTGTAGATGACGAAATGCAAAGTATGTATGATCAAACAAATTATTACGATTTGTTTTATTACAATTATGACAATGTATTTGCATCATACCTGACTACAACAGACGTGTGGTTTTTTACTCGCAGCAATCCTATTATGTCATTAACCGGTCATTGGGATTTTATTGTTGGGAATTATACAGGAAACAGGAACTCAGAGTTTCTTATTAATACAAAATATGAGTCGAATCCGATAAATCATATAGTAAGATTCAATGTTGAAAAATGGCACACAGGTTATTACTATTTCGTAAAGCACACATCAGAACTTGAGGTATTTGAAGATGATGGCCCGGATAATCCTATTGAATTGTTTCCGGGTGATTTCAATGGTGACAGGAAAAGTGATTTATTGGTTAGAAATGGTGACCAGGCAATACTTTATCACTCACATGGTGATGATTTTACTCTTATAAAAGATTGGTTTAATCTGTCATTAACTGACATTATGCTCACAGATTACAATGGCGATGGCAGAACAGACATTTACGGAAACCTTGATCTTTCAGGTGTGAAAGTTTCAACTTATATGCTTACAAATACTGATGGTACGGAATTTAGTTTTGTTTCTAAAAGCCCGGTTCCGATAATAACCGAAACAACCAAACTTTATGTAAGCGAAAACAATGGAAATGGTCGCTCTGATTTTATTAAATTATCTGGTAACGCAAATGAAAAAATATGTGAGTTGATAAACATCCTTGGCACCGGTAAAAACCTAATAACCGAAATAACAAACGGGCTTGGAAGTAAGGTAGAAATATCATATGCACCATACAGCCAGTCATATACAACTTATATTCCTTCAATTAACCAACAACGTTCATTACAAGAAGATTTTGAATATCCGATTGTATCATACGTTGGGCCCTTGATGGTTGTTTCTGAAATAAAAAGCCCAACATTTGAAGGGTTTGAGTTTCGTAAAACATATAAATATGCTACACCGTGGGTTCATAGAAACGGGAAAGGGTTTCTGGGTTTTGCCATATCTTCTGTAACCGATCACAGTGATAATATGAACCTTGTGGAGCATAAGTCTGTTATTGCTCTCAAGTCAATCAACAATAAATACTATTACCCTTATCTTCAATCTTCCTACACAATATTGAATTCTACAAACGAAATAAACAGGGTTTGGTGCGGGAATGAAGACATTAAAATAATATCAAACCCGGCTAATTCACTTGTGTTTTTTCCATATGCATCACAAATACTGACAGTAAATACTGATCCCATAACCAATAATACCTACAAATATGAAACTTTGGTATCAGAGTATGACGATTATGGGAATTTAACTAAAAAAAGCACCTATATCGACAATACCTGGCATAGCTCATTAGGCTCATGGAAGCATAAACAGATGATGGTTAATGAATACAAAAATTTTGTTGACAATACATTTGATAATATCGACTGGACACTAGGAAGACTGGTAAATTCAAAAGTTACCCACAAAGTTGATGGTGAACCTGATGAGGTTAATAAATCTGCTTTCACTTATTATCCTCAATCATCATATTTCTATGGAATGATGGAAACAGAAGTAACAAATCCGGATAATGATGAATTAAAGCTTATCAAAAAATACAATTATGATAACTGGGGTAATGTAGTTTATACTGAATCTGTAACGAAAGATGAATCGACACGTACGCTTACCAGTAACTATGACGAAAGAGGCCGTTTTTCAACAGGACATATAAACTCACTGGGACATTCTGAATCCTACACATACATTGAATCACTTGGAGTAACTGAAGAACATACAGATATAAATGGTTTGGTAACAAAATATGAGTATGATGGTTTTGGTAATCTGATGAAAACCACGTTGCCTGATCAAACTATTCATATAAACGTAATAAGATGGAAAGATGGTGTAATTCCCGGAGAGAATGGTGAAGTTTACTATTCCTGGAGCAAATCATCGTCATCCGGGGTATCTGTGATTACATATGACTGCCTGGGTAGAAAACTAGAAACTGTTGCTGATGGTTTTAACGGGTCTGACATTATAGTAAACTATTACTATAACTCAAAAAACCAGCTCCGTGAAGTAACAGAACCCAGGTTTTCAGGATCCAGCCAGGCTATTGGGTCAACAACATATGAATATGATGCAATCGGGCGTCTTGTTAAAGAAACAAAACCCGGTGATGCTTCAACTGGTGACCGGGTTACTCAATATGAGTATAATGGTAAGGATGTTATAACGACAAACCCACTTGGTAATAAACATAAGTTGTTTCACAATTCAATGGGATGGGTAATAGTAAGTGAAGATGCAAAAAACAGTGAAGTAACTTACAAATACAAAAGTAACGGGTTACTGCGAAAGATAATAGCCCCGGATGATCTTGTAATTGAAATGTTATACGACGGTGCAGGCAACCGAACAAAACTTATAGACCCCAACCTTGGTACCATAAACTATGTTTATAATGGTTTTGGGGAACTTAAAACCAAAACCGATAATAAGTCACAGGTTACAACATACGATTACGATGCTCTTGGCAGGATGGTTACCAGGGCAGAAAACGAAGGAATAACAACCTGGAGTTATGATGAAGCCGTCAATGGTCTTGGAAAATTGCATAATGTTTCAGGTCCGGGCACAACTATGGTTTATGCTTACGATGATCTGGGACGGGTATCATCGGTTACGGAGAATATCAATGGTAGTAGTTTTACCACTAACCATACTTACGACTGTTACGGCAGAATAAGTAGTTATGAATATCCCACAGGGTTTGCAATAAATAATATTTATAATGAACACGGTTATTTGGAAGCCGTTGAAAATGCTGCAACAGCAAGTAAAATCTGGAAAGCAGAATCAATGAATGCACGTGGCCAATACGAAGTAATAAGCCACGGGCACGGTGGCTCAACTTTCTACGATTATTTCGACGAAACCGGGCTTATCAGGAAAATTCAATCTTATGGAAAAGACCTGATACACCCTGAAACCCAGGAGATGAATTTTACATGGGATGCTGCATCTAATCTGTTATCACGCGAAAAAGATGGTGGTTATAACAATTTTACTACCGAATCTTTTACCTACGATGAGTTAAACAGGCTTAAAACAGCTAAAAATATCAATCATAATTATACTGTAAGTGTTGATTACAATAGTTTGGGAAATATAGTTTACCGTTCTGATGTGGGAACATACCAGTATGAGGGTGAACAACCCCAGGCATTGTCGGGTATTAACGGAACAAATTCCATTAGCAAGCTTACACAGGATATAAGTTATACCTCGTTCAATAAAATAAATGAAGTAATTGAAAACCTTTACCAGTTGAAATTTACATATGGAGTAAATCATGAGCGAAAGTTAACTGCGTTGTATAAAGACGGATTGTTAAGCTCATATAAGTATTTTATTTCGGGAGGTATGTACGAAGAAGAGCATGTTGGTGATATTACTAAAAAAATCCATTATATACCCGGAGGAAACGGGATAGCTGCCACATATGAAATAACTGAAGATGAAAATGGCAGTAAAGAAACATTCAATTACCTGTTAAAAGATCATATTGGATCAACCGTGGGAATAGTTAATGAGAACGGACTTCGTACAGAGAGATTTAGTTTTGATGCCTGGGGTAAAAGACGAAATCAGCAAACATGGATGCCTTACGAAGATGAACCCAAATTTAATATTAAACGTGGTTTTACCGGGCATGAACACCTTGATGAATTTGCATTAATAAACATGAATGGCAGGGTTTACGATCCCGGTATGGGTGTATTTATAAGCCCTGATCCATTTATCGCAAATCCATATTATTCACAATCCTTAAACAGGTATGCATATGTAAACAATAATCCATTATCAGCCACTGATCCCAGCGGGTACTGGTCTATAAATAATTTTACCACAAATGATATGGTAGGCTGGTTACGAACCGGAGCTGAAATTGGAATGTATGTGGCAGGTGGAATGGGTGGTCCGGTTGGTGTAGCGTTTGTTGGTTTTGGTATGAACACATTTAATGCCCTTGAAGCAGGAGCAGGTTACGATAATGCCCTTGGTGCTGGAGTACAGGGTGCAATAATTGGTTTGGCATCATATTTTATGGCTTCAGGGGTAGGAGATGTTATTTCAAATGTTAACCAGGGAACAGGCTCAAAATTGTTGAAAGCCATAAAGGGTGTGATTGGCCATGGTACAACACAGGGTATTATCAGTGTGGCACAGGGAGGACGTTTTGAATCGGGATTTTTAGCAGGTGCAGTTGGTTCAGTTTCAGGAAAACTTGGTAAATTTGGAGGTAAAAAAGGAATACAACTTACAGTTGCAATGGCTCTTGGAGGAACTGCATCAGTACTTGGTGGTGGTAAATTTTCCAATGGTGCCGTTTCTGCTGCGTTTGTGGTAATGTTTAATGATTGGAGGCATGATGGCAATATACCAAATGATCAATCGGATGAAAAAGAGGTACCAACAAAAGTAGATCCAACACAAACTGGCGCAGGAGATAAATTAATTGAATTAATGGAACGAATCAATAAAGAAAATCTGGAAGGTGAAATCCATGATATCATTGATTATAGTAATGTAGATCTGGAATATTATGAAACAACAGCTAAATATTCTACTTCATATGGTAATAATGCAGCAAAAATTACTGTAATAAATACTTATAATTTGAAATCAACTTATTTTTATGAGGTTCAAACAAGAGGATTTCAAAAAATAGGCTCAGTAGGATATGGCATTTTTACAATACAAGGACAATATGGCTATATCAGTATTAAAATATATAATGAATCAGCATATAATAACGCACATTATCAAATATACAATGAATAAACAAGTAATAATTCTAGTTCTATTGGTTGCTATTTCATTTTTTTATAATTGTAGCAATAATTTAGTTAAGAATAATAATGACAAGATTTATCATTTTTGTCTTGCTGAAATGAATAAATACTATAATATTGATACAACAGGGTGGACATTTGATAGTAATTATTTAAAGAATTATAATCATGTGCTATTAAATGCCACAAATTACTTTATAAAAAAGTCTGAAGACAGCCTTTGGTTTCATGTTTTTGAAATTGATATTTATAATAAGGATACAAGTTATGTTCCCTGGGAGTTATACAAAAGATATGAAAGTTCAGGTTTACAACATATTATTTCATATGGAAAAGAACTTGATACCTTATATCACTACAAAGCAACTCTATTCGGAGATATGCATAAAATATTTATTCGTGGTAAATACTATTATAAATATATAAATCATGAATTAAGTAATAATCAAAGAAAATATTTTTTAAACCATTATGATTCTTTAATTAGAGTAAAGGGTAACAAATTACCAGAACTACCTGATGTTATTGATTAAAGTGGTGGTAAATTTTCCAATGGTGCCGTTTCTGCTGCGTTTGTGGTAATGTTTAATGATTGGAGGCATGAGAAACAATCACAAAAACAAGTTGATGAATTATTGTATCCTAATCCCGTGGATCTAAGTGCTGCTAATGCTGATGAAAAATTACTCGAGTGGGCAAAATTTATTGAAGATAATAATTTGAGAGATGTGAAACTTGGTAGAATAATAGATTTAAGTAAACTATCATTTAATAATCAGAATAGAGGATGGGGTGGAAATAGATATCGAGGTATATTGAAGTTTTTTGATGGTTACATTGAGTGGAGCACTTTAGGTCTTTCAAAAACGCAACCTGAACACAATAATGTTCAGGGTGTTACCCCGATAAAACAAGGGAATATTTATACAATAGTTTTTGAAGGAATTAGTACTTACGGAAATTCTCCCCCTATGAGTTTATTTGAAATGCAATTTAATAGTTATGATACATTTGAAAAAGGATTTTTTAAAATTTGGAGTAATGCTAGTGAAGTATGGTGGATTGAACAATAAATATCTATTCATATTAATTGTCTTGCTATCATGCAGTTGTAACTTTGAATTAACCAATCATTTAAGAGAACTTAATAAAATTAATTCACAGATATCAATCAATAATTGGAAGATACTAACAAATGAGAAGGATAAAAGAGAATTAAGATATTTACTTAGAAAATATGAAGGAGATACTACATATTATTTGAAATTTAGAAAGGTTTTTCATGATTCAATTTTTAATCCGGGAAAGGATTATTATGTGGTAACTGACTTTACAAAAGAATATGTCTCTGATTCTGTTATTCACTTTATACATCAAAGCTCTGATACTAACTATTACTATAAAGCACCTATCAGTAATCCAGACAGTTTAGTATTTATCGTTGGAAAATATTATTATCTATGTAGGAATGGAAAATTGTCTGCTCCTCAGATGAAATATTATTACGAAAATGAAGATTCATTGAAAAAAGTCAGAGGTAATGAACTCTCCGAAATACCATAAAAGTGAAAAGTTAAACAATCATTTTTATTAGTTATTTAATTTTGTAATATGCTAAATAGACAATGTATGTTACTGTTTTAATTATAGTAATGTAGATCTGGAATATTATGAAACAACAGCTAAATATTCTACTTCATATGGTAATAATGCAGCAAAAATTACTGTAATTAATAATTCAAAACTGAGATCTACTTACTTTTATGAAGTAAGATTTAATGATTATCAAATTATTGGAATGTCTGGTTTTGGAGAATTTACAATTAAAGGCCAAGATTCCTATATTAGTATTAAAATATATAATCAATCAGCATATGATGCAGCATACGAACAAATATTCGGGAATTAAATCAATTATTTTGTTTTCTATCATTTTGTTTTCTTCATTTTTTACTCAATCTTGTATTGAAAACAAATCAAAATTACCTCAAGATAAATTATTAGATTTTAGCCTTGAAAAAATGAGTAATTACTATAAAATCGATACTATTGGTTGGAAATATTATCCTTGGTATTTGAAAAATTATACTAAAATAATACCTGATTTACAAAACAGTATCATAAAAACCGATTTTGATACTGTTTATAAGCACTCTTTTGAAATAGAACTAAACGAAAAAGATACATTTTATATACCAAGAGAATTATACAAAAAATATGAAAGTGAAGGATTTTTATATATTCTTTCTTTAGGTAAAAGTTCTGATACCTTATATTTCTATAAAGCTGCTCTTTTTGATGATTTACATAAAATATTTATTCGTGGTAAATACTATTATAAATATATAAATCATGAACTAAGTAATAATCAAAGAAAATATTTTTTAAACCATTATGATTCTTTAATTAGAGTAAAGGGTAACAAATTACAAGAACTACCTGATGTTATTGATTAAAGTGGTGGTAAATTTTCCAATGGTGCTGTTTCTGCTGCGTTTGTGGTAATGTTTAATGATTGGAGGCATGATTTAATTGTTAATGACATAAACAAGAAATTAAAAACATTAGCAAATTATTTACATAGCTCATTATTTCTCCCACCAGGTTTTGGAATTGGACCTTTTAAAAGTTTTAATCCTTTTTTTGGTGCAGTAGCTATTGTAAGCGATATTGGCGGTAAATTTGTAGGACTTGAAGGAGATATAGGAGGTTTTTTTTAATTGGTGATAATGTTATCTATTTGGAAAAATGCTTAATTGTAGATGAATTTGATATTATTGAAGAATAACAAAATCCAATATTGTTATTGGTATAATTAATTGAATTTATAATTTTTACTGTTCAGAACAATTACTGTGTTCCAATTCCTAGTTCTCTCCCCTCTCCTTCTCCATTTCCTTCCATTGCTCGCTAAATGATTTTGTAGCAATTTCAGGAAGTTCACGGCGCGGGCCCCAGGATTTTGATATTGCCATTTTCATCAGTTTGTTTTTTGTTCCACCTGATAACAGATCAAGCATTTTGCGTGACCGTAGTACTCTTGATGACAATATAATTGTTTGTTTTTCAAAGAAGGTATGATGACCTCTTTTTACAGAATGATTTCTGTTAATTAGTAATAATTCGTGTATGGGAATTTTCACCGGGCATACTGTTGTACAGCTTCCACATAACGATGAGGCAAAACTTAGATGTTTGAATTTCTTTATACCTGCAAGATATGGTGTTATAACAGAGCCAATTGGTCCGCTATACGTTGTATTATAAGTATGTCCACCGATATTTTTATAAACGGGACATACGTTTAAACAGGCTCCGCATCTTATGCATGACAATGCCTGACGCTGACGCTCTTCTTTCAATAATTTAGTACGTCCGTTATCCAGCAAAATTAAATACATATTTTCAGGACCATCCTCTTCATCACTTTTTCGCGGACCACTGATAATTGAATTATAAACTGTCATTGGTTGTCCTGTTCCATGGGTAGCCAGCAATGGCCAGTATAGATCAAGATCTTCCAGTTTAGGTATTATTTTTTCAATTCCGGCTATGGCAATATGAACTTTTGGAAACGACATGGATAACATTCCGTTTCCTTCGTTTTCGGTAACAGCAATGGATCCTGTATCAGCAATCAAAAAGTTCGCTCCGGTAATTCCCAGATCAGCTGATGTAAACTTTTGTCTCAACAGATCACGTGTGTAATTTGTCAGCTCCTCAGGTGTAAGATCTTCCGAAGTGTTGAATTTTTCATTGTACAACTTAGCCACATCCTCTTTCGACATATGCATGGCTGGTGTAACTATATGATAAGGTTTTTGCCCTGCCTGCTGAACTATAAATTCACCAAGATCCGTTTCCAATATATCAATTCCATCCTTCTCAAGAGCCTTGTTCAGTTCAATTTCCTCGGTTGTCATTGATTTAGATTTAACAGCCGATTTAATATTATGCTTTTCTGTTATTTTCTTTATTTCCGCTAAAGCTTCATCAGAGTTTTGTGCCCATATTATTTTACCTCCGTTGGAAATAAAATTATCTTCAAATTCTATTAAATAACGATCAAGTTCATTAATTACTTTGTATTTGTAATATCCAGCCCTTTCACGAGCAACATCCAAATCACTAAATATACTTTTTCCTTTCTCTACTGCAGTATAGTATTGCGACATATTGAACTTTATCTTGCTCCTGTGTTGCTCATCAAAAGCAATTTTTTCGGAGTTTGACAAAAATGAATTATTTTCAATACTACTCTTCATATAACGGTTATAGCGTTTTTGATATTTTATTTACTCTGTTTATATGTCTTCCGCCTTCGAATTCAGTTGATAAAAAGATCTCAACCATTCTCCAGGCCAGTTCAAATGGAATAAACCTACCTGGTAATGCCAGAATATTGGCATCATTATGTAACCTGGTTAATTTTGTTAGTTCTTCATTCCAGCATAATCCTGCACGTACATTTGGGTATTTATTCGCTGTCATCTGAGCACCATTGCCACTTCCGCAAATTATAATTCCTGTTGTATATTCTCCATCATTTACAGCTTTTGCAAGTGGATGTATCATATCAGGATAATCAACACTTTCCTCTGAAAAAGTCCCAAAATCCCTGATAGTATAACCTGAATCTTCAAGCTTCTTTCTTAAAAATTCTTTCATTTCAAATCCGCCGTGATCAGATGCCAATGCCAAAACTCTGCCGTTCTCTACCATTGTTAATAATTTATTGAGCAAAAGTAGCCATTTTTATTATTGTATTTCAAACTATCTGAATACCATGATATTTATCAACAATCAGCTACCATATCATTTTGCTAAATGATTAAATATCAAAATAATAATACTTATTAAATGAATTTTGTTAATATCTGCAGGAAATTGTTAGAAACTCTGTTTGTAATTTATGATTATTAACACAGGTTTTTGATGAAAATCAGGGTTACGTTTTTTCGTAGTTTTTTTTCAAAAGATATTATGAGATATTAACAATAAATGTTGAATTCACACAGTAAAAATTATTCTCACAAACTATAATTACCATATTGTTAATTAATAACTATTATCATTGAAAATTAGTTAAGTAAACAATCAAATCATGTAAATAAATTGTTGATAAACTCTTCAATTTTAAATTTCCAAATATTTTTATCATTTTTCTTCAATGAAATTAACATGATATTAATAACAAATTAATAATTAATTAAAATTAAATATTTAAAGACTACATTGTTAGTTAACTTAAAATTCAAATTTATATGATATGATAATATTTACTATTTATTATACTTTTGTTCATGTATTTAATAGCAATCTATATTTACAGGTTAAGATTTGTTCAAACCTGTTTTTAATATCAACTGAATAAAATTTTCCAAATACATATGGATTATAAATTAGAAATACAGAAGCTTAAAAAAGAAAAGAATGCATTGATTCTTGCGCATTTTTATCAGATACCTGAGATACAGGAAATAGCTGATTTTGTTGGAGATAGTTTAGGTTTAGCTCAAAAAGCAGCTGAAGTTGATGTAGATATGATCGTTTTTGCAGGAGTACATTTTATGGCTGAAACAGCAAAAATGCTTAATCCTGAAACACTCGTTGTACTACCGGATCTGGAAGCCGGATGTTCACTGGCTGATTCGTGTCCTGAAAATGATTTCAGAGAATTCAAAAAGAAGTATCCGGACCATATCGTCATTTCATATATAAATACAACAGCTGCCATCAAAACGTTAACAGATATTGTTTGTACTTCAGGAAATGCTGTTCAAATTGTTGAATCGTTACCAAAAGATCAAAAAATAATATTTGCACCGGATAAGAACCTTGGTGGTTACATAAACAGGGTTACAGGAAGGAATATGGTATTATGGAACGGAACCTGTGAGGTGCACGATATACTAACAACCGAGGCTATTATAAAAATGAAGGAAGATAATCCGGATGCAAGCATAATTGCTCATCCTGAGTGTAATGCACCGGTTCTGGAACTTGCTGATTACATTGGTTCAACTACCGGTATGATAAAATTTACCCAGTCAGATACGAACGAAAGGTATATTGTTGCTACCGAATCGGGAATCATTCATCAGATGCAAAAATTATCACCTGAAAAGGAGTTTTTAATAGTTCCTTCAGATAGTACCTGCAACTGTAATGACTGCCCTTATATGAAACTCAATACTTTAGAAAAATTATACTTAGCTTTGAAAAACGAAACTCCGGCTATTAATATGGATGCTGATGTTATGGAAAAAGCCACAAAACCCATATTGAAAATGCTTGATATTTCGAGGAAACTTAAAATCATTTAGCGTATGAAAAATAAAGTATTATTAATTGTTGTATTGTTTTTTTTACTGATATTTTCATCATGTTCAAACCTTATTTATTTTACTCAGGACATACGAGATGATTTAAATGAAAATAATCTGGATGTTGAAAAGGTACAGTTTTACAATTCGGATAAAATTGTTCTTAAAAGAAACCTCTCTAAGGAGGAAACCCAGATAGCGAAAGGAACAATTCGACTTGAGAACGGAGAGTACTTTGAAGAAATTATAATTCCAAGAAAAACAAAAGGAATAGCGGTAAAAGAAGGTACAGAATATCTTAAAATAGCATTTGAAACAGGCGATAAAAGAAATCTGAGATTCGATATTAATGATGATCTGAATTATCAGATATCGGCTGACAGCTGGAAAGATAACTATGGATGTGTTGTTTATGATACGAATACTTATTACATAGTACCCGGTAGTAGTAATACTCTGCTCATGGTTAACAAAGAGTATATATCAAACTTTGAAATGAAGCGCCGCGTTCTTAAAGGCAGAAGTGTTGGCAGATGATCATGATCCGAAAGTTTATAATATTAACAGGTTTGATTTTAATGACATTATTGTCATTGATTGCCCAGAATGAAGGGAATATAGACCCTGATGGCTATAACGTTTTTTACAATAGTGACAGTGTTGTTATTAGTGAAGGTACAATGCGAAACGGAAAACCTGATGGTTACTGGAAGAATTATTATGAAACCGGAATATTGAAATCGGAAGGAAACCGCAAAAATTATGAACTTGACAGCCTTTGGAAGTTTTATAATGACGAAGGTAAAATTATGCTTGAAATAAACTATTTAGCTGGTAAAAAGAATGGTTTTCGTGTTACATACCAGGGAAATGAAACAATTAAGGAAAATTTTGCTGATGATGTAAAACAGGGAAATACATTGGTTTTATTTCCCAATGGTAAAGTAAAGTATAAAACTCCGTTTGTTGCAGGACTGGAGGAAGGAATTTCCCGTGAATATGATATCAATGGCAATATCATACAACTTATAACTTACAAAAAAGGATACATTACTGACAGACTCAGAATAAACAGGTATGATTCAGATAGTCTGCCTCATGGAAAATGGCATTGGTACAGCGATGACGAGTTGGTTCTTACCATGGAAGGTAATTTTAAGCATGGATTAAAACATGGATATTTTAAAGAATATGATCTGGATGGAAATTTGCTGTCGGCAACAAAATATGTTGACGGTGAAAAATATGAAAAGGCCGAAGAACTTCAAAAACTGGATGTGCGTACTGATTATTACCCAAATGGTAAAGTAAAAGTTGTTGCAACATATACCAAAGATGGTGTTCCCGAGGGAGTTAGAAGAGAGTATAATGAAGATGGAGAAGTTGAAAAATCTTATATATTCCGGTATGGAAAAATAATTGGTGAAGGAATATTTACCGATGCCGGCCAAAAACAGGGAATGTGGAAAGAGTATTACGATAACGGAAACCTTAAAGCTGTTGGAAACTATGTTGATGATATGAAAGACGGTTACTGGAAATTCTATTACAAGAATGGAAACCTGGAACAAAAAGGTAAATATATCATGAATTTACCTGACAGTACATGGCTTTGGTATTATAGTGACGGTAGTTTATTGCGTGAGGATAATTATTACAACGGTTTGCAGGATGGTGTTCTTACAGAATTTGATAAAAAAGGCAATATTATTACCAAAGGTGATTTTCTTGAAGGAAAAAAGGAGGGCAGCTGGATTTATAAGGTTGGCGACTCCAGAGATGAAGGTGAATACGCTGATGGGTTAAGGACCGGTCTTTGGAAATCTTACTATTCTGAGGGAAATGTTAGGTTTGAAGGAAAATTTGTTGATGATAATCCCAATGGTGAACATACGTGGTATTGGGACAACGGTAAAATAAAACAACAGGGAAAATATGTTATGGGAAGAAAAGTCGGTGACTGGAAGAAGTTCAATGAAGACGGATTACCCTTCATAATAATATCATATTCGGGAGGAAAAGAGATCAAATATGACGGAATAAGTATAACTGATAATTAGTAATAATAACAATATACAGGAGATAGAATAATAATTGAGAGATTAATATTATCTTCGCCCCAACCAAAATTTTGAAAAGATGAAAAAATATTTAGTGTTACTTACTGCTATTGCATTAATTGCAACATCATGTGAAAATGCAAAGGAAACCAAAGAATCAAAAACTTCAGTAAAAGAGGAATTAATAGTTGAAGAAGTAGTACCTGTTGAAGTAGCCCAGTTTGATGAAAAAGCAGGTGATTTTGTAGGTAAAAAGATAGAATTAACAGGAGTTGTAGACCATATTTGCCAGCATGGTGGACAGAGATTATTCCTGGTAAGTGAAGATTCGGATGCAAGAATAAAAATTACTCCTGATGAGGAAATTGCAGCTTTTAATATTGAGCTGGAAGGTAATCATATAAATATTGTCGGAATAGTTGAAGAACAAAGAATAGATGAAGCCTACCTTCGTGAGTGGGAAGAAGAAATAAAATCAGGAAGTGATATGGCCGATGATAAAGGAGAAGGATCACATCTTGGTGGAAAAGTTGAAAAAGGTGGCGAAGGTGCCAATATTGATGAAGAAATGGAAAAGGTTAACAACCTGCGCCAGATGATTGCAGAATCGGGAGATGACCACATATCATTTTATTCTGTTCTGTGTACTTCCTATGATATAATTGAGGAGCATAATCATGATGGTGATGCAGCACATGACCACGACCATGATAATAATCATGACCACGAACATTAATATAATTGCGGTAAATGGCATTTAAGTGGCGCAAGTGGAACAGAGCTGTCCACAGGGATTTCGGTTACTTTTTTTTCGGAATGGTTGTAATTTATGCCTTATCCGGAATAGCTATTAATCATGTTAATGACTGGAACCCAAACTACATTGTTATTAGCGAAGAGTTTGAAATAGATCCTCCGGAAACTAAACCAGGTAAGTCAGAATTGAAAGAACTGATTGCTTCTTTAGATGAAGATTTAAAGTACAAAAGTCATTATTTTCCGAATGATGAATTCGTCAAGATTTTCATCAAAGACGGAACAATTTATATAAATCTTGTAAGTGGAAATGGTTTAATTGAAAAGACCATAAGACGACCGCTGTTCAGGGAGGTGAATTATTTACACTATAATCCCATAAAATACTGGACCTGGTATAGTGATATTTTCGCAGGGGCTTTAATAATAATTGGTATATCAGGTTTGCTTATTCCGCGTGGAGCTAACGGAATTACTAAAAGAGGTGCATGGTTAACTGCTCTGGGAATAATTATTCCGGTGATTTATCTTTTTATGTATTTCTATTAATTGTGTACTCTGATCGGAATTGGTTTTGAATCCCGGACAGATGAATGATATATATTTACTATGACTGAATATTACATAATCGCAATTTTTATTGCATGGTACGGACTATCATTGGGTATATCTGAAACCATTGGGAAGAAACGAAAAATTGGCGTACAATGGTCTTTTTTTATCTGTATAATGTTTTCTCCAGTTATTGGATATCTGATATCGAAATTCGCATTTAAACGCGTTTAGCATAAAATCTGGCGTTTTTTTTAAGGATATAGGTTTTAAATAAACAAATCGGAAGAGATACCATCTGCAAATAGTTTTCCTTTTGATGTAAGTGTAAATATATTTCCCTGTCGAACAACATTTCCTTCATTTACTATATTTGTGATTTTCGTTATAAAATGTTTGGCAAAATCAGAACCAAATACATTAGCAATGTGTTCAACATCACATCCCCAGGAAGTACGCAAAGATGTTAATACATATTCGTTATACATTTGATCTTTGTTGAGTACTTCTTTTTCTTCTACAATATTTGTAATATTATCAGATTCGCAGTATTGCTTAATGTTCATAACATTCCATTGACGTGAACTGCCATTGTATGAATGTGCTGAAGGACCTAATCCAATGTAATGACCTCCCAGCCAATAATTACTGTTATGTTTTGAATAATATCCTTCCAGAGCAAAATTCGATATTTCATAATGAATGAAATTGTTGGAAGTTAGTTTTTCCAGTAATATATTAAAGTGTTTAATGCCTTGTGTTTCACTTATGTCCTGTAATTTTTTCCTTTTAATTAGTACATCTAATGCTGTTTTTGCTTCAACAGTCAGCGAGTATGAAGATAAATGCGGAATTTCATAATTTAAAAATATCTCAAGGTTCTTTATCCATTTATCATCAGTTAAAACAGGTATTCCATATATCAAATCAATGGTAAGATTATTAAAACCTGCTGATAGAACCTGCTCAATGGATTTTCTGGCCTGTGCCGCATTATGGACCCTGTTCAGATATACAAGGTCATCATCAAAAAAACTTTGAATACCAATACTAAACCTGTTTACCGGTGTATATTTTTTTAAGTCAGATAATTTTTGGGATGATATATCATCAGGATTTGCTTCAATAGTTATTTCAGCAGTATCAGAAATATTATATGTGCCATATAACAATTCAATTATTTCTGCCAATGTTGTTGCAGATAAAACAGATGGGGTACCTCCACCAAAATATATAGTGTTTACCTCCTGATTACATAAATAATCTTTCCTGCCTGTAATTTCCTTTTTTAAGGATTCAATGAACTGTAAATGATATTTTTTTGAAACTGTTGAATAAAAGTTGCAGTAATGGCATTTTTGTTTGCAGAATGGAATGTGTAAATAAATACCTGCCATAATTTATTATCATCTTAAAACTATGGCAAATATGCTAAATTAACCTGAGCTTACATTAAATTATCCTGTCGAGGCTATCTGAGATTTTTTTCTGACTGGTTTTCTTACCAAGACCTGAATAATGCTTTTTTAATTCCATACTGGTTGGATTATTAGCTAAATAATTGATATGAAAATATACATCATCCTGAGTCCATAGTACATTGCCGTTATTGTCATGAATATTAAATTCTATAGTATTTTCACCTGCTTCGGAAGCATATTTATTGATCAGTTGATTTACAACTTTAAGTTTATCACTTTCCAGTAGCACTGAATCTGAATATACTTTTGTTCCTGCAAGAAAAAACTCGCCTTTTATAGTATGAACCTGAATAAGAAACCTTAGATATTCTGATCTGGCCCTGAAAAAATATACAACATGATCTGTTATATTATTATCAGGGTGTAATTCAAATGACACTTCATTAAAAACTTTTTTGAGGTCTTTTACGTTAATGGAGTCTAATTCTTTTCCCTGAAACAATATATTGGAATCTGATTTAATATTTCGCGTAGAATCAAGGTTTTGAAGAATTAAATTTAACTCGTCAATGGTTTGGATTAAATTCTCACGTTCGTAAAATGTACGGTTTTTCTGTACAGGTTTCTTCCTGGATGATTTAAAAAATGAAAACATTATAACAGTCTTAAAGTAGTTCAAGTGGTTGAAGTAATAACAAAAGTAAAATAAAAATGTTAAAACAATATTATTTAGTGTTAAAGAATTGACTTCTGTTTATTAAAACCAATACACTTAATAATTGATTCTGATCTTTTTCTTTTCGAGCACAACCACTGTAAGAATATAAATGATCAGCATACCTGTGGAAATTGCATAATAGGTGTAAGATGATAAATTACCGAGATAGTATGATCCTGCATATAATACAATTGCAATAATTGTATAAAACAGTATTTTTCCGGTTTCGTAATTCACCTTATAGATTTTTCTTCCCCAGAAATATGACATTATCAGAATTACAAAGTAGCTGGAAAAGTTTGCCCAAGCCGATCCGATAAACCCAAATCCGGGAATTAGAATAATATTGAGAACAATTGTAATCAACCCGCCCGTAACAGCTATTATTGCCCCATACAATGTTTTATTGGTTAGCTTGTACCATACTGATAAATTATAAAAAACACCCAATAGTAATTTTGCTGACAATATTATCGGAACAACAACCAAACCGGGCCAGAATGCTTCACCAATGAAATATTTAAACAAGTTGATATTTAATGTAACCAATAAAAATATAAACCATGTAAATGCAACAAAAAGTGTCATTACCTTGCTGTAAGTTCTTTTAGCATCTTTCTTTTTTGCTTCTGAAAAGAAAAACGGTTCAGCAGCATATCTGAACATTTGAATAAACAGCATCATAATTATAGCAAGTTTATAACATGCCCCATAAATACCAAGTTGTGAATCAGCATCAGCTTTATCAGGAAGAAGGTATTTAAGAAGTATTTTATCAGCCACTTCAGTAACCATGAATGAAAGTGATATAAGTAACACCGGAAGACCGTATTTAAGCATTTTTGCAAGCAACAATTTGTCAATTTGAAATTTAAACGATCTGAATTCATTTATCAACATTACCAGAGTTGAGAATGATCCAATAAGGTTTGCAATAAAAACGAAGGTTACTAAATTAGTACTTCTGTAAATGGGTAGTTCTGTATAACTACTTCCATAATATCCAGGTACAACGACAAGAAACAATAAATTGAGAGAAATGGTTATAAACACACTTATTATTCGTACTGAGGAGAATTTTAACGCTTTATTTTTAAATCTTAAATATGCAAAGGGTATTGATGTAATAGCATCCAACGCAATTATTAGTGCAATAATTCTGACGTATTCTCTGTTAGAGGGATATTGTATAAGATTTGCTACAAAATCGGTAAATGAAAAAATTAATGCTACAAAAATTACCGAAACCAATAAAATTGAAGTTGTGGCTGTATTGAATACCCTGCCGGAATCCTGAAGTTTATTTGCATATCTGAAAAATGCTGTTTCCATTCCGAAGGTTAATAGAACAAGTAATATTGCCACATATGAATAAAGCAAAGTTACCTGTCCGTATTCAGCCTCTGTAAAAACATAGATTGTGTATAATGGTACAAGGAGATAATTCAAAAATCGTGGAACCATTGTCCCTAAACCATAAACTGCAGTTTCTCCGGCAAGCCTTTTTATGGGATTTGAAGCCTTTAACATTCGGCCAAAAGTAGTTAAATTATGGTATAAATCTTTATGAAATAATATCGGAGATTTATATTAAGAATTACGATGTACTATCTGAATCTGGAAATCTCAACAGGAAGGTAGTTCCTTTGTTCAATTCAGATTCAAAGTTTACTTCGCCACCTATTTCATTCATTATGTTTTTAACTATTGCAAGACCAAGCCCTGTACCACTTGTTTTTGTAGTGAAATATGGCTGAAAAATACTGGACTTCATTTCTTCTGATATTCCTTTTCCATTATCTGTTATTGCTATATGGATGAAATCATTGTCTTTATTAACTCTAACACTTATCTCGCCGGTTTTGGTATTTTCTACAGCCTGTGTTGCATTTTTAAGAATGTTGTTTATAACACGTAATATATCCTTTTCATAACCATAAGTGTTATAATCGGAAGTTTCGTTATCAAAGTCAGCTGTGATGTTCAGATCTTTAGACTTGTTGAACAGGTTTATTGAGGAAATAATTATTTTTCGGAGTTCAACTGTGCCAAATTGTATTTTTTTATTGCTGGCAAAATTGGAAAACATTTCGGCAACATTGTTCAAAGTATCAATTTGAGTAATAAGAGATTTGCTGACAGATTCTATCTTTGAATCAAACTCGGGATCGTTGTTTTTATAGGACTTTTCCAGGTATTGAACATTAAGTTTCATCGGTGTAAGCGGATTCTTAATTTCATGAGCAATTTGTTTCGCAATTTCGCGCCAGGCACTCTCTCTTTCCGATAATTTGAGAAGATCAGCACTTTGCTCAAGTTTTTCCACCATTCTGTTGTATTCCTTTATAAGCAAACCTATTTCATCGTTACGATTCCATTGTATTTTCTCATTATGTTTATCAATACTAATATTCGAAATACTATCGTGTAACAATACAAGCGGACGGGTAAGGTATCTCGAAAAAATAACAGCGATAAGGGTTCCGATGATGCCAATAATTACGTAAATATTCAGCAGATATGATAACATTACATAATAGGATTCTGTATATTCTGACTGCCTTGCAAAATAAGGTAAATTAACTATCCCGATTGGCGAACTACTGTTTAGGTTGATTGGAACATAGGAAGAAAAATACTTAAGCAATCCAATATTTTCTTCTGTTAAGTAATTAAGTTCATTTTTATTAAAAATAGCGTCATATGCTGAAGGGTTTATGTGATAGGATTTTAAACTTTTCTCAAATATTTCAGGACGGGAGGTAGCTATAAGTACACCAGATTTATCATACAGATTGATATCGGAAAAGAAAACAAGTGAAAACTTCCTCAACAACTGATGAAGAAAATCAGGATCTTCATTAGTAAAATCCGAAATGTTTGCAAGTTTATGCTGAAGTTCAATTAGTACGGAATTTGTTTTTTCAGACAGCTGTTTTTCTACTTCATTTTTACTGTTTTCCTCAAAATAAACCAACGTGGCAATGGCCATAAGAATAAATGTCATAGTTAATGTTGCTAGCACAAAGGTTTGAAGCCTGGTTTTAAAATTGAATCTGAACAGATATAATGCTTTGCGCGCAAAAAGAATCAGGTATATGATGACAGAAATTATAACCAGAATTATGAAAACCATTGAAAATACAACCAGTTTCAAAGTAGCCGGAGTTTGTTTTCGGCTTACAATTATATAATCCCCCCCGTTTGTTTCTACTGCATAATGACGATAACCTTTATAATTGAAATACTTGTTTAGGTTTATTGGATTATACTTGGAAAAATCAGTTGTATACGAAAAGTCACCAAATTTATATGATAATATGTTATTTGTATACTTGGCAAACGAATAGTTAGAAAGATTTAATTTCTGAGACCTGTTATCTACTAATAATTCCGGATAGCCAAGTCCTTCAGGCACATGAGAGGAAATAAACTCAAGAAATATATTTCGTTTGTTGGAATCGTTATGTGGATCATTCAGTATTAATTTACTTATATAATATACACTTTCATTACCGGCATTAAACTGGAAAAGATTTGAATTTGAAACCGGGATTGTAAGATTATCTATCAGATCATTGAAATAATTTACACAGTTGTAAATGCTTCCTTCAGGTTGTATTTCAATCAGCTGATCCTCAGTACAGTTTGTAACCTGAATTTTATATTTTGCGTAATAACCTGTGAAATATTTGTACTTAAGATATTGCTCTATATCTGCATCCGTGGTCAGTGAATCATTAAAAAGAATTTTTTGAATATATTCATCATTAATTATTTTGTTGTGAATGTACGGGTACTGATCTTCAAAAACTGAATCCCTGGAAACTGATAAAGTAGAAACAATTTTTTGTTGATCCAGGTCAGATTTATCGCTAAGAGCTATGTTAATTACAAAAGATGAAATGGTAGCCAGGAAGATCAACAATATAAGATGTTTAAAAAACAAATCAGAAACATTGTTCCAGATGAGAAATTTAAGGAATACAATTATAATCGAAGCTGAGACAGAAATAACAACCGGAATTAATGGAATATCAATAAATGCAATAAGAAGAAATGCTTCAAAAAAAATAATGATGACAGGAACAATTTTAGGAGTTTTAACACTGTTTGTAGTGTTTAAAAATGTTATAAGAATGAAATAAATCGAGATATTCAATCCTGTTATAACAGTAATATATGAAATGGAATTATAACTGAACAATGTTGTTTCATAAATTATCGAATAATCTCTTTCCAATGCAATATGATAAAGAAACATCACTATCAAAAGTAAAGATGACCACAGCAATGTATATTGAAGAAATATAGAAAAGGCCGCTTTTCGTATTACTTTACCTGAGAGAAGTAAATATGCTGCATTGAAGACAATAACAATTGTGATTGTGTTAATAATTAAATCACCAATCGAACCTGATAGCGGGATATTGTAGATATCATCAATAAATATCGATGATTTTTTTAAACCTGTAGGGAAATCAAAGAAGTGTAATATTGACCAGATTAAAGTGGTAAGGATTAAGAAAAGTGTGAATTTAGTTATTTTATTTAGGTTTACTATACCGATAAAAAAGTTGATAAATGCGTATAAAAGAATAACAAAACCTGCAAGAAATAGCAATAGAGCCACGTAATTTGTATTTCGGGAATGATTGTCCTGATCTGTATAAATAAGTCCAATTAAGAAGCGGCCATTACTATCGTTTATTATGTGATCAGATTTGGTTTCATCCAGTGTTAAAGATATATTTTGACTTGATAGATATGGAGTACTGAACGATCTGATAAGAAGTCTGTTATTAACCTGGTAATCGGTTTTAATAAGGTTAAAAACCTGTATTACTTTGTTCTCACGTCTTTTTCCGGAATAAAGGTACCATCCTGTGGATAACTTTATGCAATGAAGTTTATTATCAAGGCTGAGTTTATAAAGAATATTGTAATCAATTGTATTATTATTCCAGTATATAATGCTGTCATTTTCAGATACAAAGCAACTGATATTTTTGTTTTGCAAAACACTGTCCAGTGAATTCCATAGTTCATTACCATTAGTTTCCAGATTATTACCAACAGCATCACTTACGCCGATCAGTTTAATAGACTGAATATCAAACGATTGTGAAAAGGACTCAAACTCATGATGTTTGCTATGCAAATTTGAGTAAACAGTATTTACAATGTAATAACATAGTAGCAGTAAAAGAGAGAGAATGAAAAGATTGTATTTGTTATTTATGTTAAAATGCTTAAGCATTGAGTATGATTTTATGTTTGTTTTTCATTGATATGGAAAAACTAATATAAGTAAAAATTATGATTCTTTTTTTACTACAAAAATCATGCTGGAATAGTTATTATTTTTTCTTGCTTTGAAATTAGATACAGCGCCTGAAATAGCAGCGGAAATAAGGAAAAACCGGTTTTTCAAATATTTTTCACTTAGCATACTAACATAGTATGAATCAAATTTCATGGGTTCGGTGTGTACTAGTTTCAGATTATGCTTTGTTATCAAATTATAGATTGATTGACTGGTAAAATGATATAAGTGACGGGGAACATCAAGAGCTGCCCAATACTTACCATACTTTAACGAATCAGGTGAATTAAGGTTTGGAACAGCAATAATTATTATACCATTATCATTAAGAAGCTTTGATACGGTTTTTATTCTGTCATTTATGTCAGAAACGTGCTCAAGGACATGCCACATGGAAATAGCATCGAACGATCCAGGGTTAAATGAACCTAATTCTGACTCATCGTGTATCTGAAGTTCATAGTTCTTTTTGGCAAATTCTCTTGCTTTTTCATTTGGCTCGATTCCAGTAACGATCCAGTTCTTATTTTTGAAATAGTGGAGTACCTCCCCCGTTCCGCATCCTATATCAAGCAACGAACCTGATGGAATGAATTTAGTAATTAGACTATATTTCCTTTTAAGATTAATATTTCTTAAGTAAGAATATAATGATCCAATTACACCTTTTTTATCTGTATCATGAGATAAATATTCAGTAGTTTCATAATATTTTGAAAGGTCATCAGGAATAGGATCAGTTATTACAAATCCGCAATTTGAACATTTAACTAGCTTAAATTCTTCCTGGGTAAAGAAGTAATCTTTTGTAGTAATATATGGTAGAAAGTTAGATTCACTACAAATGGGACACTTCCTGATTTTCTCTTTTTTCGAATTTTGTTTCACGTGAAACATTTTTTAACGGCCAATGTACACTGCAATGACATTTATATCAGAAGGAGAAACTCCACTAATGCGTGATGCCTGGCCAATGGTTGTAGGTTTAATTGATGATAATTTTTCTCTTGCTTCAGAAGATAGTGACTTTAAGCTATGATAGTCAAAATCTTCTTTTAAAGGAACATCTTCGAGTTTGGTTAGTTTTTTTACAAGCTCATTTTCTTTTTCAATGTATCCTTCATATTTTACTAATATCTCTGCATTTTCCAATTCTTCTCTTGAAAGATCAAGTTCAAGAACTTTGTTTTTAAGAATTTCGGAATGTGAAATAAGGTCATTTATATTAATTTGAGGACGCAAAAGCACATCTGAAATTCGTACTTTTTGACGTAGTCTTGAGGTATTTTTATAATCTAAAAGTGTATTCAATTCATCAGGACTGATGCTGTTTTTCTTTAAAAAAGTCATCAGGCTATTAATAACTTCTTGCTTTCTTTTTACTTTGTCGTACCTTTCTTTTGATGCAAGACCAAGTTTGTAACTTAACGGAGTTAGTCTTATATCAGCATTATCCTGTCGGAGTAGTATACGATACTCAGCTCTTGAAGTGAACATTCTGTATGGCTCATCAACACCTTTTGTAATTAAATCATCAATTAAAACACCAATGTATGCCTCATGCCTTTTAAGGATAAACGGTTCTTTGTTTTTTGATTTGAGATACGAATTAATACCGGCCATCAGCCCTTGTGCTGCTGCTTCTTCGTAACCGGTTGTGCCATTTATTTGACCTGCAAAATATAGGTTGTCTATTAATTTTGTTTCAAGTGTATATTTAAGCTGAGTTGGAGGAAAGTAATCATATTCTATTGCATAACCAGGAGTAAATATTTTGGCATTTTCAAAACCTGGTATCTTTCTTAAAGCACTTAATTGAATGTGGTCAGGAAGAGATGATGAAAATCCGTTTACATAATACTCAATTGTATTCCAACCTTCGGGTTCAACAAATAGCAGGTGTCGGTTTTTATCAGAAAACCTGTAAATTTTATCCTCAATTGATGGACAATACCTTGGTCCTGTCCCTTCAATTCTACCGGCAAACATCGGTGAATCATCAAAGCCGGCTCGCAATTCATCATGAACTTCAATAGATGTGTATGTGATCCAGCAACTCCTTTGTTTTGTAAGCCTGTGTTTATTTTGAAATGAAAAGCCTTCGGGAACGACATCACCTTTTTGCTCTTCCATTTTCGAGAAATCAATAGTTCTGCCATCTACCCTTACAGGAGTTCCTGTTTTAAGTCGTTCACTTTCAAAACCTAATTTTTCAAGTTGCTCAGTTAAACCCTGAGATGATGAATCACCAATTCTGCCACCACCAAAGTTTTTTTTACCAATATGTATTTTTCCATTGAGAAATGTACCATTTGTCAGAATTACTGAGTTGGAGTATATTTTCTGACCTAGTTGTGTATGGACACCTACAACGCGATTTTCATCTACAAGTATTCCAACAACAGTGTCCTGCCAAAAATCGAGGTTAGGTAAACCTTCAAGTATATTTCTCCATTCGATGGAAAATTGGACACGATCATTTTGTGTTCTTGGACTCCACATTGCAGGGCCTTTTGATTTGTTTAGCATTCTAAACTGGATCATTGTTTTGTCGGAAACAATTCCTGAGTATCCTCCAAGAGCATCAATTTCACGAACAATTTGTCCTTTTGCCACACCACCCATTGCCGGGTTGCACGACATTTGAGCAATACGTTGAAGGTTCATTGTAATTAGTAACGTCTTTGAACCAAGGTTTGCCGCTGCCGCAGCTGCCTCAGCACCTGCATGACCGGCTCCTACAACTATAACATCATATTGTTCAAACATGCTCATTTGTTTCACGTGGAACATTTTGGAAATTAAGCCTGCAAATTTAAGTAATAATCTTCTTTGCCTCTCATTATTTTTTTTTCTGCCTCTGAATGATCACCATATCCGATGAGGTGAAGAACTCCATGAGCCATTACTCTCATTAGTTCCTCCATAAAATGTGAACCAATACTTTTTGAGTTTTCACGAACCCTGTCGATACTAATATATATTTCACCACTTATTACATCAGTTTTCTCACTCATCGGAAAAGTAATGATATCAGTAAATGTATCGTGATCAAGAAATTTTATATTTATTTCGTGAAGATAATCGTCACTACAAAAAATATAGTGAATATCACCAACATTCCTGCTTTCACCCGAAACAATATTTTTAAGCCATGTTTTTAATTTGACTTCATTTATGTGATATGTGGTATCTGATTGTAGATAGGTAAAGCTAATCATTTTCTTTGCGAACTTCCTGACTTGAGGTTTTCTTTTCGAAATAATTCAATAATAGCATTGAACGTTGTTTGTAAATCTCATTGTGCAATGCACTGATATCAAATTCAAAAAGCAGGGTGTTTTCATCCAAAACAGAGATCTTATCAACCAAAGAGTGTATTAAAAACAAATTTCTGTCATCGTCACTATGCATAATTTTATTGAAATCAACGCTGTTGGAAAACAATTCAACAATCTGAATATCAACGGGTTGTAAAGAGATGCCAATGCTTTTATAGTCAGAATTATAGGTGATATAAATCGCTTCTTTGGAATTTCTGTCCACCAGGTAGTTAAATATCTCACTCAGCGACATCAAAATGTTACCATAATATGTTTCGTTAACGAACAACTGGTCACAAACTGTATCAACAAAATTTTCAATGTCTCTTATGGATTCAGGTTTAAGATCAATTGTAACAGATTGATTATTATTTACCATCTTCTTTTTCTTTTTCTAGTTTGTAAAGGTACTCTTTCAGCAACTTCCTATAATAGGGTGAAACCTCAATAGGTGTTGTTATTAATATCTCCTCCTGATTAATTTTCTCTTGCTTATACTCAAATTTATTATTTTGGTTACCTGAATTTCTGTTTTTACCTTCTTTAGATTCTCTCTTCTTTTCTTTTTCTCTTTCCTGCAATGCTTTTTGCGATTTCAGTAGCCGTGTTTCAATGTTTTTCTGGCGTTCAAAAGTTTCCATCGTAATGCGGCGGTTGATGATATCTTCCTCGGTTTTATTCATCTCTTCAACAAGCTTATTTAAAGCACTCCCATTACCGCCTTCCGCTTCCAGTTGCTCAATAAACTCCTGAAGCATTCGCCTGATCTCTCCCTGTGCAGCAGCCATTCTTGCAAGCTCTTCACTTTTACTGTTTAACCCTGTTTTGCCATCAAGACCATTTTTCTTCTTTTTCCCCTGCATACCATCATTTAGTCCTTTTTGTTGTTTCATGATCTCTGACATTGAAGGAGACTTTCCTTTACCAGGATTTTTGCATTTGCTTCCACCCTTTTGACTTCCTGACATCTGCATGGATTGCTTCATCTGATCAAGAGATTCACTTAACATTAACGAAAGGTTATTCATTGATGTCATGGCATATTGCTGCTCTCCTGATGCCTGACCCTTGTTTTGCTCCTGAAGGTTCGACAGGGCCTTTTCTATATGACTTGTTATTTTTCCTGATTCTTTAACAATGAAAGGCTTTATGGAAACCTGTCGTTTGCTCATACTAATTAGCGAATCATTGATAATTTCGAAATCATCCTTCAAATCTTTTTGCTCATCTCTTATATCTGCATTTTTAGGATCATTTTTAGTTGTTACATGAAGTACTTTTATTAATCTTTCCTGTGCAAAACTTAAATCAAGAAGGTTATCAAGCATATTCTTTATCTGTTCAATATCTTCGCCCATACGTTCCTCCATAGCAGCATTCATCATAAGTGATAGCCCGTCAGCCATCTCCTTCATTTTATCGCCTGCCTTTTGCTGATTATCCGATGCTTTATTTTTCTTGCCCTTTTGAATGTTTTCCTGAGCTTCGTCCATTTGTTCCATAATGTCGTTTGACATTGCTGTGTCGTTCTTAACATTGTATGGCTCTTCAAGTTCTTTATTAAGTTTATCAGCTTTCTCAAGTTGTTCCATCAAATCTGAGAATTTCTTCTGGATTTCTGACTGCTTCTGACTCCCTTCTTCTTTAGTGTTTTCCTTGTTTGCAGTTTGTTTACCAAGCTCCTTTTCTTCTTTCGATAATTTGTTTAACTCTTCTATCGATTCTTCCATGAGCTGTTCAAACTCCATTTGTTTAAAAAGCTCAAGATTTTGCTCCAGGTCACTCTTTAAATCTTCATTTTGTTGTTTCATTTTATCGAGAAAATCGCCAACTTTTTCCTTTTCAAGATCTTCCTTCAATTTTTCTATTTCTTTTTCAAGATCTTCATTAAACAACTCATTAAACAATTCCTGAAGCTGTTTTAATTTTTCTTCCAGTTCAGGACTTAGTTTCTTTTTCAAAAGCTCTTCCAGCTCTTTAATATCTTCATTTAACTTTTTTACTTCATCAAGTTTTTGTTTTATGCTTTCTTCTCTATTTAAAAGATCCTTTAGCATTTGCTTGTCTGCCCAGCTTAATTCCTTTTTTTCAAAAAGATTATGCCTGGTTTCTTCAACCTGTTTTTCAAGACTGTTAATTTCCTGCAGCGATTCGTTAAGCTTTTTCTTCATGGCATCAGTACTGTTGTCAATCGACTTTTCCAGTTCGGATGCATCCGGAAGTTTAAAATAATACATATCAGATTTCGCTCTTTTGAAACCGTTAAATGCATCATTGTCTCTTACCTGAAAATAGTAGCTAATTCCATCTCCGGGATCCAGTTTGAAATCTGTTGCCAAAAACATAAAATCAAAATGCTGACGGGTTAGCGAGTTCTCAATCAGCAGTTTCTCTTTCTGCCATGGTAATTCAGGTGTACTGTCTTTCCTGTGATAGAAATACAATGATGAAAACCCATGGTCATCGTTTATTATTCCACTAAAATTAATTGTTCCATAGCTATGATCATCTTTATACTCATTTACCGATATTTCGGGATACTCATCTTTAACTACCTGCACGCTAAACCGCAGAGAATCGGTTCCCTCCATATATTCATTGCCAGGTATGATGGTGTAGATGAAATCATCTTTGGCTACAATATTCTGTTTGAATACATTGCCCGATTCGTTATGTAATGTATATGTACTATCTGCTATAATAAACCAAACATTTTCAGTATCACGAGTGTATATTTCCCAATTAATATTTGTTCCTTCAGGTACAATTAAATCTCCGGTATTTTCAATGGTTTCATTTTGTTTAAACAGGTATTTTGGATATAACAGAACTACATCAAAATTGAAGATCACCGGTTGCGGATAAACTTTCACATGATAGTTCGAACTCCTGAATTCTGATGTAACAATTTTAAAGTAGATATCATTCGGTAATTCTTTAAAAACATATTCATAAACACCGGGTTGTATTTCAGCCATACGATAATTAAAACCACTTTCAGCTACCCATATTTTTGCCGGTACTTCATCGCCGCTTACTTCTACAATAACCGAAAAATCTTCGTGCTGGGCACATTCAAGCTTATTGTTCATTAATTTTATAGTGTAGGGAAGAGGTTTAACAAAATCCGTACTATGATTAATAATCCTTTCAGATGGTTCGAAAATAAATCCCGGAGATATTATCAGTATAGTTAATATAATTACAACTGGAGGTATGAAGTATTTTAAGTAATTAACATTGGTACTGTATTTTACAGCATTTTTGAAAGGAACCGGACTTAAGGATTCAGATTTCTGTTCAATGCCTGCAAGTACCAGCTCCATGTTAACACTATTATTGTTTTTATGTAGCTGTAAAGTGTTTAACAACTTGTCACTAACTTCAGGAAAATGATCTCCGATAATACCTGCGGCCTCTTCATGAGAAATTATTTTTCCCAGTTTCATAAGCTTTAATGCGGGTACTATTATGTAATAAACAATTATTGTCAGTACCATTACAACAAAAACATAAAATATTACAGTTCTTGTAACTGTGCCTGACCAGGAGAAATACTCAATAAAATTAATGATTAAAAAGAGTATCGCTATCAGGCTAATACTCAACACGCTACCTTTTAATATCAGGTTTTTATAATATTTCCTGATAAAACTGTCAAGCTTAGATATCAATATGTTGAATGCAGAATCCATGTAAACTATCGTCGTTCAATTCTTGTCATATAATAAGTACATTTGTAAAGGCAAAGATATAAATTCAAGGATTCTGAATTTTAAATACATCCTTTCTGAAAAAGTTTTGAATTGTTATCTGAAGCCATATGTTTGTTGAATTTAATTTCGATTAATTATGAAACGAATAATATTACTTTCTATTTTATCCATGTCGGTATTAGCTGCAACAGCCCAATGGGTTGAGGAGAGAAATATTGAGGGAAAATGTTCACATGCGCATGTTAATACAGTTAAGGATATATTAAACCCTGATTACCATTGGCAAAGTGATTATCTGTTTGATTACGATGTTACTTCATATTATCTGGATATTGAAGTTAGTGAAAAATCAGCTTATGTTGCGGGAAATGCGACAATAAACTGCAAGGCCCTTGTTCCATTGGATACTTTTGCTTTTGAACTTATCCCCGAACAACAAATTGATAGTATCATATTCAATGGTACTCTGAAAAATGAGTATATCCGGGATCAGGATAATGTATTGGTTCCGGTAACAGAAGTGGAACAGGGAGCAAACATATCAGCGCAAATATACTACCATGGTGAAGTCCCGTCAGGGGGATTTTTTAATGGAGTAACAACAGATTCTTCAGAAGTTTGGAAAAAAAATGTTACATGGACATTGTCTGAACCATTTTCTGCCAAAGACTGGTTTCCTGTAAAGCAGGACCTGGAAGATAAAGCCGATTCGGCAATTTTACATTTTACAACATCGTCATCCAATATGGTGGGATCACAGGGTTTGTTAAAAGATGTAGTTGATCTGGGTAACGGGAAATTACGATATGAATGGAAGACTAACTATCCGATTGATTATTATCTGATCTCATTTGCTGTAGCAGATTATGTTGATTATAGTATTTATGCACACCCTGAGGAAATGAATGGCGATTCGCTTCTGATCCAGAACTTTTTGTATAATGGTCCCGGAAACATTGAAGCAAAAGAAGAATCTCTTAGCAAAACCATTGATATCATGGAATTGTTCTGCGATCTGTTCACCCTATATCCGTTTCATCTTGAAAAATATGGTCATTGCGAAACAGAACTTGGTGGAGGAATGGAGCATCAAACAATGTCAACTATGGGAAACTTTAGTTTTCATTTAATCGCACATGAGCTTGGACACATGTGGTTTGGTGATAATGTTACATGTGCAACATGGAGTGATATCTGGATAAACGAAGGATTTGCAACATATTCGGATTATCTTGCCAATGAATTCATTTTAGGGCCGGAATCAGCAATGGAATTTATCACAAAAGCTCAAAATCATGTTATGTCAGAAGATTGGGGCAGTGTATATATCCCCGAACCTGACATATACCCTGGTAATGAATGGAGGATATTTTCAGGAAGATTATCATATGACAAAGGTGCTTCCATTATCCACATGCTTCGACATGAAATAGATAATGATGATAAATTTTTTGAGGTATTAAGAACTTTCCAGAATACATACGGAGGAGGTACTGCTACCGGAGATGATTTCAGACATACAGCTGAAGAAGTTACAGGTATGGATTTTGAATTGTTCTTTGATCAGTGGTATTATGGATATGGTTTTCCAGAGTATTCTTTTGACTATTCTGTTGATGAGAACAACACATTATATTTGAGTTCATCCCAGACTACAACCTCTACCGGGACAACATTTTTCAATATGTTGCTTGATTTTAAACTTCACTTTGAAGATGGTACCGATACACTTGTTCAGTTCAGACAAACCGAGCATGTTAATGTATTTACAATTGATTTAAATAAGAAAGTTGTTGATATAACACCAAATCCTGATAACTGGTCGCTAATGGGCGTACCGGGAAGTCAGGATATTGAAGAATTATCAAACACAACAGTGTATTTCACATATGGCCCCAATCCTTTTAAAGAAGAGCTAAGCATTTACTTTTTACTACATGATTCTGTTACCAGAACAGTGATCGTTACAAATATAAACGGGCAGGAAGTTTACAGAACGGAAACAAATGATAAAAAGGTAAATATGCCTGCAAGCTCACTAAGTGCCGGAATATATTTTGTAACTGTAACTGATGGTACAGGTACCCTGACAAGAAAAATTGTTAAGTCAGAATAATAAATTTACGGAATTTAGGAAAGTGTCATATTATAATGATACAAAAAAAGCGCAAGATTTATATACCCTGCGCTTTTTTGTATTAAATCTAAAATGATTATTTCGCTTTTTCAATCTTTAACTGTTCGTTAAGGAATGCTTCCATAGCACGATAGAAGTCAAATCTGTTTTCTTCGTTATGGAAACCATGACCTTCATTGTCTTTTACCATATATTCAACAATTACACCACGATTTTTCATGGCCTCAACAATTTGATCAGACTCGTCAATATTTACACGTGGATCGTTAGCTCCCTGCGCGATGAACAGAGGTGCAACAATTTTATCCACATGAAATACAGGTGATACCTCACGAAGCATTACACTGTCTTCAGTTGGATTACCAACCATTTCATACATCATATCAAGAAGTGGCTCCCAGTAAGGAGGGATGGTTTTCATGAATGTAAACATATTTGAAACACCAACATAGTCAACACCTGCAGCATATAATTCAGGCTCTTTAACCAGTCCCATTAGTGTAGCATATCCACCATAGCTGGCACCATATATTGCTATTCTATCAGGATCGGCAATACCTTTTTCAATCAGCCAGTTAGTGCCGTCAGTAATATCATCCTGCATTTCACGCCCCCACTTTTTAAATGAAGCTTCCCAGAATTTCTTGCCATAACCGGTTGATCCTCTGAAATTCATCTGGAATACAGCAAAACCTCTGTTAGCTAAAAACTGTACTTCAGGATTGAATCCCCAGCCATCACGTGCCCATGGTCCGCCATGAGGGTTAATAACTGTAGGAAGATTTTTTGCTGTTTCAGGAGTATAACCCAAAGGAAGTGTTAAATAAGCATGAATGGTAAGACCGTCACGGGTTTTATATTTAACAGGATATACATTTGCCATATTGTTTTCATCAATCCATGGACTAACATCAGTGATTTTTTCCAGTTTGTCAGTAGCCAAGTCGTAGATAAAGTATGCACCGAGTGAACGGTCACTATAAGTTCTTATGATAAATACATCCTCATTTTTGTTTATCCCTGTGATCGCTATTTCGTAATCTCCAAGGTCTTTTTCAAGACGCTTGTATAAGTCTTCATATTGTTTGTCGAAAAAATGTTTTTCTCTTTTTGATGATGTATAGTTGGCTGAAGTAATAACTTTACGTTTTCTTGAATAACCTACGCTTGACACATCGTAATCAGGATTTTCGTAAAGAACTTCCATTTCTTTACCATTTGCAATATCAAATACTACAACAGCGCTCTTATCACGTCCAAGATTTGAAGTTGCAATAACATTTTTATTATCAAATGTGAAAAATTCAGGACTTACATTATCTTTAAAGCTGGTTGTAAGAACAGTATTCCATTCGTCAGCTTCAGTTTCGCGGTAAAGCAGACTAACATTAACTCCGTCGACAATTGCAAAAGCAACACGTAATTTGCCATCATGATCGAACATCCATCCCTGGATATTTCCCGGATTTTCTGCCAGTATATCCATTTCACCTGTTTCTAGGTTCAGCCGATATGGATCAAATACCTGTGGATTTCTTTTATTCAGTCCAATGATCACTTCATTTGGAATATCCGCCAGGTCATCAATGATCTG
Source organism: Bacteroidales bacterium (assembly GCA_028277395.1). Lineage (GTDB taxonomy): Bacteria > Bacteroidota > Bacteroidia > Bacteroidales > F082. Next base: position 37,688 of record JANQGJ010000055.1, on the reverse strand, counting down.
TGTCCTTACGCCGTCAAATTCAGTATAGGCGATAGGATTGGTATTATCAATATTAATACCATACAATTTATAATTCTCATCGCCACCGGTATCTTTAAGATAAAGTATACGACCGTTATTTGGCCAGAAATAACCAGCAATATCCCTGTCAGTTTCTTTGGTTAACTGAATTACGTCATCAGAACCTCGTTTTTGGATGAAAATATTCAACCTGTTTTCGTAAGGCGCTAAAAATGAATAATATTCTCCGTCGGGTGATATCTGGTAACTGGTTTGCTCAGGGTTCTTAAAAAAATCTTCCAGTGGAATCTGTTTAGCAGTCATTGGCTTTTTTTCTGTATTTGTACAACTTGCAGCCAGCAAAATTATACTTATCATCGACATGATGAAAAAAACTTTTCTGTTCATAAATTATTTTTTTTGATTTGTCTAACAAGAAATGAATTTGCGATTCTGTAGCAAATCTATACATTTTTAAGCACTTATAATGATTTTATGAAAAAATAAACAAATAGCTGTAAATTATCATACGAAAACTCTTTGAGTACTAATGTTGCTGACTTCCCACACAAAACTTAACTATATTTGCAGCCCATAAAACTTTTGGAATGAGTAACAGTAACATAAGGGTAAGATTTGCCCCCAGCCCCACAGGACCTTTACATATCGGAGGAGTTAGAACAGCCTTATATAATTATTTATTTGCTAAAAAAAATGGCGGTAAATTTATTTTAAGAATTGAAGATACAGATCAAAACAGGTTTGTTCCGGGAGCAGAACAATATATTATTGAATCTTTTGAGTGGTGTGGTATTACCTTTGACGAAGGAGTGACTATTGGTGGTGATTATGGTCCTTACAAACAATCGGAGCGTAAAGCTATGTACCGTACATATGCCAACATGCTTATTGAAAGTGGCCAAGCATATTATGCATTTGATACGGCCGAGGAACTTGGAAAGATCAGATCGGATTACGAATCTCAAAAAAAGACATTTGTATATAATTCTGATGAAAGAAAAAGGCTGAGAAATTCATTAAACCTTAACGAAGATGAGGTCACAGCTCTTATGGAAAATAGCAGCCCTTACGTGATAAGATTTAAAATGCCTGAAAAAGAGATTATTGTGATGAATGATATGATCAGGGGCAGGGTAGAAGTAAACTCTTCAGTTCTGGATGATAAAATCCTGTTTAAGTCTGACGGAATGCCAACCTATCACCTGGCAAATATTGTAGATGATCACCTGATGGAAATAAGTCATGTGATTCGTGGTGAAGAATGGCTTCCTTCTTTACCGTTACACGTATTGTTATATGATGCATTTGGCTGGGAAAAACCTGAGTTTGCACATCTTCCTTTATTATTAAAGCCTGACGGAAATGGTAAACTAAGTAAACGCGATGGTGACAGACTTGGGTTCCCTGTATTTCCACTTGAATGGACAGATCCGAAAAGTGGAAACATATCATCAGGGTTCAGAGAAGAGGGATATTTTGCTGGTGCATTTGTAAATATGCTTGCTATGCTGGGGTGGAATCCTGGAGATGAAAGAGAGATTTTTTCACTTGAGGAGCTTGCTGAGGAGTTTACAATAGAAAGAGTTGGTAAATCGGGAGCAAAATTTGATCCTGCCAAAGCAGCATGGTACAACCACCAGTATCTGATTAAACAAGATGATGGTTTATTAGCTAAAATGCTTGCTCCAATAGTTGCAGAAAATGGCGTTCTTGCAGAGGAAGAACAACTGGTTAAGGCTGTTTCACTTGTGAAAGAAAGAGCAAATTTTGTGAAAGATCTTTGGGGACAACTTGATTTCTTTTTCAAACGCCCTGTCGAATATGACGCAAAAGCTGTGAAAAAACGTTGGAAGGTATCATCATATGATCAGCTGACAGAACTAAAGTATGTATTGGAAGGAATATCTGAATTTAGTTCTGAAAATACAGAGTCTGTTGTCAAAAAATGGATTGAAGAAAAAGAATACGGAATGGGTGTTATAATGAATGCTTTCCGTTTGTTGGTAGTAGGAGAATTGAAAGGACCACACTTATTTGATATAATTGAATTGATCGGTCAGGAAGAAACACTTGAAAGAATTGATCAGGGTTTGCATGAAATTGGAAGAAAAGAATAAATTATGTCGGTAATATCAATAGAAGGGATGGAGTTTTTTGCCTATCACGGGTGTTTTAAGGAAGAACAGGTGATAGGAACAAAATTCAATATCGACCTGTATTTAACTGTGGATACAACTTTAGCAGAAGAAACAGATAGTTTGCATGATACTGTAAATTACCAGGAAGTATTCCGTCTTGTAAAAAAAGAAATGGAAGTTACATCAAAGCTACTGGAACATGTGGGTCGAAGGATACTAAACAGCATATCGGCATCATTTCCACAGGTTGAAAAGGCAACACTGAAGATAAAGAAACTAAACCCACCACTTGGTGGTAAAATGGATTTTGTTAGCTTAACACTTAATTTTTAGCATAATGAAACTCATTGAAGATGAAATATGCCCAAGGTGCAAGGCAACCTTTACATGTAGTAAGTCAGGCAAATGCTGGTGTTTTGAGATAGATATACCTACCGATATTCAGGATTCAATATCCGAAAAATATGATACATGTTTGTGCCCCGACTGTTTGAAAATACTGGCTTCGGGTACTGAGGAGGTTTGAAAGTCGATTGTTCCATTGATTCATGGCTCAATTATCTCATGGTTTGATAGTTGTATCCAATTTTGTTTAAAAAATTACAATCGAACAATTTTAACAATTGAACAGTAGAACAATTCAAACAATAGAACCATGAGACAATCGAACACCCTTCAACCTTATTTTTTAATAATCCTGATCATTTCTTCATTGCCGTTTTCCAGTTTTAATATTGCAAAGTAAATACCGGATCTCATATTGACAACATTGACCGGTTGATCAACAGATATATTATCAGAGCTTATCATTTCACCAACGAGATTATAAATCTCTATTCTTACATTGCCTGTAATTCCTGAAACATAAAACCAGTCTGAAAAAGGGTTTGGATATACAGTTAGCTTTTCATTTTGATTTTCTTCAACTCCGGTTATCAGCTTAAATTTTACAGAATATGTAAGCTGGGTAACGCCATCCTGTGCTGTTACTGTTATTGTTCCTTCGCCGGGTACAGCTGTAGCTTGTGTTATATTCAGGGTGGCCAGGGGATCATTTGGTGTTCCCTCAATTACAGGTGTAGGTTCTCCTTCCGGTACATCTACTTCATAATTGGTTATAGCTGGATCAAACCCTTCAACCGTTGTTCCGTCAATTGTCAGGTCGGCAAGTGTTGCATCAGATGCCAGCGTGTAGAAATATACAGTATATGTCATTTCGGTTACTCCATCCTGTGCAAGTACATGTAGTGTTGCTTCTCCTGGTATTTCCGGAGCCTGTGTTACTGAGAGTGTTGCCAGCGGATCGGTTGTGGTACCATCAACAACGGGTATTGGTGTTACATCATCCACAACATATTGATATGATGTTGTATTTGGATCAAACCCCGGAATTGTTGTTCCATCAACGGTTAAATCTGATAATGTTGCATCATACCCCAGATATGAAAAGCTTACTGTGTAAGTTAACTGTGTAATCCCGTCTTCGGCTGTTACCACCAGAATAGCATCTCCTGGTATTGTCAGGCATTGTGTATCGTCAACCGTAGCCAAAGGGTCGGTTGGAATTCCCTGAACATATGGAGCAGGGCTGGGGTAAACCACATCATATGTGTAGCTGTAAATACCAGGATCAAACCCTTCAATGGTAGTTCCTGCAACGAGTAAATCGGCAAGTGTTGCATCAGAACCAGGTGTATAAAGGAAATTTACCGTGTATGTATTGGTTGTTAACCCATCTTCAGATGTTACAACAACAGTTGCTGCTCCCGGAAGCGCAGTAGCCTGGTTAATTGTCATGTCAGCCATAGGGTCGGTTGGTGTAGCGCCTACAACAGGAATAGGATCTCCGGTTGCAACCTGGTAATCGTAATTGAATACATCCGGAGCAAATCCAGGAATGGTGACTCCATCAACAGTTAAATCAGAAAGTGTTGCATCTGTTCCGGCAACATAAAAGTTCACTACATAGGTAAGTTGTGTTACTCCATCCTCAGCTGTTACAAGTACTGATGCTGCTCCTGGTACGGCGGTTGTCTGTGTTATATCAACCGTTGCTGCAGGATGATTGGCAGCAGCACCAGTTACAGGAAGCGGGTCGCCTGAAGGTATTGGTACATCATATGTATAAACTGACGAAATAAATCCCTCTACAGTTGTTCCGTTTACGGTAAGATCACTCAATGTAGCATCATCACTTATTGGTGGATCTCCCAATGAACCATCGGTATAAATATTTTGCATATATATATCTGAAGAACTTCCTTCTTCCCAAACTACAATTAGCTGTTCATTATATAATGTTGAGTTAACAATATGGACTTTTTCAGTAGCTCTGCCTGCCATAAGAGTTGAGTTTGGAGTCCAGATTAGTGTGCCTGCATCATCAACAGCAAGTGCTTTAATATTCGTATTTGCCGATGATCCTGATTCATACTCTTCATAGGCTATCATAGCATATGTCCCGTCAAATACACAACCTCCGATAGTTCCTGAGATATCGGAACTCATCGCAATAAATTCTATCCCGCCATCAGTCCACAATGGACTACCGGTGGCAGAAAACTTCTGTCCTGCAATAGCAGTCTGACTTTGATTACCGTTTTTCTTGCTCCATGTTACCAGTACTTCATTGTTGTTGTTTACACCCAGTATTTGTGGATTTTGATGGCTGTTTGAAGTTGATGTGGATACAACAGCTCCATTTGATGGCCAGGTAATACTCCCATCACTAAGGACGCGTTGAACGGCAGCATCTATATTATTGTCGCCATTTCTGTCATCAGTCCATGCAAGTATCATCCCATTGGCTCCATCAGATGCAATATTAAAGTTTGTGAAAGCAGAAATTCCGTTTGCATTGCTTGCCAATACGTCTGATGACCACAATGCACTACCTGCTCCGTCAAATTTCTGAACATAAATATGACGGGTTAATGCAGGAAAACTACCTGTTTCCTTGTAAAATCCCATTAAATAATTATCTCCGTCAACACCAAGTACCCTGGCTCCGGTATAACTTTGTGTACCACTTTGATATACAATTCCTGAGCTTCCCCATGATAATGTTCCTGAAGGAGTTATTTTTTGCATTACAATTTCAGCTTCGGCAGCAGTTGGCCTCGACCATGCAACAATAGCATTGTTTGATGATGTAACTGTAATGCTTGGAACAAATTCGTCCTGTGAATCACTTGTAAGCTGAATACCATCGGCTCCCCAGAGAAATGTACCAGTTGGAGAAACAGCATATGCATATACATTGGCATTTCCATCCCTTACATCATTGAACGCCATAACACAATTGCCACTGTTATCGGTTTTTAAATCCCAGTCTGTAATCCAGCTGTTTTGGGTATGACTACTGATGAGAATACCATTTGCTGCCCATTGTGCCACACCATCAAATGTATAATACTGAAGCCTGATGTCATAATTTCCCGCATCATTTGAGTAAAATCCAACGTAAAAATTTCCTGATGCATCGTACGCAATATGTGGAACAGCCTGTTCACCAGACATGTCATTTACAACAGTGTTGATCATGGGATCATCAGTCCATTGAGCTGATAAATATGAAATAGATAAAATTGAAAACAGAAATAGAAAGATATACTTTTTCATAGTAAACGATTTTTGTAATAGCACTAAAAATTAATAACTGTACAAAACTATATTATTGAGCAGCTAAACAGCTAAATTGTGATACTGGTAAAATACTGTGAGTTAAAATTATACTACTGCAACACTACTGCAATGGGATATAATTGTTATAAAAACAGCGACTTAGAGACTCTCAAGGAAGTCGAACAAATTGTCGGTTGCAGTAAGACCAAGCTTTTTACGAATGCGAAATCTGGTGGATTCAACACTTCGAACCTGGCGAAAAGTGATGGTTGCAATTTCTTTCGTTGTCATTCCCAGCCTTAAATAGGCACATATTTTCTGTTCATGAAGCGTTAGTTCGGGGGCGATATCTTTAAGTGATGAATAAAAGGAGGGATGAACAGCTTCAAAATAGGATCTAAACTCATCCCATTCCTTTTGTGAATTAAGGGGACGCAGATGTGCTATTACCTGTTCAAGCTTACTGCGGGTTTCCTGTTTAATATTCTGCCTGTTCAACAAATCATTTATCTGCTGAAATATGATATCAAGCGACTCACTTTGTTTTAGTGCAGAAAGAGAAAAAGATGTCAGTTGTCTGTTCTTGTAATCAAGTTCCTGCCGTAATACTTCTTCATTTTTTATTCGGATCACCTGTTCCTGATTTTTGATTTTCTCGTTTCTTTCTCTGAGTAACATATTGGTTTTATGTTCAAATCTCCTTTTTCTGTAAAACAATATTACCAGCCAGGTAAGAATCAGAAGAAAGCCAACCGAAATAAAAATAAAAAATTTCTGTTGTTTCACCTGCATTTGTTTGATAGACAGGTTTTTTTCAAGTACCATATTCCTTTGTTTTTGCAATTTCATATGGTATAATGTTTCTATTTCCGAATACTTTACATTTTCCCAGCTATTGCTAATGGAATCCTGTAAAAATACAGCCCTGCGATGCAATTTATATGCCGAACGGAAATCACCTCTGGCACTGCTGGTCAAAGATCTTTCAAGAAGAAGTTTAACATGTAACCTTGGAATAAGTATTCGGTTATCAATTTCTGAAGCAGAATGTAAAACAGAATCTGCTGCAGTTGTTATTTCCATTTTACGGTAAACTGCAGCCAGTTCAATTAGTGATTCAAGGTGAATTTCATCGAACCCGTTTTTTTCGGATATTTCAATACCTTTAGTTAACGAACTAACGGCATCTGCAAAGTTTCCCTGCATTGAATAAAGCTTTCCAAATCCTGTTTCAACAAATGCCTGATCATAGGGATTGTTATTTGAAATAGCAATATCAAGTGCCCGACTGCCTGAAATCAATGCTGAATCGTAAGCCTTGGTTTTGATATAAATATCCATCAGGTTAATATAAATATCAATTAAACGGGGAGTGAGGTTCAATGAATCGGCTATTGCTTTTGATTCATTAAGTATATCTATCGCCTGACCGGTATTACCTGTTAATTCATATAAAACACCAATATTTATAAGAACGGTAGAGACTCCTTCAGACCAGTTCACCGAATCGCAAATTGACAATGACTCGTAATACAGTGATAGTGCCATGTCGTATTCACCAAGCTCTTTGTAGATTAAGCCCAATACGTTATTCAAATATGCTTTCCGTCTCCAGTCGATTGGTGTATTGTAGCCAACTGAGTCGGAGATTTCCATAATTCGATTGAAAATGTCGAATGCTTTAACATAATGCCCTTCCTGTGCTGTGATATAACCATTACTGCTTAATGCTTCCATTAATGCTTCAGGATTATTTAACTTTTCAGCTATGCTAATTGCTTTTTGGGAAAATAACTTTCTTTCATCAAGTTGAAACTGTTCATCGCGGGAAAGACTGAGGTATTTCATGAATAAATCTCTTTGTTGTTTGTTTAAAACTGGGTCGATACTATCCTGTGAAATAACTGATGTTGATAAAACAACCAATACAATAACCCAAAGTATTTTCATTGTTATTGCGTGGCAATATTTTACAATAGCATTGTGCATTGAATTCCTGTTACTTTTCCTGGTAATAAACTACGATAAAAGTAGTGGATTTATTTTTAATCAGAGAATACAAATCAGAATAAAGAAGTTGTATGAAATTATTCTGCTATTGGTAACAAATACAGACACTATTTGGTAATATAAGCAGGTTAATATCTGTAGGATTACAAAAAAAGGGTGTCCGAAAAGATACCATGACAAAGTCAATAACCATAAGGACACCCTTCGATTTAGTTATTTATTTTTATTGAATTACAATTTTCCGAACTTCGGTAATATCATTAATCGTAATTTTAACAAAGTATAATCCTTTTGAGAGATTAGACAGATTTAACGTTTTTGTTTCACCATTCCAGTCGAATTTATCTATTACATTTCCTGCAATGTTTGTAATGGCAACGCTTGACTTGTTGAAATCTGCTTTCCCATGGAATTCAAGCTCCATCATTCCATTTGAAGGATTAGGGAACAGAGAAATGTATGATCCGAGATTGTAATAACTATCATCAATAGACACAATTTGCCCTCCATCAATTGGCATATCAGAGAATGAAACAAGATTACAGGCTACAATAAGGTGTGGATTAAATCCGGCATCACAATCGCTACATGTAACACCTGTTACACAATCAGGATGATTTGGATGACAAAGGTCAACATATCCTTCATAGAAAACATAATCCAGGTTTACTTCTTCACCCGGAACATAGGTGGTAAGGTCGTAATCAAACCAGGGTGCAATTGCTCCTGGGCACCAGCCTGCGCGGTTATGATACCATGTACCGTTTTGAGGCTGACAGTTATCAGGATTGGGATTACAGAAATTCCAGTTATGCTGCTCAAAAGTTTGTTCGCCATTAACCCAGATATGATGTGTTGCCTGGTAAAATTCAGCAGCATTACCAGTATTTAGATCACCCCAACCATGTCCTGTTGAAACCAGTTTTAGTTTTGCCGCTTCTGTATTTTCTGCAAAAGTATGATCAATATCTTCTACGGGCTGTAGATTTGCATAGTCGCCAAAATCATAAGTGTCCCACCATACGACATCAATCAGGCTGTAATTATATTGTGGTGTGCCTTCATTAAAATTGAATTTAAGATCATACAAAAATCCATTATCGAGTGTTGAACAATTTAACCTGAATGAAACTTTTCCTTGCAACACAGACATATAATCTGTAAGATCAACAGTATGTGAGCACGCCACCCCATATGGTGTAACATATCTTATTATTTCAACCCATTTACCATCATGGCCTCTTGCATCAATACTGGCAACTCTGTCCCATTCACCACAGCCACCCGGAGGGCAGTTAACTTCCAGTGTTGCAACAATTTGATTGAATGCACCCATGTAACTTGGTAATTCTGCATCCACAACTTCTGAAGGATTGCTTGGCTCCAGCCAAACATCATCAACGGCAAGAACTTCCAAATCACTAACATCATCAATAATAGTAACATTAACCACTTCGTGTGAAGAATAACCAAAATTATTTGTGGCAGTAATAGTTATGGGAAAGCTTCCGTATGATGGAACAGGCCACCAGCCGGAATAGTAGCCTTCACCCCAATCGGTTGGGTCCAGAAGCTGACCATCAACTGTAAAGGTTACATTCGAAACTTCAAACAGTTCAGGATATTCAATATTAACAAGAGCTGCCAGCTGAATATATCCAAGTTCCGGTACCAGTACATCTCCCGGCAACGGATTACGTGCATCTATATCGGGAAGGTGATTGGCAGGATCAATAACAAGAAAGCTATTTCTAACCGGATCAGCAGGATCGTATGTAGCATTACCTGGTTGTGTGGCTTCAACAATAACTTCGCCTGCCTGACCTGTTAATGTTAGGATATTACCATCTATTGTAGCAGGACCTGAAATAACTTCAAATAATACTTCAAGACCGGATGTAGCGGTTGCTTCCAATTCAAACGGAGGATCCGTTGTAAGATGATGCGGTATTTGTGGAAATGAAATAGCCTGGTATCCGGGATCCAGAGTACCGTTAAAGTTAGAAGTTGTTCCTGTTAATGCAAAATTCATCAGTTCGCCATCCCGTTCACCGCTACCGATTTCTGAAATCAGATGCGTAATTGCTGTGTTATTTCCGCCGGGTTCTCCCTGGTTAAATTTATAATACAGTTGCAGATTATCTTCACTACCTGTAAGCTCATTGTCAATCATATCTTGTATTTCACTTTGAGAAAGACCTTTGTCCCAAACAGTTACTTCATCAATTCTGCCACCATAAACAAAGTTAAATCCACCCAGTAAACTTTTACCGATACCAAATGGCACATCCGGATTTGAAAACACTCCCGATGCTGCTGAGCTGCCGTTAAGAACGCCGTTTACATAAAGTAAAATTGAAGTTCCGTCATATACCCATGCTATATGCTGCCAAACTTGTGGAATGGCAGTATTTGCAGGAGATACATACTCATGTAGTCCTGTAGTGGATTTTAACCGGCATTCCATAACACCATTATTTAGCTGGATCAGGTAAAATTCACCGTTTCCTGATCCTGAACGGAAACCCATATAGCCCTGGCCATATGACAGTTCGTCGCAATAAAACCATCCTGTAATAGATAGTTCGGTACCGGCAGCAATATATTGACCTGCACCTTCCAGAATTACGTAATCATCTACCTTGTCGAAATGAAGATATTGATTTGATTGTGAGAATAAAAACAGAGGCTGCATAATAAAGAATAGCAGCATAAGCAGGAATCCATTGTAGATTTTTTTCATGATACATTAGTTTAGTGTAAAATATTTATTTCAATTATTTATCTGATTTATTTGGTTATTTCTTTTATAACATTATGGCATCCACCAAAGTTTAAAATCCGGGGTGTCGCCACCCTGATTTGCTAATGCTTCGGTCCAGTTTGTTGTATTATATTCAACTTCAGAAGGAGGATAAGGCATTCTGAAATGTTCAATGGGATCACCTTCACGAGGTGTCATACCTGTCCGCCGTGTCAATGCATAAGCCTCCCATGGTTGCCTGAATGCGTCGAGCCACCGCTGGGTATAAATGAACTCAAGCTTTTCTTCTTCAGTGGTTACGTTCCACATACCAAAAACCTCCTGCACGGAATAGGGTCCTAATCCATCAGGAATTTGTATTTGATCAGGGAACGCAACACCTGATAAGGGTAATTTTAATCTATCCGAAGTTTCCATCCACCAGTCAACAGACGCTCCAATTCCATTTAAATACTCAGCTTCTCCAAGGTAAGGATCCTTTGGAAGACCGATACCTTTAAAATAAGCCTCAGCAAGAATAAAATGAATTTCTGCTCCTGTAATTAACGGAATAGGCATAAAATCCTCATCTCTTACAACAAAATAATTAAATGGTGAATAGATACAGTTTTCGCCTTTTATTGCATATGATCCAGGATTATCACGGTGTTCTGCATAAGGTATTCCTCCTGATGGTGGTGTGTTATTATCTGGTAACTGTGGGTATGCTACCCAACTATTGTTGTTATTGGTTTCGAAGAAGATATATGCACGGGGATCAAAAATTCCGCTACCATCCGTACTATCATGTGTTGAAAGCTGGTGCCAAATATTTGAACCCATTCTTAAATTTTTATGTTCCCTGAACGACCAGTTAAGACTTTCATTTTTGAATCCTGCCCTCAGTGGCCAAATACATGCACTTTCCCCAACATAACCTGTTAGGCTGTATCCAACAAATACAGGTCTTTGATTTTCATATATGTCTTTGATTATTTCACCTGCAAGTTCAGGTTCTTTATCGCTCATGCGCAAAGCATACCGAAGCCTGAGGGAATTTGCTAACTTTTGCCAGTTAAGCATTTGATCAGCACCCCTGAATAATGGATCAAAAGCTGAAAAGGTAACAAATGGTTCTTTTGTGATTGCTGTTATATCAATGTTTTCATCACACCATTGCAACTCTTCAAGCAGATATTTATAAATGGATTTCTGAGAATCATACTTTGGGCGTAATAAATCAAGGTCCTGGAATCCATAACCTGCATCAAAAAATGGCATATCACCAAAAATATCAGTCATTTTAAAGGTTTTATAAGCCAGAACAATTTTGAGCATAGCCTTCATATTAGTTATTTCGGCAATTGTATCAATCAATTCAAACCTGTTTTCAAGTTCGCGCACAGAAGGAAGCGTTTTGTAGTAGTTACTCCACATACTTTCAGTTCCCAGGGTATAGTTGCCCCATTCTTCTTTTGTTAAAGCAGCTAGTTGCGTTTGTTTATACAATATTTCATTATTGATATAAAATTGTTCATTTCCTGTAAGCACAAGTGATTGAATAATACCATTGAAAAGTGAACCGTTACTGGCTATTGTAATAGCAGTAGGATCAGTATTTATATCTTCAAAATCTTTGGTACATGAATAAAATACAAATGAAACAGGAATAATGAAAGTAAGTAGTTTTAGTAATAATTTATTATTTGCTTTATTATACATTTTGCTTTTATTTTCAGATTTAAAACTTAATTAAAATGATGCGCTTAACGCAAATGTGAAAGATCTGGTACCTGGCATTGATGCCCATTCAAATCCCTGAGCATCTCCTGATCCCATTATTCCTTCAGGATTAATTTTATCTGGTAAAGTAGTATAGATATAAAACAGGTCTCTTCCAACAATTGATAATGTTAAACCCTGGATTATTTTGGTTTTACGTATCAGTTTTTGTGGAAAAGTATATGATAATGATATTTCGCGCATTTTAACCCATGTATTTTCAACTATCCCTTCGGTTGAAAGCATCTTACCCCAACCTCCGGCATTTAGGTATTTATAATAATAATGAACTACTTCTTCATTTGGAGTACCATCTTCATAAACACCTTCAAGAATAACTCCAATGTTGCTGGTATTACCTTCAGGATCGGTATATGGTAAGCCTCCGCCATCTCTTTCTACAAGCGTTTCAGGACTTTGACCGGACTGTAAACCTATAACATATGATCCACAATAAATATCGCCTCCCCACTTGGTATCTATTAATGTTCCTAATCGGAATCCTTTATAATTAAACTCTGTGTACCAGCCGCCTATAAAATCTGGTGATGCGTTTCCAATGGGAACCCTTGTATCAGTTATCAGGTATTTTGTACCATCTTCGTTTACAATTGGCTGACCATTTTCATGGTAAACATAATCATAACCAGAAATAGTTCCATATTCATCCCCTTCACGTAAAATCATTCCAGGCCCATTTAACCCCCAGATTTCTGCTAATTCTAATACTTTTCCCACATCACCCAGGCTAATAATACGGCTTCTGTTTCTGGAAATATTGATGCCGGTTTTAAAAACGAAATTGTTTGTTTGAACAGGAACCGCATTTAATACTATCTCAAATCCCTTATTTGAAAGTATTCCTTCATTTGTAGTTATATAAGGAGCACCTGATGATGTTGGGATAGGTAATCCCGGAAGTATCTGTGAATAGGAGTAGGTATAATAATAGGTAAAATCCAGATCAATCTTGTTATCGAAAAAACCAAGATTTACACCACCTTCATATGCATTTACACGCTGAGGTGTTAGTCTGTAAGGAGGAATAGTATCTGGAAAAGCCGATGATTGCTGTCCTCCAAATATTTCAGTGAAGTACTTAAAATCCAATTTATAAGGATCTGTGTCGGTAGCCGTTTGAGCTGCTGCACCGCGAATCTTCAGAAAATTGAACCAGCCAACATTTTCCTGAAGATTAAAAGCTTCCGAAGCGATAAAGCTAACAGAAACAGAAGGATAGAAGTAAGAATTGTCACCTGAAGGTAAGGTAGATGACCAATCGTTTCTTCCTGTTAGTTCAACGAAAAGATAATTGTCGTATGATAAATTTAGAAATGAGAAAACAGAATTATTTATTTCCCTTCTATAACCTTCACCGGTAATAAGTTCTTTTGCATCATCACCCGGTGTATCAACAATAGTATTACCAAATTCATCGGTAGTATAAATAACCTCAGTAAAATTGTTAAACATATACATATTGGGATAATACCAGGTTCCTGAATGACCACTCATTTTATAAAAATCATAATCCCAACGACTTGCACCCAAAACAAACTTGGCATTTATTTTTGAGTTAAAAAGATGTTCTTTCTCAGCAGTAAGAAATCCTTCGAAAATATCAGAATATGTTCTGGACAGACTTCTGCCATAGTAGCCATCCTGCAATCCTATTACATCAATAGGTTTATTACGCGTTTCGAACTGTTGCAGAGAGAAATCTCGACCTACACGTCCTGCAAGATTTAACCATGAAGTTATGTCGTAGGTTAGAGTTAAAGCTCCCAAATACTTATCCCGGGTTTGGATTGTGTTATTATTGTAATAATTCCACCAAACATTCCGGTCAATATACAGAAAAGGATATCCAGCCTGAGGGTTTTGTGAACCATCTTCAAAAGCATAATTTTCTTTATCAATACCCTGATAACTTCTTGGCCATGAGTACAGATATCCTTTATTAAAGGAGTTCAGGTCTTCGCCCAGCATTGGACTGTTATTACGATTGTAATTTATGTATGACATTGTTAAATCAGCCCTAACCTTATCGCTGATTTTGATATTTGTTCCAAGGTTTATTGTAGTCCGGTTATAGTCGCTGTTATCAATAATAGCTTCATGATCCTGTCGTGTGATTGAAACACGAATACTGCCATAATCTCCACCACCGGAGGCTGCAATATTGTGTGTTTGAGTGTAACCGTTGCTGAATGTTGACTTGTAATTACCAGGCTGTGGTGAATATTCACGCATTTCACCATCCCACCATTTTACCAACTGTCCCTGCATTTCAGGTCCCCATGATACTGCCGATCCGTAATTTCCAAATTCGGCAATGGAGGAAGAGATTTCTCCTTCCTGATTTAGTACCAGGTTTTCTGTACTATAAATACCCGGATACAACAAAGTGTCACCGTTTGTGGGAAAAGTTGGTGATGAAAAGGAAATAGGGCCACCTGCTCCGTATTTGTTTTGTACCTCACGGAATCTGTAAGGATGTATGATTTTATGGCTGAAATTGTATGTAACACCCAGGCCTTTGTTTTCTTTCCCCCTTTTTGTTGTTATAAGTATCACGCCATTTGCTCCCCGTGAGCCATAAAGAGCGGAAGCGGCTCCTCCTTTTAATATGGTATAATCTTCTATATCCATGGGGTTAATATCACTAATTCCATTACCCCAGTCGGTACCACGGCCAATGTCTACCAATCCGGGATTGTTTTCCATGGGAACATTGTCTACCACGATTAGTGGCTGATTACTTCCTGAAAGGTTGTTATTTCCCCTGATCGTAATACGGGTTGATCCACCATCAAGACCATCGCCCTGAGAGATATTAACTCCTGCTGATCTGCCTTCCAAAGCATCCAGAACATTGGGAGTGTTTGACTGAACAATTTCTGCAACATCCATCTTTTGAGTTGAGTATCCAATTTCTCTTTGTTGTCGCTTTACTCCCAGCGCTGTTACCACTACTTCACCCAGTTCGTTTATTGAAACCTGCATTACAACTTTTATGACCTGTTGCTGCCCAACTATAATCTCTTGTGGTTCATAGCCAAGATAATTTATTACCAATGTATCTGTATCAACAACTCCCGGCAGGGAGAAATTACCATCCATATCAGTTACTGCACCGGATAATGTGCCTTTAATAATAACTGATACTCCCGGCAAACTCATATTGTCTTCAGCAGATGTAATCTGACCGGTAACAGTTCGCTGCTGTGCCTTAACAACTAAAACAGTAATCAGCAGAACAGTTAGTACTAGTAGAAATTTCTTCATTTGTTTAATAATATATTGACGTTACTACTTCCTATTTCTCAATTTGAACTCCATTATTATTTGTAAAAATCCCGCATGATCTTCTTTCAATCAATTTCACCGGTAATACAACCTCTTTGTTATTTTGTGATATTCCGTTAATTTCATTCATAAGAATATTCACCGATACTTCTCCTATTTTTTCAATTGGTTGGGCAACTGCAGTTATGGTAGGGTAACTAAAGCGAAATAAATCAATATCGTCGAAACTTACCAATGCAATATCCTGGGGTATTCTTATGTTCATTTCGTTAAGGTATTCCATACAGGCCACCGTTATATTGTTGTTAACTGAAAAAATCGCATCGATTTTAAAAGGAGGCATTATTAATTCCTGAAGAACTAACCTTACTTCCTCTCTGATATTTGCACAATCAATGGTTCGGATAAGCTTGTTGTTAACTCTAGTACCATTGTTTTTAAGAGCCCCTCTGTAGCCTTTTTCGCGTTCTACGATCGGACTTAAATGTGCAGGGGATATTTTTAGTAAACCGATTTTCTGGAATCCGTTGTTGATTAATTGTTCCGTTGCTTCATATGCACCTTTGTAATTATCAACACCTGTGAAGTTTGCCAACAGCTTTGGTATTTTGCGATCAATTAATACAAACGGGTAGTTTTCTTTTTTCAGTTTGCTAAAAACCGAGGCATTTTTTTGTGTGGTGGAAATAATCATGCCATCAACCTGTCTTTCCTTAAGCATATTGATCAGTTCAATTTCCTTTTCAGGGTTTTCGTCTGAGCTGCAAAAGATCAGGTTATAATTATGTTTACTGGCAACCTCTTCAATTTTTTTGGCGATTTTCGCATAAAATTTGTTTGAAATATCTGCAACAACAAGTCCTATGGTTTGTGATTTACCAAGTCGTAAACCGCGTGCGATGTGATTTGGTTTATAATTAAGTTCTTTGGCCTTATTCAAAACCATTTTTTGTGTGTTCGGACTGATACCGTTTTTATCACCCTGTCCGTTTAAGACAAAGGAAACCAGCGTTTTAGAAACGCCAAGGCTTTTGGCAATGTCGCTAAGGGATGTCTTTTTCAATTTTCCTCAGTTACTAAATCCATTTAGATTACAATATTACTTCATTACACTTTGATAATCAAAAGCTTACAATAAAGCAATACATACCAGACCGTAAATTTAATTTAATATTGAATACAAAGCGAAATTTTCCATAAATAAATTTAGTATCAAGTTATTTATGACCAGATAAATAGTCTAGAAATAAATTATGGAGAGGAGGGGTAAAAAAAGTTTAACTGAAATACCTTTAAATAAAATGATTATTGTAATTTTGCAAACCATTTTTATAAAGGATGGTACCGTGGCCGAGTGGCTAGGCGGAGGTCTGCAAAACCTTAGACAGCGGTTCGAATCCGCTCGGTACCTCATCAGTTTTCTTTATGAAAACACTAACCCGTTGATTATTAATATTATAATTGACGGGTTTTTTGTTCTTGGTCAAGAAGCCGACGAAATAGGCGACATGTATTGATAAACGCCTTAGTTTATTTCATGCTTTTTTGGGGTCAAAAAAGATTGTTCATAATATAAACGTAGCCAATCCAAAAGAGGCTATTAAAGGAACCGTGTCCCAAATTCTATTAAGCAAATTAATTATGTAGGTGAGTTTGAATATTATCAATAGCAATATTGACAAATTTGGTATTTGTAAATAGTGTTTTCTTTCTATCGTTCCAACTCTCCATTTCTTTAATAATACCTTCTGTGGTATTAACATTACTATTTTGCATTATATAATCAATAGTTGAAAGAAGTTCCATACCAAATGGTGAATAAAATCCGGTAAGAAATGATTTTGTCTTTTCAACAATTGCCTTATAATCTGAGTGATCCTTTAAATTTAAATACTCAATAATATCATTTTCTGCTTCTGAAACAATTCCTAATTCCTCAAAAGGCTTTTTGTCTTTTGAGCTATATCCCATAATATAACTTCCGTTTAGGTAATATAATACATGCCTAACCTTACCAGAATATGGTCCATAAAAATTTGGTTCAAAGTTTAACTTAAAAGCGTCTTTCGCACCAAATCGTTGCAAGAAATATGCAATCTTTTCTGCAGCAAATTCAGAAACAAATTCACCATTTTTTGACAATGTATATAGCATTGATAGCAACATTGCTCTTGCAGGTGTAAGTTTTACTCTCTCTTTTTTCAATACTTCCTTTATAGATGTTGAAGGCTCATAAAGATAGACCTCACAGTCTAAATCTGAAAGGTGTTTTTCTAAAATACTTTTAACCCTGCTCCAGTTTAATCCGCCCTGTCCCGATCCTAATGGTGGAATTGCGATAGATTTTATCCTTTTATCCTGTATTACTTTTACTAATTGCTTTACCCCTGATTCAATGTAACTATACTCTGATGGCAATCTCCAATTTGTTTTTGTTGGCAAATTGATAATTATTTTTTTGCCTTGTAACATTGTTTCTTCTTCTGTAACCAACAATTCTCCAATTTTTAGTTCATTGTTCTTACAAGCTGAGTTATAAACTTTGAAATTATTAGGAAACATGTTTTTGAATTGCAAAGCAATGCCCTTTCCCATCACACCAACAGTATTTACAGTGTTTACCAATGCTTCGGCATCACTATCTAATAGGTTCCCTGTTACATATTTAATCATGGTTTAAAAATAATGATTATTCATTACATATACTATTTTATCGTTTACTCCAAAATTAACAAGTGAATCTTTTGCATTCTGGTTGTATACGATGTACGCTACAATGCCGTTAAGTGGTATATCTCCTAGCACTAAAAACTCTGCCTCTTTCCTTCTTTTCAGATCAAGGTCATTATCATCTTTCCAGTACTTAGCTTTTACTGCTGTCCAATCAATAATGTCCTCTAACTCTGAAACATCATCTGGTAAATATTGAGTAGAGAAACAATCCACAGCATGTCCATCAGTAAATACAAAATCAAGTTTCAAATCAATAATCATTTGAACAGATGTGATGCAATATACAATATTTTGTGCTGGAGTTGTTGTTACCATATTATAACCATTTTGAACAACATACAGCATTGGAGTCCTTGTGCCAAAATAAAATGGGATATATTCTCCTAATCTTCTGCCATTGTTCAAAACAAAATCATTTCTAGTAGAAATTAATGTACTATCTCCAATTGGAACAAAATCAGGATTAGAGTTTGGCGATGAAACATGTGTAATACCATATTCAAGAATATGAGGGATGTTCTCAATGTGAGTCATTCTAAACAGGTATTTCTTATCCAATTCCGACATTATTCAAAAATACTAATAATTAATTGTCTTTGCCAGAACTTCTCTTCCATTGTCATTCTCGACAATAAGTCGTTTACTCTTTCATCTATGGGTAATGATGGGTTTTTGTATGATAATCGATCATCAAAATTGTCCTTATTAATAATGATATTATTATCATTTCGTTCCTGAGAATATGTAAGATTAACAAAAATCAAAACGAAACAGAAAATCCCCAAAACCAGCCTTGTCATTGTAATTAGTGTTGGTATTACTAAAGTGTTATCTTCCTGATCATTAATTTAAAATCGCTCATTCTTTAGCGTAAAAGAAAGATTAAACTCTTAACAATCATAGTTCCACGAAACTACAAATTTATGGGGATTACAGGCTATAGTAAAATTTCAGAAATATGCCAGAGTTTGTTATGTGGATAAACTTTTGTCGTTCATGAATAGACATTATATATTGATATTCTGTTTTTTAAACACAACAAAATACTGATGCGACAATTCTGATAGTTTTATCTGGTTTGTATTTCCGTTTAGAACTTTATTAATAAATGTACTATCTGTTTCAGGTTCGTCAACATGTATGGTTTCTACCTGTGAGAATAATGATTTGAACTCTTTGATAGCATCTTGTGACCAGCAACGATATTGTGGGACGATGAAACCATTGAAATTTGTTGTTGATAACGTGTAGTTTTCCATAATGTGTGTTTCCAGCACATTGTTTTTTATTGCAATGTCACGATTCAGTACAGGAAACGGGCTCATAAACATAGATATTACATGTCCGCTGTTCTTTAATATTCTATGGCAATGATTAATTACAGACTTTCGCTTTAGCATATTTGTAATGTGATACATTGGCCCAAGCAACAATATGGTATCCGCTGTTTCTGATTCAATCCATTCGAGTTCGGAAGCACAGCCGGTTTTCTCAAACAATACTTTATTACTATTTACTGCAGTTGTTTTTTCATGAAATATTTTCATTGATTTATCCGAAATATCAACTCCGCCTACATAATAACCTTTGCTGATCAGGTGTTCTGCATATCTTCCCGGGCCACAACCAATATCATAAATTACAGAGCCACATTTAGAATAATGATAAATGGCATTACAAACCTTTGAAAATTCAATTTTGCCGAAATAACCTGTCAGCCTGTTGTACTCGTCATCAGCTCCTGCATTATAGGCCTTTCGCAATATTTCGGTTTCAGTATTATTCATTATGATTTGGGTATAAATATGATTTTTCCTTCGTGTTCAACATGTTGAATGTCATTGCTGAAAATACGGGTTACAAGCTTATGTTCCCAGGCTTTTTCGTTATTAACTTCATGTATCATATTGTCATGAACATAAATAAACCTATCGCCAAACTGATAAGCCATATTTGGATCATGAAGCACGGCAACAACAGTAATATTTTTACTAACCAACTCTTTTATCAGTTTCAGTATTTTTATCTGATTGTTAAAATCAAGGTGGCTGACAGGTTCATCCAACAAAAGTATTTCTGGTTTCTGAGCAAGTAACCTGGCTATCATTACCAATTGTTGTTCACCTCCCGATAGTTCGGTATAAATTCGATTCTTTAGGTAGGAAATGCCCGTTAATTCAATAGCTCTTTCGGTTTCGTATAAATCAGTTTTATTTGGAGTAATACTTACGTAAGAAGCTCTTCCGGTGAGTACAACTTCAAAAACCTTAAAAGGAAAAACAGGTTTATGTTGCTGTGGAAGAAAACCAATGATACGAGACTTCTCTTTTAGTTTCAGGCTTTTTAATTCAGCACCCTTAACTTTGACAGTCCCGTAATTATATGGTATAATACCACCCATAATACGAAGCAAGGTTGATTTACCCGACCCGTTTTTGCCCATAATTACTGTGAACTCATTCGCAGAAATATCACAAACAACGTTTGACAGAATACTGGAATTTTGATCATATCCGAAGGATAGGTCATCTACTGATATTATGGAATTATTGATCATTGCCATCCTGTATTTGTTTTTTTCAATAGCCAGATAAAGAATGGCGCACATAATAACATTGTAAGTACTCCAATAGGAATTTCGAACCCTCTGAAAGAGCGGGAAATGTCATCAATTAACACTAAAAAACTACCTCCTAAGAATAAGTTCATTGGAAGGGTAATCTTGTTGTTCACACCAAAAATCATTCTTATAATATGGGGAATAATGAGTCCGTATAAACCTATAATTCCGGAAACAGCAATTACTGCTGAACTTGACAAAGTTGCTGCCAATAAAACCCATATTTTCATACGAAACGGGTTGATTCCTGCAGAAAGGGCTTCTTCATCACCCATGGCAAGTACATTAAGTTTCCACCTGAGCACATATAGAATAACTAATCCGGCCAACACAGGAATTATAACCATATTAAACTTATCCCAGTTTGCTGTGTGAAAATTTCCCATTATCCAGTGTACAATGCTCTGTAGCTTGAAAGGGTCGCTAATTATCTGGACAATTGTTAATAGAGCAGTAAAAATTCCGTTTGTAATAATTCCGGCAAGAATTAATGATACAATTGATACCTGTTTGTTTTTTCGTGCCATTAAATAACATAATCCAACAGCCAGCAGCCCGAAAATGAATGCCAATAATTGTACCGGAACAATTAAAATATATAATGCCAGTGCTGCGCCAAACGCAGCACCTGATGACAGCCCCAGTATATATGGGTCAACCAACGGGTTTCTGAATACGGCCTGCATGGCAGATCCGGAAACGGATAGTACTCCACCGGTTATGAACACAAGTAAAATACGAGGTAAACGTATTTGATATATAATGGTTTTAACTGTTTCCAATTCAGGAGGGAGAGGATGTGCTGAATAAAAAAGTGCTACTATTTTTTGAAATGAAACATTTTCAGATGAACCAATGAACAATGAAAACAATACCACAGGTAGTGGTAATAGAATTATTATATTTCTGATTACAGCTTTTCCCATTTAGTTCAATGTTGTACCATATAATTGTAGATACATTTTATTAAGCATTTCATTTTGAACATCAGGTGTTCCATTTATGGAATTAGCCCATCCGTAAATAAGCCAAACCGGATACTGCATTTTTAGTGTCCAGAAATCACAGGAGAATGCCTGAGGTAATTCATAAACATTACCATTCATAACAGCTTCAATTCCCTGAAGGAGAGGATTGTTTAATACATCTTCAGGATCAAGTCTTTCATTGTACCACATTACAATCATATCAGGATTCCAGTCATAGATTTTTTCGATATTTACAGTTACATGTTCAGCTTTCAGGTCACATGCATTTTTTACCCCAGCAGTATTCAGAAGTTCATTCACTGTACTGTTAGTTCCTGATGTTTCAGAGATACCCTGCGACCACATAAAGTATGCACTTTTCGCATTTGCTTTATAGCTTTGTTGGTTGATAGAAGCAAGGTTGTTTTTTGTTAACTGTATAATACTATCAGCTCTTTCACTACACCCCATTAATATTCCGAAATCGGTAATTTCTTTATAAACATCATCAAAACTATTGAGCATTACAGCATATACGGGAATGCCGAATTGCTCGAGGCTATTGATAGCTTCTGTTTGTGAAGCCCATATGATCACAAGATCAGGGTTTAGTCCAACAACCTGTTCAATGCTAACAAAATCCCAATTTCCGGGGGCAGTTAATGATCTATCTTTTATTCTTCTGTCGAGTTGAGAATAAAAAGTGTATAGATGATCTTCATAAACTGCAGCAGGAATTCCGGTAATTACATCATTTTGATTTAACATGTATAATCCCGTCAGAGCGCTCTCGATAAGACAGACAACATTTTCAGCCTGCTTACCGAGAGCGATTTTTTTTCCTCTGAAATCCGTAACAGTTATTATATCATCATTTCCAGACTCATTTACTGGAAAACTGCATGACATCATAACAATTATTACTAATAATATGCTGAAATGCAGTTTCTTCATGAGACTAGATTTTTTTTATTTACTGATCATATAGATGTTTACCACTACTTAAAACTAATTCTGAATCCACAATTTATTGCAAAACCAGTATCCTGAAATTGCCATGGCATTTCATATTTATTGTTGGTAATGTTATATGCCTTGGCGAAAACATCAATATTATAGCTTACTTTTTTTACTAATAATTGTGAAACATAAAGATTAATAAGTGTTCCTGGAGTGAATTTTTTACGCCCTGACTTAGAGCTGCTGTCGTAATATCCGGAGTTGTAGTTTAATGCCGGCCGTATATTTAATCCGAAACCCGTTCCAACAGTTATACCTGCATTAGCAACATGTTCTGGTGCAAAAGGTACATTGGCACCATCCTGATCGGCATCCTTACTGTTTTCAATATTTGTATTCATGAAAGTATAGTTGGCAAACCATGAAATATTATTATTGATTTGCTGGCTAACACCAATTTCAAATCCTGTAGAAGTTGTTTTCCCGGCATTTATTGATTGCGACTGGGAAGGATCTTCACTGATTCTTATATCAATAATAGCATCATCAACAATCATATAGTAACCACGTACTGAAAGTTGCAGATTGGAAGTTAAAATCATATTTGATCCAAGATCAACACCAATTCCCGACTCAGGTTTGAGATCAGGGTTAGGCAACTGGCCATTCATTCCGGGAATATCCTTATCGCTAAGTTTTATAGTACCACCCATTGATTTAAGCCCAGGAGGAGAAAAACTGCTTCCGGCATTTGCATAAATGGATATGGTTGGTGTAATTTTATATTTTAAACCAGTACTCCAAAGAAGGTTGTTGTACTCTGTTACAGGTTCACCAGGGTTACCGCCGCTTATCAGTTCAATTGTAGTTTTAATATAGTTATATCTTATTCCACCGCGAATTGTTAAATTCCCAAAATGCAGCTCTTCCTGAGCATAGATTCCATTTTGATATGCCCTTGATTTATTTCCGTACAGATCGTAGCCTAACAATGGATCGGAAAAAGTATTGTATTCTGCATTTTGATAATCAACACCAATTGTGAGTAAGTTACTTTTACCATGTTTCCATAGTACATTAGCATCTACCGGGATTATTTTTTGACGAACCCCATTGTTTGAAACCAGGCTGTCAACAACGTTAAAATGACTATCCTGCCATGTGCGGTTATAAATTCTGATTCCAACCGATGCATTAAAACTCAAAACGTCGGAAATTTCAGATGACTGGGAAATATTTACTGTTGTATAATCGTGATTAAAACCCCTGTAAACTCTTCCGGCATCACCCTGATGGCTAGTTCTGTTTATGAAAACATTCATTTTGTTTTTCTTGTCATTTCCAAAGAAGAAGCCGGCTCCTGCAAATAATTTCAATTTCTGATATTGTGGATCCTTTTGCATGTTTAACCAGGAATTTTCTGTTCCGTAATTTGTATAGTCAGAGTTTTCAAAATTTGCACCGGCAAAGAAATTGAGTTTATCATTTCCATTCTGATAATAAGCCTGGGTATTTAAGGTGTTGTATGAACCGTAGGTTGTCTGGAATACAGATTCCTGTTGCTTTATGTTATCTTTTAGTATCAGATTAACTGTTCCTGCCAGAGGACTTTGGTTACCTGCAAAATCCTGTGATAAATAATTGGGATATAATACAGATGCAGGCCCACGCTGGATTTCAATTCGTTCAACTGCCATCAGATCAAGAGACATTGGATCGATAAAAGCATCAAGGGGTAGTCCGTTGAGCATGTATGTGCTGTATTTAGGTCCAATCCCTGAATATGTACCCCAATTAGCATCATTTCGCGACAATACACTTACCGATGATCCGGGTTTTTCGGCAAGTACTTCTGCAATATTATTGTTTCCTGCAACAATCTCCTCTATTTCAGCAGTTTTAATAATATCAATTTTTTGTGTTACATTTCCTGCTGATCGGTATTGTTTTGACCCCGTTACAACTACTTCATATAATGAAACAGTATCATTAACATGTTCCTGAGAATATATGTTTGTATTTGCAATCATTAATAAACAAATGATAATGGATAGCTTTGTAATAATTTTTTTTCTCATTCTTTAAATTTGTTGTTACTTTTTTAAATATCGTGTTACTGTTTTATCAAAAAAATTTAGCTTGCTCTGCTCATTGTTAATTTACCGTGGTGGATTCCTTTAATGGCAATTAGTTTATCAGCTAATTCTTTCAGTACGGAAGCTTTTCCTTTTACAGCTATTATTTCCATACAGAGTTCTTTTTCAAGATGGAAGTGTTGTGATGAGAGTATTACAGGAAGATAATCGTGTTGCAGATCGGTCAGGTTTGTGATAAGATCCCTTCTGTGATGGTTAAACACCAGGGTGATTGAACCGGCAACAAGATCATTGTTTTGCCATTTACTGGTAACTGTATTGTTGTTTATTAAATGCCGGATTGCCTGTGAGCGATTCGTAAAATGATTTTCTGAAGCATAATTATCAAGAGCTTCGAGTAGTTCTTTTTCCAATGATACACCAAAACGTACAATCGACATCGTGTTACCAATTTTAAAATTGTTGGCACAAAAATAGGCTAATTATTTACTTGGCAAAAGAATTGTCCCAGTTTTTTTATTGTCATGATAAACTCTTAATTAAGAGCTTAGTAAATAAAAATCAATAAATAATAATTTTATTGAAAACACTTCTAAAATTAAACTTTTTTATCAAAAGCTATTTAACGTGTTTTTTGAAGAAGTTGGTTTTTAAGTAGTTTGTAAGGTTACTATATGTATTTGCCCCTTTGAACTCTTCGCAGATTTATATTCCTGTTTACTATATATCTATTTATAAACTCTTTATCAACATCAGAACAAACATCAAGGTCGAACTTAACCCTAAGTGTAAATTCATGATCTGATTTTACTTTGATAAGCTTATAATAACCTTTGATTATTCCATTTACAACAGCTATAACATATTCATGTTGTTCACAATTTTTACGTTTGAGAGCCCATGCCCTTTCTGTTGCTTTTTGTACTGGCATTCCTTTTGCCAATGCTCTTCTTATATTTACTGCAATTATCATAACTGAATAGATTTATAAAAATAATTAAGTATATAATCTAGCATTTAATAAGATATCATCCCTTTAATATTGTTATGCATTAGAGAAAACTATTTCATGAAACCGTCATGTTATAATATTAACTGTGTGATAAACTTTGCAAAAGGGCGGATATTATTATTAACACTTGCTTCTTCCAGAGTTTTCATGTATCTATCTCGTTCTTCCAGAGGAATTATTGTCCATGGTAAAGCACCAGATGATCGCATAAGATTCATAAGAAATCTTGCAATTCTACCATTACCGTCATTGTATGGATGGATGTATACGAAAACAAAATGTCCTAATATTGATCTTACTATTGGTTCAGACTCATTTTTTAACAAATCGAAGTAAACTGGCATTACATCCCGAACTGCCTCATGATTTAATGGAATATGTTTGGAATTACGAATATAAACTTGTGTATTTCTATATCCTGCTAATTCGGATGCTCTCAAAATCCCTGTACTTACACTGGGAGAAAATAACTCCCTGTACCACAATCTATAATCCTTTTCTGCTATCTCTCCCGCGTTTGCACCGTGTATAACCTTATTAATACTCTCTTTTACAGAATTAAACGCCAGCCAGTAACCTCTTGCTGCCATGGCATTTCTATCCTTTTCATCTCCACTATTTGAATCAGGATTCCAGGAACCTGACTTAACACGCTCAATTAAACTTTCTGTTATTTGATACCCTTCAATTGATAATGAATTATAAGCATCATGCTTATATACCTCATCTATATTCTTTAAGTAAGAAGGAATATCAATTTTTTTTGTTGGAAGTTCAGGAAAATCATTTAGTATTACTTCCCGCATTTGTTGCCAGATTTGTTGGATACGATAGACATAAGGTGACAGATTGCGTTGAAACAATAATTCAGGTGTTGATTCTTCAAAAGGATCCTTCTCTCTTATGTCAAATCCAGCAGATTTCATTGTGTCAACTATTTCATCTGCAATTTCTGGTCTGTTTATGTTCCGAAATGCTCCTGCTATTCTTCCTGCGATGACAGTATGTCCTCCATCCAATAAAGGACTAAGTACGTCAGATGCATCCTTCAATGTTATCAGGATGGCTCTGGCTTCAACAGGATGCTGACGGAAAAACCTTTCAGAACATGAAATAAGAGCCAGTGGAATGGGATAAATACGGACATTATTTTTAATTATAACTTGATTTCTTTCCGGTATTGTGGCTTTTAAATCAACTACTGAAGTTTTATGTGGAAGTTTTATGATGTTATTATTGCCGTTTGGAGATTTTATTAAAAGTTGATCAGGTATTGTCCAGTTATCTGCATGAATTAGAAGTGATTGCTCTGGTGATGCAACCCATTCTTTTGACATCTTATTATCCAGATAGCTAGAACAAAAGATCCAAAATGAAGTGTACCATGATGTACTATCACCACTTTTATCTTCAGGTCGTGATAATATATACCATCCTTTAATTACCTCAACTAAAAATCCATTCGAGATTAACCTCTCCCTATGAGTTCTTGATATCATGTTTGATTTAATTACCTGATCATTAGAGTTTGCTAATGATTTTCTAAGCACCTCTAAAGATTCCGCTAGTTTTTCTGGTGGAGATGACATATTTTGTTTTTTTAGTGAGTTACAAATTAATTCTATAAAATAGTATTATTGCAAGTATATATTGATATGCCTATTCTAGTATATAGTGCTGTGCTATTTCTAGTATATATTGTTGTTCTAATTTTAGTATATGTTGTTGTACTATTTCTAGTAAATAATGTTGCACAAATATAAACTAATATTGTAAAATAATGATCTAAAAAGATTTATGTTAAGAAAAAACAAGTTTTTTAAGCAGTTGTTTTGTAAACTATACACTTAAATGTCTAACTTATAAACAGAGATATTAATGTCTATTTGTTTAAATTAAACAATTATCTCAATCTTAAACTCACAAAATTCATCACCATTCAATATTGATCGGAGCAATTCAACCTTTACAGGTTTTTCAAATGCTGCTTCAAAAAACTGTTTATTGAACTCAACTGAACACTGGCAGTAAGTGTTGCTTTTAAACAGCTTATCAGATTTTTTCACCTGTCCGCAAAAGCAGCGGTTGTGTTTTCCAATTATAATATTCTTGTTTATTTGGCGGTATTCCAGTTCGTCCTCTTTTACTTCATAATTACTTAGTTTTTCAAGGAATTCATCAATTGAAGAGGATTCATCCATTAGTTTTTTTGCAGTTTTTCGCTGACCTTTGCCGCAACATTTGCTACCACAAATTTCCATTATTTCAACTGACAATTCTTTTCCCAGTTCATTTTCCATAGTTTGAATGGCATTGTTCCACCAATCAGCTTTTTCAACGGGCTTAAGTTTGTTGTACTCTTCAGAATTTTCCATTATCCTGATGGCTGTTTCTTCGCTGGTTTTGCTTTTTACAACTTTTGCAAACCTGCCTATTCTGCCTGTGTTTGGAATTTTTTGGAGCTCTTCCTTAATATTCATGTTTTATGGACCTTACTTATGAAAACGGTTTCTAAATTACAGATAATATGAATTATAACAGACCCCTTGCTTTTACTTCGAGATATTTATTTATTGTGTCAACGGTTAGTCCCTCGGGAGTTGATAATATGCTGTGAATACCTGATTTTAGAAGCTCCTGCATTAGCACCCGCTTTTCAAACATAAACTTTTCGGTAATAGTTTTTAAGTATATATCCTTAACACTTCCTGCATTTTCGTTGAGCACATTTTTGAGTTCGGTATTTTCGAATGATATAAGTATTACCAGATGTGACTTGCTAAGCTGTTTTAGTACTTCCAGCTGTCGCCGCATACTGTGAATGCTTTCAAAATTCGTGTAAATGATAAGCAGACTTCGATGTGTGATTTTGCGCTTTATCATTGCAAACAGAGGCTCCATTGTGCTTTCTTTGAAATCAGTTGTTTGATGATACAACGCTTCATTCATTTTTAATAACTGATTGTGTTTATTATCCGAAGGCTGTATTGTATGAATTTTATTTGAATAGGTAACTAATCCAATTTTGTCATAATTTTTCAAAACAACTTTTGACAATGCCAGTGAAGAGTTTATCGAATAATCAAGCAAACTCATTCCTTTAAATGGCATTTTCATGTTTCGTCCCATGTCTATGAGACAATAAATGTCCTGCTCCCTTTCATCACGATATTGATTTACCATCAATTTATTTTTTCGTGCAGTGGCTTTCCAGTTAATATGTTTTAACTCATCGCCTGTTATGTAATCCCTGGTTTGGTCGAATTCTTTATTGTTACCTGTTTTTCTTATAGACTTCAACCCAAGTTTATGCTGAAGTTTAGCAAACGAAAGCAATTCAATGTTTTGAAGGTTCAAAAATGAGGGATATACCGCAATTTCTTTTTCAAGGTTGAAACTATGTCTGCGTTCAAATAATCCTAATGCTGAAGTGGTAAAAACATGTACTTTACCAAAACTATATTTGCCACGTTCAACCGGGTTTAAGTAAAATGTAAACTCTTTTATTTCTTCCTTGTCAAACTGTGCAATGATATTGTTGTCGCGGTATTGAAACTGTACGGGAATTTCATCAATTATCTTTACAAAAAGTCTGTAGGGATAATTATTTTCACAAACCAGTTTTACTTTGTTCTGGTCGCCATTGGAAAATCTTTCAGGTAATTCACGTGAAATGCTAACTCCGTGTTTTATACGATACAATATGAAAATATCAAGTATAAAAATGGAAACAAATGTCACAATACCAAGTTTGGCGACAAATATAATTCCCGGCCAAAAATACCCAAGTACAAACATTACCATAATCGATAATCCGATTATGAAAAACCGGAGAGGTAAATAGAATGATTTCCACAAACGCTTCACTACCTGGGTATTTCTACGGTTTCAATTAGTTCTTTAAGAATATCATCAAAGGTGCTTCCGTCGATTTCTTTTTCCGGACTTAATATCAGTCTGTGGATGAGAATTGGCGGAAGAACAAATTTTACATCATCGGGTGTAACAAAGTCGCGTCCGTTCATTGCTGCGTATGCCTTACTTGCACTTAGTATTGCAATCGAAGCTCTTGGAGATGCCGCAAGGAAAAGGTCAGGGTTGTTTCTTGTTTTAATTACCAACCGGCTTATATAATCAATCAGACTGTCTTCAACGTGTATGTTTTTTACAGTTTCCCTGATAGTTTCAAGTTCTTTCTTTGGCAATACTTTGTTTATCGTTTTTATGTCAATATTACCACCCCTGTTCTGATGATTTGTCAATATCTTTGTTTCTTCTTCAAGAGAGGGGTATTCAACAGTAATTTTAAAGAGAAAACGGTCGATCTGCGCTTCAGGTAATCTGTAGGTTCCTTCCATATCAACCGGGTTTTGAGTAGCCAGAACTAAAAACGGGGCTTTCAAAGGGTATGTACTACCATCAACCGATATCTGTCTTTCTTCCATTGCCTCAAAAAGAGCAGCCTGGGTTTTGGCCGGCGACCGGTTTATTTCATCTGCAAGCACAATATTTGAGAACAGCGGGCCTTTATTGAAATGGAATTTCGATTCCTGCATATTAAAAACGGAAGTTCCGATAATATCTGAAGGAAGCAGATCGGGAGTAAATTGTATTCGTTTAAAATCAACATCAATTATACGTGCCAACACCCTTGCCAACAAGGTTTTTGCTAATCCCGGTACTCCTTCAATCAGCACATGACCATCTGCAAGCAGTGCAATTAACAGCTGGTCGATTACCTTTTCCTGCCCTACAATATATTGGTTTATTTCACTTCTTATGTTTTTAACTATCTCAGCAAAATTGCTAAGGTCAATTCGTTGTTCAAATTGCTCCATTTATTTTAATTTTATTACTGATAAAAGTTTTCTAGTTTTTTATTTAAGTCTATAAGATCAGAATCGCTTACTTTTCCTGCAGTGCTGCATTTTTTAAGTGTTGAGATCAACTTTCTTATTTCACCCTCATTTTTTGATGTGCGAACAGCAAGTTTTTTTATTAGTTCATCATTGAGATCCCTGTCTTTTATGTTGTATCTGTGATACAAATGATCGAAAAAATATAATATACGTTTATTAACAATGTCTTTATGATTTTTTTGCTGTAAATAAAGCTGGCTTATTGTTTCTGCAAATTCAAGGGAATTATTTTTTAGTGGCTCAATAACCGGTATTAATCTCTGACGACGTTTACCAAACAAAATCACAAACAATATCAACAACAACAAACCAATATAATAGGCGACCAATAAAGGAGGATTATTACTTATAAACTGCAATGCCGACATGTTATTTGTTAATCTATTGCGCTGGTATTCATCCCAGATAACATCAGTAACGGTAAGCATTGATAACGACTTCTCTGCGTAATCAATAACATTACCTTTAAGAATATGGTAGTTTGTAAATGCAAGAGGATTGCTGTTTAAATATATGTTTCCGTTACCAAACTTTATTTGAACAAAGTTTATATTACCATTACTAAATTTACTTATGGGTGTACAATTGGTACATGAATCAAGTGTGAAAAAGGAACTGTATTGGTATTCAATATGATAATCCCTGCTGCTTTTAAGCTCTTCATTTATAAAATTGAAGTTGTGACCATCACGGGCCCATTCTGATGATACTGTAAGTTTTAAAGTATCAAGAATGATGTAATTGAAATCAAAGGCTGAAATAAAAAGGTTTCCACCATCAACTACAAAATCCAGTAGTGCGTATGTTGAATATTCGTCGCAGTAAAAGTTATTATTAATAATTACAATGTTTGAATTATTTTCCGGATCTGTTTCATAGTAATTTTTGTTATTTATATTAACCTCTTTACCGGGAAATAACTGTGGCAGCATTTCGGATATTACCAGAGTTCCGTATGGCATACTGCTTTTTGAAGAGAATGTTGTTTCCCAGGATACTTCACGTGGTTTTATCAGCTCAATCACTATAAATATAATGATACTTAGTACCAATATTATTACATATATGCCAGGAATTTTAATATTCAATGTACTAACTGATTTTTTGTTTCACATTATTATCAAATTCTGAGAATGCTACCAGTAAAACCTCATATTTATCAGGATCCAATTTGATATCTCCATACCACACATAATCGAAAATATATGCCAGTTGTTTAAACCCGTTTCGTAATGAATCGTCATCTATTTCATAGATATATTCCATATTGGTTTTATGTGTAGAAGGTTCAATTTTTCCTGCCAAAGCAAGTTTCTTTAGCATGCTTAAGTAATTATACCGTATAGCCAACCTGTAATTATTGGCTTCAGTGGCTTTTTCAATAAGCTTTTCGAAATCAATATTTTCCACCTCCGAAAGATCTTCAATGTAATCCAATTCATCTATTGATCTGTTCTGTGATCTCCTTTTGTAAAAATATAATTTGTTGATTTTAAACAAAATAAGAACAACTGCAATTGTGATGATAAGGTAATGGAAATTCCCGATAATGAATATACTGGCTTTATTACCAAATACTGCAGACAGGAATTTTATTAAATATCTTTTTAAAGTTTCAAGGTAATTTTTACCTGCTTTTTCTTCATCAAGATAAAAAAAATCATCACTGTTTCTGTAATTCTCAATAGAACTTTTTTCAAACCTTCTTACATCAACAGACGATGTATCAGAACCTGCAATTACATTACTGTTTATTGCCATAGAACAAACAATAACTAATAAAGAATACAGAAATATGAACCGAATATTTTTCATCTAACTTTCAACAGGTTCCTCTGGTTTTTCATCCATTTTATTTATTTCCTGCTGCAAACCAACCTGTTCTTTTTTCTCAACAATAGAGTAATAATAAATTGCAACGGCAATAGAAGTAATTGCAGAAGTAGCTGAATAAACAATATAACTAATCGTTGTTGACATGATGTACATGCTTTTATAAAGCATACTTCCACTTTGTTTTATAAGCAGGAAGGTGTTCAGTATTACAAGAGGAATCTGAATTAAATATGAAATAAACAACAGAATAATTCCCATTACTATTAAAAAACCAAATATTGCCCACCAATTCCCGCTTATTACCTTGAACGATCTGGAAATTGCTTTTCCAACAGGTAAATTTTCGGCGCTAATAATTATGTAAAGGAAAACTATTGATATACCAACATATATTCCAGGAATAATCAGTAAGACAAAAGCTGCGGAAACCATCAGAATTGCTACAATTCCTCCTCCCAGGTATGTCCAAAACCTGTTTTTTGCGCGTTGAAAAATATCACTGATAGTTATGACTGACGGGTCTTCGGACTTCTCATACATAACAATGTATTCATTAACAGAAGCACTTAGTAATAATGAAGCAATCATAAATACTATCCAGCCCAATATCAAATATCCTGAAAAGGGAAACAGGTCGGTTAGTTCATTTGTTTGCTGATATGACCGGGTTCCAATTTGCCCTATCATATCGGTAACAGAATATGCAATAATTGCTGACGCGATTAAAATCAAAGGTCCCGGAATACGGACAAAAATTTTAAACAACATCTTGTAATTCATTCGGGTAAAATCAAAGGTTGTGCTAATACAATCAGAGAATCCCCTGACTTTTCTAAACTTAAATTTCTTGATCTGGTTCATGAAACCGGGTTTTGTTTACGTAGTAAGGATAAATGATAAAATAGAAGAATATAAATAATACAGATATTGATATAATAATTACATCAATAATTTGTGAATATTCAGAATGCCGGGTTATATAACTTTCAATAAATGATGCTATTACGAAAAGAGGGATAAGCCCCAACACCATTTTTGCACCCTCAAGGGCACCGGTTTTGAATGAATGTACTCTGGAGTATGTATCGGGAAATAATATGCTGTTCCCCAGAACCAGTCCTGCACCCCCTGCAACGATTATTGAGAAAATTTCAACTGTACCGTGCAGCCATATTCCAAGCGATGAAGTTAGAAGCAATCCTTTTGTATAGAAGAAATACTGGAAAACACCCAACATAAGACCGTTTCTGAACAATATAAAAATAGTGCCAAGTGAAAAAAATACTCCTGCTGCATAAGCGAAAAAAGAAACCCGGATATTATTCCATGCAATTCTCAAAAACATGCTGAAAGCATCATCCTGGTCGTAAACAGCCAGGGGATCACCTTTTTCAATGTTTTCGATAGTCATATTAACATATTGATCGCCAAGTACAAATCTTATAAAGCTTTCATCTTCAATACCGGAAAATACCCCTATTATAACTGCAACTGCCATAAACAGGAAAGAGTACAGCAATTTATACCTATTCTTATAAATCAATAACGGGTAAGTTTTTTTATAAAATACCAAAGGCGATTTTTTCGTTTTTTTGTTATTGATGTAGATAGCCTGATGAATTTGCAGACTTAGTTGATTTATATATTTAGTAGTTTTGCTATTAGGGAAATGAGTTTGTGCATAGGCTAAATCATCAGTAAGTTCGACAAATAACTTTGCCAATTCATCGGGATTTAGGTTGTGCGTTTTTTTAATAAACGCTTCAGCCGTAAGCCAGCGCTCACCGTTTTTCTTTAAAAATATGGTTTCTTGCATTTTCGGATGCCAAATATAGTAAATAATGGAAATAACTACCGCCCAAAATGTATTTCTTGATCAGGAAAAAGCAGGTGTTGGAGAGCGTTTTTTAGCAATATTGATTGATCTGGTTATTATCACCGGAATACTGATATTTTTCGTACTTATTACATCAGGAACCATATTCTACACATATGCTATGGTTATTGGTGGAATCCTATACATTGGATATAATTTCTTTTCAGAACTATTATTTAATGGACAAAGCTTTGGAAAGAATATTTTGAATATAAAAGTAGTCGATCTTGGTGGTGAGAAAGCCGGTTTTTATCAATACCTGATCAGAAACCTAATACGCCCTGTTGATTATATGATGGGACTTGGACTTGCATTTATGATATTTAATGAAAAAGGACAAAGAATCGGTGATATTGCTGCAGGTACTTTTGTGGTGAAAATCAGTAAAGAAATTAACTATTCTGAAACAGCTTTTGTTGAACTGGACAAAGAATACAAGCCCGTATTAAGCAGATTCCAGGTAGAACGGTTAAATGCTCAACACATTGAACTTATCAAAACCGTACTTGACGACAGCAAGAAAAACCTTCGCTACGAAACAGTAGGTAAACTATATTTTAAAGTTTGCAGTATTATGCAAATTGAGCAGGATGAGCTTACACGAATGCAATTTTTGGAGACAGTGATCAAGGATTTTAATCATTATCAGTTATAGACTGATTTTTGAGATAATGTTGGTCTAATTTCCATACTTTTGAACAAAGTAAAAATTGCTATGAGGTTAATTACATTTCAGGGTTTATTATTATTTCTAATATGCTTTTTTGGTAGCATAAATGTGCTTACACAGGAATTACCAAAGAATTACAAATGCTGTAAAGCAAATTCCCCGGTTGATATTGACGGGCACATATACGACGCTCAATGGAATTTAGTACAATGGTCCGACTTTTTTGAAGATATCGAGGGTAACACAAAACCAAAACCATATTTTCAAACCCGTATGAAAATGCTGTGGGATGATAATTATTTATACATAGCAGCGGAACTTGAGGAGACCCATATTTGGGGATGCCTTGAGAATCACGATGATATAATTTACAGAGACAATGATTTCGAAGTATTTATTGATCCTGATGGAGATGGCCGGAATTATTTTGAAATAGAAATAAACACCCTTGGAACAATACTCGATTTATTTATGTCGAAACCTTATAACAAAGGTGGCGGAGCTGATCTTGGATGGAATGCAGATGGGTTGAAAAAAGCTGTTGGTATCTATGGCAGCAACAATAATGCTTCAGATCAGGATGTTAAATGGACAGTTGAGATGGCGATACCATGGGATGCATATAACTCAAGGGATGAAAAAGTTCAAATACCAATTGATGGAGAAACATGGAGAATGAACTTTTCCCGTGTTCAGTGGGAAACGGAATATTGTGATGACCGTTACAAGAAAAGAACCGATAGCATTACAGGAAAACCATTGCACGAGAATAACTGGGTTTGGTCGCCCCAGGGTGTAATAAATATGCATGTACCTGAAAAATGGGGTAGTATAACTTTTGTTGACAGTCAACCTGTGAAACCATCAGCAGTGTGGACTGATGACAATTACCCTCGTTACTGGGTATGGTATGGGGGAGGAAAAGAAAATAGCACTGGCGATTGGGAAAGACAATTCAGAATACTGAATGATGCCGGGATACAAGGTTTCCTGCTTGGTTCTGACACAGGACTTTTAAGAAAAATCATACCAATAGCCAGGCAATATAATATTGATGTTCATGCTTGGTTCTGGACTATGAACCGGGCAGATGCAAAGCCGGAATGGCTTAGTTATAATCAGTCTGGCACTTCGCTTGCTGATGAAAAAGCTTATGTGGGCTATTATAAATTTATGTGCCCGGCATTGCCTGAAGTTTCCGGTTTTATTAAAGGAAAGATGGATGAACTGATGGATGTAGAAGGACTGAAAGGTGTCCACATGGATTACATCAGGTATGTTGATGTAATATTGCCCATCGGGCTTCAGCCAAAATATGATCTTGTTCAGGATCACATAATGCCGGAGTTCGACTATGGTTATCATCCTTACATGCGGAAATTATACAAAAACAAATACGGAGTTGATCCGGTTGATCTTGAAGATCCCGGAAATAATAAAGAATGGATTGATTTCAGGTTAAATGAGCTAAATACTACAGTAGCCGGATTAAGAGATCATGTGAGAGAACAAAATTATAATATAACAGCAGCTGTATTTCCAACTCCGGCCATGTCGACAGAAATGGTAAGACAGGACTGGGGTAACTGGGATCTTGATTGTTATTTTCCAATGGTTTATCACAATTTTTACAACCAGCCAATTTCCTGGATACAGGATGTTATGCAGAAAAACCGGGAGGTAATTGGAGATAGATCAGCATTGTTTTGTGGATTGTATTTACACGCACTTATGAATGATGATGATCTTATTAAAGCTATTAAAGCAGCACTGGAAGGAGGTTCCGACGGAGTTTCATTTTTTAGTTATGGTAATCTTGATGAAAGTTTGATTGATCAGGTGAAGAAGTTTACGAAGTAGGACTAATTTTTGTAATTGTTAATTATAAATTATTAATGGTTAATGGGCAATGATAGTTGGTTAATTGTTAGTATTTGCTTTTGCTGATTTTATGATAGTGGTAATTAGTTTAATAACTTCAACAGCATCGTTATTAATTGATTCAAATTGTTCTGTAGTTAAGTAGTTTGTAGCATTTAATAATTCGATCCAGTAAATAGACTCATTCATTTCTTTTTGAGCAATGGCCATTTTATGAATGAAATCTGCTTTTGACTCTGCATGTTCTGCTTCGCGAATCATTGCACCGACACTAGTTCCGCTTCTTAACAATTGTTTAGAAAGCACAAACTCCTTTTTCTCTTTGCATAAAAACTGGTACAACTCCACAACCTGAATTGCAAACTGAAAACTTTTATCTTTAACAACATTCTTCTTCATTAATCATTCACCATTAATCATTCACCATTAATCATTCACCATTAATCATTCACCATTAATCATTCACCATTAATCATTCACCATTAATCAT
>JANQGJ010000021.1 GCA_028277395.1 Bacteroidales bacterium | reverse complement strand
TAATTTTTTATTTTATTGATAATGAATTAAATAAAAAATTCTCGCACCCATGGTACCACTCCGATAAATCTCCGCTTTCGCAAAAATTTTAATCATCCTCTGTTGGTATATTAGGATGCTGAAAATTTATGCTCATTTCATCTGTTAGTCTGTGAAGAATGCTAACTCCGGGCAGGTAGAACTGACAACATTTCAAAGAACCTCTTAAATATGCAAATGTAATACCACTATACCCACTGGCCAAATTATTCGCATTACAAAAGCGTTTCATCTGTTTGTTTTTTTAGATTTTTAACTGTCAGACCATACTGTAAGCTGGCAGGTGGAATCTACCACACTTAAACAATCATGATCATGACTGCCTGCCGGCTAAATGGTGGATTAAAATCATAATTGTTTTATAATAGACGTTTCATTTTGTTAATAATAGCGAATCTTGTTAATAAACATTACAGGAACATAAACCAGCAAATCACATTAATATACAATACGTAAATATCAATTGTATTACAGGAATACCTCTGTTATTCTTAAAGCAGTTCTTTAAATGAATGGCATATCGAAATTATATTCCATATACTATTATATCTGTATTTTCAATTATCATATGAATAAGGATAATTAAACATAAGTGCAAAAGAAAAATTTCGATTATGCACGCCAGTTATTGTTACTATCTTTTAATTAAATATAGAGGTGTCCGAAAAATACGCATTGTAATTGCTGTATGGTTGTAGCTTGTAAACAACAGTAATAAACAGGAAGTTTGAAAATTGACAATACGAAAACAACGAAATTGAGATCAATAAAAGCAAAAACACAATGTTAATGACCCTTACGAACAATGCTAATCATTGTTATTCAGAAATTCACATGCCATTTAGTAACCGGGCCAATAATTATTTTGTAACGAAAATGTAATGCAATAAGATGAATTTGAAATGATTTTGTAACGGTTGAAATCATTAATTAATACATTTTATCAAATAGATTTGTTTTTGATAAGGTTTAACATGTGTTTATATCTGTAAGTTATCTAAATTCTGCAGATAGAGTTTGAAGCATGTCAATAATAAATTTAATAAATAGTAATATGAAAAAAATAACACATTCAATTTTTCTTTTGTTTTTTATATTTTTCTTTGGTTTTACATTTGCCCAAAAACGGGATAAGTTTGTATTAAACTCATCATCTAAATCTGACAGAGCTGTTTCATTTCCCTGGGCAGAAAGTTTCGAAGGGTCATTTCTACCTCCCGATTGGACAAAAATTGTTTATTCCGGTAATGATATTACTCAAAACGATCAACAATCTCATGACGGTAACTATTCTGCACGTTTTAGCTCATACGATTATTCCAGCAACTACAATCAATATTTATTTTCACCATCAATGACCATTGATGCATCATATACTCAACTTACATTTTGGCACAGGAAATACACCAGCGATGCAGAAACCCTGGAATGGGGTATTGGAACCACATTAAATCCTGATGACTACACCTGGACAAGTGTAAACCTGTCGCATACTGAATGGCAGGAAACAGTTGTTGATTTGAGTGCTTATGTTGGACAAACTGTTTACATAGCATGGCATTACTATGGCAATTATCTGTATTATGTATATTTAGATGATGTGGAAATTGATATTGCTCCCAGTTGTTTGTCTCCCACAGATCAAACAGCCACAAATAACACTACAACAGGTGCTGATCTGGGATGGACAGATACATCAGGTACACACTGGGATTTATATATAACAGCCACCGGTAATGCTGCCCCAGAATCCGGAACTACACCAACAATTAATGATACTCAAACCAGTCCATATACATGGACTGGTGGTGATCCCGGAACATATTACGATTTTTATGTTCGAAGCGATTGTGGACAGGATAATTTTCATGTAAGTAGTTGGGTTGGCCCTTTTTCTTTTAATACCAGCTGTAATAGTACCACTGTCCCATATTTTGAAAACTTTGACAATATAACAGTGCCATTTTTTCCTG
This sequence comes from Bacteroidales bacterium, assembly GCA_028277395.1. Classification (GTDB taxonomy): domain Bacteria; phylum Bacteroidota; class Bacteroidia; order Bacteroidales; family F082. The sequence continues at coordinate 131,892 of JANQGJ010000021.1, read as the reverse complement.
CATGTATGTATTTGGAAGACACCAATGATGATGTAAAGGAATGGGAAACAAGTGATGTTATTTATTTAAGCTCACCAAATAGTGCAGTAATTAGCTACAACCCAATTCTTGCTATGAACGACTGGTTTTTTACCCAGGGGCTACAACTATCAGGTGGTACCACCTATCAGGTTTCGTTTGCATATAGAACTTCTGACACTTATTCAACTTCTGAAAAATTAGAGGTGGATTGGGGAACAGCGCCAAATTCATCCTCAATGTCGGGTACACCAATTTTCAACAATGATAACATCACCACAGGTTGGTATATAGGTAATGGTACATTTTCACCATCAGTTTCTGGAACATATTATGTAGGATTTCATGGATACAGTGATGCTGATATGTTCTATTTAAGTGTGGATGACATTAAAATAATACCTGTAGTTGATGCTACCACATGGGAGGGAACAATAGACAATGATTGGGATAATCAGGCAAACTGGTTAAACGGACTACCCTCAGCAACTACTGATGTTACTATACCTGTAGGAAAATCAAACTATCCTACTGTTGAATACACCTCATATATTGGCTCATTAACAATTGAATCCAATGCAACAGGTGATGGTTCATTAATTGGAAATGGAAAACTTCTTGTAAACGGGTCAACAACCATACAGCGATATATTTCGGGAGAAAAATGGCATGGCATATGTTCTCCTGTTGAAAATGCTACAGCCCAGTCCCTTTTCTCCAACACAGCAAATGTATATTTAAAAGAGCATTCAGAATCAACAAATGCATATAGTCCGGTAACTGAATTAACAACCACATTGGATGATATGAAGGGATGGATGATGTGGTATTCTGGTGCCGGGGGAGAATCCTTTAATATTGATGGTGATTTCAGGCCTGGTTCGGTTGTTGGTAGCGATAATAATCTGATAAGGACAAACAGCGGTACAGCATTCGGCTGGAATTTTGTTGGTAATCCATTTAGTTCCACAATCGACTGGAATAACACAACAGGATGGGTTAAAACCAACATAAATTCAACCATATACCTTTATAATAATGGCAACTGGGCAACATGGAACGGAACCACCGGAACAAATGGAGGGTCACAATATATTGCCATGGGGCAGGGATTTTTTGTGGAAGTTACTGATGGAGGCGGACCTTCTACCGGAACCCTTATGATGAATGGTTATTGCCAGGTACATAATCCTGTTACCTTTTTGAAAAAAACTAATACAAATATTAAGGAACTTGTACGGTTGTCAATAAGCAACGGAGAATTTGAAGATGAAACATTAATATATTTCCATGAGTATGCAAAACCAGGGTTTGATCCGGAATTTGATGCCCATAAGCTATTTAGTTTTGATGAAAACAGACCCCAAATATTTTCTACAGCAAATGATAAAATGGCAGTAAATGTACTACCGGTTGAAAACATGGAAGTTGGAATTGATGTAGTAGGAACTGATGGGGAAATACTAACTATTTCAGCAACGGAGATAAACGGTTTTGGTGAAGTTAATATTCTCGATGAATATACAGGAATCAAAACAAATCTTTATGAAAATGATTATGAATTTATTTACGATCAGGATTTCAATAATCGTTTTACACTTTTTTTCACAACAGTTACACTTCATGAAGATAACAAAGAAGTATTTAGTGTTTACTCCTATAATAAAACAATAAGGGTGATCATTCCAGATAATGATTGTGCAGATGTTGAAGTTTATTGTATGACCGGTCAGCGAATTCGCAAATTACATAATCGAACAGGCATAGTTAATATTTCCGTTTTAAATAGAGGTCATTATATAGTAAAAGTTTTTAATAACAAACATATTACAACAAGAAAAGTAGCGATTAATCAGTAATTTATAATCTATTATAATTTAAAAACCTATCATTTTATAATAAAAACAAGGTAAATGAAAAAGAATAAAATTATCAGATGTTTTCTGGTTCTGATCATAGTTTTAACTGCAGTTGGACTATTTGCGGGTGATGGCCCACCAGATCCTGGTGGAGACCCTGAAGTTGGTGGGGATCCTCCACTAGGTGGTGGTGCTCCGCTATATGGAGGAATTGAAGTTCTTTGTGTTCTGGGTGCATTGTATGTGTTTTATAAAATTTATCATTTGTATAAAAATAAAAAGGAAATAGAAATGGAACAGTAGTATGTTTGGTTAATAGAGAATAGGTATTTGAACCAAAGTTCATTTTTAACAACTGTAAATGGGGCTGTCCGGTTAATTAAGCTAGGTGTCTGTCATTTTGAATTATAGTGAAACCTGTCCCACCTTCAGGCAGGGATCTTAGAATTTAAATTAGAAATTATTTTATTCACTTATATTCAGAATACTACATCAATTCTACTTTCGGACGCCTCATATTTTAATTTAATAATTATTTAGGAATTTACTTTAGATTTAATTACGAGGATGTTATTATAATCATTTCCACTGGCAAGACAGTGTTACTAACTGCAGCTGTCGGAGCTTCTGAGGATCATATGAATAACATTAACTGGCCGGTTGTGTGCCAACATCTGGATATTATTAATTTGATGAGTAATGATTTTTTGGTGCTTTCATCCCGATAACGAATCACAACTCTACACTATATCAACCTGCCCAGGGTAATCCCGGTTACAATATTGATTCTGCTGTTGCCAAATTGGTTGAGAAATATAATGTTAGTCCTGATAAAATTACACTAGGAATGGCTTACTATGGCAGATCTGCAAAGACAACCGACGATCCTGGTTTGTTTGTACCAACTACAGGAAATGTTGATGATGTAACATTTCCGTAAAACGAAGGTAATCCTCTTTACTATTATATACTTGATAACCTCGCTTTATTTTAATATCTGTGATAAATTAATGGGTTTGAGGTGATCTTAATAGTGATTCTTGGTCTCAGGACTTTTTGTCCCGGAAAACCCTAAATGACAAGCATTTATCACTTTGTGTAATGAAATTGTAACGCTCATTTGTTTTTTGCAACGGTTTTGTAATGCCGGATATTTGGTTTGATCGAAACTGTGAAAGAAATTTACATCAACTTATTACAATAAACTAGTACGGCTGAACACAAGTACAAATTAGACTAATAATCAAATTAATAAGGAAATATTCTCCATTTATTAGATCAATTTAATATCGTGATTCAAGCTATGTTGGTTGAGCATGGGTAGTAACATAAACGAAGGGAGGTTAATTACTTGAACCTAAATATTGTATTAATAACTTGGTATGACTTTGTATTAGGCTTATATAGCTAATTTTAGAAGGATATCCTATGAACATTTGTGTGTATGATCATGTATCCAATATACTTTTAGTTTGTTGATCAAGCAATGCAAAGAAATAGTTAGTGTATCATAGCAAAATCCTTTTTGTTGTAGCAAAAACAACTGGTTGTACCCCGCATATTATTAAAATATAATTCAATAACAATATGGCTAATGGGAAGAACATAATTGTATTGGGAATGTTATTAACAGGGGAAACTAAAAAAACGCGGAAAAAGAAAATATGTATTTTTTCCATGTTATATAGTGTTGTCTTTATTTGTTTCATATGTCTACCAATACTATCCCTTGCTACTGTTACCGTCAGAGTTCAGAATGAGTGTTGCTTTCACATCAGTGATAGTACTATGTTGTCTGTTGAGGGTAATATCATTTTAAATAGCCCTATACAAGATGATGGAATAGTTATAATAAAGGGCCTTAAAGCGGCAGGAAAAAAAATGTGTATTCCGGTAATTATTTCTTACAATAATTATATAAATAACCTGCATATTGAATCTGGTATAGTATGCCTAGGTAGTGACCTGTACCTGGTAAATCAAATGAATGCGAGGGAAAGACAACAAGTTATACTGAATGGTTATAATATTTTTATGAATTACCCTATTGATAATTTAATAAGTAATTTAGTTTTACAGTTTTCAATTGTAGCAATAAGTGGTTTGGCACCAATTCCCTGGAGCATTTTCAACATTTGTCGCTATAACCAGACTACTGTAAGTCACATTTTTCAAAGTACAGCTGGCAATGTCGGTTATATTGTTTCGCAACTTACGATAATACCATTAACATCCATAAAAAGGATACCTAAGAAAAGTTTATACAACTACCAGGAGTTAACACTCCCGATTCCGGTACCTCCTCCTCCTTAACTATTAAACATAATCAATTAATTGTTTACCTGATTTAAATCAATAAACCACCTGATTTTTAAAATGCAAATAATGATAAACCCGTATTAAAATCAAATATATTTATTGTTACCATTCTAATGACATTATCATTGGCGGTGTTTATTATGTTATTGGTTGGCGACTATAACTGATATACTGTATCAGCAAACTACAACATGCATAAACAGTATGTGGATGATAAATACGGGAAGAGTAGTGCAAAGCAAAATTACCGGAATTCGGGTACGCATAACAAATAATTAAGATGATTCTTAATTTTATGTATGGTACTATTGTAAACCTTAATCCGGAGATTAGAAATTATAAGTTTGTACTCTAAAAAATATCCATTTCCAGGTAATAAATATGACTTAATATGTTCTGTAAACTTACCAATTATTTAGCAGTTAAACGAAATCAGAAGCTACTTAATTTACAAGTAAGCCATTTTAAATCAGTTAAACTTTTAGATTCTGCTATTAACCCGACAGTTCAATATTGGTTACCACAATAATAATAACTGGCAAGGTAAAAGAGTTGCTTTATTTGGTTAAATAAAATCGATTTAATCCGGTAATAATAGTACAAATTCAACCTGATGTTGAGCATAAACTTCCTGCAATAAATGGTATTATCGATGGTGACAATAATTGTAATAACAGACTGTATATAGTTATGGCAAAACTTGTTTGAATAACAAAATTAGAATTATTAAAAAAGGTTTATAAATCTCGTTTTTGGCTATAGTAACAATGATAATTTACTGCAAGTAAAAACCAGATAAATGTAGTAATGAACAATCATTAATAAAATAAAAAATGAAAAGAACAATTACCTTATTAATTACACAAATTGTTTGTGCAACAGCAATTATGGCCCAGGTAGCCATTAATGCCGACAATAGCGATGCCAACAGCAGTGCTATGCTGGATGTAAAGAGTACCAGCAAAGGTGTGCTAATACCTCGCGTAACACTAGATGATGTTAACACAGCTGCTCCGGTTACCGATCCGGCAGAGGGCTTATTAGTATATAACCAAAGTGGAAGCCAGGCAAAAGGTTTTTATTACTGGACCGGCAGCAAATGGCAGTTAGTTGGTGAAACAAATTCGTGCGAAGTATTTGGAAACCCGGCCATTGTTGGTGAGGGAAACAGCACAGCCACTTCAATTGAGGTATGTACCGGTGCCAGTTTAAGCCTTAGTAGCAGTACAAACGGAAAATGGGACAACTCAGGCCCGACATACAGCTGGACCGGCCCCAATAGTTATACAAGTACTGCCGCTGACCCGGGTGAAGTAACAGCAAGTTTTGATAATGTAACACATGCCGGTGATTACATTGTTACCATAACCAACGGTATAGCAGGCACTTGCAGTTATAGTGATACGGTTACTGTATTCGGATCGGAGAGTACACCGGCTACTCCGGGAGCAATAACAGGAAACACTACAGTGTGTGAAAACGCTACCGAGAGTTATTCCATTGAAGCTGTTGCCAATGCTTCCTCATATAACTGGACAGTACCAACCGGTACTACTATACAAAGTGGCCAGGGAACTACAAGTATTTCAGTAGTTGTTGGAAATACCAACGGTAATATAAGTGTACGGGCAGAAAGTACATGTAACGGTAATAGTGCTTATAATGATTTAGCTATTATTGTTAACTTGTATACAACGATAACTGGTCAACCACAAGATGCTAATGCTATGAACAATGGTACAGCTGATTTTGAAGTAACCGTAACCAATGCAAATACCTACCAATGGCAGGAAAACCAAGGCTCTGGTTTTGTAAATGTTAGTAATGGTGGTATATACAGTGGTGCAACTACGGCTAATCTTAGTATCAGCAATGTATCAGGCATGGATGATTACCGGTACAAGTGTGTAATAACAGGAGACTGCAATAATGCAACAACTGACGATGCTACGCTTCACATTCTTTCTACTGTAAATAATCCTGGTACTGGCGAAGATTGGCTGGATCGTAATCTTGGAGCATCTCAGGTAGCTACTGCCTCAGATGATAATCTGGCTTACGGGTACTATTTCCAATGGGGTCGAGCGGCCGATGGGCACCAATTAACTGACAGTGATACCATTTCTACAAAAGCCACGACCAGCACACCAAATGAGGGCAATCCATGGGATGCGAAATTTATAATGTATGGGACACCACCTTCAGAAAACTTAGATTGGTTAGATACTAATGATGATAATTTATGGCAAGGTGTTAATGGAGTGAATAACCCCTGTCCTTCTGGGTGCAGACTGCCTACAGAATCAGAATGGTTGAACGAAATAAATTCCTGGGACAGTGAGGACTGTGCAGGTGCTTATGCAAGTCCGCTTAAACTAACAAGTGCCGGTTATAGACATCCTTCAAGCACAGAAAAATTCGACTTCAATAATCAAGGGTCAGAGGGTCGTTACCCTAGCAGTACGGTAGGTACTTCTCATTGGTTCAAAGGTCTTCTATTTACATCGGGATTGGCGATGGAGGATAGCAATTTTCATAGAATTAGAGGTTATACTGTGCGGTGCATAGTTGACTAGTGGACTATCCAGATTTTTTGGTCACTACTGAGGATTGCTAATTATTTACTTTTTTTAAGTTGTAAATAGTTTTTTGCTTCATATGCCAGGGTAGACCACGCCTACCCTGGCATATAAAAATTAGCGTAGCATGTGCAGAAGCCACAAAACTACATTATATATACCTGTTAATGTGCATTTTAACCAGTGCACATGTGCCAGTTTATGTTAATAAAACTTACGAAATGGAATTGAACAATAAAATAAACAGAAGTTATGGCTATTAAACTCCTGCCATACAGGCAACAAACGTCGTGCTACCCTATGCAAAAACTGGCAGGCGAATTTAGGCAAATGTTTAAACCTTTGCTTAAAAAAAGACTACCGGATTTGTATTACAGTGGTTGGCAGCATAATTATGTTATTGATAAGGTTGCTGCCTGCAAAAAAAACAATCCTTATTTTATTAAGCCGGATATAGAGAAATTTTATCCGTCAGTTCCACTTACCATGGTACTAGCTGATCTGCAACTTGCATACAAAATGCTGCTGGGGCTAAAAACAGTACCAAACAGGTTTGCTACATCAGTTATTCCGGCTATTTGCAGTAAACCAGCTAAATCTTTGCTATTTCCAAAATCCATATCTACACAACAATTACACAACTAAACGATTAAACACTTAAACAATAAACCAATCAAATAATCAAACCATGCATACATTCTCATTCGAAAAGCTTGAAGTGTGGAAGAATACAAAAAGTTTAACAATTAACATATACAAAAATGTTTCAAAATTTCCAACCAGTGAAAAATATGGTCTGGTATCACAAATGCAAAGAGCAGCTGTTTCCGTTGCTTCAAATATAGCTGAAGGAACCAGTAGTAAAACCAAAGCAGATAAAGCACATTTTACAACAATAGCTTATAGTAGTTTAATGGAACTTCTAAACCAGGCAATAATAGCAAATGAACTAGGATATATTGATAACGAAAATTACTTGAAACTAAGAGAAATGATAACATATATTGCAGATCAATTGAATAGCCTTCACAAATACCAGTTAAATTGTTAAGTAGCTGAATTTATACTATTTCCAAAATCCATATCTACACAACTAAAACACATAAACGATTAAACAATTACACAATTACACAATCCCACAAAAAACGATATAATATGAACATGAAAATAAAAATAACCGTCTTTCTTTTAGCTCAAATAATATTCGCCGGATCGGTTAAAGCACAATCATTTGATGATCAGGCATTAATTCACAGAAAAAACAGCATTGCCTTTAGGCTTCTAAACGATATATACAACACTCTGCCAGCCGACAGTATCCTGATTCATAAGGAGTACAAAAGGGTTTTTAAATCCTACAAAGAAATGTCGGACAGCCTTCGTGGTTTGTCAGACTCAGCACTATATGCGAATTTTGAAGTGCAACGAACTATTGGCCAATGCTATGGGTCGCAAAATCTAAAAGAATTACATATATATTACGATAGCCTGTTATTGCTGAGTTATAACTATTTCAAGTACATCGAAAAAAACGCAGTATTATCGAATGATATAGCCAAGTGTTTTGTTAACAGCCTGGAAGGAAAGTGTACAAATGAAGATACAATTTTAAGTATTGTTGAAGAAAAGATTTACAGGCATTTTTCTATTGTTTACGATACCAGCACCGATACATTGCAAATGCAAAATTTGGTAAACCGATATGCTGCTCAGTATTACGGACGCGGAATTATTAGCATGGCTGAACCTTTGTTTCGAAAATTTAAAACTTACTACCAAACACTTACACCAAGAACTCAGTCTCTGGAGTTTTCAAAAAATTATACCGTTTATGATAAATATAAAAAGAAAAGGGGTACTCTGGCAGACCGGGTAGTAGATAAGATATTCGTTTTCAACCAAGTGAAAAATAACTTTGATATTGTATACTTAATAAGCCTAATCAGACTAACAGATAAAATATACCCTGACAGGGAAATAATTGTAGCACGTGATATCTCATTACTAACAGATAGATTAATTGAGGGTATTGGTAATAATCTAAGTTGTAATTTTCTTTATATAAATCTTGATTCAACTGATATTGAAAATTTCCACAACCAAGCTGATTTTGTGTTAACTGACAACAATAATACTCTTGTATATACTACTAGCAATGCAATTGAAATGATGGAGATGCTTGAGGCTCCTGTTGCAGAAAAAACAGCCAAACAAAAACTTGAACGAAATAAACGAATGCAGGAGTTAAAAAGAAAACGTGAACTAGCTAAAAACCAACCGCCAGATACCAGCCTGAAATATCAAACACAAATTGGTGAAACTACTTTACAACTTAAAGGAAACTGGCCTGAAATTTCTAATGTAGATATCAGTACCTGGTATTTTACCAATGAAAACAAGAAGAAAAGTTTTGATAAATACGGTTTAAACCAGTTGAATATTTACGAGAATGAGAACATAATAAACAGACAACTGATCTTGTATTCTGGTATTAATCAAAATATAAATGATATTTGTTTACTTGCAAATAATAAATACGAAATACAACAATTTATTCATGCTGATACTGTAAACAGTTCTTATAATCAATATTTGAAACAGTTAAACCAATACTTAATGCAAATACAGCATTACAACCGTGTTGTTGATGAATACCCTTTTCCGGAATCGGATTTTATCGAAAAAATGAAATATAAACTGCAGAAAACTCACAATTTGGCAGAAAAAATGATAGCTGATATAAACATCAGTATTGAGGTTCAGGCATTGATCAATGCTCACTTTATGTTAAATAATTTGAAAACACATAAACCAAAGAAACAGGTTGAGTACGATGATTTCCACAGATTATTATCAACAAATTATTTTGATACCATAATATATTACAGCCCTTTATATAAACAATTGATCGATGCCTGGATTATGTTTGGTTATAACGACCTGAAAAATACCATTGATTTACTCTTTTCATCGCAGCATTGGATTCCCGAAAAATCGGTATCGCAGGTAGGAAACTACATATGGAAAAAACTGAATGCCGCTGGACGTGAAGATCTTATGTTGTACATGGATACACTTTATCTTGTTGGATGTTCAAATAGTAATATTGATGTTAAAAAACGTCTGGAAGGTTATAAGCGGATGGCCACTGGTAATATTGCCCCAAATATAAACTGGATTGATAATGGAATAGAAAAACAGCTTTATAATATTAATGCAGATACAACTTATGTTGTTTTTTGGGCTGATTGGTGTGATCATTGCAAAAAAACGCTTCCTGCGCTGTACGAAAAATTATCCAATAAATATAACATAACAGTAGTTGCTGTTAATATTGATCAGGATAGCAGCAGTACAGATTTGGGTAACAAACTGTTGCCAAACTGGCATCACGTGCAGGCCAGTGATTACTGGAATGACGAAATAGTTGAACTTTATAATGTATTCGGAACACCATCAATTTATTTGCTCGACAAAGAATTTCGTATATTGGATAAATTATCACAATAGAGTAACTTTCCAGGAATATGAATGAGAAAATTAGTGAAGGACTTTTGCCAAACCAGTGTTCTTTCCGGCAACCATTGTTTCCACAATTGTTCCGTGCTAATAAAGTCAGAAGAAGAAATGTTTTGCTGTTGAATTATGGCAGGAGATTGGCCTGTTGCTGGGTAAATATTGTAATCGTGTAAGAATATCGTCCCTCATTTGCTATTGAAACAGGAAATATAAAAGTTATATATGATAGAACGTTTTGTGGAATATCGTCCTTGCTCCGGTTGAGCGCATATCTCCTTCCGTTTTGACCATGCAATACCCAAATTGAATAATAATAGAAAATGAATGATTGGACAATAAAAACCACTTTGCCAATGAGTTTGTATAGAAAGGCTATTGAGAATACTTTATTAGATAGGACAAATTGAGAACCTGTCTTTCTGATGACCATCTGGAAATTGATGATAACATGATTACGAAAACTAAAAGGTTATTGGCAACAGATCGTAAAACTATTTCATTGTAGGATCATAAAATGCAGTATGCAAAACAGCCATGTTTATTCATTTTTTGGAACATGCAAGAGAATAATAACAATCCATAAGTGTGGCTGAAGAAAGTAATGGAGATCATACCGGAATGCAAAGTCAACAAACTTCAATATCTACTCCCTCAAAATCTTGAGTTCCAGTATTTATAAAGCCATTATATATGAAAAATCAAGACATGGTTGCAAAGTTGGATACAACGACACAACAAATATCCTTATTAAGTCTCAAAGGTGTACTGGAAAAGATCCTGGTAAACAAAGCCAACAAACTGGATGAGTTGATCCCATAGCTACGTGAAATCTAAAAGCAAAATACACCAAGATATATAAAATTATTTAATCGGATGAAACTTGCAAAACCTAGTTTGGCAGAAAGGACAGAGTTAGACTTGTACAACACAATTTGCGGTTTATGTGCGCTTTTGTCAAATATGAAACGCTTTTGTAATGGTTGAATAAATTAATGAAACGCTTTTGTAATGTTGAAAATTAGGCTGCTATAACATTGTACTTGATATTTGCAATCTAATTAAAATCGTGAAATTCAGACACACAACGCAAAGTACAATGTAAATGTACGTAATACGTAGAATTGTGAAACTAAAAAAATAACAATGATAACGAATATAAAAATTTCATGCGTCTTCCTGGTGTGTCTGTGTCGAAGAATTTTCTAAAAACTGTAACAATATTGACGCTATTTTTTGTGCATCTATCAATATGGAAAATGTTCTCATGTAAAATGCATGTCATAAATCACTAAATCTTAATGACTAATGTAAAACGGATATATTCTTAAAGTAACATTAGATCGTCTCACTAGAAATAAGTAAATATACCCGTTCTATTACCAATCAAGAATAAAATAAAAAACACTACAAAACACAATAGCATAGAATGATGTAGTTTAACATATGATATTCATCTTCTTAATTATGAGCATAAACACAAATAAATAATAATAGTGATAATAGTGCGAAGAAAAATTTAAAAAACTAATAATATGATAAATAAAAAGGTAATTGGGGTTATTTTAATGTTAATTCTGTCAACTGGTTTTTCCAGTGCTCAGAAGGAAGCATCAAGAAAGTATAGACACACATGGGGTGTAGCAGGTGGAATAATTGGCACCATTTATCTGGGTGACTACACAGGAGATGATAACTTATTTGGAGAAGGAAGTGTAATGAAACCAGGTATAGGTATAATGGTAATAAACAGGACATGTTTGTTGTTCGAATCTCGATTTCAGTATGCAAATGGTATGATGTCAAGTGAAATGCCTGGAGTATCTTTTGAGTCAGATTATAATGCGTTTGCACTAACAGCAGCTATTAATATTAGTAACCTATTGGGAAAGAAGCGCATTAATAGGACATTAAGCATTATGCTACCTGTTGGACTTGGTTTTATTAGTTATAATAGTGAGCTTACCAAAGTGACAGGTATTGAAAAAAAAATATCTGATAATTCGTTTTTCCTGACAGCTGGAATGGAGGTTTACTTTAATATATCAGATAGATTTGGCTGGAATATTTGTGCAACAGCAAACCATCCTTTTTCTGATAAACTTGACACATATGAAGGAAATAAAAATGATATGTTTTTTAATATTTTCACCGGTATAAACTTTTGGTTCTAGAGGCGAATAGATTTTCTTGACAGGTAAGTACTACCATTGTTAGTACAAACATTGCATAAGACTGATGTAGAACAAAACTCATAAGATGTAGCTAGATAAAATATAATTCTGTAGTTTTTAAGAATAATAAAAGGTTGTGGTATTAAATGGAATGGATGAAACTACCAACTATGGTAATAAACAGATTAATTATTTTGTTTTGAAAGCGTTAAGATGCAAATTTAAAGTAATGCAGCAGAAAATCTTAACTAGTAGAAGGGCATTTGTATGAGTATATAAAATGTTTAACCAGTTTCATTTGTTTATATTTTAATTTTATTTGCCAGACCAGCCAGCCTACCGACAGGTGAAACTTACCATGTTGTTAATAAACATGATAGTGTCTGCCCTGTCGTGGTCAGGCAGGTGTGTTAAATTTATAATTGTACTATCATGGACATTTCATTTTAAATTCTTCAGAAAAACATTTCTTTTTTCAAATCGGATTTCATTTATTCTCATATTAATAGACTATTGAGGGCAACCTATATCAGGGAATGACGGAATGACGCAGGCGTTATTCTTAGGTGCTGATCCGGTATTCTTCCTTTTTATTACCTCAAAGATCTTCATTGTCCAACGTTTACTTTCCAACAAAATATTCATGTGATTTGATCGTCATTTAAAGCATGAATACAGTCAGTACGTGCAAAAATATTAAACCAGAAATTCCCGCTAGTTTTGCAAATGAATATTGATAGATATTACCTGGTATTGACAATAGTAAGTTAGGCAGATAATAAAATATTAAGTTGTAATTAAGCAGTTGTTTGTACCTTTGATTAAACCCTGATAATGCAATCTCTCTTGTTTTACTGCATTTTCATCTCTCATCACAAAACTCTATTACATAATGCGGGTTAATTAAATACTATATGGGTAGAAAACTATGCAAGTTGGTTTCAGAAATATCATATCCTAATAATGGTAATTTGAATTTTTTAATTTCTGTAAATCTTATTCATGTGATTTAATAGTCATTTAACGAATGAATACAGTCAGTTCGTGCAAAAAATATTGAGCCGAAAAGCCCTTCCGGTTAGATTTGCCAATGAATATTGATAGTTATTACCTGGTACTAACAATTGTATGTTATGCAGATAATAAAATATTGAGTTTTAATGAAACGCATTTGTGATGCCTGTTTGTGGTTTGTAACGTTATTGTAATGTCTTAAATCAGTAATAAGTACAAATAATGCGTAAAATTTGTAGTTAAGAAATGCCATTAATCAAAGAGTGTCTAAACGCAAATTATTGTACTGATGAGAAATAAAAGTAATTGGGATGTAGTAAAATCAAGTGCCTATAAAGCATTAAACCCTCCGGTTACATTATTACAAAAAACCGGTGTAACTCCAAATGTTATAACCACTATTGGTTTTATTATAACTATCGTGTCAGCAATAATATTAATTGTCGGGGCAGAGGAAGGTTCACGGGGTGATTTTAGGTTCATCTTTTGGTTTGGATTCACAACCCTATTTGCAGGTATGTTTGATATGCTGGACGGACAGCTGGCTCGCCGAACAAATACCAGTTCGAAATTTGGTGCATTCTACGATTCTGTTTTGGACAGGTATAGCGAGATGGTAATGTTCCTGGGAATATGCTATTATCTGGTAGCTCACGATTTCTTCCTAAGCTCTCTTTTCGCATTTATTGCCATGATAGGGTCAATAATGGTAAGCTATATAAGAGCCAGGGCTGAAGGTCTTAATATTGAGTGTAAAGTTGGGTTAATGCAGCGTCCTGAGCGGATACTTACGATCGGGTTCTCAGCAATTGTTTATGGTATTGTATCATATTTTGCCGGAGATTTTAAACTCGAAGTAAGCTGGCTCCCATTTCCATTATTTGAGAACATATCAATTTTTACCATTCCGGTTTTTATCCTTTCAATATTAACAAACTATACGGCCTATCAAAGATTAAGGCATTGTTATAATCAAATGTAAACATTAGTTTAATGATGAAAAAAAGAAATATATCACCAGCAACTGGAAAACTTGGAATTTTAACTCCTGGTATTGGAGCTGTTTCAACCACAACTATTGCAGGTGCAATAGCAGTAAGTAAAGGTATTGGAAAACCTGTGGGTTCGATTTCACAACTGGGTAAAATAAGACTTGGTAAAAGAACGGAAAACAGAAATCCCCTGATTAAAGACTCATTGCCATTGGCATCATTGGATAACATTGTATTTGGCGGATGGGATATTACAGAAGATAATGTATATGATGCTGCAAAAAAAGCAGGAGTTCTTGATAATGGCCTACTATCGGAAATCAGGGATGAACTTGAAGCAATCAAACCGATGAAAGCTGTTTTTGATAAGAAGTTCGTTAAAAATCTGGAAGGTGATTTCATAAAAAATGAAGCAACGAAAATGGATGCGGCTTATGCCCTTATGGCCGATATACTGAAGTTCAAAGCAGAAAATAATTGCGACAGAATGGTAATGGTATGGTGTGCTTCAACCGAAATATATGTTGAAGAATCAGAAATCCACAGAGATATAACCCTGTTTGAAAAAGCAATGGAGGATAATCATCCTTCAATTTCACCAAGTATGATATATGCCTATGCAGCAATAAAATGCGGAGTACCATTTGTAAACGGAGCTCCAAATCTATCCTGTGACATTCCTGCTTTTGTTCAGTTTGCAAAGGATGAGGGTGTACCAATAGCAGGAAAAGATTTCAAAACCGGTCAAACTTTAATGAAAACCATACTTGGCCCCGGATTAAGGTCAAGGTTGATAGGAATTGACGGATGGTTTTCCACAAATATACTAGGTAACAGGGATGGTGAAGTTCTTGATGATGCTGAGTCGTTCAAAACAAAAGAAGTTTCAAAACTCAGTGTGCTTGAAAGTATATTGGAACCCGATACTTATCCTGATCTTTATAAAGAAATGTACCATAAAGTCAGGATAAATTACTACCCACCTAAGGGCGATGATAAAGAGAGCTGGGACAACATTGACATATTTGGCTGGCTGGGATATAAAATGCAGATAAAAGTGAATTTCCTTTGCAAGGACTCTATTCTTGCCGCCCCGGTTGTACTTGACCTGGCATTGTTCATCGATCTGGCACAAAGGGCCGAGATGAAAGGAATTCAGGAATGGCTTTCCTTTTATTTCAAGTCACCGCAAACAAAAGAAGGGCTAACACCTATTCATGATGTGTTTCAGCAAAAAATCAAATTTGAAAACACTCTCAGACATTTAATGGGTGAGAAGTTAATTAATTACCTCGGTCTGGATTACTACGAAGAAGATTAAGTGAAAGTTTTTAAGTTAATAACCACAGGATTAGGGACGGGATACTCTTCAATTGCACCTGGTACAATTGGTTCTGCACTGGGAATTGTAATGTATTTTATTGTGAATTTCATCTTTGCAAGTTTCGAATTGCAATTCTGGAGTGTCCTAATCCTTAATCTTCTTTTTATTCTTGTTTTATTATTTGCCGGAGTATTTTCAATAAACCAGGTTCATAAAATTTGGGAGCACGATTCACAGAAAATCGTTATAGATGAAATTGTGGGTGTTGGATTTGCCATACTGGCTATCCCGTTTAGCTGGCAGTATTACCTGCTTGCATTCGTGCTGTTTAGATTCTTCGATATTGCTAAACCTCTGTTTATCAGGAGGATTGATTCGCGAAAAGGGAGTTGGTCAGTGATGTTTGATGATGTTCTGGCCGGTGTTTATTCAAATGTTGTTCTGCAGTTAGTTGTTTATCACAATGTATTATAGAAAAGGAAAAACCGGATTTTTAAGAACGTTTATCCGTTACAACATTGTGGCAATTTCAGCAACATTGGTTGATTTTACACTGTTAATTCTTTTTACCGAGGTTATCGGTTTTTGGTACATGCAGTCTGCTGTAATAGGTGCTGTTTCAGGTGGTGTTGTAGCATTTATTCTTGAAAGAAACTGGGTATTTAATAAATCAGGGAAAAGGATAAATCTTCAAATATTTCGATATGTAACTATCTGGCTGACAAGTATTTTTTTGAATACCTCTTTGTTGTATGTATCAGTCGATTTAATTGGCATTCAATATATAATATCAAAAGTAGTGGTAGCCATAATTGTTGGCGTTGGTTTCAATTTTTTCACACACAAATACTTCATATTTAAATAGTAGATATGCAATACCATAGGTTGGTCATACATATTATTCTGCTAATCGGTTTAATTTTTCTTTGGTCATCACCTTCAGGTATGGCACAAAAGATGACCAGGATCAGGGGCACCGTTGTGGACTTAAAGAGTAAAGAACCCTTACCTTTTGTTAATGTATATTTCGTTGGAAAAAACATTGGAACAGTTACCGATTTTGATGGTTATTTTGAGCTTGAAACACAGTGGGCGTCCAACCAGATAAAAACATCTTACATAGGTTATTATGATCAGGTTAGCAATGTAATTATCGGAAACGATCAAACGATAAACTTTCAACTTAAATCCCAAAAATACAATCTTGAAGAGGTTCAGATCACAGCCAAAAGAAAAAGATACAGGAATAAAAACAATCCTGCCGTAGAACTTATACGTAAGGTAATTGCAAATAAGGATAATAACAGACTTGAAAAAGCAGATCTTTACGAGTATGACAAATATGAAAAAGTAGAGTTTGATTTAAATAATATAAATGAAGAGTTCAGAAACAGAAAAGCTCTCAGGAAGTTTCAGTATATTTTTCAGTATGTAGATACATCAGAGATAAACGGTAAACCCTATCTTCCAGTATTTCTTAAAGAAACCCTCTCGAAAGTTTATTTCAGAAAGTCTCCAAAATCGCAAAAAGAGCATGTTTCCGGCACTAAAATGATTGGATTTCATGAGTATATCGACAGTGATGGTATAAGCTATTTTATCGATCATCTATATCAGGATGTTGATCTTTATGATAACAATATCAATCTGTTAACCAATCAGTTTACTAGTCCTATATCCTCTCTGTCGCCATCAGTTTATAAATTTCACATTCTTGATACTCTTGATGTTAATGGGTTTGAGTGTATCAAGCTGGCATTTCAGCCAAGGAATAAAGCTGACTTTGCATTCATTGGTGACCTTTATATTTCCAATGATGGTAATTATAGTCTTGTAAGGGCAGAGATGAAAGTATCCGACAGGATCAACCTGAATTTTGTAAATGATCTGAAGATAATTCAGGAGTTTGAATTCACAGACAATAAGTATTGGATCCTTGTGAAAGATGAGTTGGTTGTTGATTTTAACATTGGTGAAAAGGGAATCGGAATGTTTGGTAAACGAACAGTTCATACAGATAACTACATTTTTGATAAGAAAAGGGAAAACAATATATATGCAGGAGTAGAAAATACAATTGTTGACCGGGATCACAAGGAACGCAGTGAGGAATTTTGGGAAGAAAACAGACTGGTTGACTTATCTGAACAGGAACAGAATATCTATATCATGGTGGATTCTGTTCAAAATATTCCGGCATTTAAGAGGACTATGGACATTGTTATGTTGCTGGTTGCCGGATACTGGAATTTTGGATACGTGGATGTGGGTCCTGTGAATACATTTTACAGTTTTAACGATGTTGAAGGACTCAGACTCAGACTTGGAGGACGAACTTCAGATAAATTCTCGAAAAGAGTAAGGCTTGATGGTTATTTGCTATACGGTTTTAATGATGAAAGGTTCAAATACTCAATTGGTTCAACCTTCTCTCTGAATAAAAGACCATTGAAGGAACGACCCAGAAATGATCTGAAATTAATGTACCAGGTTGAAACAAACTTTCCAGGTATGGAGATGATGTTCATTAACGAAGATAACTTCCTGCTTTCATTTAAAAGAGGGGTTGCAGATAAGATCATATACTATAATATGTTTAAAATTGAGCATGTTAAGGACTGGAAAAACAGTATCTCCACAACATTCTTTTACAGAAACCTTATTCAGAAACCTGGAGGAACACTAGAGTTCAAATTTGAAGATGGTAGCTCTTTAAGTGAAATTGTTAACAGCGAATTTACATCAGTTATCAGGTTTGCCCCAAACGAAATTTATTACCAGGGAATGGCATATCGTACTCCGGTAATTACACGATATCCGATATTTCAGTTGTCATATACACAGGGAATAAATGGATTTATCAATGGAGACTACACATATGGTAAACTAAAGTTCAATGTATTTAAGCGATTTTATCTCGGGCCGCTGGGTTTTACAAATACTGAAATAGAAACAGGTAAAGTATTTGGTGAAGTTCCGTTTCCTTTAATGTTTGTGCACCGTGCCAATCAGACATATTCATATCAGTTACGATCATATAACCTGATGAATTTTCTTGAATTTGTGAGTGATGAATATATTAGTTTATATGTTGAACATCACTTCAATGGTTTCATCTTTAATAAGATCCCTTTGTTAAAGCGGCTACAGTTCAGGGAAATAATCTCAATAAAGGGAATATATGGTAATGTAACTGATAAAAACAATCCTGATGTTACACCGGGACTGATGCTATTTCCTACTGATACTGAAGGAAATCCAACAACTTTTACACTGGCTGATGAACCGTATATGGAGGCAAGTGCAGGCATTGGAAATATCTTTAAAGTATTCAGGGTTGACCTTGTGAAGAGATTGAATTACCTGGATAACCCAAATGTAACAGAACTGGGAATAAGAGTAAGGTTTAGGTTTGAGTTTTAAGAATAATTATATGAAATACAGATGATTACAAATTGAATGTTAAGTCAAAAAAATAATAAGATGAAGCCATTACAAAAAAAACTATCAAGGTTCAATACACCTCAGGTTGCAAAAAAAATGGGTATTTATCCTTTTTATCAGCCAATAGAATCAGGGCAGGACACAGTTGTATATATCAATGGTAAGAAGGTGTTAATGTTTGGATCAAACAGCTATTTGGGACTTACAAATCACCCTAAACTACTGGAAGCTGCCCAGCGTGCTTTAAGGAAATATGGTACCGGAGCTTCGGGTTCAAGGCTTATGAATGGAAACCTTGACTTGCATGAGGAACTGGAATATAAACTGGCAAATTTTGTACATAAACCAGCTGCAACGGTGTTCAGTACCGGATTTCAGGCAAACCTTGGAACCATTTCATGTTTAATGGGAAGAAATGACTATCTGATACTCGATGATAAGAACCACGCATCAATATATGAGGGAAGCAGGTTATCATTTGCAAAAACACTTAAATACAAACATGGTGATATGGAATCACTTGAGGCTGTTCTTCAGCGAATTGATGATAGTCATATTAAGCTAATAATAACCGATGGAATATTTAGCATGGAAGGCGACATTGCTAAGCTTGACGAAATATGTGAATTAGCTTTCAGGTATAACGCATCAGTTATGGTTGATGATGCACATTCTCTTGGGGTGTTGGGAGAATATGGATCAGGAACCTCATCATATTATAATCTGGAATCTGAAACAGATCTGGTAATGGGAACATTTAGCAAAACCTTTGCTTCTTTAGGTGGTTTTATTGCTTCCGATGAAGATACTGTTAATTATATAAAACACAATGCCAGGGCTTTACTGTTTAGTGCCAGCATTCCACCCGCTGCAGCTGCAACTGTACTTGAGGCAATTGATATTATTAAGATAGAATCGTACCGGATCAATATGTTGTGGGAAAACACAAGTTATGCAGCTGGATGTTTAATTCAGGAAGGATTTAATATCGGTGCCAGCGAAACACCTATTATTCCTGTTCATATTGGTGGTGATAATCTGACATACCAATACTTCACCTGGTTGTTTAATAATGGCGTTTACCTGAATCCGGTAGTTCATCCTGCCGTTGAGAAAAACAAAGGAATTCTCAGGTTTTCACTGATGGCAACCCATTCCAAAAAGCAAATTGATTATGTGGTTGATACTTTGATCAGATGCAGAGCAATTATTTCAGAGTATGACCCTGTTTACAATTAACAAATTATGGATAATATTACGATAAAAGAAGTTAAGTCTTCGAAAGAATTAATGAAGTTTATTACCTTTCCTGATAAACTTTACAGGAATAATCCTTACAGGGTTACGCCTTTACACTCTTATGAGAAAACGATATTAAACAGAGAAAAAAATCCGGCATTTCATCACTGCGAAGCAAATTACTGGCTTGCCTTGAGAGGAGAAGAAATTGTTGGTAGAATTGCAGCTTTTGTGAATTATAAATATATAGAAACCTGGAACGATAACAGTGGGAGGTTTGGGTGGATCGATTTTATTGATGATATTCAGGTATCTGAGGCCTTATTTGAAACTGCCGGTGAATGGTTGAAATCAAAAGGAATGGTAAATATGCAGGGGCCACTTGGTTTTACAGACATGGATATGGAAGGTATGCTAATTGACGGATTTGATGAAATTGGTACACAGGCTGTACTGTATAATCATCCGTATTATCCTGAACATCTTGAAATTCTTGGATTTGAAAAGGATGTTGATTGGGTACAAAAGGAAATAACAGTCCCTGATAAAGTTCCTGATAAATTAAAAAGATTTTCGAGGCTTATAATGGAAAAATATGAACTTGCACCACTAAAAGTGAAAAAAGCACGGGAACTATTGCCTTATGCAAAAAGCATGTTTTATACACTTAACGAAGCGTTTAAGAATTTATATGGGTTTGTTCCGTTAACTGACAGGCAGATAGATTATTACATAAAACAGTATTTTACAATAATAAAACCCGACCTGGTTTGCTTTGTAATTGATAAACATTCTGATGTAGTAGGGTTTGGTATCTCTATGCCATCGTTATCAGGTGCCCTGATAAAAGCGAAAGGAAAACTGTTTCCAACAGGCTTTTTGAGGGTATTGAAAGCACTTAATGGTAAAAATGATGTGGTTGATATGTATTTAAACGGTGTCAGACCGGATTACCAGGGTAAAGGCGTACATTCAATTTATTATACTGAACTGATGCAGGCTTATATCGACAGAGGAATAAAAATTGCTGTTTCAAATCCCCAGATGGAGGAAAATACAAGTGCACTTCAGTTATGGAAGCATTATGAGCATAGAACCCACCTGCGTCGAAGATGTTATAACAAATCACTTTAATATGAAAAAAGTATTGATTACCGGCTCAAGTGGATTTATTGGCAGCCATCTCGTTGATGAAGCATTGCTCAGGGGATATGATGTTTATGCCGGAATCAGAAGAACATCGAAACAACATTATTTAACAGACCCACGTATAAATATTATTGAACTTGATCTGTCAGATAAAAATAAACTAAAAGATAAATTTACAAGATTACAAAGAGATTCAGGAACTTTTGACTACATAATTCACAATGCAGGAATTACAAAATCAAACAATAAAAGTGAATTTGATACTGTTAATTATGGTTTCTCCAAAAATCTTATTGATACTCTTATTGAAACAGAATCTATCCCCACCAGGTTTGTTTATATAAGCAGTCTTGCTGCCATTGGGCCGGGAAGTAACAATACCAATGAACCTGTTACAAAAAATGATATACCTCATCCTGTTTCCTATTACGGAAAAAGCAAGTTAAAAACGGAGACATACATTAAGTCATTAAAAAAATTCCCCGGATTAATATTTCGTCCAACGGGAGTTTATGGCCCACGGGAAAAAGATTATCTTATCATGTACAAGATGATCAACAGAAAAATTGAGTCTTATATTGGTTCGGATAAACAGCTGCTTACATTTGTTTATATCAAAGATCTTGTAAGATTAATAGTAGGGTCATTTAACTCTGAAATAAGTAATGGGGAGTATTTTGTAACTGATGGGGATAGTTATACAACACATGAATTCTCGTCGATCGTAAAAAAAATCCTGAACAAAAAAACTATTAAGCTGGTCGTACCTAAAAGTGTTGCACTCCCAGTAAGTTATATTGCAGGAGCTGTTTCAAAACTTACAGGTAATGTTTCTACCTTAAATCCGGAGAAGTATAAGGAACTAAGCTGTACTAACTGGTTATGCGATGCAAATGATACCTTTAAAGACTTTGACTTTAAACCGGAGTATAACCTGTTTAAGGGTTTGCTGGAAACCCTTGACTGGTGTAAACAAAGCAACCTTCTTTAAGAAATGAACTATTTAATTAATGTATTATTGGTATTAATTGTACTAGTTGTTCCGGTGAATTATAATGAAGACTACAATTATCCGTTGCCGCCTAAAACAAATGAGTTGCTGTTTTATATTCAGAGAAACCATAATGCAAATACCATCGTTTACGAGGCTAATTTTAACGAAAATGGAATATTGATTGATGAAGAACCTGTACTTGTTTCCTGGATAAGATATGATGAAGAAGGACAAAGAAAAAAATTAACATATATTCAACGCATATATGCATATGGCATAGAATGTAAAAAAGATATTTCTGATAATTCGCAATTTATCCTTGAATTGGTAGCCCATGAGGATAAAAAGCTTTGGCTTGTGCAATCCGAACCTGAGAAGGCAGATGTTTATACTTTTATAAACAACAGATACAGTCTGCTGGACCATTTATTTATTCAGGCTGATAATTCAGGAATATGGCCAAAGGTGGAATACATTGAGTTGTTTGGTACTGACACTCTTACCAGAGAGGCGACCTATGAAAAATATTTAAATAAATAATTGAGAAGTTAATGAACTATCAGAGGTTTACACTAAAAAATCTTTCAGTTAATATTTCAATTGTTACAGTTTATTTGATTCTGACCTACATTACCGATGGAATTAGAACTGACCATGTCTTAGTTCTGACAATATGGGTAGTTATGTATTATACCAATAAGCTAACACGAAAGATAATTACAGGATTTTCTATTTTCATAATTTACTGGATAGTTTACGACTCTATGCGTATAATTCCAAATTACGAAGTTTCAACGGTTCACATCAAAGAGCTTTATGAAGCTGAGAAGTTACTGTTTGGAATAAATTTAGGCCAGTTAAAGGTAACCCCAAATGAATTCTTTAAATTGTACAATTACAAGTTTCTTGATTTGATTAGTGGTTTGTTCTATCTCACCTGGGTACCTGTTCCGTTAGCATTTGCAGTATATTTATTTGTAAAAGATAAAGCTACATTTATACAATTCTCTCTGGTCTTTTTATTTGTAAATCTACTGGGTTTTGTCATTTATTACATTTATCCTGCTGCACCGCCCTGGTATGTGGATATGTATGGATTTGATCTGAAAATTGGAGTACCCGGGAACAGAGCCGGATTAGTCCGGTTTGATGAGCTTATTGGGATACCTGTTTTCGCAAATATTTACAATAAAAATGCAAATGTTCTTGCTGCAATTCCATCACTACATTCAGCATATCCTGTAATTGTTCTTTATTATGGAATTAAAAAGCATTTGGGGTGGGTGAATTTGGTTTTTGCCATACTTATGATTGGAATATGGTTTGCGGCTGTTTATTCAGGTCATCATTATATCATAGATGTTATATTAGGTCCAGGTCTTGCAATTTTAACAATTATTTTATTTGAGAATCTCATGAAAACAACTTCTTTTAAAAGACAAATCATGAAATTTAATGGTAGTATTGAGTAACTGGTATTATTTGCGATTTGTAACTTGCCTGCCGGAAGATGTGGAGGCAGGTTGACGATTTGCGATTTGTCTATGCCTGAATAGCGTTGACCGTTTTCGGAGGTTTACGATTTGTGACTTGCTTGCCAGAGGCTATTGAGGTAGGTTGCAGATTTTAGATTTAGGATTTGCCTGCCGTAAGATGTGGAGGCAGGTTTTTGGTCTTTTGTCTTTCACTGAAATAGGTTGACAATAAAGGACGTATGATATCATTCAGGTTATCAGGCCATCAAGCTATCGAACATCCCGATTTGTATCTGGAGAACAATAGAACCTGCCTACATAAATTCCGGCAGATAAGCCATAGAACCATCAAAAATTAATATTCACCCCAAGTGCCATTGAAAAAATATCAGTAAGTTTTATGGGCTTGTACTTAATGAAATATTTTGCGTACAGATCGTTGGTAGTAGTAAGAATATAAAACTCCAGAGCCCTGACACACGAATTTCTCTGCAGATCATATTGAAATACACCACCAAGATTAAGATGAAATCTAAAAGCATTTGGAGCATAGTATCCATCGGGATAATATGATGGTAACCTTGTAAAAGTTCCCGGACCATCAGCAAAAACCCTGCTTACGGCAATACCAACAACAGGCATTAATGAGATATTCTCTTTTGGTTTGTATTTTACGGGTAAAACTTTAAAACTGATTGTAGAAGTATGAAGATTCTTATTTGTTTTATACTTTGGAGTAAATCCATATTGAATAATTAATCGCAAACTTTGCGATTTGTTAAGAAAATAACCTGCTCCAATGATATAATTTCCTATTCCTCCGGCATACTGGGTGTTTATGAACCTGGGAACAATCCAGTTTCTTCTTTTTTCTTCCTGATCCTGGGCTACTAGCATAACATTTATTAGTATAAACCCAATCATTATAATAAGCTTCCTGGTCATATTAAAATGGTTTTCGGTTTAGATAAAAAGATTCATTTTCAACAGTGACCTCTATATAATGCTTCTTATCAATTGATCCGATAATGAGGTAATCGATATCACCTTCAAAGGTGCCGGTTAAATAGTCGTGATCATGTCCGTGAACTGAAAGATCAACATTATATTTTTTCAGGATATTCAGGTAGGCGTATGAATTTAAAGGTGTAAATGAGTCTGACAACGGTGATATATGAGATATTACAAAAACATGATCATATCCAACTGTATCTTCTAGTTGCTCCATTAACCAAAAATAATCGGGTTCACGATTTTCGAGTTCCCAGACAATATCATTGAAGAAGATAAATTTACAGTTCTTAAATGTTAAAACATAATCATCTTTACCATACATGTCGTTATAAATTGATAACCCGTTTGCAAGGCAATCATGATTGCCAATCACTTGAAAATATGGTTTTTGAGCCTTTTCCATTATATCATAATATATTTGATACTCAGCAAGCATTCCTCCATCAGTCAGATCTCCACCATGTAATATAAATAAAACCTCAGGTATATCTTTAATAGCACATGCAAAATCATCAAGATCATTGTAACTGGTATGGCTATCGGAAATAAATACAAACTTAAAGGGTTCACCATCCTGAATACTATTTTCAATGTTTGTTAATTCCAACTGATTATCTTCCCTTGAATCACGGTATGAAACAGGGACATAAGATGAATATACCGAATAATCAAAAGTTTTTATGCATGAAGAAATCAGCACTACTAATGAAAGTATGATCAATGAAAGTTTAAATATAATTTTGGGTCGTAATTTGTTAGTTTTCATAAACATCAGTTAATTTAGCTAATACTATACACCTGTAGTTATTTAAACATTATTATTTATCAAGCCAGTTTTTGAATTCAGTCGCTTTTAATCTGCTGATTGTTATTTGATCTCTTAACGGAGGAATTAAATGAACATATAATTTACCTCCGAAATAGTTTTCTATTTTACGAATTGCATCACTATGTACTATTGTACTTCTGTTAGCTCTGAAAAAGGTTTCAGGATTTAGTTGTCCTTCCAGTTTCTCCATTGTAATATCTATGGTGTGTCTCTTACCGGCAAATGTTATTGCATAAGTCAATCTGTTTTCTGTATGAAACAATGCTATTTCGCAAGTGTTAATTTTGTAGTAAGATGCTGCATTTGCCACAAGAAACCTGCTACGATATTTCTTCTCACCATTAACAATGGCCTTCATTACTTCATTGTAGTCAACTTTTGATGAATTCTGTTCCTTATTGTTATAAAACAATTCAAACCTATCAATTGCATTTTGAAGTTTGATATCTTTAATAGGTTTTAGTAGATAATCGATACTATTCACTTCGAAAGCCTGTAAAGCATATTCATCATAAGCAGTTGTGAAGATCACCATACTTTCAAGTTCTATTTCTTCAAATATTGAGAAGCAAATACCATCAATAAGCTGGATATCCATAAATATCAAATCCGGAGCCTGATTAGCTGACAACCAGGAAACAGACTTTTCAACACTTTCAAACGGGCCATTAATTTTCCAGTGTGGACGATATTTTTCAATCATTCCCCGTAACATTTTGTAATTGTGATGTTCGTCTTCTATAATTATTACATTCATTTATTATTGATTAAAGTAATGGAATCTTTATTATGAATATTTCGTTTTCATTTAAAACCTCAATTTTACGTTCTGTAAGGATCTCATACCTCATAATCAGGTTATTTAATCCTGTTTTGGTCGAATAGGATGAATTTCTCAGCTGAATATTATTTTCAACAGTAACAAAATCCCTGTTGGATCTTATCTGAATTTTCAAAGGAGAATCTTTGGCAGCCACATTATGTTTTATGGCATTTTCTACAAGTAACTGAAGTGACAACGGAGCAATCTCTTTTTCTACGTATTCTTTTTCAACCGACATCATTACATCTAATCCATCTCCCAGTCTTTCTTTGTGTAACCCCAGGTAAGAATCTATAAAGATTAATTCATCTTTAAGCTTTACAGTTTGTTTATCCTTACTTTGAAGAACATACCTATAAACATCTGTAAAGTTTTCGGTAAATTTCAAAGCTGAGTCTTTATCATATATAATCAATGATTTTAAAACGCTTAGGTTATTGAATAAAAAATGAGGATTTAGCTGATCCTGAAGCGAATTATAATCCATCTTCAGTCTCTCGCGTTTCATATCATCAATTTGTCTTTGCGAATTGAACCATTTTTCCGTAAAACGTGCTATTGTTAAACCATTGGCAGTCATATAAACAAATAACAAACCGGTTAACAAGCCCATATATACACCAGGCAATGTTCTTTCATTTTGAATCTCAGGTTCTATGTACTGCATTATAAGATGAAAGGAAAGGTACAATATTATCAATCCACAGGAAACCTGGATCAGTAACCTCAGTTTCATTTTATTCGGAACTGGCAGGAATCTTTCGAGAATGTTATCCAAAGCAATCTGCACTTCTGCCGCTGTTACAAATGAAACAATGAATATTAAATAATATTTTAATGGAATGGGACCTCCGTTTAAAGGAGGACCATCAACAACAAATACTATTAGTTTCAACAAACCAATAGCAACCAGGCTTATTATAAGAACTCTGATAATGATATTCAGAGGTTTATAGCTTGGCAGCCTCGATGCCAGAGTATCACGTTTCCTGTTTTTATTTAAGCATTCTATTTTATTCTGCATAGCTGCAAAGATAGTTGAAATAGAAAGATTTTATTCTGATTTCTATTCAATTGAATTTAGTTTCCCGGTTACTTTTTTCCATGATGTTTCGAGAACTTTATATTGTGCTAAAGCTTTAATTTGTTGTGCTTTGGCATTCAGCCAGGTTGTTTGAGCATTTAACAGGTCTGTTGTTGAGTTTAATCCAACTTCATAACTCAACCTGGTTTCACTAAGATTTTCTTCAGCAGCTTCAATATTTTTTTCGGCAATAATAATAGCTTCAAAAGCTTCTTCAACCTTTACTTTTGTACTCATTACTTCAAGATTTATGAGGTCATTTGTACGATTGAACTCAGTCTGGTTTTGCTTTATCTTTAACTGAGCTGCTTTCTGCTTGTGACGTCCTTGCCCCCACTGGAAAATTGGTATAGTTAACTGAGCTGCTACCATTGGGTTGAATGTAATATCATCTTTAAAGTCTTTTACATAAATCCCTGTGTATTGGATCCCAACTCCGAGCTCAGGCAGATAATCTCCCATGATCATTTTTTTATCCAGTTCGGCCAGCTGGATCTGCTTTTCCAGAATTTTTAGTTCGTTGCGGTTATGTTCAGCCATTGATGTCCCATTTGAGAGATCCATTAATGTGAAACTAGATAACGAATCATATTTAATTACAATATCCTTTTGTAGTTTGTTACCAAGTATCTGGTTCAGATTCATTTTTGCAATTCTTAATCCGTTTTTTGCGATCATAAGCTGAAGTTCTGCTTCATTTTTCTGAACATTTACCTTAAGCTTTTCACTTGCAGGTTGCAATCCAAGATCATACATTGACGTGGTCAGATCTTCAAGTTCAGTCAGCATTTCAATATATTTATTTGCAAGATCAATGTTTGCCTCCACCATAGCTACATTCCAGAATGCCTGATCAGTGAGTTCTATAATTTCAGAATATTTAAGATCATAAGACATTCCGGCTATCTCAAGTCCGGCATCAGCCATCTTATTTCCGGTATTTATCTTACCTCCGGCATAAACCGGTTGAGTAACAGATAATCCACCATAAATAATTGAGGTATTGTTCATTTCCAATGACATTCCAGGCATCCAAACATCACTCATGCCGGTGAATTCTCCCTTTTGAGCTGCTTCTTCACTCTCAGCAGTTGGAAGAAAACTTCCGTTTGTATTGATTTTTTCATTGCTGATCAATTGCATAAGATTTGCTTCAGCACTCAGCGCCGGAAGGTAATTTGTCCTGGCAGCCTTTACCTGTTCTTTTGCCTCATCTGTCTGAAACCTGGCTTTCTTAAGTTGTTTATTATGATCAATGGCTTGTTTTCTGCACTCCTTAAGGGTGAGAACCTGTTGAGCCGATACAGAACCAACCATTAAAAGCAACATCAACGTTCCTATTATTATTTTTATATAACTATTCATTTTAAATCTTCTTGATTGTTTTTAACCCTGATGTATCCACTTTAAAAAGAACTGTATAAAGTACCGGAACAACAACAAGTGTAATTACTGAACCTATGAGTAATCCAAACATTATAACAACAGCAGTTGAATTGAACATTGCATCAGTTATTAATGGCAACATCCCCAGAATTGTTGTTAATGAAGCCATCATTACAGGCCGCATCCTTGATACAGCTGCATCAATTGTTGCTACAATAGCTTTCTTTCCTTCCCTTATATTTCTATTGATCTCATCGAGCAATACAACAGAATTCTTGATCATCATTCCTATTAATCCCAAAGCACCAATAATACCTGCAAATGTTAACGGGATACCTGTGAGAATTAATCCCAATACTATACCTATAAACGCAAATGGAACAATGGAGAAAATGATAACAGGTTGTTTTAAATTGTTGAACAAACCGATAACTATTATGATCATTAGTCCAAGAGCAAGTGGCAGATACATAAACAATCCTTTATTTGCATCTGATGACTGGGCAGTTGCTCCTTCCCACTTCATTTCATATCCTGATGGTAAGTTAATCGCTTCAACCTTCGTTTTTACTTTATCCTGAAGCTGCTGCGCAGTATAACCTTTACGTGAGTCGCATTGTGCTTTTATGGAACGGGAACCGTTTAGCCGGTGAACAGAACCATGCTCCCAGCTAACATTTAAAGTGTCGACAATCTGAGCCAGTGGAGTACTTGACTGACTTCTCTGTCCCCAAACAGGAATATTCATTAAACCCTCCATATTTTCAGCAACATTGTCTGATGTTTTAAGGATTACCGGTAAATGTTTATCACCTTCGTAGAAAGAACCTATGGGCATCCCGTTGGTTGCAACTAGTATCGAATTTCCCATATCAGCACGTGTTAATCCCAGTCTTCCTGCACGGTCAACTGAGTAAACCGGAATAATCTCTTTGGATTGATTTCTCCAGTTATCCATTACATTTACAGCAATTGGTTCCTCATTATATATTTGCTTAGCTTGTCTGGCAAGGTCAATGAGTATCTTGGGATCAGGACCAGTAAATTCAACTTCAACATCAAATTCCGAAAATGCTGCCCCATACTCGTTTGCTCTTGTAAATGCATCGGGATAATTTCTGTCCAGATACTCTTCAATTTGTGGGATCAGTTTTTCAACATCTGATATTTTTTCTGTCTCAACAATTAATTCTCCATAATTTGATCCTCCTGTTGGCATATACCTCATAAGGAGATACCTGGCAGGTGGTCTGCCTACTGCACCGGTAACTGATTTTACTCCTTCCATCTTTAATAAATACTCCTGTATTGAGACAATATCTTCTTCAACTGCATCTATATCAGCCCCCTCTGGAAGGTAATACTCGATCATGAACTGGTTGTAGTCAATTTTCGACATAAACTCCATGGTAACAAAGCGGAATGAATACAGAGAGATAATAAGAATAGCAATACTACCGGCAGAAAACATAAACTTATGTTTTAAAGCCCATGTTACTATTCTTTTAAAAAGTTTATGCAATCTGGAATCATAGGCTTCGACCTGCTCTCCGGCAGGCCTTTCTGTACGGTAAAAGTACTTTGCGTTAAACGGTGTTTGAATCATTGCAAATAGCCAGCTCAAACTAAGCGATATGATCAAAACGGTAAATAATGAGCTTAAAAACTCACCTGCCCGATTCGGTGACATTACCAGGGGCAAAAATGCAAGAATCGCAACAGCTGTAGCACCTAGTAGCGGTATAGCAGTACGCTTTGCAGTGTTAACGAAAGCCTTGCTTCTGTCAACCCCTTTTTTCAAATCAACCAGTATACCATCTGCAATCACAATCGCATTATCAACAAGCATTCCCATAGCAAGAATTATTGCTGCCAGGCTAACTCTGTGTAATGGCAGCCCAATTGCCAGCATTACAATAAGAGTTCCAAGAATCGTGAAAACCAGCCCACTTGAAATAAGTAATCCGGATCGGAGTCCCATTGCAAACATCAGAACAACGATCACAATACCCACCGACATAGCAAGGTTTATCATAAAATCATTTACAGCATCCTGAACCCTGTCAGGTTGATAATATACCTGATCGATTTCGATACCAACTGGTAGGTCTTTGCTGATCTCTGAGATCTTCTTCTCCAGATCTTTGCCTAAACGAACAATGTTAACTCCACTCTCATTTGAAAGTCCCAGTGTTAATCCCTGCTTATTGTTAAAATATAAGGCTTCCCGCTTTGGCTCCATGAATGAGCGCTCAATATTTGCTATCTCACCCAACCTGAAATTTCCACCTCCGGGAACCTGAATTAACAGATTCTTTATATCTTCAATGTTGTTTATTTTACTACCAACACCTACCCGAATGGATTCTTTTCCTGTTTTTATTGTTCCTGGATTAACAATTGCACCCTGATCCTGCATTGCTAAAGCAATTATCATAGGGTTGATATTTAGTGCTGCCAGTTGTTCAGAGGAGAATATTATGTCAACGGATTCTGTTTGTTTACCAAATATTTGTGAGCGGCGCACTCCTTCTACTGCCAGCAGTTTCTTCTCAATATACTCTGTATATTTAATAAGCTCGTTGTGAGAATAACCTTCAGCCGTTATTGCATATAGTATGCCATATACATCAGCAAAATCATCATTTACTATGGGCTCATAGGCACCTTGTGGCAGCTCCCCGGACACATCATGTACTTTCCTTCTGAGATGATCCCATAATTGTGGTAATTGAGGTGTTCTTACAACAGGAGTTATTTCTATTGTAATTATTGATAATCCCGCTTCAGAAACACTTGTTATGTCCTCTATATTTTCCAGCTTTTGGATAGCCTTTTCCAAAACATCAGTAACTTCCAGCTCTACTTCATGGGCTGATGCTCCGGGATATGGTGTTATTACCATTGCCGATTTTATGGGAACCTCAGCATCTTCAAGCTTTCCTATTTTAATATATGAGAAAATCCCACCAACTATAACCGTAAACAAGATGGTGGATATCATTGCCTTTTGATTTAAT
Organism: Bacteroidales bacterium; assembly: GCA_028277395.1. Taxonomy (GTDB): domain Bacteria; phylum Bacteroidota; class Bacteroidia; order Bacteroidales; family F082. The sequence continues at coordinate 99,640 of JANQGJ010000021.1, read as the reverse complement.
ATCTTTTCAAGCATTATAGCAATCCTCCTACATTTGAATATGACGGTTTTTCTATCGGCTTAACAGTTTGTCCCTCAAACAGGTTGTTAACACCGGCTGTTATAATTATTTCGTTGGATCTTAATCCTGATACAACTTCAATTTTTCCGTGATTTGTGAAGTTACCCAATGTTATGTTTCTTTTAGCCAGAGTTTTGGTACTGTTGTTGTAAATCCAGACACAGTTATTGTTTTTGTCTCTGAAAACTGCTGAGGAAGGAATGCTTATCCCTGTTTTACTATTGTTACAAATCATTGTTACTTCAGCCGACATACCCGGGGAAATATTTAAGGATTGATCGTTGTCGAAATCCAGCTTCATACGGAACATTCCGTCTTTTCCTGTTTTTTCACTAATACTGACTATATTCAATGGATGATCGGAAACTCCTGCATTTTTAACTGTTAAATAATTATTTGTACTATTCTTTATCTGTAACAGCTGGTTTTCCGGAATTGATATCTCTACTTCAAGTTTGGAAATATCAATTAATGAAACTATTGGCATTCCCGGACTAACTGTTTGGAAGTTTTCAACCATCTTCTCATGAATATATCCATTGAATGGTGAAATCAGATCCGTGTCAAGTAGTTGATTTTCTGCATTCTCAAAAGCAGTTTTGGCCATTAAATAGCCAGATTCGATTTTTTCGAATGAGTTTGCAGGTATTTTATCATCATTAAATAATTCTTTATATCTTCCGTATTCGCCCTTTAACTGAGCATATTGAGTGCGTGTTGATTCAACTTGTAACCTATAATCTCTTTTATCAATTGATGCAATTACCTGACCTTTCTCAACAAAGTCGCCCGGCTTAACAGTCAGATTTGTCAGAGGACCACCTACCCTGAAAGATAATGTAGTGAGGTTCCGTTCTTTGATGGTTCCATTAAAAACGAGCTTGTCACCTTTACTTACAGAGGTAATTTTTTCAGTTTTCACATACTTAATACTTTCATACTGCTGATCTGTCTGTTTATTACTGCAAGCTGCAGCAGTAACAATAACTAATAATACCAGTAACTTTGTTATCTTACCTGAAATCATGATTAAACTATTTTTTACAGCGCAAAAATATCAGCCGGTATGGCACATCCTCAGGGAAAATTCGTGAACTGCTTAAATCAGCGTTTGAAGTGTCTAAATCAGGAGTAGAGTACTATGGTAAAATGAATCAGATAATTGATATAATATGCTGATACCGGGTTTACTGAAGTAGTTTATTTGATGATCTTAAGTGCGAAATATTGTTATATTTGAAACAGAAACTGAGTAAAAAAAGATTCATTAAATTAATTAATTCCTAAAACTCAAAATTATGTCTGGAAAAGTACGCCTGACAGCACTAATGATATTATTAGTATTTGTCAAAATTGAAATGATGTCACAGGTTTCTGACAGCTTATTCAGGATTTCGTGTCAACATGAAGATTTGATAATACTCAGCGAAGACATGGAAGTGTCCATTATTGGGAAAAAGTTAAATTACATGCATGCTGAAGTTTCAAACAATCTTACTATCATAATAAATTCGACAAGTGGAATTGAAAAAGTCCAACCGGTAACTTTGCCCCGAAAGTTTGATGAATTGTACATTTATCATGCCCCGACTATCAGAAATATTGATTGGGAGTATCAAAACATCAATATTAAAGAATTTAGTGCAAGTCTTATTAGACAGCACAATTCAACAACAGAACGGGAAGTAATACCGAAAGTAAAAAAGAAAAGAGTATTGAATAATGAAGGTTTTTTTGGTAATGCAAATATTTACGAATATTATATCAATGAAAGATACTATTACAAGTACAAATAAGTATGCTCATATTAGTTTAATTACGAAGAAAACAGATGCTCAGCATATATTGTTGAGATGCAACTATAATATTCTCATCAATAAGATTGACAAAGAAGAAATTGATCTCGCAAAAGAAATCAACAGGCATATTGAAGCGATTAAAGAAAGTTAGATCAGGTTTAAAATAGCTGAATAGATTAATTGTTAAATTACTTTTTTATACGGTATTATCCCTTTTCTGCATTCGGTTCAATTCTTTGAAAAGCTACCTATTTACCTTCAGTAAATACAAATTTGATAAAGTATTTTCACGGGTAACCGGATTAAGGAATGCTATTCCTAACATGCTAATCTGGTAATCCTTGTAAGTTTTTTCAATATGTAGCTCGTATTGTTTATCATTCAACAATCCAAGTCCTTCATTATTAGTAAAGATGTACAATTGTTTTTTGATTGCTAACAGAGAATCGACAGATGAAAAGTGGTTTGATCTTGGGATCTCCATACCGGAATATACATCAATAGTCGGTTTATGTACATCTAGTGGAAAGATCAGTATTTTGTCCTTTTCGATATTTTTATCACTTATATATCTGCCGGCAAAAACACGAGCCTGATATTTGCTTAATTCAGGGTAAAAGTGAATATTCATGACAAGTGCAACACCGATCATAGTTATTACTGTGGAGTTAATAATTCTGGAGTTTCCGGCCTTATTGTAAAAACAGGAGAAAATAAATCCGCCAAATACAGCAAATATGATGAGATAAATATAGAAGTCTGAAACTTTGAATATAATGAAAGAGGTGAATGCAATGATCCAAAGCAGTATGTTGAAACCAAACTGTGAGAAGTAAATAATTTTGTTAAGCCCTTCTCTTTTTATTGGTTTAATGACATTTACAAGATATCTTCCGGTGATAATTGAAATCAGAGGAAAAACAACATAAATATAATGAGGTAGTTTATAGCTTGCAAGTGACATAAGAATCATTACAAGTGTAAACCCGGATAAAGTAAAAACCTCTTCTTTATCACTTGCTTTGTATAACCTGATAGTTGATTTTAGCTTGTCGTAATAGGCGGCTAATGCAAAAATCGACCAGGGGATAAACGACCACAGGAAAGTATGTAAGAAATAGAGTAAACCTGTGGTATCTTTCCAATTACTTTCACCTGTTATTCTGCCAAAACTTTGCGACCAGAAATGAAACCTGATTCCTTCCATCCCATGTTGAGTAGTTACACTGATTATCATTGGGATCAATACCACAAAAATTATTAAAACACCTATCAACCAGGCTGGATTGAATATATCTTTCCATCTTTGGTGATAGATTAAATGTGGTCCCAGGGTAAGGATTGGCACGATGATCCCTATAGGTCCTTTTGTTAAAATTGCTAACCCTATACCAATGAAGCCAAGGATAAAATTTATGTTTTTTTTATCCTGAAGATAATTATAAAGTTGCCATATGGAGAAAATGGTGAATCCGGTTAACAGTGTATCTGTTCTTACATCATGATTTATTATAAAAATACCTAAACTACTGGAATAAATTATTGCTGAAAGCAAACCGGTTTTTTCAGTATAAAGACGTTTACCCAATTTATAAGTTGAAAATATCCCCAGCAGATTTACCAGTATTGAAGGCAACCTGTAAGCAAAAGGAGTAACTCCTAAAAATGAAAAGAAAAATGATGATAGCCAGAAAAGAAGTGGTGGTTTGTCGAGATAATTAAAATCGTCACGCCACTTAACAGTTAAATAATCACCTGAATTATGCATATTACCGGCAATGGTCATATACTGGGTTGTATCCAGATCCATTAAATCTATTTTGAAGGCCCCGGCCAGATAAATTACCAGTATTATCGCTAAAAAAATGAGTGCTTTGTTTTTTGTCATGTTGTAAAACTATAAAACCTGATATTCCAATTGTAGAATTCAGTTTTATGTTTGTGTTAATATTTGATTTTAATGGCTGAATCAAAAGCACTTAAAATACGATAATCTTGATTTTAGAGTTGTTTTGATTTAACTTCTGAACAGAAGAGCCGGAACATTTGAATTATTTCGGTACCCCATTGAAAGTAGTACCTAATTGCATTCTAAAGTGATAAGCAGATATCACTATGAAGTTCAAAAAAGTTAAGGCCTATTATTGTTGATGAATGTATCACTAATTCATAAAGCACTTCTTCAACATGATAAGAAACAAATCCCGGTAACAGAAACCTGACTACATTATATGTTCTTTATTCCGGATTTTCATTTTTATTCCTGTAGATTGATGCAAACCACAGAACACCGATACCGGCAAAGAACAAACCTAATCCGCCCAGTATATTGTACAATAATTCGGTTGCCAACAGAGCATTTTCCATTTCTATTTTATTAATTAGTTAATCTATTTCTTTGTTACTTTTGTTTCAACAGTTTCAATAAATCCCAACAGGTCATTTAATTGTTTTTTAATCTGATCGTATCCCATTTTTTCACCAACACTAATAAAATCAAGTAGTGTTTCTTTCATACGCACATTAACAGCATCCTTTAGATTTTCCAAAATACGCTCAGTATCTTTGGAAGGTTTGTCAATTGATTCAATGTCTTTAATTGCCTTTAAGATTGCGTCCAGTAACATTTTTCGAATTTTAGTTTTTAAGGTATAAAATTAGTAATAATTCGTGAATATTGTGTATTACCTGATTTTACCGGTTGATAGTTCTTATCTCAATTTTACACAAAGCAGGATTAGATTAAGGATCAAAGGAAATTCAAATTTTTTGTACCATTTTAATAAACTAATTGATATCAATCACAGTACATCATTGTCCCTATTCTAAACAGGCAAAATATACATTATCAACGACATGATTTATATATTCTGCCACTTTTTATTACTGCTTTGATTGATAACAGGTTTTTGTAGTTTTCAAACGGGTCTTTTTCAAAGATAACTATATCTGCAGGTCTTCCCTTTTCTATTGATCCTAAGTTATTTCCCTGATCAATTACATTAGCTCCGTTAATGGTTGCTATTTGCAGGATATCTTCCATTGGAAAACCAGCTTCATAGTATAAGAGCATCTCTGATAATGCAGCTTTTCCTCCCTACATTAGCGTACTGTGTGTAGTACTTTTAACAATTGAACCGAATAAATGAGTTGTGCTTCACAGAGTGGCGTTATTTTCTGCCATTTCATCAATTAGATTTAGTTATTGTACAGTGTTTATCTATATGATTCCCGGCTAAACTATTGACTATTTGGGTTGATTTGTCAGTTTTAATAATATTTAACTGGTATTAAATAACAATGTCCTGATGATATTTTATGAATACAAGTAAGAGCTATGGAGTTACAACAGATGATTCTTCCACTCTTTGAAAAACGAATACATCTTCTTTTTTTTCAATCAAACGATAATTATATATTTCCTGCTCTATTGCTACGGTATCTAATTTCGGATTCAATGCAAAATCTCTTGTGTTAAGCATCCTGTCGATTAGAATGTACTTGTCGCCATTTTCATATGCAAACCGGAAATACTTTCCGGTTGTTCTGCTTTCATTCGGGTAAAATGCAGAATAGTGATGGTCAAAAGCAATTTCTCCACGTATAGTGTAATTGTATATTTGATTAAAGGCAAACACTGACGGGGCTGAGATTTTTACATTATTTTCGGGAAGTAAGCCGGATAAGTATTCTACCCGCGGTTTAAGGTTGATTCTCTCATTAAAAAGTTTTAGATTATAAATGCCCTGAACAACAAAAAACAATATCGTGAATGAAACAATTACTTTTCTTAACAGCCCGCTATACAAACTGACACTCATAAGTGTTGTTGAAACTACCAGTACCATGAAAGGGTAGTAATTAGTGGCATACTTGGTTGTTTTTCCATGCGCTAGCATTCCCAGTGTTACTATAAGAATGACTAAATATAACAGTATGTCCGAATTGAATTTTTTAAGCTTCTTATAAAACAGAATAACCGAAAGAAGAAATAATACACTAAAACTTGCCTCCTTTGGACTATGGAAAAAGCGCATTTGTTCTTTAATCAATAATATGAAAGGACCTTCTGCATCAACAACATTAGGGTCAGTTGATAATTGTTCTGTCAACCTGTTAAACTCATCTATTGTGCTAATATCAAAAAAATATAAGAAACCAAAGGCAATTGCAAATATGCTGAAAAGGAAGGAATAATGGAATTGTCTTTTAAGCACCAAAAACACTGCTCCTGCAACACAAAATATTATCCCGTTTAAATGTGCGAAAACCGATAATCCGGCAAAACTACCTGATAAGATCATGAATAAAAAGTACCGTTCTTTTAATCCTTTCTTCAAGAAATAGTAGCTGATAAAACCCAGGGTAGATACCATTACTTCCGGTCGATACATAAAGCTCAGATCAAAGAAAATACTGTTCCAAAGTAACAGTGCAACAGATAAAAAGAAAAGTTTTTTGGTAGAAAATGATGGGTAAAAATCTTTAATATATAAGAAAAGAAACAGAAAAAGAAACAAGGAAAAAAAAGCAGATATAGATTTAAAAACGTAAATGTTAAAACCAAATAAGTTTGAAAACAATGATCCTGTTAAAACAAAAAGCTTATGATAAAAAAACTGCCGGTTTTCCCAATCGTATCCATAACCTCCGTATAAATCAGATTTAACATAGCCCAATTCATTAAAGAAGTAGCTATGTCCGGCAATTACTGCTTCATCTTCATTTGGTAATCTGTTATAAAAGCTTATAGCCCAAAGTATAACTACTATCAATAACAGCAATAATTGCCAATTATTTTTATTGTAAATATTGGATGTATTTATCATAACGCAAACCTTGCAGTTTGATAAAATGATCTTAATACGGATTTAAGTAATTTGAATTTTTTAATGGATACCTCTCCGGTTTGCCTTGATATAAAATCAACGGGGATTGTCATTATTCTTAATCCATGTCTGATAGCAATACCTGAAACCAAAACATTGGGTGCGAATGTATCTTCAGGAATTTTTTTAAAATGATCTGAAAAACCGGAAACTCTCATTAACCTGTAAGGTACGTTAACATCTCTTAATCCCTTACCAAAAAAGATTTGAACAGAAGCCTGAGCTACTTTTGAAATAATTCGTCTTGCTAAATGTCGGTTTTGATAATTTCTCTGTCCCGCTAAAAAATCAAAATTATCTCGCTCTTTCCAGAGATCAGCAAAGTAAATTGGAGAAATCTCGTTGTCAGAATCAATCTGAAAAAGCCATTCTGCATTGGAATTATCAATATATCCTTTTAATATTGTTGGACCATGTCCGCTGTTCTTTTTATCATGTATTACAACCTTTGAGTATTTCTTTGATGATTCTTCCAGTATAGATAAAGTATTATCTTTTGATCCGTCATTATAGAGATGAATTTCAAAGTCAATTGCAAGTGATTCAAGACAATCATGCCAGCTATCAATTACCTTGCTTATTATGTCTTGTTCGTTATAAACAGGTATTACAACAATAAGCTCTTTCATTTTTTTATGATCTTTTCGTAAGTATCAAGTGCTTTTTCAATAGTAATATGCATGTCATAGTACTTGTATTCACCCAAACGTCCTCCGAAAATGAAGTTTTTCATTTTTTTCGCTTCCTCATCATACAGACTGTAAATATCTTTGCTACGCTTGTTACTAATCGGATAAATGGGATCTTTTGGGTTGTGTAAAGAGTACTCACGGGTTATTAATGTCATATCACTTGTATAAGTCTCACGTTCAGGATGAAGATGCTTATACTCATGAATTCTGGTATATGGTACTTCAACATTGGCATAGTTCATAACAGATGTTCCCTGATAATCAACCAAATTCTTATACTCACTCTCAAATTTTAAACTTAACCAGTCTAATCTGCCTAGTTTATAATCGAAAAATTCATCAATAGCACCTGTATATACAACAAAAGCATCATCTGATATTTCGTTTTTTATATCATTATATGTTGTAGATAAAAGAACCTTAATTCTTTTATTATTAAGCATATTATTGAATACTGCTGTATAACCCATTAAAGGTATACCCTGGTTGATATCATAAAAATAACTTTCGTGATAATTACTGCGTACAGGTAGTCTCTTAATAATTGAAGCCGGCAACTCTTTGGGATCTGTTTGCCATTGTTTCTGTGTGTAACCCTTTATAAATGCGTCATATAATTCATAACCGATTGAGTTTGTCGCTGCTTCTTCGAAGTTTGAAGGCTCGCTAAAATTTGTTCGTTTCTCTCTGATAAATTCCTCTACCTCATATGGCTTTAAATTAATATCAAAGAAACTATTAATCGTTTCAAGGTTTATGGGCATTTGATATACCTTTTCATTAAAGGTTGTTAGTACCTGATGATAATACCCGTTGAATTTAGTAAACCTGTTAATATAATCCCAAACCTTTTGATTTGAAGTATGGAAGATATGTGTACCGTATTTATGGTATTCAATGCCTGTTTTGCTGTCAATTTCTGAATAACACTTTCCTCCGATATGATTATTCTTGTCAATAATAATAACTTTCTCATTCATATCATTGGCAATTCTCTCGGCTATTACACTACCGAAAAAACCGGAACCAATTATAACATATTTGTAATCTTTTATCATAAAACCAGTTGTAAATAAAAAGAAGTGGCAAAAATAGATAATTAATATATCATTATGCAGTAACATGAAAAACAATTTGAATGGAATCAACCATCAGTTATAATATTAAACTATCAAAATCAAATTGCATAATTCCGGAAACACTTTGTTGTAACTATTATAACGTAGCATCAATTGCTTTTGAGATCATTCAACTGGCAGATTAACAAACGGTTACCTTTGATCAGATTATATGCGCGCTACAGACTGGAAATCAATCGGAATTCCCATGTTAAACTTTTGTTTGTTATGTCATGATTAAATAACAATGCTTTGTTGTCTTCATTTCCGGCATTAATTCCTGATGCTAAAAAATGTATCCCTTCGTTAGTAAGGTATTCAAATTCATTAACATGAAGTCCAATATCACTACCAATACAGATAACCTCTGTTCCCCTTTGTTTAATGTCTGTCAGTTTTGGATAGATTTCTGTATTGAAGTTATTTTCATTTAAACAATAATAGCAATTACCAGGTCTGTCATTTGAAATGGATGAAATACGGGGTTCCAAATATTTGTTGTCGTACATCCAGATTAATTTGTGATGCAGTATGATAAGATGGGTTGACTTTTGAATAGTATTCAGTACTCCAAATAAAAAATCTCTCTGGTCGCCAACAATATTACATAAACTGTCCCGGGTATCCAAAACAATAATTGCAATTCCATCCTGGAAAATTGTGTAATATGGTGGTCTTAATGTGTATTTTTTTATTCTACCCGGATTTGTGTAATCATGATTCCCAAGGGACCATAATGTGTTTCCAAATCCATATTTAATTAATTTTAATATTTACGTGTCTTATCCGTATGTACTTAGGATTTCAGAATTGTGACAAATTGTTGTAAGTATTTTGAATAATATTATTAGATAGCCGGTTTTGTTCCTAAAATCTGCATTAATACGTAATGTTTACTGATATCACAAGCTTCGATTACTGTTGAGTTAATTGATATGTGATATAAGAATAAAGTAGTTGTTTCCGCATATTTTAGTACTATTATTCAGACTTATGATTTTTTACTAAAACTGCTATTATGGCAAACCTTATGTTATTAATATAGCCATCACTTACTACCATTGTTTGTGCAGATTTTTTTCTTTCAAATTATTTCTATAATCAGCATGTTATTAACTGGGGTTTTATGATACTGAGAGCAGATTTCCAACAACATTAATTAAAAACAATTATGTACTTTCGCGGCGCTATGTAAATGATTGCATAACGACAATAAATCAATATGGAATTTAGAAGTGTGAGTTTATGAAAAGAAAACCATTTTTATCATCGTTTATTTTTTTGATCGGATTGCTTGTTTTTTCCTGTAATACAAGCCCTGACAAGTCTTCTACAGCAGAAACCAAAGAGAAATTAATAATATTTCATGCAGGTAGTTTAACCGTACCTTTTAAGCAGATTGCTGCAGAATTCAATAAGCAGTATCCTGATATTGAGATTATAATGGAAGGGGCAGGTAGTAGGAAATGTGCCCGTAAGATTACCGATTTGCATAAAGATTGTGATATTATGGCTTCTGCAGATTATACTGTAATTGATAAACTCCTGATTCCTGACTTTGCAAGCTGGAATATTAAGTTCGCTTCAAACGAAATGACAATTGTTTATCATGATGGATCAAGACATTCTGATAAAATAAACGCTGATAACTGGTACAACATACTATTGAAAGAAGATGTCGCCTTTGGTCGTTCAGATCCCAATGCCGATCCATGTGGATACCGAGCCGTATTGACCGGTAAATTAGCTGAAATGTATTACAATGAAAAAGGTCTTTCCGAAAAACTTTTAGCTAAAGACCTGAATTACATACGCCCTAAGGAGACAGATTTGCTTGGACTGCTGGAGTCGCACGCTATCGATTATATATTCCTCTATCGTTCTGTTGCTGAACAACACGGGCTGGATTATGTGCTCCTCCCTGATTCCATAAACCTTAAGGATCCTGAGTTGACAGAGTATTATCAGCAGGCAACAATTGACATAAGTGGTAAAAAACCCGGTGAATTGATTACCAAGAAAGGTGAACCAATGGTTTATGGTGTTACTATTACAAAAAATGCACCCAATAAAAAGGCTGCACTTCTGTTTGTTGAATACTTATTAAATGATAGTAAAGGCTTGGCAATCATGAGAAAGAACGGACAACCAGATGTGGTTCCATCTCGATCTGACACCTATAATAATATCCCTGAAAGCTTAAAACGCTTTGCATCAAATTAATTTTTTAAAAATCATTTTCCAGTGAAATCAATGAACTTTTCATCAATTTCGAAAAAGCTCCTTTTAGCTGTTTTTCTGCTACCTGCATGCATGTTTGCTCAAAATGAATTTGAGATCAATGGAGTTTACAGGCCACGTTTTGAATTTCGTGATGGTTACAAAACCCTGAAAAAAGATGATGCTCTACCAGCAGTATTTGTTAGCCAGAGGGCTCGCTTAAGGTTTGATTACAAAAACGAGAAAATAGTAACCCGTTTTACTCTGTTCGATTATCGGGTTTGGGGAGATCAGCTTTGGAAAAAAGATGTTGCCTCAGTTGGAGTTCATGAGATATGGGCTGACATTAAACTTACAGAAAGTATTTGGCTTAAACTGGGAAGACAATCAGTCAGGTATGATAATGACCGACTTGTCTCTGCTGTTAACTGGAACCAGGTGGGCGCTGCCCATGATGCGGCAAGAATTAGTTTCATTAATGATGATTTCGAACTTGAAGCTCTGATTGCCTGGAACCAAGACAAAGAAAGCATATCGGGTACTGATTATAACTTCGATGGAGAAACAGATTTGTTATATTACAAAAACCTGAATATCTTGTGGTTGAGTAAGAAAATAAAAAACACACAAATCTCATCTCTCACATTGTTGGATGGTCATGAAAAGGTGGATGTAACAGACACAGTTTCTCCAAATAACCCTGATCATCTATATTATCGCTATACAACTGGTTTAATTCTTAAACAAAATGCAGGTCGTTTAGATATTGAGGCACGTGGCTTTTATCAGGGAGGTAAATTATTTACCGGTAATGATGTTAATGCCTATTATTTAAGTATTGATACAAAATATAAGTTAAGCAGGAATACAAAATTGCAACTGGGGTGTGAAATAATGAGTGGGAATGATTACTCCGATACCGCAAATATTAAAAGTAATGCATTTGACATACTTTATGGTGCCCGTCACAAGTTCAATGGACGCATGGATTATTTCAGTATACCGGTAACAACCAGGTTTGCCGGTTTGATAAATCCTTATGCAAGGTTAGACTATAATTTCAACAGGAATACAAAGATCATTGCAGAGTTTTATGTTTTTTATCTTCAAAACAAATATATACCTGAAAACGAAACACAGGCTATAGATAAATATTTGGGAAATGAAATTGATCTGACTTTTAATAAAAAGTTTAATGATTATATGAACCTTTCCGGTGGGTACTCCATTATGTTTGGTACAAAATCAATGGAAATTATAAAAGGAGGTAATGGAAATAAGCTTAACCATTGGGCTTTCGTTATGCTAACCATTAATCCAACTTTGTTTGTTTCAAAAAATGAATAAAATTCAGCCGATATACTTAATCTTCATGTTGTTGAGTGGGTTGCTATTATTATTTTTAGTAGCACCGTTAACGGGAATGATCCTTTCAACATCACCTGATAATTTCTTTGAAACTATTCATAACAAGGAAGTTACAGGAAGTATCAGGCTTACAATATTAACATCATTTGGTGGGACTTTGTTTTTTTCTTTTCTCACAATCCCTTTAGCTTACCTGATGGCAAGAAAGAAATTTCCCGGTAAGAAAATAATATCCGGAATAATTGATCTTCCGATTGTCATTCCGCATTCTGCAGCAGGTATTGCTGTGCTTGGTTTTATTTCACGCGACACTATTCTTGGTAAGATAGCCGGGTCGGTAGGTCTCAATCTTGTGGGTCATCCTATTGGTATTGCACTTGCCATGGCTTTTGTAAGCGTGCCTTTTTTATTTAACGCAGCACGTGATGGATTTGAATCCGTACCTGAACGTCTGGAAAAAGTAGCGTTAAATCTGAAAGCTTCTCCGGCGAAGGTATTTTTTACTATATCATTACCGTTGGCATCGAGAAGCATATTATCGGGTTTTATCATGATGTTTGCAAGAGGCATGAGTGAATTTGGGGCAGTGGTTATTGTAGCTTATCATCCGATGATTACACCTGTACTGGTATATGAATGGTTTACCAGTTTTGGTTTGGCTTATGCACGCCCGGCAGCTGTTTTATTTATAATTATTTGCCTGGCATTTTTTGTAATATTGAGGGTTGTGGTAAAAGGAAAGGAGAAAAGTATCAATGCTTGAACTAAAAAATATTAGTAAAAAATTTGGCGACTTTGCTCTTAACAATATCAGCTTACGCATTAAGGAAAAGGAATATTTCGTGATACTTGGTATTTCCGGTGCGGGGAAGTCGGTATTGCTTGAATTAATTGCAGGTCTGATAGTACCCGATTCAGGCTCAATCTTCCTGTCCGGTAAAGACATAACCCACGAAAAAATACAAAATCGTAATATTGGAATTGTATTTCAGGATTTTGCTGTATTTCCTCATATGTCTGTTCTGCATAACATTATGTACCCTTTACGAAATATTGGTATACCAAAAGTGAAGGCAAAGAAAACTGCTCATTACTATGCAAAACTATTGAACATTGAACACCTCCTTCAAAGGATGCCTCTTACACTTTCGGGTGGTGAACAGCAAAGGGTTGCTCTGGCCAGAACCATTATTCTTAAACCGGATTATCTGCTCCTTGATGAACCTTTGGCTTCTGTTGATGTACAATTGAAGGAAGGGTTGCGTTCAATATTACGTAAGATTAACAGGATGGGAATTACCGTGGTGCATGTTACGCATGATTATGAGGAAGCGGTTTCATTAGCAGAGAAGGTAGCCGTAATTTATCAGGGTAGCCTTATACAGACAGGAACTTCAAAAGAAGTATTTCATAATCCCAAATCGAAATTCCTGGCTCATTTTACCGGTATTAAAAACTTCTACAATGCGGTAGAAGTTGAGAAAAATGTATCAATTGCTGAGGGTAAAGTGAAAATTCATCACTATAAGGATTCTGATGCAAAAAAAGGCTGTTTACTTTTTAGAAGTGAAGATGTTATTGTTTCAACCAGTCTGAATCAGTCAAGTACTTTAAATAATTTTGAAGGAGAAATAGTGGATATTTTCCCTGGTGTTCATGGTAGGGAACTGATAATTGATATTGGTATTAAAGTAACTGCACATGTTACACTTGAATCAATGGAGAATCTTGCTTTGAATATTGGGAAACGGATCTGGATCAGTTTTAAATCATCAGCAGTTAGATTTATTCCTTCAGAGTGATAAGCACATTTTTTTTCTGATTTAAAAAAGGTGTTATGTTCACAAGTGGACTTAAGCAGTTGATCATTTTGTTGATATTATTTTCTTTTATCACCTTTTGGTAGTATTGAATTCTAAAAGATTTTTTATCTGTTTATGGAAATTATTTATGTAACCTAATTCGATTCTCTATTTTAATTCTTCAAAAAAGCATATCCAAGTTTTGACAATTCTTTCTAATCCAACCACTTAATTAAGAATCATTTATAACAATAGACGAAAATCTTAGTGAAGTATGTTTGGGTTTTAAAATTTTCAGTAATCATTACATTTCTTAAAATGAAAAAAGAGCTACAATAAATGCAACTCTTTGATTTACTTCGTGGAGCATACCGGAATCGAACCGGTGACCTCTTGACTGCCAGTCAAACGCTCTAGCCAACTGAGCTAATGCCCCTGTTTTACTCCGATAATTCGATTTTCTGTAAGATCCGGAGCTTTCAATATTCAATATGCAAATTTTTACATATTGCTGACAACTATATCCTGATAATTATGTCTTGAATATAATAAGAACACTATCATCCCTGAAATAATTTCAGGCCGCAAATATAACTAATTATTTATTCCTCTTTTTGCCACAAGAAAAAAGATGTACTTTAGCAAATTGAAAGAAAACCTAATTTATTCATTTTTAACAAACCACTAATTAGAATAATGAAAACAATATATTTACTATCACTTGTAATAATTACAGGATCATTAATGTTGTCATGTAGTGATTCTCCTGATCTAGAGGTTAATACACCTCCGGAAGCAGCATTCGTTTACGGCCCTGATAATATTGACACAACCACCCTGGTGTATTTCAATGCAAGCGGTAGTACAGATGATCAGGATAGTCAGTTGGTTTTAAGATTTAGCTGGGATTTTGAAGGTAATCAGAATTGGACAACTCCTACTACCAGTTATGAGACAACATATAAGTATGGTAAACCAGGCGTATATAATGCTGGGTTGAAGGTCATTGATACTCATGGATGGTCAGGAGAAACCAGTAAGACAATTATTGTACAGGATACTGTGATTATCGAATGAAAAGGTTGTTCATTGCCATAAAAATTATCCCGGAAGGGAATACTTTAGAAAAATATCATGAATTAAGACAGGCTCTTAACTATAATAAAATCAGATGGGTAGAACCTGATAAACTTCATGTAACAATAAAATTTTTAGGCGATACATACGAAGACCGCATTCCGATTGTCTCTAGTGTGATTAGAAGTACAATTAAAGCATCAGGTTCATTTAATATTGAGTTAAAAAATGTGGGAATATTCGGCAGCAGGTATAGACCAAGAGTAATCTGGTTTGGAATATCTGATAACGAAATGCTAAGTACTATTGCGAATGATCTGATAATAAACCTTGATATAGAAGGGTTTAAAAATGATCGTCAGAATTTTGTACCACACTTAACAGTTGGAAGAATAAAACATATAGAGGACAAAGTCTTATTTAATAATGAGATTAAAAAGTTCCATGATCTCTTCTTTCAGGAATCATTTGTTGAAAGACTTATACTTTATGAAAGTATTTTAACATCCAAAGGACCAGTTTACAATGAAATCGAAAGTTTTAATTTGTAAATATCAGAGAATTAATTAAGTAACAGACTATCAGAAAGATACATAAAAATATAAATAAAGTACAACAATTGTAATATGATTTGAGTTATTAGTAATGTTTTTTTTAATTTAGCCAGCACATTTTTTTTAATAATTTGAAGAAGTTATTTTTATACATATTGACATTGGTTCTTCTGTTATCTCTTGATAATGTTTTTGGTCAGCAGGCACCAATATTTACTCAGTACAGAGAAGCCCAAATGTTCACTAATCCTGGCTTTGCAGGAATGCGTGAAGGTATATGTGTTAATGGATTAATGCGACAACAATGGGCTGGATTTAAAGATTATTATACAGGAGAGAATGCTGCTCCTGAAACATATCTTATTACACTTGATTCACCTGTAAAAATACTCCGCGGAGGTGTTGGAGTGGCAATAATTCAGGATAGAGCCACCTATAACTGGGGTGATATCAGTATGCTTTTTTCATATTCGTTCCACAGGGAAATGTCAATTGGAACCCTGGGAATAGGAATTGGTGCAGTACTTAAAAACAGAAGTATTGATGGTTCGAAATACAGAGCTGTTGATAATGATGTATTAATATTATCATCTGAACAGGGTGATATGCGATTTGATGCAAATTTTGGGATCTTCTTTGAATCATTAAATAATTACTATATTGGATTATCGTTTACGAATTTATTAATGACTAAATTTGTAAAACTTGATCCTCAGGGTGATGGATTGATATCAACTGATCGCACAATGTATTTAACAGGAGGATATACTTATGTATTACCTGGCGACCCCAGATTTGAAGTTGAACCATCAATTTTAATACAAAGTGATTTTATATCAACACAATATAATATCTCAACTATCGTTAATTACAATAGCAGATTCTGGGGAGGATTGAACTATCGTTTTCAGGAATCTGTTGGCGTGATCGTGGGGCTGAGATACAAAGATTTTAAATTAGGATATGCTTATGACGTGAATACCAAAAGATTAGGTGTTCCGGGAAGTCATGAAATAAGTCTTAATTATTGTTTTAAGATTAAAACGGATCGTTCAAAGACAAGTTACAAAAATACCAGATACTTGTAAGTTGACATATTGAAAAAAAAATGCATCATCTGTAAGTTGAATGTATATTTTGTTACTTTTGGCGCTCTATTTTATTTAGGAAAAGGGATTAATATCGTAATAAACAAAATTTTAATGATGAAAAGATTGTTTTTGTACACACTGGCTATTTTAACTCTGGCAAGTTGTAGCAACTCCGGAAACGGGGAATTGGTTGGCACCAGAAAAAAATCAAAGCCGTTTTATCAGCCTGACCCATATGGGATGGTTTTTGTACCCATGGGAAGTTTTACAATGGGAGCTGGAGATGAAGATTTAACAAATAGCCATTTAGTTCAGCCTAAAACCATTTCGGTTTCTGCATTTTTTATGGACGAAACAGAAATTACTAATGATAAATACAGAATGTTCGTGAATTGGGTCAGAGACTCAATTGCCCGTACTATTCTGGGAGACGTTAATCCTGAAGAATATCTTATTGAGGAGAATGAAAAAACGGGAGAGGTATATGATCCTCCTTACCTGAACTGGAGAACTGATATTGAATGGAATAGTGAAGATCAGGACGTTAGAGATGCCCTGGAAGAGATGTATTTACCGGAACATGAAAGGTTTTTCAGACGTAAAGAAATCGATACGAGAAAACTTATGTATGAGTATTACTGGGTAGATCTTCATGCTGCAGCAAGAAAAGATTTCTCAGAAGATGCTGATTACAGAAATGCCGGATTAGCAAACAGGCCACAGGGTTTACGTGATCGTTCGGTATATGTTCGTAAAGAAACCATAGGAGTCTATCCGGATACACTTGCCTGGATACACGATTATACATATTCATTCAATGACCCTCTCACTCAAAAGTATTTTTGGCATCCTGCATACGACAATTACCCTGTTGTAGGTGTTAACTGGAAGCAGGCACGCGCATTTTGTGTTTGGAGAACAGAATTCTTAAATGCACATCTCAGAAGTACAAAAGGTGGAGTTGATCTTGCTGAATTCCGTTTACCAACTGAAGCGGAATGGGAGTGGGCAGCACGTGGCGGATATACTCTGAACCCATATCCATGGGGCGGACCATATACCAGAAATGAAAAGGGATGTTTCCTGGCAAACTTTAAACCACTTAGAGGTAATTACATCGCAGATGGTGGTATTCGTACTGTAATAGCTGCACACTATCCTGCAAACGACTGGGGATTATATGATATGTCAGGTAATGTTTCTGAATGGACAATTAGTGCATTCGATCCTGCTACATATAACTTTACCTGGGATATGAATCCAAATTATACTTATAATGCGAAAGAAGATGATCCTCCTGTTATGAAGAGAAAAGTAATCCGCGGAGGCTCCTGGAAAGATATTGCTTATTACCTGCAGGTAACTGCCAGATCATATGAGTATCAGGATACAGCGAAATCATATATAGGTTTTAGATGTGTTCAGCCTTATCTTGGACGTAACAAAGGTGACAACCCAAATAAAGCATCACGGGTATATAATTAATTATAACATTAGAACCAAATTAACATATCAAATAAAAAATAATCATGGGCTTATTCAGTTTTACAAAAACACGTTTTTATCGTAATTTCATGGCCAAAGTTTACGGCCTTGGTGCAGCAGTTGTTCTTGTTGGTGCACTTTTTAAAATTAATCACTATCCATATGCAGATATAATGCTTATTGTTGGTCTTGGAACAGAAGCTATTATTTTCTTCTTCTCAGCATTTGAACCACCTCATGTTGAACCAGACTGGAGCCTTGTTCACCCTGAGCTTGCAGGTATGTATGGTGGTGTAAAAAATAAAGAACTGAAAAAAAGAAAATCACCGACAGAAAGACTTGATGAAATGCTTGAGAAAGCAAAAATTGATGAAGCTACCATTGATCGTCTTGGTAGTGGTATGGAGAAACTTTCTGATAATGCACTAAAATTGAATAGTGTTACCGATGCGGCTGTTGTTTCAGAAGAATTCTATAAGAACCTTAAAACTGCTTCCGGCTCTGCTCAGGAATTAAGCTATGCATTCGGAAAAGAAGTTGAGGCAACAAATCAGTATTCAGAAAATATGCAAAAAGTTAATGAAGGAGCAGGTAATCTTGCTACAGCATATGATCAGGTTGCTGACGCAATGAAATCAGATATTGATACAACCGAAGTATTCACAGGTTCAGTTAAAGCAGCAACAGAATCAGCTCAGAGTCTTGCCGAGAGTTATGAAAAATCAGCAGAGATTCTTTCTAAATCAGTTTCTGCACTTGACTTTACTGCTGTTGAAGGAGATGCTTACAATGAGCAACTTCGCAAAATTGGTGAGAACCTGTCGGCACTTAATGCAATATATGAAATCCAGCTACAAGGAACAAATAAAGCCGTTGAGTCTTCTGAACAACTTCAGGTGACAATGAACGAATTCCTTGCAAAACTTGAGTCTTCAACAGCATCAACAGCTGAATTCTCAGGTCAGATGGAATCTCTAACTCAAAGAATGAGTTCACTTAATAAAGTTTATGGTAATATGCTTTCAGCCATGAATGCTAATATTTAGCATGTGAGTAATTAACTATTCCATAAATTAATACAATAAAAAATGGCTGGATATAAAGAAACCCCACGGCAGAAAATGATTGCTATGATGTACCTTGTACTCACAGCACTTCTTGCACTAAATGTTTCTAAAGAGATTCTGGACGCTTTCCTGGTAGTAAATAAATCAATGGAAAGTACAAACGAGAGTCTTACTGCAAAAATTCATGAGAAATATGCTGAATTTGAAAAGCAATATACCATGAATCCAAATAAGGTTGGACCTTACTGGGAACGTGCACAAAATGTAGAAACAGAAGCAAATAAACTTATTAAATACCTGGATTATCTTAAATACAAACTGGTAGAAGTAAGTGAACGAAAAGATTCATTGGAAATAATGGATTTATTTTATGTTGACACAGTAATCAATGGTGTACGAAAAAAGGTACTCGATCTTGCAAGTGTTCCAACTAAAGATAAATATGATGCAACTACCTTCTATATGATGCGTGAGAACAAGAATGGAGAAGCATATACGTTATCAAAAAAAATGCAGGTGTATCGCGATACAGTTCTTAATGTAATGAACTTGCCGGCAAACTCTGACAGAGTTGGTCTTATAACAAATGGCCCCGGTATTTCGTATTCAAATGCGGATGGAACCCCACAGGATTGGGAACAACACAACTTTTATCATACAATACTTGCTGCTGATATAACAATTATCAACAAGATAATTGCCGAAGTAAGATCAGCAGAGTTCAATTCACTGAATTATCTGTACGCATCTGTTAGTGAAAAAGACTTTAAATTTGACAATGTTGCTGCAAGAGTTATCCCTAAGAGCACCTATGTATTTAAAGGTCAGAAATATGAAGCTGAAGTATTAGTTGCTGCATATGATTCAAAAACACAATTAGATAGTAAATATTTACCTGGCGCTACCGAATGGAATGAAGCAAATGCAGGAAGAGCCCAGACTGTAGCTGGTGAAGAAGGTACTATAAAGTTAGAATTCAATACCAACACAGAAGGACTTCAAAAGTATGCCGGTATTATTGAAATGCGTGATCCTGCAACTGACGAAATAGTGCAGTATCCGTATAGTAGTTCTTACTACGTTGCCCCTCCGTCATTAACTGTTGCACCACTAAAAATGAATGTATTTTATATTGGTGTTGACAACCCTGTATCTATCTCTGCTGCAGGCCTTTCAAAAGATCAGATCAGCCCTTCAATTAATATGGGTAAACTAAAAAAAGATGGTAGTGACTGGATCGTAAGAATAGATAGTAAACCTAAAGGTCAGAGCATTGCCACTGTTAGCGCAACAGCTGAAATTGATGGTGAGAGACTTTCTCTTGGAAAATCTGAGTTCAGGGTTAAACGTGTTCCAAGTCCAAGTGCAGAAATTGCAGGTATGACTGACGGATTGATCGACAAGAATGTATTCCTTGCTTCTGCAGCTATTATTCCAAACATGAAAGACTTTGAATTTGACCTTTATTTTGTTGTTACTTCATACACATTCGCCACAGTGATGAATGGTGACTGGGTACAAAAAAATGTGAAAGGTAACCTGTTTACTGACGAGGTTAAAAATATAATTCGTAACGGAAAAAGAAAACAGAAGTATTTCTTTGAAAAAATTCAGGCTAAAGGCCCTGATGGAACAATGAGGAGCCTTAACCCTATAAACTTAGAGCTTAAGTAACATTTTAAATATTGTAGGATGAAAAAATTATTTGTTGGCTTAATTACATTTTCAATGCTGCTGTCATTAAGTGCAGTATCTCAAATTATAAACGAAGCACCAGTTGACGGATTGTTTCCTGAAGAGAGCTGGAGTGTAAATAAAAAGCCTATTCCATATCCTCCTATACGTAAGGCCGATGTAATGTGGCAGAAAAGGATATGGCGTGAGATAGATTTCAAGCAAAAGTTCAATCAAAAGTTCTATTATCCGTTGGATTCCCAACAGAACTGGAAATCTTTTATAAATGTTGTTCTTGATGCTTTAAAGGAAGGCGGGCAAATGACAGCCTACGATATTAGTAATACTGATGAACTGCTTGTTCCGATTACCTATAACGAAATTATTGGAAGGCAAACAGATACACTTCATGAAGTAAGTCGTCGCCCTTACCCTCCTTACGAAGAATATGATACTTTGATTATCACTGAATTTGATCCAAGTAAGGTTATGAGATTGCGTATTAAAGAAGATTGGTACTTCGATAAACAACGTAGTCAGATGATGGTGAGGATTATTGCAATGTGTCCGGTACTTATAGTAGAACGTGATGGTCAGGAGCAACCATCTCCATTGTTCTGGGTTTCGTATAACGAAGCACGGGATGTATTTGCACAGGCTCTTGTTTTCAATGAGTTTAATGCAGCAATGAGACTTACTTATGATGAGTTATTCTGGAAAAGACTGTTCGACAGCTATATTTATAAAGAACAAAATGTTTACGACAGAAGGATAAATGCATATGCAACAGGTGTAGATGCATTGTTGGAATCTGAAAGGATCAAGAATGAAATGTTTAGATTTGAAGAAGATCTCTGGCAATATTAATCCTTAATAGAATTAAATAAAAACCTCTCAGCAATGGGAGGTTTTTTTGTTTTAACAAGTTTTGATAATAATTATAAATCAGGTTAACTTTGTAATGTAATTAAAATCAATGCATAGTTTACTGGAAACAAATATTACCTACTTAAAAGGAGTTGGACCTAAAAAAGCTGAAATCCTTAAAAAAGAACTTGGCATTGTTGATTTCAACGATCTGTTAAACTATTTCCCATTTCGTTATGTGGATAAAAGTAAAATATACAATGTTAGTGATATCAGTTCGGGTAATAGTTATTTTCAACTGGTTGGTAATATTTCAAACCTTCGCAAGGTAGGGGATAAACGAACCCGCTATATAACAGCTACTCTTACCGATAGCACTGGAAGTATTGGTTTGGTATGGTTCAAAGGATTACAATGGGTTATTAACCGGTTCGTTCCCGGTCGGAAGTATCTCATTTTTGGTAAACCTTCAGTGTTTCAAAACCAGTTTAATTTTGTTCACCCGGAAGTAGAGGATTATGACGAGGAAAGAGTAAACATAGGTAATCAGCGTCTGGAGGGTATTTACAGTTCAACAGAAAAACTAAGGAACACTGGACTTGGTACAAGAGGAATAAGTAAATTATTGAAAGAACTTCTTAGCCAGTGTAAAGATAAGTTACCGGAAACATTGCCTGACTATATAGTTGAAAGATGGAACCTGATAAGCAGAAAAGAAGCTTTGATAAATATCCACTTCCCTGAAAATGCAAGCATAATTGACAATGCAAAAATAAGACTGAAATTTGAAGAATTATTGTTGGTTCAGTTACAATTGTTGCAACAAAAGAATTCGCTAAACAGGAAAATAAACGGACAGGTATTCAGGTTGGTTGGAACCAATTTCAATCGTTTTTTCAGCGATAACCTACCATTTGAACTAACCGGTGCACAAAAAAGAGTTATTCGTGAAATCAGGCATGATATGCGGAGTGGATATCAAATGAACAGGCTCTTGCAGGGAGATGTTGGAAGTGGCAAAACAATGGTCGCATTAATGTGTATGCTTATCGCTATGGACAATAATTTTCAGTCGTGTATAATGGCTCCAACCGAAATATTGGCTACTCAACATTTTAACAGTATCAGAAGAATGCTCCTGGATATGGATGTAAGGGTAAAACTGTTAACAGGTTCTACGAAGAAAAAGGATAGAAAAATCATACATGATGAATTATTGGATGGTAGTCTGAATATTCTGATAGGTACACACGCAGTTATTGAAGATAGTGTCAAATTCAGTAACCTGGGATTCGTTGTTATTGACGAACAACATCGTTTTGGAGTAGCTCAAAGAGCCAGACTATGGCGAAAAAACAAAATACCTCCTCATGTATTGGTAATGACAGCAACACCAATACCACGAACTTTGGCAATGACTGTATATGGAAACCTTGATATATCAATAATTGATGAGTTACCACCGGGTAGAAAACACGTAGCGACTTCACATTTATTCGAAAACAAGAGATTACGTATTCTTGGATTCATGAAAGAGCAAATAAAACAAGGGCGACAGATTTATGTGGTTTATCCTTTAATACGTGAATCAGAGAAAGTTGACTTAAAGAACCTTATGGATGGTTATGCAAATATGCTTCAGGATTTTCCAATGCCTGAATACCAGGTAAGTGTTGTACATGGAAGGATGAAATCTGAAGATAAGGAGTTTGAAATGCAAAGATTTGTTGAAGGAAAAACAGATATCATGGTTTCGACCACTGTTATTGAGGTAGGAGTGGATGTTCCTAATGCATCTGTAATGATAATCGAAAATGCAGAAAGATTCGGATTATCGCAGCTACATCAGTTACGTGGAAGGGTTGGCCGTGGTGCGGATCAATCTTATTGTATACTTGTGTCAGGCTATAAACTTTCAAACGAAGGACGGAAACGTCTGGAAATAATGGTTGAAACTACAGATGGTTTTAAGATTGCTGAAGCGGATCTGAAATTGAGAGGACCGGGAGATCTCCAGGGAACACAACAGTCAGGAGTACTTGATCTGAAGATTGCAAGTTTGGTCCACGATTCAAACCTGATTACAAGAACAAGAGATGTTGCCGAAGAAATACTCTCCAAAGATTCTACACTTTCATCACCGGTGAATAGTTTACTGTACAAACAGCTGGATCAAATTCGTAAGGGTAAACAAAACTGGGGAAGAATATCATGAATTTCAAAGCCATTTAACTGTACAATAACGAAGTACCTTTGGCAATTATCATTACTTTTGCAGGTTATTAGAAAATTTGCTTAGAATGAAGATTTCGTATAATTGGCTTAAACAATATATCAATATTGATATTGAACCGGAAAAACTGTCAACAATACTAACTGACATTGGTCTTGAAATAGAAGGTATGGATGAGTTTCAGTCAGTAAAAGGAGGGCTTGAAGGAGTTATAATTGGGGAAGTTGTTACATGTGATCAACATACAAATGCTGATAAATTAAAAGTAACTACTGTTGATATTGGAGATAAAAATCTTCTGCCGATAGTATGTGGTGCACCAAATGTTGCTGCAGGTCAGAAAGTAGTGGTTGCAACTCCGGGAACAACTTTGTATTCAGGCGATGATCCTTTTGTTATAAAAAAGACTAAAATAAGAGGGGAAGTATCTGAAGGTATGATCTGTGCAGAAGATGAGCTTGGCCTTGGTAACTCGCATGATGGTATAATAGTTTTACCACCTGATGTTGAAAAAGGCATGAAAGCATCGGAGTATTTTCGTGTTGAAAGTGATATAATTTTTGAAATAGGCTTAACTCCAAACAGAAGTGATGCCATATCGCATATTGGTGTAGCAAGAGATTTGGCAGCTGGTTTAAATCATTATTTCAATACAGATAAATATACCTTAGTTGTACCTGATGTTGACGGATTTACTGTTGATAACAATGATCTGAATATAGAAATTGTTGTTGAGGATACACTTGCATGCCCAAGATATACCGGAGTAACATTAACCAATATAAAGATTGGGGAATCTCCTGACTGGCTTAAAATAAAACTGAATGCAATTGGAATCAGACCGATTAATAATGTAGTTGATATTACAAATTATGTCCTGCACGAAACAGGACAGCCACTACATGCGTTTGATGCTGATAAAATTGCAGGAGGAAAAGTAGTTGTTCGAAAAACTGAAAAAAATACTTCTTTTGTTACCCTTGACGATATTGAACGCAAACTTCATCCACAGGATCTGATGATTTGTGATGTAAAGGAAGGGATGTGTATTGCCGGAGTATTTGGAGGTGTTCATTCTGGTGTTACCGACGAAACAACCAATATTTTTCTTGAAAGTGCCTGTTTTGATTCAAAGCATGTTCGAAAAACGTCAAAACGTCACGGATTACAGACTGATGCTTCGTTTAGGTTCGAACGTGGTACTGATCCAAATATCACAGAGTATGCCTTAAAACGGGCAGCAATGTTGATGAAAGAGTTGGCAGCTGGCATCATATCATCTCAAATTACTGATATTTATCCTGATAAGATCACACCTTGGGGAGTAGATATTAACTTCAGCACTGTTGACAGGTTAGTTGGTGAAAAAATAAGCAGGGACATTATCAGGAAGATACTTGTTGATCTGGAAATAAAAATAGTTGAAGAAAATACAGAATCGTTAAAAGTACTGGTACCAACATTTAAAGTTGATGTTACAAGAGAGGTTGATATTGTTGAAGAGATCCTTAGAATATATGGATACAACAGCATTTCAATACCAGATAAACTTAATTCATCAGTTAGCTCCAGACCAAATCCCGATATTGAAAAACTTCAAAATTCAATAGCAGATTATCTGGTAGGACAGGGCATGACAGAAATTATGAATAACTCGCTTACGAAAGCGGAGTATATTGTTGATAATGATGATTTTGAAGAAAGCAATAATGTGAATTTGCTTAACCCACTCAGCAAAGACCTTAATATACTTAGGCAATCATTGATTTTCGGAGGGCTTGAAACAATAGCATATAATATTAACAGAAAAATATCAAACCTCAGTCTATTTGAGTTTGGGAGTATTTATAAATATAACAAAACAGACGATAAGGGAAGTATTAAGAACTATAATGAAGAAAAGCATTTAATGTTGTTTTTAACTGGGAAAGTTGATACAGGTTCGTGGAATAAAAACCAAAAACAAATAAATATTTTCACAATAACCGGGATTGTTAACAGTTTGCTTGACAAAGTTGGTTTAGCCAATGGTTTATCTATGACAGAATCTGATTCTGAGTCACTTGAATATTCGTTACAGTATAACAGAGATAAAAGATTAATTGCCGAAGTTTCATTGATAAGTGAGAAGTTACTTAAAAGGTTTGATATTAATCAGGAGGTATATTGTGCAGATATAAACTGGACAGAATTGGTTAATAGTTCAAATTTTACTGACATGAAGTATAAACAGGTATCTAAATTCCCATCAGTAAAAAGAGATTTATCACTTGTTTTGGACAGGAGTGTAAGGTTTAATGAATTAAAAGAAGTTGCATTTAAAACCGAGCGCAAGTTATTAAAGAATGTTGATCTTTTTGACATTTATGAAGGGAGTAATATTCCGGATAACAAAAAATCATATGCATTATCCTTTATGCTTCTGGATGAAACTAAAACATTAACAGACAAAGTAATAGATAAAACTATGAAAAGGATTCTGCGGAGTTTTGAGCAACAATTTAAAGCACAATTACGTTAGAAGTATTGATATACAGAGAAATTGATTAATTTTATAATAAATTTTCTTTTCAACTGATGGAATTACAATCGATTAAACAGAGATTCGGTATAATCGGAAATTCACCTTTACTCAACCGTGCAATTGATGTAGCAATACAGGTTGCACCTACTGACCTTACAGTATTGATAACAGGAGAAAGTGGTACAGGTAAAGAAGTGTTTCCCAAAATAATCCATCAATCAGGATCACGTAAGCATGGTCATTATATAGCTGTTAACTGTGGAGCTATACCTGAAGGTACTATTGATTCGGAATTATTTGGACATGAAAAAGGATCATTTACCGGAGCTCACGAGGCCAGAAAAGGATATTTTGAAGTTGCTGACGGAGGAACAATATTCCTGGATGAAGTTGCAGAGTTACCATTATCAACACAGGTTAGATTGTTACGTGTTCTTGAAACCGGTGAATTTCTGAAAGTAGGATCATCAAAAGTTATAAAAACGAATGTAAGAGTAGTTGCTGCCAGTAATGTAAATCTGCCTAAATCAATAGAAGAAGGGAAATTTCGTCAGGATTTATATTACAGGTTGAATACAATACCTGTACTGATACCTCCATTAAGAGACAGAAAAGACGACATACATTTAATATTCAGGAAGTTTACAACAGATTTTGCTGAAAAATACAGAATGCCGCCTATCAGATTAACCGATGATGCAATTAGTGTACTTAAAAACTTTTACTGGCCGGGAAACATAAGACAACTAAAGAATGTTACGGAACAGATTTCAATAATAGAAAAGGATAAGCTAATTGATGCTAATACCTTAAGAAAGTATTTACCGGTTGATAATGTCTCAGATTTGCCGGTTCTGTATAAAAAACAACAGGAGAGCATATCGGAAAGGGAACTGTTATACAAGGTCCTGTTTGATATGAAAAAGGATATGACGGAGCTCAAGAAAATAGTTCTGGATATACTTGAAAAAAGTGACGATCCTGATGATATTGAACAAACCAAAGCATTACTTGTTAAGGATTTTGGTACTGATTTAATTGTACCGGAACCACAGTCCGGTCACCCGGTTAAGATCTCTACACCTGAAAATGAAACAGTATTACCTGATCTGCCGGGAGTTGAAGAGTTTGATCATTCTGAAGTAATTGAAGAATCATTATCATTACAGGATAAAGAAAGGGAAATGATAAAAATGGCCCTTGAGAAACACCGTGGCAAACGTAAGAATGCTGCTGCTGAACTTGGAATCTCAGAAAGAACACTATATAGAAAAATAAAGGAATATAATATAAAGTGATGTTTTGTAGAGTAAGACAGATAAATAATAGCAGGAATATTATCATTGGGATTCTAATGTTTTTCCTTTTAAGTATTTGCACTTCATGTGGTGTCTACTCTTTTACAGGTGCTTCAATTCCGCCTGAGGCTAAAACGGTTTCAATTCAATATTTCCCCAACAGATCACTATTAATAGAACCAACTTTGAGTTCAGTTTTTACAAACACATTAAGAGATCAGTTTACAAACCAGACAAACCTGGAAATGGTTGAACGCAAAGGTGATCTTGCAATTGAAGGAGAAATTGTTGAATATAAAATCACGCCTGTGGCAATTCAGGCAGATCAAACCGCTGCACAAAACCGACTTACAATAGTAGTTAATGCAAGATTCACTAACAAGTATGAACCGGATAAGGATTTTGAAACCAAGTTCAAACAATTTCTCGATTATGAATCAACTGTTGATTTTAATTCTGTAAAATCAGCATTAATTGAGGAAATTAGTGATAATCTTGCTCAGGATATTTTCGATAAAGCTGTAATTAACTGGTAAGTAGACTATGAATAAAGATGAATTTATAGGATTTTTACAAAATACTGAACGACTTGGTGCTATGTCGCTTGATGATTTAACCGAAATGGTATCAGAGTTCCCTTACTGCCAGTCTGCCAGAATATTACTTACGCTTAATCTTTATAAGGAAAAGAATGTCAGGTATGATTCAGAGTTGAAATCAACAGCAGTATATGTGAGTAACAGAGGTCTTCTGAAAAAGAATATAGACAGGTTGAATGTTGGGACCGAAAAGGTAGTACTACCTGATGAAGATATTGTTCCTGATAAAAAAGTAGTTGCAGAAGAAGAAACAATTCCTGGTAAGCCAGACAAAGAGGTTACTGACCAAAAGGAAACCAGTTCTGAAACAAAGCAGGTAAATGAAAAAGCTCTTCCAGAAGATTTCCCGGTTGAGAGTGTTGAGGATGAAGCAAAATCAATAGCTGAAGTAAAAAATATTATCGAACGTCATTTAAGTGAGCTTGAAGCGGAGAATGTAAAACGAGGTTTGTCAGAAGCGGTTGTGGCTGATAAAAGTAAAGAAACGAAACCTAAAAGCCAGTTAATCGACGATTTTATAAAGAATGAACCATCAATCAGCAGGCCTAAAGCTGAGTTTTATGACCCTGTTAATAAAGCGAAAGAAAGTATTGTTGATAATGAAAACATTGTAAGTGAAACACTTGCAGGAATTTTCTATGATCAGGGCCATATTTTGAAGGCGATAAAAATTTATCAAAAATTAAGCTTGAAATATCCGAAAAAAAGTAGTTACTTTGCAGCCCTTATTGAAAAGGCTGAAAAAGAACTTGAATCATAAATTATTGAACAATGTATATATTTATTTCTGTATTGATATTAGCTGTTAGTGTACTCTTAGGATTAATTGTACTGGTACAGAATCCAAAAGGTGGTGGTCTTGCTGCAAACTTAACAGGAAGCGGATCACAGTTCATGGGTGTACGTCAAACTGCTGATTTTCTGGAAAAAGCATCATGGGGTTTGGCAATAGCATTGCTTATACTAAGTTTAACTGCAACTATGGTAATTCCAAGAAATTATGAAGTTCCTGGTGCTGAAAAATCTGAAATAATAGATAGAGTTGAAGACTTAAATACTGCTCCTATTGATTTTCAGGCTCCACCTCCACAACAGAGTGAGCCTAAAGAAGAATAGTTAGCAGCCTGCTTAAATAAAAAATGTCAGAATGTCAGACCTGAAATCTTTCAGGTATAATCATTCTGACATTTTTTTTTGCCTTTCAGTTTGGCACAGATTGTGACAAGTGAAGTTCAAGTTAATTTAAATATTTAATCACATGACAAAATTAAACATCAGGCCACTCGGTGACAGAGTAGTTGTTGAGCCAGCTTTGGCAGAAGAAAAAACCGCTTCGGGTATAATTATTCCTGATACGGCTAAGGAAAAACCTAATCAGGGAACTGTTGTTGCAGTTTCAGAAGGTGATAAGGATATTCAGATGACAGTAAAAGAAGGTGACACAATCCTATATGGTAAATTTGCAGGTACTGAAATTGAAATTGATGGAAATAACTACCTTATAATGAGTGAATCCGATATATTAGCTATAATTTAATCAGAAAAATAAAAACAATAAAATAAATAAAAATTTAAAAAGATGGCAAAAGATATTATTTTCAGTAATGAAGCCAGAGATGGTATTAAAAAAGGAGTTGATGCTTTAACTGATGCTGTAAAAGTAACATTGGGACCAAAAGGAAGAAATGTTCTTATTGATAAATCATTTGGGGCTCCGCAAGTTACTAAAGATGGTGTTTCTGTAGCTAAGGAAATTGAGCTTACTGATACTGTTGAAAATATGGGTGCTCAAATGGTGAAGGAAGTTGCATCAAAAACTAATGATATTGCCGGTGACGGTACTACAACTGCAACTATTCTGGCTCAAAGTATTTATGCAACAGGATTGAAAAACGTAACTGCTGGTGCAAATCCAATGGATCTTAAAAGAGGGATCGACAAAGCGGTAAGAGCGATTGTCGGATCACTTAAAGATCAAACTGAAATGGTTGGCGACAGCAATAAAAAGATCGAACAGATTGCATCAATATCGGCAAATAATGATCAGAATATTGGTAAACTTATTGCAGAAGCAATGGGTAAAGTAAAAAAAGAAGGTGTAATTACTGTTGAGGAAGCTAAAGGAATTGATACTTATGTTGACGTTGTAGAAGGTATGCAGTTCGACCGTGGCTATATCTCTCCATATTTTGTTACAGATACTGAGAAGATGGAAACTGTTTATGAGAGTCCGTTAATTCTCATTTATGACAAAAAAGTAAGTGTAATGAAAGACTTACTTCCAATTCTTGAAAAAGCAGCTCAAACAGGTAAGGCACTTATTATTATTGCAGAGGATGTAGAAAGTGAAGCATTAGCAACTTTAGTTGTAAACAGGTTACGTGGATCATTAAAAGTAGCAGCTGTAAAATCTCCAGGATTTGGTGACAGAAGAAAAGAAATGCTGGAAGATATTGCAATACTTACAGGAGGTACAGTAATATCCGAAGAAAAAGGATATAAACTGGAAGATGCAACACTGGAAATGCTTGGTGAAGCTGAGAAAATTACCATTGACAAAGAAAATACAACAATTGTAAGTGGAAAAGGCGATAAAGAAAATATTGATGCCAGAGTTAATCAGATCAGAGCTCAGATTGAAACAACAACTTCAGACTACGATAAAGAAAAACTTCAGGAAAGACTGGCTAAACTTGCCGGTGGTGTAGCTGTTATTTATGTAGGTGCTGCCAGTGAAGTTGAAATGAAAGAGAAAAAAGATCGTTTTGACGATGCTCTTGCTGCAACCCGTGCTGCAATTGAAGAAGGAATAGTTCCTGGTGGTGGCGTTGCTTTAATTCGTACAATTCCAGCTCTTGATGATATTGAACCAGAAACAGAAGATGAAGCAACAGGAATTGCTATCGTAAAAAGAGCTGTTGAAGAACCACTTCGTCAGATAGTAGAGAATGCCGGACTGGAAGGATCAGTTATTGTAAATAAGGTAAAAGAAGGAGAAGGCGATTTCGGATTTAACGCAAGAACTGAAGTTTATGAAAACCTCATAAAAGCCGGTGTTGTTGATCCAACAAAAGTAACACGTGTTGCTCTGGAAAATGCTGCATCAATCTCAGGTATGCTGTTGACCACAGAATGCATACTTTCAGAACATAAAGACGAAAATGCTGCACCTGCACCTCCAATGCCGCCAATGGGAGGCGGAATGCCAGGTATGATGTAAGAACTAATTTTGTTTATGAAAAAACCATCTTTCTTGCGAAGGGTGGTTTTTTTTTGAGTATGAATGAAATTATATTAATGTGTATTTCATTAATTCTGATACCTTTGGTAACCGTTAGTATGAAAAATTATAGATTCTTATTCCTGAGAGAATTCTCTGAGTAATTTCTGGTAAGTTGAAAATATTCGGGCTCTTGACACAAACCCAAGATATTTACCATTACTGATAACAGGTAAATTATAGTGACCTGTTTCCTGAAATTTATGAGCTACATCTTCCATAGATTCATCAGGAGACACTACTGGATCAGGCATGTACATAATGTTGGCAACATTTATTTTATCATACAATTCCTGATTGAACATAATGTTGCGGATGTCATTTACAAAAACAAGCCCGTAAAAATTATCCTCACTATCAACAACCGGAATGATATTCCTCTCTGATTCGGCAATCACTTTAACCAGTTCACCTAAATTACTATTCTGATCAATTGTTTTAAAATTGGTTTCCAGATGACTTTCGATCTTCATCATTTGCAATACCGATTTATCTTTATGATGTGTAAAAAGTTCACCTCTTTCAGCAAGTCTTTTTGTGTAAATTGAATGGGGCTCAAAATACATAATTGTTAGGTACGAAATGGTTGCAGTAATAATAAGCGGAGTAAACAGTTCATATCCACCGGTAATCTCTGCTATAAGAAATATACCTGTTAAAGGGGCATGCATTACACCAGCCATTACTCCCGACATCCCTACAAGTGCCATGTTTTTCTCTGGTATTACGGTTCCGGGTATCAGGCTTGTAAGTCGTGAATAAAGAACCCCCAGAACTCCACCTACAAAAAGCGATGGTGCAAAGATCCCTCCAACTCCTCCGCTACCGGTTGTAACAGCCATTGCAACAACTTTGAAAAGAACAATTAATCCAAGGAATATTATTATATGTGTTGTTGATGATGAAATTTTAAATATATCTTCGTTTACAAGACCATCAACCTCATTATTTATAAGTAATTGAAGGAACTCGTAACCTTCTCCGTATAAGGAAGGAAGCATAAATATTAATAATCCAAGTGCCGAGCCACCAATAACTACTTTTAAAAACTTGTTTTTTACTTTTTTAAAGAAATCTTCAATTAAAAATGTAGTTTGCGTAAAATATAAGGAGATAAAGCCTGTAAATAACCCTAAACCAACGTAATAAGGAATATGTCTTATATAAAAACTATCTATCAGATCGAAGGAGAATAAAACACCGCTTCCCATAAACAGGTAAGATATAGATGCTGCAGTTGCAGAAGCTATCAGTAATGGTATAAGGGCACCCATTGTGAGATCGATCATCAATACCTCAAGTGAAAAAATAACAGCCGCTACAGGAGCTTTAAATATCCCGGCAATAGCACCGGTTGCTCCGGCACCAATAAGTATCATTATTGTTTTACGATTCAGTCTGAACAGCCTTCCCAAATATGATCCCATCGAACTTCCTGTAAGAACGATTGGAGCCTCCAGACCCACTGACCCACCAAATCCAACGGTAAGAGTACTCCCTAGCATGGAAGAGTACATATTATGAGGTTCAATCCTGCCATGTTTCCTGGAAATGGCAAATAATATCCTGCTTACACCGTGACTGATATTATCACGAATAACATACTTTGCAAAAAGAACTGTGAACAGAATACCAATAGTTGGAAAAGCCAGGTATAAATAGTTTGAATCATCAAATACAAAGCCATGCGTTACCAGATCGTGGGTGAAGAATACAATATTCTTAAGAAATACTGCAGCCAATCCACTTACAATACCAATAACAAAACTCAGTATCAATACGAGTCGCTTCAGGTTTTCAGCGTTTGCATTGAATTTAATAAAATTGAGTTTGCGTATAATATTCCCCAATTCCTAGATTTTAATTGTTATTTAACAAAGTTAAGTTTTTTAGTTTAATGTAAGAATCAGTACGATGGTATAGTTGTAAATATCAATACATTCAGCAAGTTAATGATTTCATGCTTCCGGTCTTTATTTTTTCATACTAATCATCCGACATATCCTTTAAAATTTCCCGGTAATGTGAAAAAACATTTGCCCTGGATAAAAAACCTTCATATTTACCATCTTTTAGAACAACCAAGTTATATTTACCGGAATGCTGGAACTTCCCGGCAATTGTTTCCATATCATCATTATAATCAACAATATTTGAAGGCATAAACATCAAACTATGGACCGCTGTTTCTGAATACATCTCAGGCTTGAACATTATATTCCTTATTTGATCCAGGAAAATGATGCCATAAAAGTTAAGCTCATTGTCAATTACAGGATATACATTACGTGTTGAGTTGGCAATAACTTTAACAAGCTCTCCCAATGAAGCTTCATGATCAATGGTACTAAAATCTTTTTCAATCAGGGTACTCATATCCATCATTGATAGCAAAGCTCTGTCTTTGTGATGGGTAATAACTTCACCACGTTTTTTAAGCTGAATTGTATAAATCGATTTTGGTACAATAAGTTTTGCCACGGCATATGAAATTGTAGCAACAAGCATGATTGGCAGAAACATGTCATAACCTCCTGTTATCTCGGCAATTAGAAAAATAGCAGTTAAAGGAGCATGTACAACACCTGCCAGCAATCCTGCCATTCCAACCAGTGCAAAATTCGCAACCGGAAGATTAGTGAATCCCAAATAATTCATAACACTGGCAAAGAACAAACCTGACATGGTACCGATAAAAAGAGTAGGAGCAAATATTCCTCCAACTCCGCCTGCCCTGAAAGTAAGAGAGGTGGCAATTACCTTGAAAAGGATAATTGAAAACAATAATAGTAAAGCAATTGGAACACTATCACTGTATTCATAAAATATGCTATTGTCGAAAATGAATTCAATTTTTCCCGACAAACCTTCGTTAATAGCTTCAAAACCTTCACCATATAGCGAGGGCAAAAGGAAAATCAGCCCTCCTAATGAACCAGCACCTATTACAAATTTCACAAAGCTGCTCCTGATCTTATCGAATACTTTGCCTGACGCAACATACATTTTTATGAAATATACAGAAACTAAAGAGGTAAATAATCCAAGTCCAATGTAATATGGAGTTTGATTTAACTCAAATTTATGATCAATTACAAAAGGATAGAGTATATCCTGACCAAGAAAGATTTGTGAAGTTAGTGCCGCAGTAATAGATGCAATCAAAAGTGGCACGAGCGCAGTCATAGTCATATCAAAAAGAATGACTTCCAGGGCAAATACAATTGCAGCAATTGGAGCTTTGAATATTGCTGACATAGCAGCAGCGGCTGCAAATCCAAGTATTGCAACTATTTGTTTATAGTTAAGTCTCAATGCTTTTCCTATCATAGAACCCCAGGCAGAACCAGTTACTACCGTTGGCCCTTCCAATCCAACAGATCCTCCAAATCCTACTGTTAAAGCACTGGAAATTACTGATGAAAATGTATTGTGTTTCCTAATTATACCATGTTCCTTGGAAATTGCATACAGTACATTTGGAATACCATCCCTTACAGGTTTTCGTAATATGAATTTCACGAAAATTACTGTTGCAAGAATCCCGATGGCAGGGTAAACAACATATAGATAATTTGAATATGACACTGAGAAGTCACTTGTTAGTAGTTCTCTGATATAGAATACTATATTCTTCATTATCACAGCAATCAAACCACCAACAAAACCAATAACTATACTCAAAATAATCATGATCTGATTTTTTGGCAGTTTATGTAAACCTGTAATTACCTTATGTGTTATTTTGCTCTGCGCCATTTTAGCGTGCAAAAATAGCAAAGTAATTAATTTAAAATGATATTGTTGGAGATGTAGAACGATTAAAAATAAGAGCCTGTTTTGTTGTTAACTGATCAACAAACCCATCCCGAAAACCAGTGTTGTTAATAATGTAGATATTGCCAGTTTTTTTAAAAAAGGATCTAATTTTGACTTATCAGTTGTTATGTAAATTGCATACAGATCTTTTATAAATAAAGGGTAGATTATTATATACAAAAGCTGCAGGATACTTGTGTAATTGAGTATAGAGTATGATAAAAGACATATTAATGCTAAAATAATAATGACAAAGTGATATAGTTTTGATCTTTGAAATCCAAGTACCAGTGCAAAGGTATATTTTCCTGAAGCATCATCATTTTCCATATCCCTCATGTTATTCAGGTTTAATACACCTGTGCTGAACAGTCCCATGGCAACGGCTGGTAAAAAAATCTCCCATTTCAGATTATTTGTAGCCAGATAATAAGTTCCCGGAACAGCAACAATTCCAAAAAAGACAAATACGAACAGATCACCAAACCCTGAGTAACCATATGCTTTTTTACCAATTGTATATTTCAATGCAGCTGCGATGGAGGCCAGCCCAAGTATTAAAAACAGCAGGCTGTAAAACTTAAACCCTAATGATTCTACTATTAACCAAATACCTGAAACAAGTGCAAGTATTGTTAATACAATGATCCCTGTGATCATTTCTGTTGGACTGATTTCGCCACTTTGAATAGTTCTTTTCGGACCTATACGGTTTTCATTATCTGTTCCTTTCATCCCATCACCATAATCATTTGCAAGGTTTGAAAGTACCTGAAGGAAAAGGGTAGTAACCAATGCAAGAATAATCACCAGTACATTGTAAGTTCCAGTTTTTATGGCAGGAAAACTCCCCATCAATACACATGACATGGCAAGAGGTAATGTTCTCAATCTTGCTGCTTTAATCCAGGAACCGGTTTTCGACATTATATTAGTAGTAAGTTTACCCTGATTATTACCATTCCTCACTAAGGGAATTTCGGATATTTATGAAATTCAGGATCTCTTTTTTCGAGGAATGCATGCTTTCCTTCCTGGGCTTCATCGGTCAAATAGTAGAGAAGTGTGGCATTACCGGCAAACTCCTGTAGACCAATTTGACCATCAAGTTCAGCATTCATACCTAATTTGATCATTCTGATTGCCATAGGGCTTCTTTTATGCATTGTTAAACACCAATCAACTGCTTCGTCTTCAAGACTTGTAAATGGAACAACTTTGTTTACAAGACCCATTTCGAGTGCTTCATCAGCAGTATACTGTTTGTTCAGGAACCATATTTCTCTTGCTTTCTTCTGTCCAACGATAGCAGCTAAAAATGAAGACCCAAGACCCGCATCAAAACTTCCTACTTTTGGTCCGGTTTGGCCAAATATAGCATTATCGCTGGCAATTGTCATATCGCATACAACATGTAGTACATGACCGCCACCAATAGCATAACCGTTAACCATTGCAATAACAGGTTTTGGCATTGATCTTATTTTTCTCTGAACATCAAGTACATTCAACCTAGGAACACCATCTTTTCCAATATAGCCTCCTTTTCCTTTAACGTTTTGATCACCTCCGCTACAAAAAGCTTTATCACCTTCACCAGTTATAAGTATTGACCATATGTCCTGATCTTCACGAAGAATTTCCATCGCCGCAGCCATTTCAGTCGTTGTAGTTGGTGTAAAAGCATTGTAATACCTTGGCCTGTTAATCGTAAGTTTAGCAATATGATTCCATTTCTCCAGTTTGATATCCTCAAACTCATTCATGGATTTCCATTCCCTCTTGTTCATCTTTTTTGTTTTAATTTTGTCACGAAAATATGAAATTTAAGAATAAATTAATCAAAGGCAGGCTGATAAGACGTTATAAACGTTTTCTTGCAGATATTGAACTTGAAAGTGGTGATGTTGTAATTGCACACTGTACCAATTCAGGTTCAATGAAATCATGTATTGAAGAGGGTGCGGATGTCTTTTTAAGTCCTGCAAATGACTCAAAACGTAAAACAAAGTTTACCTGGGAAATGATATTCATCAATGATGGGTGGATTGGAATAAACACACTTGTTCCAAACCAACTGGTTTTTGATGCAATCTTAAACAATTCAGTTAAAAAATTATCGGGTTATGATACAGTCAAAAGAGAAGTAAAATTTGAGAATAGCAGATTTGATATTTACTGTGAAAAACCTGGTGAGAAATGCTTTATTGAGGTTAAGAATGTAACAATGAAGGTTGATAAATCAGCTCTTTTTCCGGACGCAAAAACCAGCCGGGGAAGAAAGCATCTCGAAACATTGATAAAGGTAAACGAACGTGGATTAAGAGCAATAATGGTTTATGTAATACAACGTACGGATATTGAACGGTTTGGCATTGCCAAAACAATCGACCCGGATTATTATTATGCATTTATGAAAGCTATTAGATGTGGAGTTGAAATAATTGCGCTTCAGGCTGTTGTTAATCCTGAAGAGATAATAATTACGAATGAGCTGCCGGTTATTGGTTTAGATCAGAATCTGAAAATGGTATGAATATCATGATCTGTAAAGCAGGATTTCAGGTAGTCATAATTTTCTGTAAAGCCCAGCATCATTCCTCCGCCTCCGGATCCACATAATTTAAGGTAATAGTCATTTGATTCCAGTCCCTTAAGCCATATTCCTTTGATATTATCCGGGATCATTCTATCAAGTTTTTCATATGTGAAATGAGACAACCTTTTTATATCGGGCATGATATTAACTATGCTACCTGTCAACAGACCATTGATGCAGGCATTGTTTAACGGGACAAGCTCGTTTAATACCTCATTACGGATTAAATTATTATCGAAAGCATCAAGAAACCATCTGACAAGAGGTTGGGTTTCGCCAAGGATATTCGTGTCCAGGAGAAAAACAGCACCATCTCCTTTAATGTTAAACCCTGGTAGTTCCACCGACTCAATACGATTACCTTGCTTTAGTAAAACAGGAGTATTGAAATATGATGTTATAGGATCTAATCCTGAACTACTCCCATGATAGTAGGATTCCATTTCAGAAAAGATTGAAATGAGTTCAGTCAGGTTGTTGATGTTTTTATTTCTGGAATAGGCACTAAAAATTGAAGCAACAATCACTCCTGAACTACCTAAGCCATAACTTACAGGTATATTACATTCAAAAAAAAGTCCGTTGTTTATATCTTCCCTGAATTCATCTATTTCAATAATAGTTTCAAAGTTGTTATCATCAAGAAATTGCAGATACTCCTCAAGGTACTTTACAGAATAATGGTCGCTTTTGCCACTTTTTGACGAAGGATCTTTCTGTAATTGTCCCCAAAATCGTTCATATGGGATACTCAAAGCCATCGATCCTTTCAAGAGGCTGTATTCCCCAAACAGTAGTATCTTCGAATTAAAAGTATTCCCTTCTTCTTGTATCATATGGCAATTTTAGCTGGTCCGCTACCAACCCTGTCATGGATTACAGAATTATTAACTGTGTATTTTATAAGTTCTGTGTTTATGAAATCAATTACTCTTTCCTTATAATCATATGGATAGAGCATATGAATATTTGGTCCTGCATCTAAAGTAAAACAAACCGGTACGTTAGTTTCTTTCCTGTATTCCCAGATCTTTTCAATCACGGAGATTGTTTGTGGTTTCATCAGTAAGAAATACGGAGATGATGTCATCATCATGGAATGAAGTGTAAGAGCTTCCAATTCAACAATCCTGACAAACTCCTCTAAATCGCCGTATTTTACGGCACTTAACAGAGATTGAAGGTTTTTGTTTGCCTGTATAAATCTTCCTGAAGAAAAGGGATTTGTTTTCATCAGATTATGACCAATCGTGCTGGATACTTTTTTTTGACCGGCGTCGATTATTAATATGGAATCCTGAAAATCTTCAAAAACCGGGTTTATATTATCTCTTATCTCATGACCAAAATAGTCAGATGAATTATTGATTCCTTCTGCTTTTCCCCAGTTGACAAGTCCCCCGTAAATTGATCTGCAGGCGCTTCCTGATCCTAATCGTGCTACATAAGATGCTTTCCTGAAAAACTCTTTCTCAGTTGAAAACGATTCAAAATATTGATTCTCAATATCACATAAAGCTAGCGCCAGTGCACTCATACCCGATGCAGATGAAGCTATTCCAGCTGAATGTGGGAAGGTATTTTTTGAGTATATTTTTATGTCTAGCTGATCAAGAAACGGGAATATATTTATAATTCTACTAAAGAATCCGGATATTTTTTCAGCAAATTTAGTATTTGGAATTCCTTCCAAAAAAAAGCTGATATTACATTTATTGTTTTCAGCAGGTGAGAAATCAATAATTGTTTCAGTTTGTGATTTGTTCAGAGTGAAGCTTAAAGAAGGGTTTGATGGCAATTGTAATCCTTTTTTTCCCCAGTACTTCACCAGGGCAATGTTTGACGGACTGCACCAGCCTATTTTCCCTGAAGGGATATTTTTAAATATCAGTTTAGGGCTTTCGTAATTCACGTTTTATTTATTAATTATTAATGTAACTGACAAAGTTATGAATTAAAAGATCATCGTATAAGAAACATTTTAATAACCTATAACTTAAATTGGAGTATGATATTGCAATATCACAGGCTGACACCAATCAAAAAAGCAATCAAAGTTGTAAAGACCGGTACACAAATTGTGTTGTGCCGGCTAAATTCAGGTAGCAGATCTATTTTACTATTTTACCGGTAATAACCCTTTTGTTATTTGATATCCTTACGAAGTAAACACCTTTAGATAGTTTATTAAAATTTAAGGTGATATTATGTACATCCTTACCAGTTGATTTTTCAGATAGTTCGAAAATAGTCTCCCCGTTAGTGTTGAGAACAGTTACATAGAAGCCTTCACCGGTTTCAAGCGGATAATACGCGATATTAACCTGATCTGTAACAGGATTTGGGTATATGTTAAGGACATCTGTGCTAAAATTATCTTCAATGCCAAGAGTTTCATAAATCGAGAAAGGTGTTTCATTCATTGAATAAAGCTCAGCAAGTCCTGGTGATGTAAGTTTTATCAAACATTCATCAGCATTGATATTTGGCACTTCCCATGTATAAACAGAGTCACTTGCTGTTGCATCATCTGCGATTACTTCCCAGTTTACGCCATTATCAGGAGAAAATTCAATTTTTACTTCACTGATTATCTCACTTACCCAGGTAATGTCAAAGCTACTTAATCCTTCAATGTTTTCACCTCCTTCAGGAGAGGTGAGATCTAACCTGAATACAAAAAATATCCCGCTTGATTCATCTGTAACCTCAGGATAAGATGTCTCGCTAAGCTGTATCTTACACCAGGTTGTAGCAACTTCAGGGGTCCACAAATAATTTCCATTTTCAGCAGGAATACCTTCTTCAACAATTACCCAGTCGCAATCAATGCAAGCTTTGTATGATACAGTAATTTCCTCAACCAGCTCACTTTCCCAAGTGACTTCCACAGGGGTACCAACCCGATACAGGCTTGTTGTGTTAGGATAAAGAAGGTCCAGTTTGCATAATGTAAATGGTGTTTCTGTTATACTGAACACATCGGGATTAGCAACATCACTTATCCTGATCAAACATTCATTAGAAATAATATCAGGAGCTTCCCAGGTGTATGACCTTGGGTGTGCAGAAGCAGATTCTGTAATATCTTCCCATGTTGTCCCGTTATCTGAAGAGAATTCAATTTTCACATCCGCAATAAATTCGCTGTCCCATGTTATCTCGTTATCTGCAAATCCATTCCACCTGGAGCCGGCTAACGGAGCAGTTAATGTTATGGCAGGATCACCATCAACAACTCTTATACTATCAATAACAACATCGATCAGTGGTTTATCGTTTGCATCGGTTTCAACTTCACTTATGGCATAAACAACCTCCATTCCATCAATAATTTTTCCAAAAACTGAATGTAAGTCATCTAACCACGTTGTAGGAACTACTGTGATGAAGTATTGTGAACCATTTGTATTAGGTCCTGAGTTAGCCATCGACAAGATTCCTGGTTCATCATGTCTGAGATCAGGATGAAATTCATCATCAAATGTATAACCAGGTCCTCCGGTACCATTGCCGTTCGGACACCCATCCTGGATCATAAAATCACTAATAACCCTGTGAAAAATCAATCCATCATAAAATTGTGAATTTGTAAGGTCTATAAAATTCTGAGCAGTAACAGGAACCAGGTCTTCACGGAGCTGTGCCCTGAATTCTCCCATCGATGTGTACCACTGAACAACAGTTTGGGAATAAATATTAGCATTTGTACCAATCGCAAGCAATATTACAAATGTTGATAGTAGTCTGGTAAATTTCCGGTATTTCATATTTGATAAATTTTATTGTTGCTAATCATCCTTTTCAAGTGATTTCAAAGATATAAAAATTAAGCCGTTATGTAAAACAGCATATTTATCCCATATTCAGATTATTCCGCTAAATGTTGGAAATACTCGCGTAATACCTGACCATTAACTTCGTTGGGAGTGAAGATTTCAAGCAAACTGCAGGAGCTGCTATTATTCAGGAAATCATTAAAAACAGATTGCAATGAATCCATACTGTCAGCTTTCAGGTAATTTACTCCAAAGTTACTACAGATATATTCTGCAGTCCAGTTATGTTTTACTTCAAAGAAATTTTCGAGATTTGGAGAAGTGTCAGGCCCGGGAATAAATCTAAATATTCCACCACCTGAATTATTTATTACAATTATTTTAAAGTTTGGTTTAAGATAGTGATTCATAAGACCATTGGAATCATATAAAAATCCAAGATCTCCTGTTATAAGTACGTTTAATTCTTTTGAATAATAACTATAACCGGCAGCAGTTGATACATGACCGTCAATACCACTTACA
Organism: Bacteroidales bacterium; assembly: GCA_028277395.1. Classification (GTDB taxonomy): domain Bacteria; phylum Bacteroidota; class Bacteroidia; order Bacteroidales; family F082. Next base: position 57,221 of record JANQGJ010000021.1, on the reverse strand, counting down.
CCTCGGTTTGAATTATAAGTTATCCCTGGTTTACATCCAAAAAGCTGATTGTATCTTACAGGTGTGCTGTTTCCTAAATGTATGTTTATATTCTGAGGTAGCTGCTTCAGTACATAATCAAATACCTTTAGATCACTATACATAGTATTTCCCAGATAAAATTCACGTTTCGCATTGACATTTTGATAACGAGCTTTCCAGAGTGCTGAATAGCTGCTGTTAGATTGTTCTACCCTGTCCTCCAATGCTTTGAGAAATTTTGCATTATCGCATTTAACTGCTTCTGTTAAACTGAAATAAGTGTCCATTTTGTCGCCCGAAGCAGATATATGCCAGTGAAAGTCTGGTTTATTTTTCCTTAAATATTTCTTAAGCATTTTTGAAACGACCTGTTCACCAAAGCTGATTATTATTTCAGGCTTAAAAGCTAGTGCATCTTCGTCACTTATTGCTGATACTACATTATCGATGGTATCAATGAAGTTATCCCCAACTATATTTGTAGTGGTTTCTGATAATATTATGATGTTATTCTTTAATGATAGTCTTTTTAACGACAGATTTAACCTGTTATCCGGTTTGTTTTGACCTCCGATGATCATAATTTTTGCAGAACCATTCATTCTATCTGCAATTTCTTTGACCTTTAAAGTGTCAATGTTGCAATCAGGTTCCAGCGGGTTAATTACCGCTCCGGTTATTACTTCATTGGTTGTATTATAAATAGGCTCATCAAATGGTATATTGATGTGAACAGGTCCCGGCTCAGGAAACATACAATTGTTAATTGCCTCATTGATAGTTTTTTCTGCTGACCTGAATTCGTCAATGCCATCAATGTTTTCAGGTAACTGATAACTGTATTTTATGAAATTATTAAATACGTTAGTTTGATTAATAGTTTGTCCGTCACCAACATTAATTAAATGTGATGGACGATCTGCTGTTAATACAAGTAATGGAACTTTTTGATAATATGCTTCTGAAATAGCTGAAGCGTAATTGAGAACTGCAGAACCTGAAGTACAGGCTATTGCTGTAGTCATACCTGTTTGTAATGACATGCCAAGTGCGAAGAATGCTGCACTTCTTTCGTCAACAATGCTGAATGCGTTTACTTTTTTATTGTTTACAAAGCTTAATATAATTGGTGCATTACGAGAGCCTGGAGAAATAACGATATTGGACAGTCCCTTTTTTACAAATATGTCAGCAAGCAGACTGATGTTTTTTTTATCAGAAGTCATTGTGCAAATTTCTATAAATTTTCCACAACCGACAACAGGGTTTCTGATTTGTGAATTGTTTCAGAAAATTCATCTTCAGCAACTGATGATGCTGTTAATCCTCCACCTACATAAATGTTTATTTTGTCCTGATCAAGTTCTGCACATCTTAAATTTACAAAGAGCTGTGACTCATTGTTTAAGTTCCAGGGACCAATGAATCCGGTGTAATATCTGCGTTGATGCTGTTCGGCTTTTTTTATTAACAAAAAGGCTTCAGCTTTTGGCAATCCACAAACTGCCGGTGTTGGATGCAGCCCGGCTATAAACTTGCCTTCTTTATCTTTTAATGACTCACCCGGTATACAAAATTTTGTTCTCAGATGGCAAATGTTTCCTGCCTGAACAGCTACGGGACCGGATTTTGTAAAATCATGTATCCCAAGTTCCGACAATAATGATTCAATGAAAACAGAAACCAATTTTTGTTCTTCATTTTCTTTCTGTGTCCATTTTGGTGACCTCTCATTACCAACCAAAACCGTGCCTGCCATAGCATCAGTAATAATGTTGTTATCTGAGTATTTAAAGAGTGTTTCGGGTGATGCTCCAAACCACGTACCTATTCCGGGTAAATGGAACAGGTTTATAAAAGCATTTTTATATTTTTTGTTGAGGCTTTTTAGTAAGCGATTTATACTTACCTTCTTATTTAACTCTTTCTGCATAACCCTTGAGAACACAACCTTACTTAGTTCTTTCTGCTTAAGTTTATCAATGAGATAATCTACCCTGTCGAGGTAATTCTGCTTTGTTATACATATGTTTTCTGTAAAATAGTAGTCACCACAATCGTTAAGATTCTTTACAAAATCAAAAGCCATTTTCAGGTTATTATCTTCCGAAATAATGAAATCCGGCTGTATAACAATGGCAGTTCCGCTTTGAGCACTCTCAAAATCAGCAATTACAAATCCTGATATTTCTCCAATATCAAGTAGATTTATTTTATTTATTTCTCTATTTGATTGGAAAACCAGTTCAAATCCATTCTTATCTGGTAAACTGTATATTGCAAATGGTAATCCCTTTGAAATAAGTAAATCCGGAAACTCAAGAATGCTGTTTATCATTTTTTCACAATAATATTAGTAATACGGCAGGTAGAGACAAGATTGCCATTACTATCCTTGATATCAATATTCCATACATGTGTGTTTTTACCCTTATGTATGATTATTCCTTTGGCAAATACATGGCCTTTGTTTGTAGTTCCAACATGATTTGCACTAACCTGTGCACCTCTCACAGAATATTGTTTTAGATCCACCATTAGAGCAGAACCCAATCCAGCTACAGTTTCGGCCAAAGCAAGGTTAGCACCACCGTGCAATATTTTGTCCGGCTGGAATGTGGATTCATTTACAGGCATTTTGGCCGTTACAATACCATCATCCGCAGCTATATATTCTATATTGAGAACTTCCATTAGTGTTCCCTTATTAAGCTTATTCAGGTTCTCAAGATTTGATCTGTCAATTTTCATTTTGATTACTTATTTTGTCAAAAACAAGTGATACTTCTGTTTTTTCAATATTACTTACAATTTCAATAGAAGCGTCATGAATCTCCAAAAACTTTTGAATGTAGGCCAGTCCAAGTCCAGTGTGTTTGTCATAATGTTCATTCCCAAGTCCGAATGGCTGAACTATTTTCTCTATTTTGTCGGGAGATATTACTTCTCCTGAATCTGAAATCTTAACCTTGAATTTGTTGTCCTCAATAAGCGTTTTAACCTCAATTTCAGAATTGTTATGAGAAAATCGTATAGCATTATCCAGAACTTCTATTATACTCTTTTTAAAATATTCTTTAACACAAAACAGATTATAATTATCACAATAGGAAGTTGAAATTATGAGTTGTTTTTTATCAAGATCAGGTTTTAATTCATTGATTACATCATCAAGTATTTCAGAAGTACTGACAGTGGTCTTTTCAGCATCTCTGCCAACTGCCTGCATTTCAGTAATTTCCAGTGCTTTTTTTGAAAATTTATCAAGTCTCTCGACAGATTCTTTAAGCATCTCAAGAAATTCCCTTAACTCCGGATCTTCAATAATATCATTTAGAAAATGTGCTGAACCAACAATACCATTTAACGGTGTTCTTATTTCATGACTTATTAGTTTGAGAAATTCATTTTTAGCTTCATCTAATACAAGTAGTTGTTTATTGGCGTCTTTCAAACTATTTTCTCTTTCAACCACCTTGTCGATCATTATATTGAAGTTTTTTGCCAGAGTGCCGATCTCGTCATTTCGATTTATATTTATCTCTTTGTTATAATTCCCATCAGAAATCTCAACAGATAAGTTGCTTAATTTTGATAAAGGATTTGTAATTAATCTGCTGGTTACAAATATTATCACCACCAAAGCACTTAGAAATATCATAATAAAAATTATGATCCTGCTAACTGACTCGTAAACTGCTGATTGCGCTTCAGAAACACTAAGTATATCGATAATAATCCAATCACAACTTTCTACTTTTGAATGAAATACAAAATAACTGTGTCCATCGTCAGCTGTTACAACATCAGATCCGGACTTATTATTGAGCACAAGATCAAATATTGTAAGTTTTGTTTTCATGTCATAGATAATTTCATCAGGTGAAGGACCTAACGCATGAAGCCCTGGTATACCTGCCCTTTCAGTATAAATAATCAGACTGTCGAGAGCGTTAATTATATACAGGTCTGGATCAAAATCACCTTCAATTCTTTTTTCATTTATTAGCAGTAGTTGTTTTATGTTTTCCAGTAATATATCTATTGTAACAATTCCGCAATATGATCCATCAATAAAAAACGGTTTTGTATAAGTTATCATAAGAAGGTTTCCGGCACCTTCATCAAAGTATGGCGAAGTCCACATTGATTCACCGGTAGCTTTGGGACGTGTCCACCAAGTGAAGTTCTGATTAAAATATTCTCTGTATTGTTTATCGTTATGATCAAAGCTTATGTTTGAAATTGCATTATTACTATCACGATACGCATAGTAAAATGATTTGCTCAACTTCCCTGTGTAAGTAGTATCGAAGAAAACTGCTGCTCCGAAGATTATTGAATCGAAACCAACAGTCTCATTAATCATAGTAATTACCTGTTCTTTTGTGAAATCCTGAGAATCCTCAAGTTTCTTTGCAGAAAAATTTACCAGTTCGGAGAGGCTTTCAAGTTTCAGGTTTATTAAACTGGCGTAATCATCTGTTGTATTTTCGATGCTATTAACAAAACGTGACTCAACCTCACTGTATAACATACTTTGAATAAAAAAGATAAAGATAACTGATATTATGGCGATAGGAATTATAATTGCAAACAGGATTTTATAGACAAGCTTCATTTGTTTTGTTGTATATAGTTTTAGTGAATTTAAGATGATAAATGTAAGGATACATTTTAATAAGTCAATAAAAAATTGGCTAAGTACCCCAACTTTCCCTGTCCAGACTACGATATTGAATAGCTTCAGCCAGATCTTCAGTTTCAATATTAAGGTGCTCATTCAGATCAGCAATTGTTCTGGCAACTTTTATTATCCTGTCATAAGCACGTGCGGAAAGAGACAGTTTTTCCATTGCTGTTTTTAGCATTTGATGACCAGATTCATTCAATGTGCAATATTTGCTGATATCTTTACTGCTCATTTGAGCATTACAATACACATCCTTTTTCACAGAAAACCTCTTTCTTTGAATATTACGTGCTTTTATTACCCTGTTTCTTACCCATTCACTTTTTTCTCCTGAATCTATCGCCGATAATTCACTAAAAGGTACCGGAGTTACTTCAACGTGGAGATCTATTCTATCCATTAATGGTCCGGAGATTTTATTTAAATAGCTTTTCACAATACCGGGTGAACACACACAGTCCTTATCAGGATGGTTATAGTATCCGCAGGGACATGGATTCATAGCTGCAACCAACATAAAACTGGCAGGATAATCTATACTTACCCTTGCCCTGGAAATTGTTACAATCCTGTCTTCCATAGGTTGTCGCATAACTTCGAGAACAGTCCTTTTAAATTCAGGAAGTTCATCAAGAAACAAGACCCCGTTTTGTGCCAGGGATATCTCTCCGGGCTGTGGATATGTTCCCCCTCCAACCAGTCCGGCATCACTAATTGTATGATGTGGTGATCTGTAAGGTCGTTTTGAGACTAGAGCTACATCTCCTGGTAAAATTCCGGCAACGGAGTGAATCTTGGTTGTTTCCAAAGCTTCTTCTACAGATAAAGGAGGAAGAATAGAAGGAAGTCGTTTTGCAAGCATTGTTTTTCCTGAACCCGGAGGACCTATCATTATAACATTATGTCCACCGGCAGCAGCAATCTCCAGAGCCCTTTTTATATTTTCCTGACCTTTTACATCCTCAAAGTCAAATGTATAATCATTCATCAAAGCAAGCTGATCTCCTGCATTTACACTTACACGGTTATCAGTACTGCCTGAATTCAACATTTCGATCACATCATTAATATGATCAAAACCATAGACTTCGATGTCGTCAACAATTGCCGCTTCATTAGCATTTTCTGCAGGAACAATAATTCCCTTATAGTTGTTTTCTTTAGCCTTCAATGCCATAGGCAGTGCTCCTTTCACAGGTTTAAGGCTCCCGTCAAGTGATAATTCACCCATCATTACGAAATCTGAAAGTCTTGAGTCATCCATTTGTTGAGATGCAGCAAGTATTGCAATTGCTATTGGCAGGTCGTACGCCGACCCTTCCTTTTTAATATCGGCAGGAGCCATATTTATGACAATACGCCTTCCCGGAAATCTTGTTCCAATATTATTTATTACTGCAACAAGTCGATGATGACTTTCCTTAACTGCATTATCAGGAAGTCCAACAAGGTGGAATTTCGATCCCTTACTTATATTTACTTCAATGGTAATGATAATTGCATCAATACCATGAATAGCACTACCAAAGGTTTTTACCAGCATTAAGCGGAGCTATTTTAGATTATATAACAAATATACGAATTTTTGGAATAAATTGAAGTATTAAAACTCAGGATAAAAAAGACTGATTAATATTATGGTTTGTATCCTGATTGATTAAATATCATTTGTGGGTCCCTGTTATTGATGAGGTTGATCAGGCTAACTTCCGGGTTATTATCCATATAGCTCCTGACGATTTGCCAGCCAACCCAAATGCCAACCCTGGAAGGAGATTCATTTGAAAAGCCACTTGTAAACGGGCCATCCTGAATAAGGTTACTTTGAGTTTTATAGTCTGCTGAGTAAAACAATTTATTGCTTACCAAAAATGCCCAGACATTTGATTTGTTATTGTTTATCCAATCCATTTGGTCAGATGAATATCCAATTTTTAAACTATCAGGAACATCGGGCAGTACTACATCAAGGTAATACATTAGTTTACCGGCACTTATCATTCTGTCAATGAGAGTCTTTTGTTTTAGTTTTGGATCAAGATTTATGGCATATAACTTTTTCATTACATCAATTGCAATATTATCAGAAGTCATTCTTCGTATCTTGTAGAAAGGTAAACCCAAACTGCGATATTTTGTAAAGTCAGTGCCAAGGTAAACATCAAGGGCAATAATTATTACTGAGTCGTTAACTATAATTGGATTTTCAAAATGTAAATCAGAAATATATGTATAGACTGTAACTTGTTTTGTGTTGGGAAAAAGGTAATTATATCTTCCAAATGCATCAGAGAGTTGTGTTTCAAGGTTACTCAGGTCAGGGTAATCAGCCATCACCCTTTTGCTGATGGAAATGAGCTGAGTGTCGGTAACATATTCATATAGTGGTTTGACCTTTTCATAAGTCATTGAGTCGTTGCCGAGAAAAAGGGAAAATTCACTTTGGATTTTGTTTACTTCAGTCAAGAAATTATTGGTGTCAAGTTCAAAAAGTGTTTTGCCATATCTTTGGATGAATATTTCGGGTTTAATTAACTCAGATTCACTAACTAAAACCCTGTTTCCGGAATTTTGTACGCAAGACGAAAGAAAGAGTACAATTGATAGAAATAATAGTGACTTACATTGAGAAATCATAATGTTAATCTAATTTAGGTTTCTAGAAGCGGCATACCAAACCAATCCCTGATTGTACCGGTGCTAAATATAAGCTTGTGGTGTGATTCTTAACTGCCAGATCTGCAGCGTTTAAATTATTCCGTTTCTTAATACCACCATAAATCCATAACGGAATACCCACATCCATTAGTATTGCTCCCGATAACAATATTATTGCTCCTGTTTTTTCCTTTTCATCTGAGTCAGGTCCGGTTGCAGAAGAAATAACAAGTGCTCCGGTAATCACTCCGGTAGTTCCTGCTGTAGTTAAAAGAATCCCTGCAGATTTTACTTTTGATGCCTTTTTAGCCAGATCTCTGTAATAACTTTCAGGCTTACCTTTGTAATAACCATTATATTCCTTTTGAGGATCATATGTTGTAACATACTGCCCTGTTAAACTTAGAAATGAGCTAAATATTAGGATGAAAACAAAACAGAATTTCATACTAAATTGAATAAAAAAGTGATTAACAATGATATTGCAACAACTCACTGTTAATCACTTTATATGAGCTTTTTGTTAAAATTATCTTCGGTTATTTAGAATATTTTCCAACCCAGAGTTATTGTAAACAGGTTTGATTTTGTTGAAAGGGTAGTTCCGTCATAAACAAAGTCATCACCTTTGTACAGGTTATTAAGACCTCCCATGTATTTAACATCGAGAGCAAACATAAGTACATCAACACCTGCCCCAATCTGATATTGCCAGGCAAGATCATTCCAATCAGCATCGGTTATTGGTTCATCAATATCATCAATCTTCATTTCTTTATCGGTGGCAATATTAGCCGCAAAACCTCCAAATACTCTGATATTTACAAGTTTAAGATCAATAATCCTCCATCCAACGCTTACCGGTATCTGAACTGTTTTGTATTTCATCTCTATTTTATTGTCGATGGTACTATTTTCCCATACTCCTCCCTGGGTTAACCAGTTAATTTCAGGTTGTACATATATTTTTTCTCCAATACGAACAAAAGCTCCAAACAAGAAGTTGCTTTTAACTTCTGATGAATAGTCACTAAAGTTTGTGGTTAGCTTTGAAGAAGTAAAACCGATTTGAGGTCCAAAATGTAATTGTGCCTGAATTGATGAAACTATTAAAACGGCAGCGATTACTAATCCTATCTTTTTCATGATTGCATAATTTTATTTAAATTAATAATCAAAAGTAACAAAAAATGTTTCGTTCATACATACATCGATTAACTATATTTGTATTAAATTTTTAACATCTGAGAGAATACAAATGAGAAAAATAGTATTAGCATGCAGTATGGTTTTGATACTTCACGCAGCTTCGGTTGCACAACATAAACCATTTCAGTTTGGTTTCAAAGCCGGAATGAACCTTGGATGGTTCAACTCAGTAAATGAAGATTATAGCAATAAGGGAACTGATTTTGGAGCAAGTTGGGGATTTGCTGCAGATTTTTATCTGATGGAGAATTATTCTGTAACTACAGGATTCGATGTTGTTTATCTTAATGGAACCATGTCTTATCCTGAAAAATATCAAACAGGTTCATCATCAGTTGAATATTCAGGAATATTAACCAGGAGTTATCGTACAAAATATATCAGGATACCGGTAATTTTCACAATGAAAACAAACCAGATAAATAAATTAAGATATTATGGACAAATAGGAGTTGGAATAGGATTCCTTTTAACGGCAAAAGCAAAAGATGATTTTGATGTGTTGAATAGTGATGAAAATATTACCAACACAAAAAACATTTATGATGAATTACGTTTTACACGCGAATCGTTAATATTAGGAGCGGGAGTTGAGATGCCTGTTCACAAATCTACATATGCCAGATTTGGAATAATATTCGATAATGCATTTATCAATATTTTGAAGGGAAAAAATGAGTTAGACCCATCAGTTGAACACAATGGAAGAAATAGTTTTATCGAGATAAATGCAAGCCTGTTTTTTTAGAACAACACAATAGTTATAAATAAGAATTTGTTTTTTTAGAGTAATAAATTTAACTGAGTATGAAAATAGCACTGGCTCAAATAAACTACCATATAGGAAATTTTGAAAGCAATAAATCAAAAATCATTGATTGTATTAGAAAGGGAGAATATGAAGGTGCTGATATAGTAGTATTTTCAGAGCTTGCTATATCGGGTTATCCACCGAGGGATTTTCTTGAGTTCAGAGATTTTGTTGAGCAGTGTAATTCATTACTTGCTGAAATTGCATCATTTTGTACTAAAACAGCAGCAATAATTGGTTTGCCAACTTTTAACAAAAATCCAAAAGGTAAACCACTCTACAATTCAGCGGCGTTTGTTAATGATGGTAAAATATTATCATATACACACAAAACCCTGCTTCCAAATTATGATATTTTTGATGAATACAGATACTTTGAACCCAATAGTGAGTTCAATGTTATCAAGTTTAAAAGAAAGAAAATCGCCTTAACAATCTGTGAAGATTTATGGAATGTGCAGGATAACCCACTTTATACAATAAATCCAATGGATCAGTTAATTGATCAGGAGCCTGACCTTATGATAAACATTGCTGCATCTCCTTTTAATTATCATCAGACTGCTACCAGAAAGGAGATTCTCAGGAAAAATGCAAAACAATATAGTATCCCTTTGTTTTATGTAAATCATGTTGGTGCGCAAACTGAGTTGTTGTTCGATGGAGGATCGCTGGTTATGAATTCGGCAGGAGAACTGGTGGATGAACTCAGTTACTTTGAAGAAGATTTCAGAATATTTGATCTTGATAAAGTAACTTCTGACGATTGCCCGGTTTTGGTTGGGGCAATGAGATCGGAAATTGAAGATATACATGATGCCCTGGTTATGGGGGTAAGAAATTATTTTCAAAAACTGGGTTTTAATAAAGCAATTCTGGGATTGTCTGGTGGGATTGATTCTGCTGTTACTTCTGCAATAGCTGCTGAAGCACTTGGTGCTGAAAATGTCTATAATGTGCTCCTGCCTTCAAGATATTCATCGGATCATTCAGTATCAGACTCTGTTGAAATGGTTAAAAATCTTGGAATGCCTTATGATATCATTGCCATTGAAGAGGCCTTTAATTCATTTGAGAATCTTCTAACCCCGTTTTTCAAAGATCTTCCTTCAGACATTACCGAAGAAAATTTACAGGCAAGAACACGTGGGATCATTCTGATGGCTTTGTCAAATAAGTTTGGCTACATATTATTGAATACAAGTAATAAAAGTGAGGCTGCAGTTGGTTACGGAACATTATATGGAGATATGAATGGTGGATTATCTGTAATTGGTGACCTGTATAAAACTCAAACCTATGAACTTGCAAGGTATATCAACAGGATAAAGGAAGTTATTCCGGAAAATATTATAACCAAGCCACCGTCAGCAGAATTACGTCCTGATCAAAAGGATTCGGATTCATTACCTGATTATCCAATCCTGGACGAAATATTGTACCAGTATATTGAACAAAGAAAAGGCCCCAGGGAAATAGTCGCAATGGGTTTCGAACCTGCTTTGGTTGACAGGATATTGAAACTTGTAAACACCAATGAGTACAAAAGGTATCAAACTCCGCCAATGTTACGTGTATCAACTAAAGCATTTGGTATGGGACGGAGAATACCCATTGTTGCTAAGTATTTGGGGTAGGTGACAATAGTAACCGTTAATTTTTTTCGCTAATAATTTTTAACCCGGACATCTTTTTTGAAACTGTTTTCGTCTTGATATTAGAGGATGAAAAGCGAAATGAACCAAATAATCAATGGATGCATAAAAGGCAAGCAGAAGGCCCGTAAGGAGCTGTTCAAATTATATCATAAAACACTCCTCGGAACCTGTTTACGATATTCAAGAGATAAATCTGAAGCTGAGGATATTCTTCTTGAGGGATTCATTCAAATATATTCCAGAATAGAAACTTACTCTGGCAATGGTTCTTTCGAAGGATGGATGAGAAAGATCATCATCAATACAGCGATCGATTATTTCAGAAAGAACAAAAAGGAAAATTTTCATCAAAACATTGATGATTATAATTATCTCCCGTCTGATGAAGCAGATATACTAAAACAAATATCTGCAAAAGAAATAATGTCGCTGATACAATCAATGCCACAAGGCTACCGTGTTGTTTTTAACCTGTATGCAATTGAAGGATATAGTCATAAGGAAATTGCTGATCTGTTAAAGGTAACAGAAAGTACCTCAAAAAGCCAGGTGCGCAAGGCCAGGATTTGGCTAATGAAAAGACTAAAATATAACTGCGAATAATTCCGAAAACTATGAGTAACTCGTATAATGAAATAGATTACCTAATCAGGAACAAACTCCTTGGTTACGAAGAAGAAACATCGATAACATTCTGGAACAGGCTTCAAAAGAAGATGGGGAGGAAGGGAGTTTCTAAGATATTATTACTATTGATAGCATTAATGTCCGGGCTGATATATTTTATGATAATACCTGATACTGTTAGCGAACCTAAAAAAACTGCACAATCTACCTTTATAGATGAATCTGGTACTGAAACTAAAGAATTGCAGACCAATGATATTCTTGATGTTTCTGATATAACCAATGAAACGACTCAAATTGAAAATGATGCACGGAAAAGTATCAATAATGTTAGAACAGTTGAAAAGATTACATATAAAACTAACAATAATGCAGATGTAGAAATAAGAACAGGTGGGTTGAATAATGGAGAATCAGAGTTGTGTGTACTAATTGATTTTGTACAAGAGAGTAATTCAATGAAAAAGTCTTTTAGTCTGGAAAATAACAATATTGATCCTGTCAGTAGAGTTTCGTTTAGAAGACTGGATAATTTAGTTGACCAGTACCCCGAATTAATGAAATTAAATAATGATATCTCAATTACTGATTCCACAGAGAAATGTAAAAATTTCAGTAGACTAAGTATATCTATGGAGGTAGGGTATGATATTTTCTGGAAGAAATTGAGTTCGGATAATGAGTTTAACACATTAAGAGAGTTTCGAGCAAACAATGAAATATATCATTCAAATGTTTCATACGGACTAAAAATTAATTATCAATACAAAAATTGGGTAATAAGTTCTGGTATAGAAGTTACTTCCTTAAGTGAAAAGTTGAATTATTCAATGACAGAAACAATTATTGACCCCGATGGCGGATATTATGACATTGATACAATAATGCTCTATATAGTAGATCAGAATACAAATGTAGTTCCTATGATAATTGGGTTTGAAAAAAATTGGGTTGATGAGTATAAAGTTAGAAAATATAAAGTTGAAAATATAAACCGATACAGATATATTGAGATACCATTACATATTGGTTACCAATTTCGAACGAAAAACCTTTATTTCTTACCATCAATCGGGGCATCGGTTGCATTTCTGAAAGACGTTACTGGTATGGTTCCTGTTAATAACTCTCTTGAGTTAGAGGAGCTTACAGTAGAATCTAATTTAATTAAACCAAGAATAACAAATCTTTTCTTTGGGTTTTCGCTGGAGTATTTAATATATCCTAATTATGGATTATACATAAAGCCAATTTATAAATTTGGAATGAATTCACTTTATCAAGATTATCCTTTAGACGGTAATTATAGAAATGCCGGATTAAAATTTGGAATAAACTTTTATCTATAAACCTAAGAATTAAAAATCATTATGAAACTTGTAATTATAATTTTATTTTGTATCAACCTGATAGTAATTAGCTCACACAGTCAGGATATAAACTCAAGTAGAGTTGAAAATGAAATCATTAACGAGGTGAGTCACAAATCAAAATATATTAACGAAAATAAAGTATTGTCGGAGACAATGCTGTTAGATATAATAAGATTGGATTCAATGGTAGTTTTTGGACATCTTGAAAACTTGGATTCTGTATCACGGATAAAATATACGTATACCTACAATCAAGAAGAAAATACTCTTTTGATAATTTTCAAATATCGTTTAATAAACAATGGCATCTGGCTAAATTATAGTAAGTCTGTTAGAACATTCAATGATCAATATCAGGAAATACAAATTATATCATATCAGGGAGATGGTCAAAGTTGGATAAAGAGAGAAAAGAGCATCTATGAGTATTACAACAACAATATTTCATTGAGAATAAATTATGGCTGGGATAGCTATCTGTATGAGTGGTATTTGAGCACTAAATATGAAAATGAATATGATTCATTTGGTAATCTTGAAGAAACCATTAGTTCACTTTTTAATCGGGAAGAAAGCAAGTGGTATTTTGCATGGAAAATGGAGTATAACTATGATCAGAATGACAGGGTTGTAAGTGATATCTGGTATTTCTGGAATAAGGAATTAGCACGATGGGAATTTAGTGATTGGTCTAATTATACCTACCATGAAGAGATACAATCAAGTACTGATTATATATTTGAATCAGGCGATTGGAAACCAATTAGAAAAACTCTGGGTGAAAAAATTGACGATTTTACAATTAAATATAACTCTTTTGAATATATGGAAGATTCCATTTGGTTGCATGTTGATTCATTACAGAAGGAGTATGATGACATGAAAAATTTAGTTCGACAGGAGTCTTTTGAATACAAGTTGAGTGATAGTACATGGATAGGAGATAGAAATGACTATGAATATAATGATATGAATCAGGAAATAGTTAGAAAATACTATAAGTGGGATTCTGAATTAAGGGAGTGGTGGCTATCAACCAGGTTTATTAGTGGATACAATGAATTTGGGGCACTGGATTATGAATGCGTATATCTATGGGATACTATTGATTCCTATTGGTTTAAGAGTTCAAGTACAGTGTATTATTTTTCGAGTATTTCAGAAATCAATGAAGAAAAGAAAGCAATAGACTTTCATATATATCCAAATCCATGTGGACAATTTTTGACTATTAATTGTAAAGATCTTAAATCAGATTATATTACTTACGAAATATACTCTTCCAATGGAAGACTTGTTGATAGTGATATTCTGAAACATGACAGTAAAATTAATGTAGTTGGCTTAACTAAAGGTTTCTATCATATCAGAATAATTGATTCGGGGATTAGTTATGCAGCAGGCTTTATAAAACTATAAGCATAAAGATTAAAAAACATTATAGTATTTGTTTAACCCGACCCGCGTTAAATTCCCATGATGAGTTTTTACTCATTGTGGGAGTTTTTGTTTGTTGAGAAAACCGTAAAAGGAATATCGAAGGAAAATAATACCAGAGACTATTTCTTCTGGTTTTTCATCATTTCAAGAAAGTTAACCATTTCTTTTAGACTGTGCTGGAGTTCATCGTAACCAATTACATCACCAACTGACATTAGGTCCAACAAATTTTGTTTGGTCTTACTTCTTAACGATTGTTCCAGAAATTCCAAAGATTCTTTAACTTCACGGGATGGACTTTCAACTCGCTTTAAGGTTTTTATGGTTTGTAATACTTCGTTTAGCATATTGATAGATTTTATACAAAAATAATATTTCTTAATGGAAATTTCAACAACTAGCATGTTTTGATATTATCGGAGGTTCTTCGATTATTTTTATGCTGCTAATAGAAAAAACGATTTGCCAGATTATTATTGTAATGGAACCCTATTTAGCCTACTAAGATTGCATTTCAATTTATCAGAGTGTAGGTTTATCACTAATTACATGTGGGCAGATTCGGATTGAATATTGCTTTCGAAAGTATCAATATTTAATTTTGACAGAATAACCTTATTAATCAAATGAATGTTAGGATACATATAGCGAATAATTTATTCAATATCTCATGTATTGATTTTGTTATTCTTCTGCACTTAATTGGTTATGTTCACGACTGTAGCGTTGATAATATATCGGAATATTGAATCGATTTCGAAGTAAATCTAAATATGCTTTTGATTCATTATTCATCATGCTCGGTGCAATAATTACAATTTTTTCTACATTCATTATGTTATTCCAATAAGCATATTCGAGTAACTGAGACAATGCCTGTCTAATGTTTGTTTTTATATTATTACTTGTTTTTATTTCGTAAAAGAAATATTGTTTCGAGTTTTTCCTAACAATGTCAATACTTCCAGAATTTGTTGGAATCTCTGTTCCAATTTCATCATCAGGGTATTTTTCTACTAACAATTTATAAACTTTATTCTGGATTTGGTTATGTACTAACGATGAAGTGTGCTTTATTGAAGATTTTACATTTACATCACCTTCAAATTTAGAGTTATGACCTGAGGAAAACTTCAGGCCAGATTTGAAGTTCCGAATAGCTTTTACCTTTTTAAGATTTGAATCAGAAATTTCTAATGTTTCATTTAACCATGCTTCGAATTCTTGAGTGGATAAGCCAAAGACCTCGTGAAGGTCTAAGGTAATTGATTCTTCAACAATCGAGTTTGTTTTATCCCAGCCAGCATCGGTTAGCTTAAGTTTAAGAACTTGTCTAATAAACGGTATTAAATAATATTTATGATAAATTCGAGAAATGTCAAAAGAAATGTAATCAGAAGTATGATCTATAGAATAACCAAATTGCTCAATTGTATGGGCAAAATTTGTGAAAGCTTTGCCATCTATTACGTCACCCCTATTTACAATACATTTATTTTTTATGGCATGAATCATAGTCAATACAAGTTTGTAATGACTGAAAATATTTGCTATGAAGACCAAGTCAAAGATGTCTTGTCTACCATAATTCTTTATTTGACCCCAAAGTTCAGGAACATCCCCACTTCTGTTGACAGATAGAATATTCCTTGCTTGGGATGGGTCTATTGTAATGTCTCTAAAGTTACCATGCAAATTTTCTAGAATCTCTTCTTTATCAAAATTCTCAATAACAAAGGCAATTTTATGTGCCCCATGTTTGGTTAATGAAACTTTAAGGCGTTCAAGATTTACTGGCATGAGAAAGTAATTTCTAAATCGTTATACTTTTGGTATTTGAACTGTTATTTTTATATGTTTCCCAATCTGGTTGGTAATTGTCATCTGCTTGGTTGCCAAAAACGTTCCATCCTTTTCTAATTCCACGTGCAAATAATTCTAAATATGGACCTGAACTACAGTTTTCAATTATATCATATAATTCATCAGGCTTACGTGAATGTTCTTGTTTTTGAGATCTAATTATATTTACTTGACTCCTTCCAGGTTGTAAAGTTCTCATACTACCTCTTACTCCAAAAAGTATTATTTCTGTTGTATTTCTAAAATAGAACCCAACTCCTCGACCATCCGGACCTCCGTCTTTTCTCACTTTATGCCAAATTAAATTTGATTTGTATTTAAACCCCCAAGCACCCATTACCTCTAGTCCTTCTTTTAATAGTGCATTAGGCACCCATAAATACAAATGACTATTATTATTGGCAGCAAGATGAACCGGAATTTCTTTGATCTCGTCAAGTGATAATGTGGGGTATCGATTAAGTCTTTTATGTTCAGGAGCCATTTTGCCAGTACGATTTTGAAATCGCCATGGTGGGTCAGCTAGAATTGTAGACATTTTATTTTTACCACTTATCTCTTCAACAAAGTCTTTGGCTACCGTACTCTTATAGTCAGAAAGTTTTATAGTCTTCATTATACAATTTTATACAAAATTACTCATTTTACTAAGAAATTTTTCGGAAAGTTGACAAAAGTTTGTTTATATGAGCTGTTAGTGATAAGGTTCCCAAAACAGGCAAAATTCTCAATTTGGGAGCTGTTAAATATTTTTATTTATATCAAAACAAGCATAAAGCCCGTTAATCAGCAGGTTACAGGTTATTGGCATACTTATTGATATTGTAATTCTGCAATTAAAACTACACCACGATGAAAAAACTAATTAGAGTACTTAGACTGCTTCTTGTTGTTTCTGTTGTGATAACATCATGTAAAAAAAATGAACCTGCTGAAAGCGGGGATGATGTTATTAAAACAATGAATGATTTACAGATAAGCGACAATTTCGACTGGAAAACTACCCAAACAGTAGTTGTGAATATTACTTTGCCAGATGATGATTTTTCGGAGATAGTTAAGATAATGTCGATTGATGAAGAACAATTGTTCTTTGTTGGATATGCTACTAATAGTAATCTGGTGTCAACTAAAATTACCATCCCAACAAGCGTAACAACTGTAAAAGTAAGATACGGATTTGATCAATCTTATGATCCTATGGTTGTGAGTTCTGAGGGTGATATAACTTTTGATTTTAACAACTACAAGCTTTCAAGAACAAACTGTGATTTGGATGGCTTTGTTACCTATTCTCAGGGAGGATGGGGACAAAAAAATGGCCCTGTAGGTCAGTTACGTGATGCACATTTTAATACTGTTTTTCCTTCGGGGCTTAGAGTAGGTACAACTACAGACTACTCTCTGTTTTTTACTGATTCGGATGCAGTTGAAGATTATTTGCCTGCCGGAGGTAAATCAAAGATCCTTACACAAAATTATATCGATCCTACTAATAAGGAAGGTGGTAACTGGGCTGCACAGATCACTGCTGCTATGCTAAATGTATATTACGATCAGGCCGGACATACCGGAACTAATTCATTACAATTAGGAGACCTGGTTTTTAAATCGGGTACATTTAAAGATATGACAGTATTTGATTTTCTTGATATTGCAAATAAAGCATTGAGTGGTGGCGGATTAAGTGGATATACAATTCATAAAATTAAGGCTGCAGCTGAAGGAATAAATCTTAACTTTCATAATGGTGTCCAGAATAATGGTCTGTTGACATGTCCCGATGGTAGTGGTAATGGAGGTAATAGTTGTGGTTGTGAGAAAGGATTAAGATCTCTTACTATGAGATATAATGGCAGTACTACTGTACATGTTAAGGTACGTGAGAAGAAATGTGGTGTATTGCTTTATTGCGGAACCCTTGATCCTGGTGAAACATTTAGCTTTACCGGTTCAGGAAAAAATGGTAAAATGGATAAAACCATATATTTCTACATAAATAATGTACAGAATGCATCTATGCACACCAGTTGTTCTGTTGATCTGGAAGCTGGAGATGTTTATGGAGACTTTGTTATAATGTCGGGAACAAGTAAAAATAACCTGCCATTATGTGGAGATCCTCCCCCTCCTCCTGGTGGTGGCGGTGGTGGTAACACTACTACTTCATTTGATGGATGCCTTGCTTACGAAGATCTGTGGCCTGGAAAAGGAGATTATGATTTTAATGACCTGATAGTTGATTATGACTTCAAAGTAACAAAAGACGACCAGGAGAGAGTATTAAGCATCACAGGAGTATTCACTGTTTACGCTTATGGTGCCTCATATCATAACGGTTTTGGATTTATTCTGCCAAACGTTGCTCCTGATCAGATAATTAGTGTTAGCGGATACGAAATACAAAATGGTAGTATCTACAATCTGACCTCAAACGGACTGGAAGATAATCAACCATCAGCTACAGTTATTGTTTATGATGATGCATACAATATTCTGCCTCATCCGGGCGGAAGTATCGGGGTAAATACCGAAGAACATGCAACTTATGTTGAACCTGATTCTGTTATTATACAAATGGTATTCCATGAGAACGGATCTTTCGCTCCTGGTGGACCAGTTACATACACTGATCTGGATATAGGTAATTTTAATCCGTTTATAATTGTTGATCAGGACAGGGATGTGGAAGTTCATTTGAGTGATTTTGCTCCTTCGGCTTTAGCTGATCAGTTGCTGTTTAGCACACTTGATGATGATAGTGATGCTGCTCAAAACAGGTACTACAAGACAATTAACAATCTGCCATGGGCAATTAATATACCTGTGCTCTTCGAATATCCAATTGAAAAGCAGGATATTGTTGGAGTTCACTTAAAATTTGCCGAATGGGCTGAAAGCGACGGTACTATTTATACTGACTGGTATCTTGATCTGCCCGGGTATAGAAATGACGCCCTGATTTACCAAGCACCTTAAACCAATTTGTTTAAATATCAATGAGCCTCACATTTTTGTGGGGCTTTTTTTGTAGTTAGCTTAACCACAAAGGCCACAAAAGATCCCACAAAGGAAAAATGTAAAGTGGTAATCACGTGTAGTAACCTTAACTCATCATTTCTTCGTGTCCCTTTGTGTTGTACTTCGTGTTCTTCGTGGTAAAAAACCATTAAGAGTACTAAAGAAATACATAATTATGTCTGGGGATTTACTTTTGGGTTAAAAGCTTATTACAAGATAAAAAAAGAAAAGCCGCTGAGAAAGATCCCAACGGCTTTTGTATGTAAAAAATAACAACTGTACTATACAACACCTTGCGCGAGCATTGAATCGGCAACTTTAACGAAACCACCAATGTTTGCACCTTTAACGTAGTCGATGTAATCACCATCTTTACCCCACTCAACACATGTTGTGTGAATGTCTTTCATAATTTGGTGAAGTTTTTCATCAACTTCTTCGCGTGTCCAGCTAAAGCGCATTGAGTTCTGGCTCATTTCGAGACCTGAAACAGCAACACCACCTGCATTTGCAGCTTTACCTAAACCGTAAAGGATTTTAGCATCCTGATAAACGGCAATAGCTTCAGGTGATGATGGCATGTTTGCACCTTCTGATATTACAAAACATCCGTTGTCAACAAGCATTCTTGCTTCTTCTTCGTTAACCTCGTTTTGAGTAGCACATGGCATAGCAACATCACACTTAACACCCCATGGACGTTGTCCGGGGAAGAACTCAACGCCATATTTTTCAGCATATTCCTGAATACGACCACGTCTTACATTTTTAAGCTCCATAACGAAAGCTAATTTTTCAGCATCAATTCCGTTTGGATCATAGATGTATCCTGATGAATCAGAAAGAGTAACAACTTTTGCTCCAAATTCAGTTGCTTTTTCAGTAGCATACTGAGCAACATTACCTGAACCTGAAATTGTGCAAACTTTACCTTTCATACTGTCACCGCGTGTTTTAAGCATTTCTTCAGCGAAATATACAGTACCGTAACCTGTAGCTTCAGGACGAATTAATGAACCACCCCACTCAATACCTTTTCCGGTAAGAACGCCTGTAAATTCATTTCTTAATTTTTTGTATTGTCCGAAAAGGAATCCTATTTCACGGCCACCTACACCAATATCACCAGCTGGTACGTCTGTGTTAGGTCCAATATGACGGAAAAGCTCACTCATGAAGCTTTGTGTAAAACGCATCACTTCGTTGTCTGATTTACCTTTAGGGTCAAAATCAGAACCACCTTTACCACCACCCATAGGAAGAGTTGTTAGAGAGTTTTTAAATACCTGCTCAAAAGCAAGGAATTTAAGAATTCCAAGATTTACAGTAGGGTGAAAACGTAATCCACCTTTATAAGGTCCAATAGCACTGTTCATTTCAATGCGGAATCCTCTGTTTACCTGTACTTCACCTTTATCGTCCAACCATGGAACACGGAACATAAGTACTCTTTCAGGTTCTACAATTCTTTCAAGAATCTTAGCTTCCTTATATTGTGGATTTTCCTCAATGAATGGAATAATTGTTTCAACCACTTCGTGAACTGCTTGATGAAATTCTACTTCACTTGGATTTTTGGCAATAACTTTAGCCATGAAGTCATTTACCTTTTGTTCATAAACATTTGACATTTTAATATGTTTTTGATTAGACAATAAAATTATTATAATTCAATATTAACACTAATAACACTACGAAATGTATTTCAGTATTCCATTTGCGGGTATCCCGTATGAAATTAAGGGAATCCCTTAGTGTTTTAATTTTTTGTTAATTCTGACCTGTTAGTATTAATTATTGTTAATGTAGCAGGTTTTAAAAAAAGGCCTGTTTTGTGTTTGGGTTTGTTAACATGTTTCACTTCTTGCTTTGATACTATTTCCTTCTGCATATATATTCTGCATCAATTCTTAGCATAGAGTCAACAGAAATCTTTCTTGCCTTTGCTTTTTCTTTTATCATAGCGAATAATCCCGGATTATTTCGGATTTCTTCCATTACTTTCTCAACATCATGCTTGATCGTTTTATTAAGCACCAATGTATTATACGTATTGTTTATGAAGCCCCATCCAAATTTATTCATGGGAGATGGTGATGACATCAACAGAACATAATTGGCATCATTAAGCTCTGTGATGAAGTCCTTTTTTGTTGTTTCATGCGATTCGAAAGGCTCTTTGTACTGATAATAAAACCAGTATTGTGTTTCATCAAAAACCGGCGATAGTCCAGAATAATAAATATTCCAAAAGAAACTGTCACTTATCACAAGTATCTTTTTATCTGTTGCATATTTCTTCTCGTAGTGGAATTTGTGGTAATAATAATCATTAAAACCAGGATCAAATAGTAAATTGCATACCAGTGAGATATCAGCATCAGAACCATTTGGTGTACTTTGTTTTATTATCGTATCAAAAATTATCCGGTTGAGTGAATCACCGGTAACTTCCGAAATAAAACTTATGAGAGAATCAAGTACTAATAATTCAGCATCACAACTCCAGTGGCCCCCGTTTTTTGTAAACAGGTTCCTTTCAAAGTTGGGTTTTAACTCTTTAAACCAACTATTAAAGTCAACAAATGGTATATTAGTCTTGTTTAATTCTTCTTTGTAGTAGTTATAATTTGTTCTTTGTGTGTTGTTGTTTCTCAGATACTCCGGTATGTATTCCGGGTAAATATCCGGTTTGCCGGGTGCAAGGGCAATAATCAACGACTTGCTTCTTGCTTTTAGCAGTGAATCAATTGATATTAATTTTGCAACATCTGTTTCGATTTGTTTCTCCCCAACGAAATCTTTTCCATAATAAGTGTTAAGATGCCATTTTTGATATAGGAAGTTGTTATCGCCGAGTACAACATTTTTATTGGTGATATTATTAAAAAAGGAATATTCTACCTGGTTGTAAAAGCGTATCAGGCTGGGACTGAAAGGCAATTCATTATTTAAGGTTTTGCTTACACCCAGCTGAAATGTTTGATCATAAAAGGATTCAGGACTTAACTCAGGTATTTCAGGATATTTGGTAACACCACTCAGTGGTTT
Organism: Bacteroidales bacterium; assembly: GCA_028277395.1. Taxonomy (GTDB): domain Bacteria; phylum Bacteroidota; class Bacteroidia; order Bacteroidales; family F082. The sequence continues at coordinate 34,796 of JANQGJ010000021.1, read as the reverse complement.
ATCAGGACTTTTCAATCCAAATGCTGTTAATATCACAGGTAATGATATTATCATCATAAGAATGCTGTAAACCACTATTAGTATTTTTTTGTCTTTTGTCATTAATTAAAACCTGAAATAAATAAACGGACTGAACCCGGATCCTGTTAATGAAGCTACAGAATAAAGTAAAAATATCACAGCAACCATACTATAGGTAATATATCCTTTTACGCTTAGATTTTCTTTGTAAATAATTGTTTCGGCTTTCACTCCTAATTTTGTTGACGGAATAAATGAGATTACGGCAGCAAGAATCATAATAAACAAAAAATGAAGTTTCGTATGCCATTCGAAAGCAACAAAATCGAAATCAAATAACCTCTGGAAATAAATTATAGCGTCATCCAGTGTTTCAATCCTGAAAAACACTCTGGCCAGTACGATTATTATAAATGTAATCAGAATCGATGGTATTTTCCCAATCCTGTCAAGTATTTTTAACAGAAAAAGTCTTTCCAGTACTAAAAATGTACCATGAAACGCTCCATATATTACAAAATTCCACGACGCTCCATGCCATAATCCTGATACAAGAAATACAAACCATAGGTTGAAATATAATCGCCTGTTGGTAGAAACCCTGCTCCCTCCCAATGGGTAATAGAGATAATTTCGCATAAATACACTAAAGGTAATATGCCATCTACGCCAGAATTCTGTTACACTTCGGGCAATGTAAGGGTTATTAAAGTTCTCAGGGAATTTAAAGCCCATCATTTTACCCAGACCAATTGCCATGTCAGAATAACCCGAAAAGTCAAAATATATCTGGAAGGTAAAACCAACAATTCCTATCCAAGCTGTGGTTGAACTCATGGTTGCATAATCCATTAACATTATTTTATCAACTTCGTATGCAAGTACATCTGCTATCAGCACCTTTTTTGATAGTCCAATTACAAACCTGATAAAACCTGAGATGTAATCTTCAATTCTCTCCTTCCTCTTTTCAATCTGATCAGCAATATCAATAAACCTTACAATTGGTCCTGCTATCATTTGAGGAAACATCATAATGTAAAGGATGAAATTATGTAGTTCATTAAGAGGTTTATGAACCTTACGGTAAACGTCTACTGTATAGGTAATTGATTGAAAAGTGTAAAAACTTATGCCAATTGGCAGTATGACCTTGACCCAGGATACAGTATTTATATTCAGGGTGCTGAGTATAAAATTTATATTATCGATGAAGAAGTTGGCATACTTAAAATATATAAGTAAAGAAAGGTTTATTGTAACAGACAGAGAAAGTAACAGCCTCCTGTTGATTGGAGATGTTTGCCGGTCCATCAACCTGACAATATAAAAGTTGGAAATAGTTGAACCAAGAAGGAATAATACAAATTCCGGTGCTCCCCACAGATAAAAAATAATACTTGCAAAAAGGAGTACCCAGTTTTTTAACTTCTTACCGGCTAAATAGTAAAGAAGCAGAAAAACAGGCAGAAAATAAAAAATAAAGATTATACTACTAAAAACCATTTCTTATTTGTAATTGAATTAGGCTAAGTATGATTATGAGGTCATTTTATATATCAGGATTTATTCTTAGGTGTTGAATTAATATCAATATTTATTGCAGCAAGAAGAAATTGTGTCCCTAAAATTAGTGGTAATACAGATAACATGATAGTACCTGTAGGTGTTTCTTGTCCTAGATAGTAGTTTTGGATCCATTTGAAAAGGCCATATACAATCCCCCATAAAAGTAAAGGAAACCCAACCAAGGTATATATCGAAGCCATATTAAAATCATAGATCAGATATTTAAAGAAAAACCTTTTAATTAGTCCGCCTAAAAGCCTTGACGGAAATCTGTATATAGTGTTCCATAAGCTTAATGAGCTTTCTTCATCTCCATAACGAGCCGGAATAGGGACATCACATATTATAGTACTTTGGATATTTAAATTTATTAGCATGTCGGATTCAAAAAAATATCTATTTGATAATTTATCCAGATTTAACTTTTCAAGAGCAACATGTGAAATGGCAGTAAAACCGTTAGTTGGATCCATAATTGTCCAATATCCGGAGGCAGCTTTTACCATGAATGAAAGAATACTATTACCTAAAAGTCTCATCCTGGGCATCGACTTTAATGCTTTAAAATCAACAAAACGGTTTCCTTTAGAATATCGGGCTTTTTCATTTACAATCGGGTCAAGTAAATCACTAATAAAATCAGGATCCATCTGATCATCACTGTCCATCTTTACAATAATCTGAATACCAAGTTCCAGTCCTTTTCTATATCCTGTAATTGTAGCTCCGCCAACTCCTTTATTTATTTCATGAAATACAACGTGAATCTTTGATTCGTCATGATAGCTTTTTTTAACAAGATGACCACATTTATCAGGACAACAATCATCCACAATAATAATATGATCAATCCACTCAGGTATTCCATCAATTACCTTATGAATATGCTTTTTAGCCCTATAGGTAGGTATTACAACTCCAATTATCTTGTTTTTATACATTTTAATAAGTTGTCAGATTGTTAAATTAGTGGTTTTCAGGATCCATATTTCTTTCATCTTCGTATCGATAAATGCCTTTTTTTGCAAGTTTGTAATCAGGCATTCTTATTTTTTCGTAAAAATTTGGAGCAGGTGTAACTCGCCAGAAAGAATTAAAATATGCTTCTTTTGTCATTCCAACCCAGTGTATAGACCCACGTTGATATCTTCTAAAGTGCCAGGAACTAATTATTGTTATTATAACAAACATAGAAATTAATACACTTTTTGGTAATGTCTTTAATTTTGACACCCATGTTAAGAATGCTGCTAATCCAAAGGCTAAAACACAATAAGAATCGATAAAAGGGCGCATGCCAAAACCACCACCATACCACCAGTCCCACCATGAGGAAATAATATACCATGTAGCCAACCAGTAAATAAGAATTGGATAGAAGAATTGTTTATTTTTAAAATAAAGAATGATAATCCCAATTAAAGAAAATACCATTACCGGTGTATAGATCAATAAACCTTTTCTCCATGAGAACATTGTGTTAATCAATTGTGGATTATTAAAGAAAAACCCCATGCTATCAGGATACGAATAATAAAGATAACTACCAGATATGAATTTCCAGTAAACAAACTGAGGTATCCATATCAAGAATATGATTATTATCATTACCAGGATATGATGCCAGCTTTTCAAGAAAAATAATATCCTGTTCATAAGCTGTTCCCATGTTGTTACTTTCCAGAAAATAAAAAGCACAACTATTATAGTATTTGTTGGCCTGACCAGTGTAATGATACCAAGCACCATGCCAATAAGAATAGTGGTTTTAATGTTTTTCTTCTCAAACCATTTGTCAAATAAGAACATGAAGATCGAAAAAAGCCCGAAACTATAAACATGTGACATTGCAGCTTCAAACGTAACATACCACAGAAGATTTGTTGCTAAAGTTATTGTCAGCAATGTTATTGCAACAATGAGGTTGGGAAAATATTTAATAAGTAGTTTACGTAAAAAAATGAGTCCCAACAATAAGTAAAAAACACTACTCATCACAAGGGCAAAACAATATGGTTTGGTATATCCATTCGAATCATACCCAAACAAATCAGCAGATGCGTGTGCCATCAAGAAAAATGGTGAATAAAGTAATGACATCCCATAACTTGTAATAATGACAGTATTACCTGTTGGACTTTGTTTCCCCCAGAATTTTTTTCCTAACCTATCTTTATCTTCTTTAAGAAAATCTAAGCTTAAGTCGTTGTAAATAATTGCAGCAGGAAGATATGCGTAATATGACAATGGATCATGACCAATAATATTTTCGGTTTTATTCCAATGTGCATGATAAAAATTAATAGATAAAACAACTGACAAAATGATGATAATTGCCCAATTAGAAATGTCAAAAAGTTTATTGTATGCTTTCAATAGTACTTTATTTGGTATTCAAATATTTAGGGCAAAATTAGCAGAAATATTGATTCACAAAAATTTCATAACCCTTAAAAAAAATAAACTATAATCTTATTTGATTGTAACCAGTCAGGTAAGGTTTTCACCAGAATTGAGAAATATGAGTTGTATGATAATCCATAAATACACGTAAATTATATAGTGTTTTCATACTTTAGAACAACCTTTCGTATTAATCTGTCAAAATCATTTTATTGATGATAAAGCAGAAATGACGAATTGTAGCTTTGATCTGAGATATTGCATATAATAATAGCACCAGATTCAATTTTACTATTAGGAGTAACAGTTATTTTATTTCTTCCAGGTTCAGTGACTTTTTTGATAGTTGCTGATAATTTTTTACCATTTAAACTAAAAAGTTCAACTGTGGGATGAAATTTGTTGCTTACAGAAATATTAAATTCAGCAACAAATGGATTTGGAAAAATCTCTATCGATTGTAAAAAATCATTATTTTCATATATTCCTGTAGTATCAGTATTAAAATAATATGCACCAATATCACTTATTGTATTGTCAGGATCGAGAGGTAAGTCAGGATCGCCGGCGTTTATACATGGAGAGTCTTCCTGCAGGTTAAAATTGTATTCCAGCGCATCAATAAACATAGGGTTAGCATGGATATTATTAATTCCATTTAAAAGCTGAGAATCTGAAATACAGTAATTTGTAATAATTTCTGAATCAGGATCCTTGAAAATGTCATTTTCAAGGGAATTATAGAAAATACAGTTTTGTATGTTCATAGTACTTCCGCTTCTGGTTCCGTTATCAGCAATGCATTTAACACCAATTGTATTATTGTAAAAAGTATTATTGATTAAATGTCCGTATGACTCTTCTTTTAATATTACACCTACACCACATCCAACAAGAACATTTCTTTTAACCATAATATTCTCAGAATTGCCATTATTTTCGCTGCCAAGCTCTATTCCTCTGTCGACTGCACCAATTATAATATTACTGTCAATTAAAGTATTGGTACAATTATTTAAATCAATCCCGTCATCTGGTATATACTCAAACCTGTTTTTAGAAACTAATCCACCAACAATATTAGTTAATTCAACTGCATCAGGTATTTTACTGAAGAAACAATTTTTTACATGTACATTTTCAGAATTTAGCATCTGGAAACCTTCACCAGTATTGTTACCATATATAGCAGAATTGATGAAGTTAACGGATGCATCAATTACAAAAACAACCGGATTGTTCCAGGCTAGCGTTTGGTTTATAATAAATGTAACATTATCCATCTCCATATCACAGTAACGTGATTGAATTGTTCCATCAACAATCTTGGCATTTCTAATTTTACTTGTTTTGTTAGGGCAGGTAATCTCAATTTTACCCCAGCCAACTTCAGATACCTCAGGTAATAATGAAATAGGATCCTCAGGAGTGCCTTCTATAATAATAACACCATTTGTAATAATGTCTACATCGGGACTTAGTATAAGAATAGCACCTGGTTCTATAACAATTGAATCTTTATTATCAATAATTATATCTTCTTGTATTAAATGAGGAGAGCCTTCTTTTTGATAAACAATTTTAGCATTAACTTGTGAAAGGGCAAAAATCAAAGCTACAGCAAACGTTAGCCTCAATATGATTTTTTCAGTAATCATAGGTAATTAATTAATACGAATTTAAACTAGAACTTACTCGCAAATTTAAAGTTTTAATTTGAGAACCTAATAACTTAACTCTCGAAAAAACATGATCCAAAATAATAAGTAATTGCTTTGCAGGATCCTTAAAGCTATTTTATGATATCAAGTCCGGTACATCAATGCTAATATGTTCAGGGCCTTGCACATAGTTAACTGATGAGTAGAAATTTACAAATTCTATATTGCTTGTTATCCGAGCAATGAAATGAAACTATAATGTTTAAATAAGTCCGGTAGAAAATGTATGTTTCACATTATCAATAAATATAAATAGAGAAAACGTTTGAATCCTCAATCAGCAAATACTATGGCAACTGAAAATCAATTTCATCAAACTAAATGACTGAAATTATGTTCAATGTTATTTAAGTTTACTTTTTTATGAGGAAACCTGTTTTAAACTATGGTGTTAGTAACAAGGTAGTTTGTCGCATATAGCCTGATAATTAAACTTTTAAACTAATAAAACGGAAAAATTGATAAATCGTAATTTTCGGAATTAACGATATCTAATAACCACTTTATGAAGTGCTTAATTGCTAATTTGTAGTTTTAAATATGAATAATGACCACTAGATACAGTTTTATTGATTTCAAGTATATTTGCAGGTCAAATACTTGGATTAAATGAACTTGGTCATTATTAACAAAACGGGAATTAATAATTGTTGTTTTTATTTCAGAAATAAAAGTATTTTGCAACAGCTAACAGTATTACTTTCAATAATTTTTGTATTAAATTCATGTGTTAGGGAAGCTGCTCCACATTACATATTTATTGAAAGTAGTTTTGAATATTGTTCAAAAAACGGGAATATGTTTATTGCCGGAGATGAAGCTCAATATCAGTTTAAAGGGGGTAAATATAAAAACTCATTAAGAAGCAGGACCGGTGATTACTCTGTCTATTCAACACCAGATAATCCTTTTGTACTGGCAATTGAGTTTCCAAATGTTTATCGTGACAGCTATGTGGATGTAACAATTTGGAAACAAGGCCGTGATGCAAATCTGGTAGGAGTTATGGAAGGCACCAAAAAATACTATAGTGTTGATAAGCCCGTTGAAACTGATACACTGGGATGGGAAAAACTTAACCTAACTTTTTGTATACCACCATTATATGAGTATAATAACCTTAAAATCTATGTATGGAATTCTGGACAGGATTCTGTATTCTATGACGATATATCAATAGAAATAATCAGAAACAAATCATTTCCTGATTTTACATTACCATCGTTTCATCTGGAGTTGGATACATCTGAGGTAATACGCTTAATGGATATCAGAAAACGTGCATTTAATGCTGGAGTGTTGCAGTCGAGAGATGAGGACTGGGTTAAGGGATTTATATTTAGTAATGATGATATGATGAAGGCAAAACTTCGATTAAAAGGAGATTGGCTTGATCATCTCCACGGAAGCAAGTGGTCATATCGAATTAAACTAAGAAAAGATTACACATGGAATAGAATGAAAGTTTTTTCTATCCAAAATCCGTTATCAAGGTTAGGTGTAAATGAATGGTTCCTTCACAAAGTGATGATCTCAGAGGGATTGTTAACAACACGTTATGGGTTTGTACCGCTTACATTTAATGGAGATAGCAAAGGATTATATGCATGGGAAGAGCATTTCTCCAAACAATTGCCTGAATCGCAAAACAGGAGGGAAGGTCCACTTGTTAGATTCACGGAAAATGCATTATGGGATGCACGTGTATTGGATAAAGATGAGGAAATGAACAACAAAATAACTCCGGTATTTGATGTGGCTGTTATTAAACCTTTTTCTTCTGGAAAAGTTGTACGTGATACCTCGATGTTTAATCAGTTTCTTATAGCTCAGGACCTTATGATGCAATATCGATCAAGAAGCAAGAGTGCTTCTGAGATATTCAATCTGGAAATGCTGGCAAAGTATTTTGCAATGGCAGATGTATTCCTGGCCAGGCATAGTTTAATATGGCATAATCAGAGATTCTATTATAATCCGGTAATCTGCAAACTTGAACCAATTGCTTATGATTGTTATTCAGATATTGGCATAGAACAGAATATAAAGAATCCTATTACTGGTTTCTACAAATCTGGTGTTACGCAACCTGATGAATATATAATGATTCGGGAGTTATTTAACGATACATTATTTCTTGATCTTTATGTTAATTCACTGAAATATTTTTCTAATGAGAATTATTTAGATTCAATATTTACTCTTTACAGTGAAGATGTTGATTATTACGATTCATTAATTAAGAAAGAGTACGAGGGACATTTGTTTCATAAAACTGAAATTTTACAAAATGCTCAAAAGATCAGAAACTCTCTTCCTTCTTTTATAAACCATGTAAACGGATTGAAATTAACAGGTGAATTACCTGAATATCACACTTACATAAGAAATGATTATGATTCAATTTTACCATTGTTTTTTGCTCCCAATTTAGTTATTGCTTATAAAGAAAGTGTAGATGCTGATTCATCTGTTATTAAATTGAAGAATTATTATACAGAAAGGTTAATTGTATTGGGTATTGGAAAGGACAATAAAAAGATAAGAGAAGTTATAGTTCCAACACAGGTCTTAAAATCATCGAGTAATGGTATCCCTGAAGTTTCAACGTTTACTGTTAGTAACGATCAGGTAAACTATTTGTTTTTTTCAGTTGATGGTTCTAATGATATACTTACAGTTGAGATTAACCAATGGCCTGAGCCAACAGGTGCTTCAACACCACTACAATCTTTAATTTTGAAATATCCATTCCCTGATACAGCTATTATTGAAGAAGTTGTTGGAAATGATGTGCTGATAAAAAAAGGAAATATTATAATTGATCATCCTGTAATAATTCCTTCGGGTTATCGTGTCAAATTCCAAAAAGAAACGAAAATTGATTTAATTAACCATGCCGCCATTATTAGTTTCTCCCCTGTTACTATGTATGGTACAGAGAATATGCCAATTGTTATTACATCTTCAGATTTTACATCAAAAGGTTTTGTAGTTTTGCAGGCTGATAATGAATCGATTATAGACAATGTCAATTTTGAAAACCTAAATACAATAAACTACAGTGGATGGATGCATACAGGAGCGGTAACATTTTATGAATCAGATGTTACTATTTCAAATTCTAAGTTTTATAGAAATCAATGTGAAGATGCTTTAAACATAATACGTTCCGATTTTAAAGTTATAAACTCTACTTTTGAATACACATATAGCGATGCATTTGATGCTGATTTTTGTAAAGGAGAGATAATTTCTTCATCTTTTAATAATATTGGTAATGATGCCATGGATTTTTCGGGAAGTTTAATATCAATTTCGAATTCAAATGTTATTGATGCTAACGACAAGGGAATAAGTGGAGGTGAAGACTCTAAGATAGTTATTTATAATACTGAAATAAAAAATGCTAATATTGGTCTGGCATCTAAAGATCTTTCAGTTGTAGAAGTAAATAACTCAATAGTAGAGTCATGTAATTATGGTATTGTGTTATTAAAAAAGAAACCTGAGTATGGACCATCTACAATGATATTAAATAATACACAATTGATTAACTCAAAAGAAGAAATGCTGATCGAGATTGGTTCGAAAGTTAATATGGATGGTAGAATAATAAAAGGAAGCGAATCTAATCTTAGTTCCAGGTTCTATTAGAGTTTGTACATTACCTGCGTGTTGTTTACTGAAGATATTGTAAAATTAACAGGTTCTATGATCGCCGTAAAATTTGGTTAAATTTGCTATTTACAAATAGAAATAAAATATGTTTGAAAATTATCCAAAAATAAGAATAGATCTTCCTGAAAAGTATAAAAAAATCTATGTAAACCAGTACAAAGAGAATAGGGAAGGAGAGTCAACAGCTTCAGGTTTAGCTCAGAAGATGGAGGGGTGGTTGCATAAAAAAGTAGCGGCAGATGTAAAAAACAACAAAGACAAAGTTACACTTGAAATAGGAGCAGGTACATTAAATCAACTTGATCATGAGGATACATTAGCGTATGATATTGTTGAACCTTTTAGTGAACTTTTTAAAAACTCCTCAAAACTTGCCAGAGTTAATAAGGTATATGATGATATAAATAAAATTGATTTAGATAATAAATATGATAGAATTATATCAGTAGCCACATTCGAACATATTACTGACTTGCCTGCTGTTGTTGCGCGTACATGTATTTTATTAAATGCAAATGGCACATTACGAACATCAATCCCAAATGAAGGAACGTTTTTGTGGAAACTGGGATGGAAAATGACAACAGGACTGGAGTTTAAGCTTAAACATGGCTTGGATTACGGAGTATTAATGAATTATGAACATGTTAATACCGCAGATGAAATTGAAGATGTTATCAAATATTTTTATAATAGTAACAAAGTATCATATTTTGGTATAGGCAAGATGCTATCATTGTATAGATACTACGAAAGTAGTCAACCAAATATCGACAGGGCAATAAAGTACCTTGAGAGCCAAAACCATATTGATTCAACCACTATTGAAAATTTGAAGTTGCCAGTTTAATCTAAGAGAATTTATTAGTCAAATTAAAACTACTTTTGTTCAAAACAATTTTGATATGAATATAACAGATTTTATTAGTAAAGTTGAAGAAGAGTTTGAAGATATTAAGCCAAACTCTTTATCACCTGGAGATGTACTTCAGGAAAAATTTACATGGGATTCAATAAACGCATTGATATTTTTAGCACATGTTAATGTTGAATATGATGTTGAGATCACTGCAGAAGAATTAATAAAATCAGTTACTGTTCAGGATTTATATAACTTAGTAGAGTCAAAGGTTAACGGTAAGCAGTAAATGGCTATATTTCAGGTTCCAAATATCAATGTTGCAGGTATATCAGCATGTGTACCTGAAGATGTGTACCACAATGCTGAATATGACTGGATCAGTGAGAAGGAGCGGGAAATCCTGATCAAAACTATAGGGGTTGAGAAAAAGCATCATGCTAAAAAAGGTACTACAACTTCAGACCTGTGTTATGTGGCTGCTGAAGAACTGTTAACCAGATTAAAATGGCAAAGAGAAGACATAGATCTGCTGATTTTTGTTTCCCAGTCAAGAGATTATATAATACCGGCAACGTCAGGATTATTACAGGAAAGATTGTCATTATCAAAATCATGTATTGCTTTTGATATCAGTTTAGGTTGCTCTGGTTATGTTTATGGTTTATCTGTTATTGGTAGTATGATGAAAACAGGAGCCATAAAAAAAGGATTACTGTTGACTGGTGATATTAGTACCCTAAACACATCTTATAGAGATAAAAGTGCATTTCCACTGTTCGGTGATGCAGGAACGGCCACTGCCATAGACCTAACTGATAATGCTGAACCGATGATGTTTAACCTTCAGTCGGATGGTGAAGGTTATGAAGCAATAATAATACCTGACGGAGGAATTAGAAATTTTGCTGATAAGGAAACATCATTTGAATACCATAAAATAGGAGAGGGCATCTACAGAAATAAATTCAATATTGCTTTGGATGGTATCAAAGTATTTAATTTTTCATTGCGGGAAGTAAAACCCAATGTGAACAAGCTGCTTTCGGAATTCAATATGAAAACCGATGACATTGATTATTTCATATTTCACCAGGCCAACAGGTTAATGAATGAAACCATCAGGAAACAATTGAAATTAGTTCCTGAAAAGGTTCCTTATTCATTAAATGATTTTGGTAATACTAGTTCTGCTTCAGTTCCAATTACAATTGTATCTGAACTATCCGAAGAAATTGCTTCACAAGAGCTTACACTATTATTGTCAGGGTTTGGTGTTGGGTTATCATGGGGTAGTGTGATTCTGAAAACAAACCGGATTATTTGTCCTCCGGTTATTATTCATAAAGACTAGAAAGATGGCATTTTGTGACTTATCCGGCAAAACAATAATTGTAACCGGTGCCTCATCGGGAATAGGCAGACAGGCAGCGATTCAAATATCCAAAAATGGCGGTAACGTAATTATTTCCGGTAGGGACAAAGAACGCCTTTCAGGTACATTTGAATCTCTTGATGGTGCTGATCATAAAATGATTGCTGCAGATCTGCTCAATGAAGACGAAATTAATGACCTTGTTTCAGGTTTACCTAAGATAAATGGAATTGTTCACTGTGCTGGCATAGTCGGCCCTACACCAGTTAAATTTATACGTAAAGAGAATGTAAACAAATTAATGCGTATAAATTTTGAAGTACCGGTATTACTTACAAGCAGAATTTTATTGATGAAAAAATTATTGGATAATTCCTCAATAGTATTCATGTCAACAGTTGCAACAAAAATGCCTTATTTTGGGGGAGCGTTATATAATAGTTCCAAATCTGCCATTGAATCGTATTCAAAAACACTAGCCCTCGAGTTGGTGAAAAAGGGAATAAGATCTAACTGCATATCTCCGGGACTTGTAAATACTCCGCTAATAAAAAAACCGGTAACCGAAGGTCAGATGGAATTGGTTGATGAATCTTTGGGTCGATATCTCAAAAAATATCCGATGGGGATTGGTGAACCTGAAGACGTTTCAAATGCAATTATCTTTTTTCTTGCTGACGAATCAAAGTGGATTTCGGGTACTAATCTGGTGATGGGTGGTGTACTACAGTAATACCTGTCATTTCAGAAATGGATGGTATATGTTATTTTAAAAATGTTAACTTCGCTTCATATAATTAATATCATTAGAGATCATTTTTTCAGGATGTAGTTGTTTTATCATTTGATTTAATATTTCCTGACTTTAGATAACGTATAGAGATTTAGTTATTTACAAAGGTGCTATGGTAGATTTTTCAGTAGTTGTTCCCGTACATAATAGTGAAAAAACACTTGTTGAGTTATTTGAAAGATTGTCAAAATTATTTGATGATCTAAACAGCTCATTTGAGGTAATCTTCGTTGACGACAGCAGTGATGACAGCAGCTGGTTTGTCCTAAAGAACCTGAAAAATAGTTATCCAAAACTAATAAAAGCAATTAAGCTAAATAAGAATTTCGGACAACATAATGCTACTATGTGTGGGTTTACTTTTGCACATGGAAAAAAAATAATAACAATTGATGATGATTTGCAAAATCCCCCGGAAGAAGTAGAGAAACTAATAAACGCCAATAGCAAATACAAAAGTGATGTAACATATGGTATTTATAGTAAGAAGCAGCATGATTTTGCACGAAACCTAATGAGCAGAGGTGTAAAAGCAACAAACAGGGTGTTTATGAAAGGTATGGGAAAGGGATCATCATTTAGGATCATAGATGCTGAAATTGTTAAAAAACTCCTCAAACATAATATAACGTTTATTTTTATTGATGAAGTAATTCAGTGGTATACAAAGAAAATCTCATTTGTTAATGTTGTTCATCAGAAACGTAAATATAATAAGTCGGGATATAGTTCATTAAAACTGTTCAGGCTTGCATCAGACCTTACATATTTCTATACTAATATTCCGTTAAAAGTTATGGTTTACGGAGGTATGACAATCTCATTTTTAAGCTTTATACTTGCGTTGAAATATATAATTCAGAAATTGTTTTATGATGTGCCCCTTGGATATACATCAGTTATTGTTACAATATTGTTTTCAACAAGTATAATTGTATTTAGTCTGGGTGTAATTGGAGGATATTTAAGTCGTGCCCAGGTAGTACAGAACAAAAAACCTCAGTTTCATATTGAGGAACTACTTGATTAATTACCCATATGAAAATATCTGCTGATTAATTTGCGATATCGGTTTCATCACTATTCTGAAGTATCAAATACTTTCTCTGTTTTCCATCCATCATAATGCTTAATGGGTTGTCAAACCTGATATGATTGAAAAATTCACCTTCATATATTGTTTTCTGCTCACTTAATTTATCATATTTAATGTAGCTGACAAGCAGTTCAGGTTGTACTGTAAAATAGCCAACATTCATGCTTGTTACATTATGGAAAAAGTGCGATCCTGATGAAGCATCAAGTGGAAAATCGTCGAAACTTGATTCAACAATTACTTTTGCATTTGAGATCATGTGCCATTTTACAGGTATACCGATCCACCTGTCGCGTGTGCCCCATCTGCCGGGGCCAATAAGTACATATTCACGGTTTTCTTTTATCATCAAATCGTTAAGCTCTTCAATTTCCCGGGCCATTTCTTCAGTTTTCGACTTATCAAATTTCTCAGAATCAGCATAAATTATATCGGTTATATTGTTAATGATACCGTTTCCCATTCCTTTTTCTGAGAACAACACAATTGATTCTTCGTTAATACAATCCATATCAATATTACAATCGAACCCGGATTGGATCAATGGTTTAATTTGCAGTATATAAAACGATGCCTTACCATCCTTATCTTTACTAAGGTCGACAGCATATTCTATTTCAATCGCAGTTCCCATAGCATCTTTCCCCAGCCTCAATACCAGATCGATTGTTTGTGCCAGCGCGATATAGTTGTATTTCAGTATGTTGGCAAAGTTAATAATGCGTGGTCCCGGTTTTGAAATGCCCGGATAAACAGTATTATTATCAGCGTTATAAACCGATGCCATATGTTTCAGGGTACCTTGTTTCTCAGCAACACTGATATCACTTTTTGCAAGACCTGCGAATTCACCATCAAGAAGATTTAGATTTTCTTTTTCCAGATCAACTGCGTAATACATTACCTGGGAATTTCTAAACTGGTCTTTTGTGGAATTGATCTCGGTGGTTGGATATTTAGGCGAAAATCTATATGCTTTGTTACCTTCAACAACATATTTTCCCAAGCCTACTCCTGCAATTGCGAACCCTTCTTCAGGCTTCATATGAGCAAAAGGATAGAAGTTATATGATTGCGCAACTCCGCTTAAATGTGGATAATACAGGTTTCCAAACTGGTTGCCAACAACTTCCTGTATAATAACAGCCATCCGTTCCTCTTCAATTTTATAATCAATAGCTTTAACATAACCTTTTGCTGTAGTAGAAAAAACAGAAGCCATCACGAGTTTAATTGCATCTGTTGCCTGTTTTAACCTTTCAGCAGGATCCGGATGATTGTTTGGCAGCAAATATGTTTCGAAAATTCCTGCAAATGGCTGATTTAGTGAATCCTCAAACATGCCTGAAGACCTTACTGCTATTGGTTTTTGAATCAGATCAAGCAGATAGCTAAGCTTTTTTATTAATCCCTCTGATAATGATCCATCAACAAAATGCTTTTTAATATCTTCATAGTCATTGTTAACAAGTAATTCCGATGCAAGCTTGTTGTTTTTAAGGAATAATTCAAATTCCTGTGTACCTATGACGACTGTTTTCGGAGTCCTGACCTTAACATCAGGTAAAAATTTCGAAAAGTTGAAATTATGAATTAAGGCATCAATAAATGCTAATCCACGTCCTTTCCCTCCCAGCGATCCACCTGCAAGTGTGTAAACATTTTCTTCGGTAATTTCGCTGTTTGCTGTAAATGGAATTACATTTCCGGTATCTCTTTCGTTTCTGTATTCTTTAAGTAAATGAAGTACATCTTTCCGCAAATCAAGTGCACTTTCGAAGTCGTGAACTTTTTTCTGATTTATAATACTTGCTGCCCGGATTTCACCACGCGCCATTAACCACATTGAAAAATGATCGCGGCTTGCATGATACAGCAACGACTCATCAGGTATCTTCTTCAAAAAACTTTCAAATTCTTTTAAGTTTGAGGCTATGGCGACTATGTTTCCTGAATTATCACGAAACTCAAAATTACCGAACCCTAAAAAATTGGTTATAAAATGCTCAAAATCCTGATATAACGTATCAGAGTGCTTATGAATAAACATTGAATTATATTCATTTGCAACTGATGAGTACGAAATATCAGATGACTGAAGAATTGTAGGAAGGTTCTTAAGTTTTTTCTGGGTGAAATCAAGTAATCTTAATCCGGCTTTTTCATCAAACTTACCTTTTCTTTCAAATTTAACATCAGTAATAAGGCATGTAAGATACTCCCTGTATTTATTAATGATATCAACAGCTTCCTCATAATTTGTTGCCAGGAGTATTTTTGGTCTTGCTCTCATTCTCAGAACTTTGTATAATTCATCAGTGCTAACATCATCGATTATACGTTTTGTTTGTTCAAGCAGTACTTTGTATAGAAATGACAGGTACCTTGAATAGTAAACAGGTGAGTCCTCAACCAAAAGTATTACCCTTACCTTTCCAAGTTGTGTATCATTTTCAACATTTATCTTGTCTTCAAGAAGTTTTATCATTGAAAAGAAGATACTTGAATCTCCGTTCCAGGAAAACATCTTATCAATAAATGTGATTTCCTCAAGTTTATTTGTGAAGTAGCTGGTTTCGGCACTATTATTTAGCAGTAGAAAAACAGGAATAAAGGGGTATGATTTTTTAATTTGTTCACAAACGATCAACGGAGTGGATTTATCAACACCACACATGTATATAACAAGTTCAAAATGCTTGTACTTAAGCAATTCCATTGCCTGCTTAAGTGTTGATACACCTGTAATTCTTGGGAAAGTAGTAAGGTTTAGCTGTCCGTACTGCCCCAGCATATGTTCTGAAAACCTTCCTTCACTTTCAATGGAATAAGCATCGTATAAACTTGAAATAAGCAAAATTTCCCTAACCTTGAATGGCATCAGGTCATGATAAATATCCCTGTTATAAGTATATTTGTTTAGGAATCTCTGTAAAAACCTGCTGCTAACAGGACCATTCCTGTTTCCTTCTTTGTCAATATCTATTTTAGAATCAGGACCAAGTATCCTCTCGGTATTGTTTAAAAACTGGGTAATAATTTTAATAAGACTTTGAATGAAGTAGTTCTTTTCATCATCATCATCCAGCTTTTTGCCAGTCTGATTTGCACAAATCTGGACTTTACCACGACTACCGCCAATAGTAATGAAATTACTTGTCAAACAAATATTCTCATAGTCAAAGTCTCTTGAAATATATTCGTTATTATTAAAAACAATACGAAGGGAAAAGGAGTTTTCTCCTTTATTTTTACCAGGTATTAAACTTACAATTTCAACAAAGGTATCATCAACGCTCATATTTTCCCTGGCTATTCTGTTGATATTACTGATTATTTCCAGAAGGTTGAGATATTTATACGACTGACTTTCCTTCATCTATTATTTAGTTTTTAAAGCAAATATACACAGACTATGTATAAAAACGACCTGATTTAGATGTTACCCGGTTAACCGGATATTTTTATTTGTAAAATAATTTGCAATTATTAATGAAAGAACTACAAAGATCGAAATTTATAATATTCCTGTCATTTACATTTTGTACTTTCGCTTTTTATTTTTTGTGGATTCTTTTTTAATGAGATGATTAAAGTTTCACTAATTGATAAATATCCTGTTATTTGTGATGCATTGACATCATTATTAGCTGAAGCTGATGATATAGATATTGTTAGTTGTGCCAGCGATTTTTCAACATTTATCGGACAAATACCTGAGGTTCAACCTAACATTGTTCTCGCTGTCAGTCATAAGAAAGATGATTTAAATGAAGAGGAAGTCAGGTTCCTTACAAGTCATTATCCAAAAATAAGGTTACTCATTATGTCCATGTACCATAATGAAAAGCAGGTGCTAAGGATGATAAAAGCCGGAGCAAAAGGACATCTGGGTAATGACTCAAACAGATCAGAAATTATTGAAGCTATTTACACACTAAGAAATGGTTATGAATTTTATGCCAAAACAATAACCAGTATCCTGCTAAGTAGTTATATTAGCGATGAAGATATAAACAAAAGCGAGAAGGAAAACCGGCAAAAAGACCTTTCAGCGCGTGAAATGGAGATATTTAAACTGTTTGCAGAAGGAGATTCAAACAGAAATATTGCTGAAAAGCTGTTTATAAGTGTTCGTACTGTTGAAACACACAAGAACAATATTATGAAAAAGATAGGACTTAAAACTACTGTTGATCTTGTTAAATTTGCAATTAAGAATAATATTATTCAACTGGATTAGAATCAGCAATTATTGCTTCCCAGATAAGATCTTTTAATTTAACTAAACCCATATTAGCAACCGACGAAATGAAAACCGATTGAATATTCTTCGGCAGAGTTTCTTTTATCTCATCTTCTAATTCCTTATCCAGCATATCAGACTTGGTTATGGCAAGAATTCTTTGCTTGTCAAGAAGCTCTTTGTTATACTTTGCCAATTCATTTAACAATACATTAAACTCATTCTTTATATCATCACTGTCAGCAGGAACCATAAAAAGCAAAATAGAATTTCTCTCTATGTGACGCAAAAACCTTAATCCCAGTCCTTTTCCCTCATGAGCCCCTTCAATAATACCAGGAATATCTGCCATTACGAACGATTGCTGGTCGCGATATGCTACAATTCCAAGATTTGGGACAAGTGTAGTAAACGGATAATCAGCTATTTCAGGTTTCGCTGCTGATACCACCGAAAGAAGAGTAGATTTACCTGCATTTGGAAACCCGACAAGCCCAACATCTGCCAATATCTTTAATTCAAAAATTATGCTACTGTCGATTCCATCTTCCCCGGGTTGTGCATATTGTGGTGATTGATTTGTTGAGTTTTTGAAATGATCATTACCCAATCCTCCGCGACCTCCTTTTAACAGGACTATTTGTTGATCGTGCTCCGTAACTTCTGCAATTATTTCTCTGCTTTCAGGATCTCTGGCAACAGTTCCAAGTGGTACCTCAATAAAAACATCTTTGCCGCTGGAACCTGTGCTTCTTTGTCCTCCTCCGTTTTCACCATTCCCAGCCCTTAAGTGCCTTGTGTATCTTAAATGGAGTAATGTCCACATATGTGAGTTGCCACACATGATAATATCTCCCCCTTTACCTCCGTCACCTCCGTCAGGGCCACCTTTTGGTATATACTTTTCCCTTCTGAAATGTACCGATCCGCTTCCTCCCTTTCCTGAACGACAATATATCTTTACATAATCAACAAAGTTTGATGCAGCCATAGTACGGTTATTTAATAATGATAATTACTTTGCAAAAGTGATAATTATTTTAACAACCTTTACAAAAATCCAAAAATGGACACATTATGTTAATTATTAAAGGCAACTACATTTCCTCACAATCAGGTTTCAAAAAAGCTTATTTTTGCAGCTAAAGGAATTAATTTATTGAAAGTTATATTCCTTGGTAGATAAATGGTTATTTCAAATTATTACAAATGTCTGTATTTATCGATAATTGAAGACTATAGGAGCCAATACACTTAAATTATCAGATTGATGTAGTCTTATATCTGCAGATTTTTGATCAGTAAATGATATTAATAGATGAAAGCACAGAAAAAGAACAACCAGGATAAAGAAAGAAAAATAAGAATTGGTATTACTCATGGTGATTTCAATGGAGTTAGTTATGAAGTAATTATCAAGTCTTTATCAGACAGCAGGGTTCTTGAATTTTTTACACCGGTTGTTTACGGATTATCCCGCGTTATGTCATATAACCGCAAAAACCTTGGTTTAAATGACTTTAACTTTAACACTATTAGAGATGCAGCATCTATTCGGAATAATAAAATTAATCTGATCAACCTTAATGAGGAAGAGATCAGAATTGAATACGGTAAGTCGAATACTGTAGCCGGTAAATATGCACATATAGCATTAACAAGGGCTGTTACTGATCTCAAAAGTAACAAAGTAAATGTTATAGTTACAGCACCTATCAACAAGGAAAATATTCAATCTGATGACTTTTCATTTCCCGGACATACAGAATTTTTTGCCAATAGTTTTGGCTCCAAAAATTACCTGATGTTGATGGTAAGTGATGAATTGAAAGTAGGAACGGTAACGGGGCATATTGCATTGAAGGATGTTCCTGGTGAGTTGAATGAGGATTTGATAGTGAGTAAGATAAATGTACTTGAAAATTCATTAAGGGTTGATTTTGGTATTGAAAAACCTAAAATTGCTGTGCTTGGGTTAAATCCACACGCAGGCGAGAATGGAAAGATAGGTGCTGAAGATAAGGATATAATACGTCCAGCAATACTAAATGTTAAGAAAAAGGGGATACTTGCTTTTGGACCTTTTCCCGCTGATGGCTTCTTTGCCGGTGAGTTTACTAAGTATGATGCAGTACTTGCAATGTATCATGATCAGGGATTAATACCTTTTAAAACAATATCATTTAACGGTGGTGTAAATTACACGGCTGGTCTTCCAATAATCCGAACCTCTCCTGCACATGGTACTGCGTATGACAAAGCAGGTAAAAACATGGCTTCACCCGAATCATTCAGGAGTGCAATGTATCTGGCTGTAGATATATTTAAGAATCGCCAGAAGCATAAAGAAATGAATAAAAACCCACTTCCATTTAATCTTTTGAAGGATGTTAAAAATGGTGACGACAGTGCTGAAAATAATGTTGTTGAAGAGTAGGATACTATGAAGTATAATGCTTATACAGGTTCTGATCTGAAAGAGATACTAAATGCAAACTTGCTATCTCATGATCCTGATACAATAAAGATAACGGATATATTAATTGACAGCAGGCGTCTTATATCTGCTGAAGGCACATTGTTCTTTGCTTTAAAAACCAGGAAAAATGATGGTCATAAGTATATTGTTGACCTGTATCGAAAAGGGATCAGAAGTTTTGTCGTTTGTACAGAAGCAGAGTTCATAAGTAGCTTTCCTGATGCATCATTCTTTGTTGTTGAGAATACTCTTGATGCTTTACAGCAACTTGCAAAATATCACAGGAAGAAGTTTAATATCCCGGTAATAGGTATTACCGGTAGTAATGGGAAAACTGTTGTAAAAGAATGGCTGTACCAGTTAATTTGTGGAGATAAACGAATTGTACGCAGCCCCAAAAGCTACAATTCTCAGATAGGAGTACCTTTATCTGTCTGGCAAATGGATGAAACACATGAGCTTGCAATTTTTGAAGCAGGTATTTCTGAACCTGAAGAAATGCAGAAACTTCAATCAATAATTGTTCCGGATATAGGAATTTTTACCAATATTGGTCAGGCACATGATGAAAACTTCATTAATACAGCTCAGAAAACAGGTGAGAAGCTTAACCTATTTAAGAAAGTTAATACTCTGATCTATAATATTGATCATAAAGATGTTCACGGGGCAATTATCAGATCTGGTATTCTGGAAAATATTGAAACTTACTGCTGGGGACAGAATGAAACCAGCGATCTTAGGATAACCGGTGTTGACACAAAAGAAAATAGTACCCGTATAGTAGCTTCTTATAATAACACAGTAATAGATATTGTCATACCATTTGTTGATGATGCATCGGTTGAAAACGCTATCCATTGCTGGGCTACCATGCTGTATCTGGGATACGAAAATGATTATATAAAAAACGGGATGGCAGGATTGTTACCTGTTGCGATGCGACTTGAATTAAAAGAAGGAGTTAACAATTGTACCATAATTAACGACGCGTATAACTCAGACTTTAACTCATTTGCTATAGCTCTGGATTTTTTGGATCAGCAAAATCAACACAGGGAGAAAGTGGTTGTGCTTTCCGATATAATGCAAAGCGGGCAGAATAGCATTGATTTATATACTGATATTGCTAATCTGGTAGCAAAAAAAGGTATTAATAAGTTTATTGGTATCGGTACTTCAATCAGTAAGCATGCTGAGAATTTTGAAATGGATTCATGGTTCTTTAACAGTACTGATGATTTTATCAAAAACTTCTCATTTGCAAATTTTGTAAATCAAACAATACTTCTCAAAGGCGCCAGAACTTTTGAATTTGAGCGTTTAAGCAGAATATTACAACAAAAAGCTCATGAAACCGTATTGGAAGTAAACCTGAATGCTCTTGTTGAAAACCTAAATGAGTTCAAACTTAAATTGAAGCCGGCTACAAAGATAATGGCTATGGTGAAAGCATTCTCTTATGGAACCGGAAGTTTTGAAATAGCTAACGTACTTAAATTCCATAATGTTGACTATCTGGCTGTTGCCTATGCTGATGAAGGTATTGAACTCAGGAAAGCAGGAATAAATATTCCTATTATGGTTATGAGCCCTGAAGAGCAGGCTTTTGATACAATGATCCGCCATCAGCTTGAACCAGAGATATTTAGTTTTAGAACTCTGGAGTTGTTGGAAGAAACGATAAAAAGAACTGCTCTGCCTCAGAATAAACCAGTTAAAATTCATGTTAAAGTTGATACAGGTATGAACAGACTTGGGTTTGTACCCGCTGATATTCCCGTATTAGTAAAGAGATTGAAATCTAACCGCTTTATTTATGTGCAGTCGGTTTTCTCTCATCTTGTTTCAAGTGATAATTCATCATTTGATGAATTTACAGATGAGCAGATTAGTAAACTGAACCGAACCAGGACACAATTTGAAGAGTACTTTGATCATGATATAATATTTCATATTGCTAATTCGGCGGCTATTGCCAGGTTTCCCCAAAGCCACATGGACATGGTGAGGATCGGAATTGGATTATACGGATTAACAGATAATATGCCCGGATTAAAATCTGTACTTAGCCTTAGGTCGATTCTAAGCCAGATAAAAGTTGTAAAGAAGGGACAAAGTGTTGGTTATAACAGGAGCTGGATTGCAAAGAAAGATACAATTATAGGTGTAGTATCAATAGGTTATGCAGATGGAATGTTACGGGCACTTGGTAATGGAAATGCCAGGTTGTTTATTGATGGTAAACCTGCAAAAATAATTGGTGATATATGTATGGATATGTGTATGGTTGACCTTACGGGAATAGAAGCAAAAGAAAATGATGATGTAATTATTTTCAGCAATAGTCATTCTATAAAAGAACTCGCACAATCATCAGATACGATACCTTATGAGATATTAAGCCGCATATCAAGAAGGGTAAAACGAATTTATTTTCACGATTAATAATTTAGCTACGTAACAGATGGGTGCAGTAGTTCAAATCCATTTACATATTTGGAACTTTTGGATAACCTGAAAGGTAAATTGTTAGTTACATATGCAGACTCCTTACCATCATATTGCTGATCGTATTTAAGCTCTACAATTGTATCCTCACTGGTGTATTTTTCCATGAACCTGTTTAATCCATAACTTATGCCATAATATGATAGTTTATCATCAACTGTTAATCTGAACTTTTTGTTGAAGCTGATGAAATACCGTCTGTGATACCGGTTTAATAATGCAGGTCGCAACATAAGCAAAATGGAGTTAACCCAATCAGGTAAATTCGATGACCTGATGATATCCTGCATATAGTCTCCGTTAAAATTCGTGTCAACATTAAATGGAGCCATGGGGAATGAAACCTTATTTCCGACCATTCCTTCCCGCATTTTAAACTCAAGAACGGGCTTCGATACATGTCCGAATAAATTTCCGTACCACCTGATCCTTACTTTCTTTCGGCTTCCTTTTCCTGAAACATTGTCTGTAAAGAAATCCATGTCGTTGGTATCGAAGTAAATATTGTTTATATATCTTGGATGATAAAGCCCTGAAAATGCAGCTCTGTTGTTCCTAACATGCTGAATAACCACTGGATAATGCATATCCTGAACTACAAACTTCCTCTCAAAACGGCTTTTTTCAAAGTTAAAAGGAGGAAAATGCATGTCAGAAGATTTTGTGATCGAAACTTAGTTAAAACGACTTACTTTCAACGAATGATACCCTTACATCATCACCAAGTTTTGCTATATTTTCAGTGAAATCCTGTAGTTTTTCAGGTTTGGGAGAGTCAACCATAAATGAAGCTTCAATGATCTGGTCGTTTTCATCATATCTTTTGAGATGATATTTGCCAAAAACATCCTTAACAATTGTTGTTACTTGGTTCAGGTTAATTTTACCTGATTTGGATGAAAGGTTAAGGTATAAATTCTGACGGGTACTTTTTCCGGTTATGAAAAATCTCACCCATAAAATCACCATAGCAATGGCAAATGCTTCCAGTACTACGATAGTATGATTAGCTCCTAATCCAAGCCCAAGCGCAATGGCAAAAAATATGTAAGCCAGTTCTTCCGGTTCTTTAATTGCTGCCCTGAATCTTACGATCGACAATGCACCAACCAATCCTAACGACAAAGCCAGAGATGTTTTTACAATGGAAATAATCAACATGGTGGTGAAGGCTATGAGTAAAAAAGTTCCAGCAAACTGACGACGGTTCGAAATTGTACGTGCCGTTTTGATATACGTATATTCAAGAATAATTGCAAGTACAATTATAACTAATGAGTTAATCAGGAAGTCAGTTAATGATACCTGTTGTTCCTGAGTTATCAGAAACTTTTGAAATAATCCCCACCTGTCATTCATTATATTAAATATTGGATTGAAAATAAGTGTGCAAATTTATAAAAAAAGACATCCCAACCAAATGGATATAGTTCATTAAAACACAAAAAAGCCGGCGCATATAAAGATAAAAACCGGCTTTAGTATCACTTATTATTAAATTTAATTCAGTGGGCTGGCTGTAACATCCGACTCAAGGGTAAGCAAAATTACAAACTCAACATCATCTTCATCAGTTTGTCCGTCAATGGAAACAGTAAAAGGTATTTTGCCAAGCATAATATTGCCAACCTGGTCCCATTGTCCCTGGTTATTATCCAGAGTAAGAACAGTTCCCTGTTCAATGGCCACATTGTTAAATTGCCAGGTGGCGCTGTAATCATTACTTGCTATTTTAATTGTACCTGTTTGAAGCAATACATTTTTACTTATCTCAAGAACTTCTCCGCTCACCTCCTGTATGTCAACTTCCTTAATATTGTCAATGTATTTCAGGTAATCAGAGTTGGTAGTAGGGTCAATGGTTTCACTTTCAGAGAAAGTTCCGTCTATACTTGTTTTCCCTTCGGCAGCAGGAACGTTAATATCAATTTCAGTAGTATAATCGGCTGAAAAATTAACATATAGCAATTCCTCGGCTTCTTTACATCCGGTAAAAATAACACTTGTAAACAGCAATGCCATTGCAAGTTTGGTAAGATTTTTCATAGCAATATTCTTTAATCGTTATAGAAGTCAGACTGCAAATATAATAAAAAGGTTGCGCAAAGTAAAGGGTAGGGGTGGTGCTGAAATGAGTGCTGTCGGTAATTACGAACACATATAAACCGGGTAAACAATGAGTTCGCTTGATCAGGTTTGATGTGAGACAAATCAGGTATAGAAACTGGTCGGATATTGCTTCAATGATCGTGTTTTATCATAGTAATTAGCATTGTAACCATTATAATTATATTTATTTGATCGTTTTTTTATTATGTCGGGTTTCCTTTGATATGCTTTGGTGAATCAAATATACACCATATAAATTGTTGTTTCTGAATATTCTATACTATTTCATAGATAACCCTGGAACTTTCTCAGAAAAAAAAGACATTAAAAATCTGAAAATATGCAGCGTTTTTGACAAATAATACTCAATGTTATATGAACTGCAATTCGATCGGATAGTTTATGAAGTCATCAGATTTCAAAATGGAAGAATTCATTATAAACTTAAAAAACGGAATTATGAAGAGAATTAAATTATTGCTGATGCTGATTTTTGCAGGTATATTATCTGGATTTACACAGGAAATTACCTGCGATGATTTTACATCCGGAAACTGGCCTTCTGACACAGTATTTTATGGAATTGATACTATAGGCTATTCTCAAAATGAAACACAGCCAATTATCCTCGGACCTTCGTGCACATGTGCATTCAATTCATGGGAATTGGGAATGTATTTGATAGGTCCTGTTAAATTTGAATTCGATGGTAATGATCAGGTTGCTCAATTTGAAATATATGCATTTTTAAATCAATTTGATCAGATGGGCTTTGCGGTGAACGGATCTGAGATAAAATATCTTGATGATAGTTTTCCAATGCTACTTAATGGAATTTTAGTTGATCTGGATACAAGCCTAGTAAATGTAAATTACTGGACTTATTCGTATTTAACATTTACGGGGTTTATTAATGAAATAGACATAATTGGATTCGAATCAGGAATTGTTGAACTTTGTGTTGAGAATCCTGAATCTACTTTGTCAGTTGACCCTTATTCCAAACAGGAATTATCAATTTTTCCAAATCCGGCACAGGATGAAGTTAACATAATTAGCGATGAAATAATCAATTCATGGGAAATATATACAATATCAGGTTTATTAGTAGAATCAAGACAGATGATCATGTCGAATAATTCCAGAATAAATATTACTAAATTTGAGCCCGGGATATACCTGATGAAAATCTATGATAACAATGGGTCAGGTAGTTTTGTTAAGCTGATCATTCAATAATTAATTAATTATAATGTATGAGTCTGATAAAATAAATTAATGGAATGAAAAACATTTTTATGATTAAAAGTTGGACTGACAGCGTGTTGTTTGTTATTGTTTTACTAACTGTAGTATCCTGTAAAAAAGAAGATAATGACGGGATAGTTAATGATAAATACAATAACCAGGGACTTGTATGTTTGACATGCCCAAGTTTATTTTATGATTATGCAGATATTCCTCCTTTAGAAACTATTTGTGATGATTTTACATCAAGTGAATGGCCACAGGGTACCTTGTTCTATGATGGAGATACAATTGGTTATACTCAGGGAGGAATATCTCCAATAGTGTTGAAAACAGATGCATTTTGTGCTTTTAATAGTTCTGAACCTGGAATTTATTTGATCGGTCCAGCGAGTTTCAGGTTTAACGGAGATTTTCAAATTGCACAGTTTGAAATTTATGGATTTAATGACCAGTATGACCAAATGGGGTTTGAAGTAAACGGCAATGGCTTTATCAGCCTGGGTGATGATTTTCCTCTTTCTATTGGTGATGTTGTTGTAGATCTGGATATGAGTGCCGAAAATATTGGTGTTTGGGAGTACTCTTATTTAATTTTTGAAGGTGTTGTTAACGAGATAGAAATTACCGGATTTGAGTCTGGTATTGTTAACTTATGTGTTACAACTCAAAATACACCTCCTGAAATTGAGAAAACGGGTTCAGTTTATTTTGATGATTTTATTGATGATGATGGCAATATTACAGGTTCATATCCAAATAGTAAAACACCTCTCGGGTATTATGGTTTACAGGGAGCCAGTTTGGTTGTCAAATTCGATGAATTTTTAGGCTATAGCCCCGTTAAAATAAGCTTTGTTCATTCCTATTTCAAAGATGATAACACAACCCTTATTAATATTCAGCTACCCGGAACACCATTAATAATATGCACACCTGATTCTCTAAGTTCTGTTTTGACTTATTATGGCTATCAAACTAATTATTATCATTTTTCTTCGGGTTTAATGTGGCAGAATGAATCTTCAGAACCGGTTAGTGGTGCAAGTATTGATTCAATTATAATAAGTGGTTCGGATTTAAATCAAATAAAAATTGGGGCTGATATGAATTCTTCAGAACTCAGGAGCATTTGTTCCATTTTAGAATAAGATACAACTAAATTCCTTTTTTGAATTAATGCCTGTACTTGAAAGCGATAGATTGATGATATTTGTCAGGAAACTTCAGAAGAAATATAGTTCTGAAGCATTCAGATACATTTATGAATCGCTTTCACCAAAACTTTATTTTGTTTGTATAAGATATCTCAAAGATAAAGATGATGCCCAGGACGTGTTACAGGAAAGTTTTGTAATCATTTTTGAAAGAATCAATTCTTATAAAGGAAATGGAAGTTTTGAAGGATGGGCTCGAAAAATTACAGTAAATCAATGTATTAATAGTCTTAAAAGAAGAAGGATTGACATGGAACTTTCAGATGATAACATCCCGGTGGAAGAACCTGAACAGTCTAATTTACCTGAAACAGAACAAAATCTCAGAACAAAACTTAAAGCAGCCATTATGGAGTTACCCGACGGATTTCGTACCATTATAAATATGTATGTACTTGAAGGTTTTACTCACAAAGAAATTGCTGAGGTACTTAATATCAAGGAAAGCACGTCTCGCTCACAATTAAACAGGGCAAAAACGGCGCTAAAAAAAATAATGTTGGTGGAAGTATGACAAAAAAGTTTGACATAGAGGAGTTGTTGAAAACCAGTTTGACTGACGAAAATCAGCAGGTTCCACCAGATCTTTTTCTGAAAATTGATAAAAGAATTATCAAAAAGAAGAAGAAAAGAAGACTGCTTCGATTTCTGTTTTGGTCAGGCATGATAATCATGTTGGTTTATTCTATACTCCTGATTCGTGAATCTTTTAATACTAACTCTATCGGGTTTGAAACGGAAAAAAAGCAATATTCAAAAAACAAAAATGACTCCGGGAACATAAAATTCACTGATGATCATAACAGAAGTTTTACAGGTGCAAATGACAACAAAAAAAATGAACATAAGGAATCAACAGAATCTGCAAATTATGATCAGGAATTCAAAGTAGCACCTGATTATTCGTTGTATAATGATGAGTCATTGATTGAATCTGAAAACAAACCTGAGTTGTTAAATGACTCTGGGTTATCATCAGGTGAAAGTAATGATGATGATATGGAATTTGCGAATATTGATAATTCCGGTTTAAATACCCCGTCAATAAAGATCATAAAACGATCGGGTATTGGACGTTCAGATAATAAGGCACTTAATTATTCATTTACGACAGATGATGATAAGAGCAAAAAGGTTATCCATATGGAAAGTATCTTTACTGATAAGGTTGCTGGTAGCATGGATTCTATAATATTACCTTACAGGGAAGTAATTGCAGCAGATAACAGCAATAAGTCGTTAACATCTGAACAGAAGGTTAATAGAGAGAAAAGGAAAAACAGTATTGTTGTTTATAGCGGACCTGTCTTCTATGACATTGCGGTATTCAAACCATATTTCGTATCGGGAGTATTAAGTAATCAATCGTTTCAGTCAGGTGGGTTTGAAATTGGAGTTAACTATTCCCGTAATTTTAGTAACAGGCTAAAGTTTAGCCTGTCAGGTATTTACAATCAAAAAAGATCAGGATTTACTTACGATCTGCTAATAGGTGAGGAAGATTACTTTAACCTGTATCAAAACAACATACTGATTCCGATTGATAAATTGGACAGCCCAAATTCATGTAATTGTTTTTTAGCTGAAGATGTTGAATTGAATTATCAAATTCAAATGATGCTGTTTTCAGCAGGTTTAGGTTTTGAACTATTTGAATCAGAGAAAGTAAGTTTGGAAACAAATATTGATATTGCCACAAACCTGCAATCAAAGTTCATTAATAATTCGAATAAAGTGGTAAAGTTTGTGAACAGCAAAACAGAAACATTCAATGCAGTCAGATTAAAACTTGGAATAAACTTCGGTTATAGAATAAATAACAGGTTCCTGATTTATGCTTCTCCGGCATATTCAGTGTACTATACTAATTCCTCAAAATCAATGTTTGTTCAGCCACTGAGAGAGATTATTTTACCGGTTGGCTTAAGTATAGAGTTTTAATCAGACATTTTCCGGAGTGCCTGGATATATCAAAACTGTGTAGCAAAAATCCTGTCTGACATCCATAAAATCTTACCTAGAGCTCATTTGAAATTCTTTGGATAAAGTCTTCATAATTTTATTCCATTCATTGTCAGTACATCCTTCATTTGCTGCTGAATGAAGATCGATCAATTCTTTTACCAGTATAGCTCTGATGCTGTTTTCTTCAATAACAATTTTCATCAATTCCTTTTTGTCGGAGTCTTTATCTGCAAGGATTTCATTTTTTATGGTATTGACAGATAGAAGATAATCCTCTAAAGATTTAATTGAATTTTCAATTTGATCTATTTCATTGAGTAATCTCGTCTTAAGTTCAATATTTGAAATACCCAAAGTAATCTGCGATCTTGTTTTTGCAAAATAATTATCACGTTTAGCTTCTTTTTTATTGATTTTTGCAATACGCTTTTCTGCTTTGATTTGGGATTCTGAAATAATTTGGACCCATTCTTCAGGTTTGATCTTTTCATAGATATGTAAACGTTTTTCAACTATTTCGTTTTGATATCCTGTTCTGCTATTTTGTAACTCTTCAAAAAAAGATTCCAGTTGTTTCGTAGTAGTTGTTTTATCAGCATACAGTTTCTTAAATCTTTTATAATCGCTTTTTCGGTCCTTTTCAAATGCTTTGGATATCTTCTTTGCTTGTTTTAATTCACTCAGAATATCTTTTTTACGTTCTTTTTCCTGAACGTATTTTTTTACTCCTTTCTCAATGTCGTCCACAAAAAATAACTCTGCAGCACCGCCAAAGAACAGGATGGAAATAAATGTTACAATACCTACAATCATATCTTCTAATTTTCAGTTAAATCAATTGTCGACTCTTCAAATATATCATTTATGGTTAGTCGTCTTTTTGTTAGTCCTTGTTCATGGGAATACCTGAATAATGTTTCCAGTGTTTTCCTGTTGGGTTCAATTCCGTACGGCCAGTAGTTTTCACCCATTAATAATTTAGTGTTTTCATATTCCTGCGAAAACCATGGTAATGATGAATATGCCCATCCTGTTTTATCAAGTTCTTTGAAGTGAAGTTTTTTAGCTTCAGAATAAGCTTCGAAAACTGCTTTGGGAAGCCAGGGATACTTCTCAATCAATTCTGTTTTGATAGCAACAGCATGCATAATTGGAAAAATCCCTGTTCTATTATAGTATTCCTGTTCAACTGTTCTGAAATCCCGGAACAATCTGTCTACTATATCATTTCCATCTATATAGGCAACAGGTACAGCTGCATGGAAAAGGGCATCAATTTCTCCTGAAACAAGAAGTTCTGATTCATCCTTACCGGCAGAGCCTGTTGTAACTGATATGTTATCAGGGAATACCTGTTCTTCATCTGATATTTTACCTGCTACATCAGCTGAAGAGTCCTTATTTGACAGTACCCAGTTAATATCTTCCGGGGTAATACCATATTCATCATAAAGTAATCCTCTTATCCATGTCAATGAAGTGGAGGAATAACCTGGGGTTCCAATGCTTTTGCCTTTTAAGTCTTCCGGTTTATTAATTTCTCTGTCAGTTCGGATAAAAATACTTTTATGCCGAAATGCTCTGATAGGGAATACCGGTATAAGTCTGTAATCTCTAAAATTATTATTTGCATATGCCAGCATAAAAGGATGTAACCCTATTTCTGTAACATCATAGGTTCCTAAACCACTAAACGCAGCGCTATTAGCATTTCCAATACCAATTTTATGAAATTCAACAATACAGCTATCTATCTCTGCCTTTCCGGTTATCATCCCTTTTAAACGGTCTAAATCATAACCTGCAACTTTCAAAATAATTTTGTCCTCTGTATCTGAAGTGCAGTCTTCTTCATGAGATTCTGAAGTTGAACAGGATATCCCGGATACAAAAAGTACTAATAAAAATATGTAGTTAAGAGAATGAAAATATTTAAACATAAATAATCCCATTTTGCTGAAATTTAGTTTATATAGTGTTCAAAAATAGGTAATAATGTAATTAATTGCATATTTGGTTCAAATACAAAAATTTATTCTGAGGTTTAATTTTTATCTCCAGTTTGAAGTATTTAGTGTTGGTCTTTAAGAAAAAAGCTAACAAAAAAAGTCAGGATAAAGTATTCATAGTGGATTCCTATAGCTATCGTAATGAGCAACATAGCCACTATGGATATTGGATTTTCGAGTTATGACAAAACCAGATCTTCATATAAAGATAAAACAACAATATTTCTTGAATAAATTGATTAAATCGGAATGCAATGATTTTTGTTAAAACTCTGTTAAATAAGCTAATAAATAAAACTCGTTGTTTTGAACGAATCCCGGTTATATCAATAGTTTTTGGCTATTAGTGTTTTTTAGTTAGAATAAATGAGTAGTTATTAATGATTGACAACCCATAAAGAAAGTGTTACTTTTGGTTATTCTAGGATATAAATCTATCTTGCTTAAACTTCAGGATTTTCTTTAAGATTAGTTGTAGGAATAATGAATCAACTACTTGATCGGTGTATTTATTTTCATAAAGTTTGTAATAATAAATCCTTCAAGAAAGTTATTGAAGTTAAGTATGACAAGAATATCCTTTTCAAAGTTTAATTGATTATAACTAAGAATCTATAAGATTTTTAAGTTTTTTCAATAAGGTTTACAAACAAGCTAAAATTACTAATCAACACTACTAATTATGAACAAACAATTTATTGATTTACACTGCCATCCTGCTATGAAGCCCTTTGGAAAGAGTTTTAATACAAAAACTCCGGGTAAAAACAGTAAAAACCATAACCACAAAAACAGTATCTGGCATTATGATCCACCTACCGGTCTGGACAAAGAAATTAACAGACTTACATCTCTCACAAAATTCACTCAGTCAGATTTAACAACCTTGGCAAAAGGAGGAGCATCTGTTGTAGTTGTTTCTTTATATCCGCTTGAAAAGGGATTTGTTTTGGATAAACTTGGAAATAATATTACTTCTGATACATTGAAGAACCTGGTTATGGGAATTGGTAAAAAACGCATTGACCATATACAGAATATGAGTAATTACTTTGATGATTTAAGTAGTATTTATGATTATTACAAACAACTTGATGGTGTAAAAGTTATTGTTGATAATCAAAAGTTCAGCTACAGGTTGGTGAATTCCTATGAAGAAATTGTTTCTAATATGGAAAGGGATCCCAACACCATCAACCTCATACTTACCATTGAAGGAGCGAATGTTTTTAACACAGGTTTAAGTGTCTATGGTCGGGAACTGGATGAAAATGAGGTGCTAAACAATATCGAAATCGTGAAATCCTGGGATCATAAGGTGTTCTTTATCACTTTTGCTCATCATTTTTACAATGAATTATGTGGACAGGCCAAAACTATGAAAGGTCTTCTGGCAAAACTCAATGGTCAAAATAACCATTCTCACAAGGGATTTACTCAATTTGGAGAGAAAGTATTGAGAAAATTGCTGGATGATACTGATGGTCAAAGGATTATGATAGATATAAAACATCTGAGTGTAAACTCAAGAAAACGTTTCTATGAAATTCTGGAGCAGGAATATGGTTATGCTGAAATCCCAATAATTGTTAGCCATGGAGCAGTTACCGGAACACGTTCCTTCGATGAATACAGTAAAATAGACATGCCGGGTGCATATACTGGTAAATTCAACAGTGATGATATAAATTTCTATGATGATGAGTTAGCCATAATTGCAGAATCTGATGGTTTATTTGGTGTGATGTTGGATGAAAGACGTGTGGCTGGTAAGAAAACACTGAGAAAAGCACGAAAGGGCAGAAACCGGAAGGAGCCCTTTCGTATGTCTAAACTTATATGGAACCAGATTCAACACATTGCAGAAGTATTAAATAGTCGTGAAATGTACGCATGGGGGATCCAGTGCATTGGTTCGGATTTTGATGGAATGGTTAATCCTATCGATGGTTTTTGGACTTCAGAATATTTCCCGCTACTTGAAGTCTATCTTGAACGACATGCCGAAGACTATTTACGTTCGGAAGAAAGTAATAACTTAAAATCTTATAATCGAATTTCAGCTGAAGAAATCATTGACAGATTTATGATTGAAAATGCAATGGAGTTTTTCAAAGAAAATTTTTAGATATTACTCTATATTGTTTGAATTTACACAGTGGGCATATTGGATAATAATAAAAAAGTTGACTTTCCATACTCAAGGTGGGAACAACACAAGATAGTATCAGCAAGTAAAGGCAAAGAAAATCAGTGATGTACGTGGAATGTAATAACAATATTTTCCTATTTATTGTTATTCTTCGTTACTTTTGTTATGCAATAAAGGGTAAGGTACAATTCAGTTATTCCTAATGTATGTATTACCAGGAAACACATTAAAACTACTACTTGCATAACATGCAAAAGTTCAACGAACTATAAAAGCATTTTATGTAAGGGTTGCTAATAATAAGGTTTTAGGCAAACAAACAATACCTTGTCTGTTTAGATGGGTGATTTTTTTTGGATTTGTTAATACCTCAAAGCAAAATACTAAAAACAAAAAGTATCTATGAAAAGTATGTATAATGCATAGTATAAAAACCTTAAGAGAATAGTTTACACCTGTAAAGGTAAAACCTATTTAAACTGTCATAATAGTATATAAAACTAATTATTCGATCCAATGCTTTTTATTATGTAACTAAAAATCCAGCCATGTTATAAGCAGCATAATAGGTTTTTATTTAAACTAAGTCTAAATTGGTTTGTTTTTGAATAATAATTACCTAAGAAAGGTATAAAAAATGAGTTTTTTGGTACTATAGCATAGAGGGGTAGGAATGAAGGTGAGAATATTTTATAAATATTCCATGATATTGAGATATATAATGAAAATGTTACCCCTAGTATTGTTCGCAAATGTATTTTGCAGCATTCACCCTCCATAATTGATTTGTATATATTATTCAAATACAGCAACTTTGCCTCCTGATGGCATTAACGAATTATGTGAAAATGACAAGTTAATTATTTATCCGAACCCGTCATATGAAGAACTCAACATTCAAATATCTGGAACCTACAATAATTTGAATGAAATAGTGATTTACGATGCATTAGGTCAAATAGTTTTTGAGTCAGAAGATTTAATAGCTAGTGACAACTTGCTAAGTATTAATACCTCAGGTTTTTGTAAAGGTATTTATTATATAAAACTAATTCAAAACAACAAAACAATTACTGTTAATAAATGGATAAAAGTTTCAAATTAAAATAATTATTACCTGGAAATAATTGACAAGTCTTGCTAATATAATTGTGCTACAAAGCTCAAACTATTAAAATTCTGCCGATAGTTATGACTCGTAGTTACTGAATTTTACTAGGTCGTTTGGTTCCAGTCACCAACTTTTTATTAAGAATCATTCTAAATATTGAATTTTATGTAACCATTTGTAACCAAAATTGATTAATAATAAACCTTTTTCGGTACTACTATTAAGGGGCTT
>JANQGJ010000064.1 GCA_028277395.1 Bacteroidales bacterium | reverse complement strand
AGGACCCCCTGGGGTTATAATACTGCTGAGAGGATTAGATAGACTAAATTACATAATGGAAGGAATCAAGTTGGCAAAAGATATGGGTACACCGTAGCTGACTGGCAGGCAGGCATGGGTGCAAGAATTTTTTATTTAATTCATTATCAATAAAATAAAAAATTACAAACACATGAAAACAAACTATTTGTTCAACATCACTTTTACAGGTTGACTTATGTCGTTCGTTTCAACCATTATAATATAAACTCCATTTGGCATTTCATTACCATGATCATCATTTCCATCCCAGGTTAGATTTATAGTTCCTGCACTATGGCTGCCATTTGAAAGCGTTGCTACTTTTTTCCCTGTGACTCCATATACAGTAACCTTTAAAAAACAGTCGCTTTCCACTACAAGTTTCACTGACAATTCCTTACTAAACGGGTTTGGATAAACTCCTAACAGGTGATCTGTATCATAACTTGCTTCATTATCTGATAATGGAGATTTTGTTGTACAATCCCAGGAAGCCTGATCTGTATTTCCGTATGCACCCATATTAACAATATCACTGCCATCAGGTTCTATACAAGGCAGTGTGGTTGGATCTCCCGTTTCAATACATGGACTACATTCAGCCGTTTGGTTAGGGCCTGACCAATTGTTAATCCCAATATCCCAGTAATTTACTTTGCTTAAAAGATGGAAATCATGATTATTTTCATCTACAAATTGTGGGTCTTCATTTATATTTTCAGTTCCAACATACACATCTCCAACATCCTGAATAACATCTGAATATGAAACATTTATTGTCCCTGTACCTGATATTTGAGGCAGGTCAATAGCAGCGCTCCAAAGTATACTATTCTTAACTGTTGTTGTAGCATTACCAAAAGCTCCCTCCAGTTGTTCAATAGTATTACTACCTGCATCAGCAGTATTATTATAGAATGTTGTAAATTCTATACTAATGTCTGATGAACTGTTATAAATTGCTCCCCCACCAATATTACCTGTACCATAAACATGGTTATTATCAATAATACAATGGTCTATCATTAATGTTGATTGTCTTGAATAAATAGCTCCACCATTGTTGGTTACATCATTACCACGGAATTTACAGTATTCGATATTGAAAACTGAGTTATCAATGCAATTTATTGCTCCGCCAAAATACCCTTCATTGTTAAAGAAATCACAATTTGTTATATTGGCTGTTGTATTTATGGCAGTAAGTGATCCAAATGCCTGATTATAGATAGATTGTATGTTATTCTGAAAAATACAATTATCAAAAGTAATGTTACCTACATTATCCAGTAAACCTCCATACGGATCATTATTCTCAAATACACAATTATTAATTTCACCACCTGTGCTTCCGGTTAACAATATTGCACCACCTCCATACGTGTTAAAACCATCCAGATGTCCATCAGCATCGGAACATCTAAATCCATCTACTATTATGTCTTCTGTCAGATCAGACCCATATAGTACCCAGTAACTGTTGTCAGATGAAATACCGGGATCTCCGATATTACCACTCAGGATCGTTGGATAATCATCCCAGTTCCTTTCTGAAAGTTCATTCTCAGTACCGTTAAATCCTCCATACATTGACACACCTGCAACCAGTCTGAATGCAACAAACCTTGGATCAGGATCCTGGGAGAATAATGATACAGTTGGTGTGTATGTGCCCTGTGCGACCCATATTTCACAACCACTGGTTGCATTGTTAAGCGCCAGTTGTAAATCGTTATATGCTGTGTTCCAGCTTTCACCATCACCTCCTGAAGCTGCCTGAATATTTACATAGTACCGACATATCGGTGGAGGTTCTATATTTGATTTAGAAGCTTTAAATGTATTACCGTATGCACCAACATTTGCAACACCTCCATTCTCCATTGGTTCGTTCTGCCATTCACTGGTTGGATCAGCAGCATCAATACAATCACTATCAATTAAGGAATATGCCCATCCTGTTGTTGTCCAGTACCCTGCTGTACTTGACAAATGATAATCATGTTGGCTTACATCGACAAAATCAGGTACAGCAGCAAAATTCCCTGTCCCCGGGATAGCATTAACATCAGTGTAAGTTACAGTAGTGGTACTTGTAGCATCATCCTGAATCTGACCGGTATTATTATACCAGAATATACAGTTCTTTACAACAGGTGAACTTGAACTTTCACTTCTCATTCCTCCTCCGGAAGGTGCATTATTATTAGCAACTGTACAAAACTCGATGTAAGGAGAAGAGTTGTCGGTATTTCCAATTGCTCCGCCAAGAGTTGCACTGTTTGAGTGAAAAATACAATTCATTATAACGGGTGATGCATATGAATTGTTAAATATTGCACCTCCGGCCAAAGCACTGTTGTTTCTGAAAGTACAGTTTATAATACTTGGTGATGCTCTCATATTATACATACCTCCGCCAACTCTGTCATTTAGACCGGGTTCATCATTCGCATAACCATCTTCAATAATAAAACCATCCAAAATAGCAGTATTGTTTAACTCCAGGTCAATTGTATGATGGAAGACATGATATGAATTATATACCGAACTTGATAGATCACCAGTTAAAATAGTTGGATTGATCTCCCAGTCTCTTTGTGTCCTAAGCGATTCTGTAGCATTAAATCCACCATAAATTTCCACCTCGTTAATAAGCTTGAAACTGGCATTTCGATCTCTTGAATATCTGTTGTTTACAGGATCCCAGTCAGGATAATAAGTCCCTTCAGCTACCCAAATTTCATCACCCGATATTGCTACTGATAATGCAGTCTGCAGATGAATATATGCATCCTCCCAGGAAGTTCCGTTATCAGCACCACCCGTTGCGTCTTTGTCAACATAAATAACTGACATAAATGACTTGGAAGCTTCTTCGGTATTTCCGTATGCTCCCATATTAATTCTTCCTCCGTTTGGGCTTGGTTCTAACTCAAAATCACTTGAAACGTCACCCTTATCAATACACTCACTATGTTGTGTATCTATTGTCCAGCCGGTTGGAGATTCCGGGTCCCAATGACCAGCTTTACTCTTCAGGTGAAAACTACCGGCTTCCTCGTCAACAAACAATGGATTAACGTTAATATTCCCAATACCTGTATATGTATTTTCGATATCCGAATAAGTTATATCAATTTCCTGACCTATTGGTGACCATATTTCCAATCCTCCATCCCATAAAATACTATTAATTACCTTGATATTAAAGGGATTACCAAGTACATCATTATCACAGGCAATTGCCTTTCCACTTTCAGAATTATTTTTATAGAAAGTACAGTTTGTAACATTCATGATATTAAATGATGATTCCAAACCTTCATTATATATTGCGCCACCCTTTACTACAGATACATTCTCAGAGAAAATACTATTTGTGATATTGGAAATGGAATAATCATAAAATGCACCACCACTATTAGCAGCATAGTTGCCTTTGAACCAGCAGTCAGTAAAAACTGATGATGATAATCCGGGTAGTACATATATCCCGCCACCATTTAATGCATAGTTATTCACAATTTTGCAATTAATTATTTCCGGCGATGCATTTTGGATATAAATACCACCACCCTTATCATTTTCACTACGTGATCCGGATGAATTACCAGAAGTTTCATAAACGCTCTCTCCAT
The DNA here is from genome assembly GCA_028277395.1 of Bacteroidales bacterium. GTDB lineage: Bacteria > Bacteroidota > Bacteroidia > Bacteroidales > F082. Next base: position 22,930 of record JANQGJ010000064.1, on the reverse strand, counting down.
TATTCCCTGAGATATTACTTCTGTGACTTTTTCCAACAAATTCATAAGCTCCCATATCTGCCCATGGAGGACCAAAACCAGTTCCTCCATCATTTCCATAGTCTATTCTTCCATTTCCCAAGATATCTTTTTCTGGTGCTATTGGTCCGTTCGCCGCATCTATGCATTGAGAAGAGCTCTGCAGACTGTAATCAGATGTTGTTGGATCACTAAACATTGGATTTACATATCTATTACCTGTTCCTGAATATTGATATCCTCCATAAACATTACAATAGTTAAGACTCATCTCATCTGATGGTCCACAATATTCAGTACTCGCATTAATAGGGTTCCATAAAATCGAATTTGCAACAGTACAATCAATTTCACCAAAATGACTAATTGTACATTCCGAATTATTATCAGCGAAAGTGCAGTTAATTATTGTTACAAAGCAATTAACCTCAAGGATATTACCATAATTTGACATAGTACTTCCTACACCATATGTATTATCAATATTGTTTTTTATAAAAACACAATTCCAAAAACTTGAATTGTCAGCTTCCCGGTTATAAACAGCACTCCCATCACCACTATCTGTAGAATTATTTAAAAAAATACAACTTTCCATTTCTACAATTGACGATTTTACAAATAACGCACCTCCCGGATGATAAGAATTGTTCTCTGTAAAGTTACAATTGTCGAATTTTACCGGATAGTTACCGGTTACAATTACTGCTCCGGCATGTGCAGCAGCGGTATTTGATTCAAAGTCACAAAAACTGAAAAAAGGAGACTCAACATTTGGTAACTCACTATAGGCGTCAATAGAAACTGCTCCACCTGTATGATATGACTCATTGTTAATAAATTTACAAGAAACATATTTCTCATGTGCATCAGTTGAGTAGATAGCACCACCATATGTCTCAGCAATATTGTTTTGAAATGTACAATTTCTTATTGTCATATAACAGTTTTCATTTAGCATTCCTGCTCCAATACCTGTCGAAATTTCCGGATGGTGATATCCATCCTGAATAAAGAAACCATCTAATACTGCATTTTCATTTACATTGGTATTGATAAAGATATGTTCACTATTATCAGTATTAGTTACCAGTCCTATCTCACCACTTATAATTGTAGGGTAATTTATCCAATGCCTATCATTGAAACCTTCTTCTGTTCCCGGTTCTGTACCGAAAAACCCGCCATAGATCTTAACATCATCCTTTAAACTGAAATGTGCATCTCTCAAATCTGTTCCGTTGAAGTTAATTTTATCCTCATCGGGATAGTAAGTTCCCTGTGCTACCCAAATCTGATCACCAGGTTGAGCTGCAGTGATTGCATCCTGAAGAAATGTGAATGCAGTTTCCCATGATTCACCATCTCCGTAATTCGGTGCATTAGCACTTTTGTTAACATATATAATATTGTCAAATACTGGATCTGTTTCATCAGCATAACCTGCCGTTATGGTAAACCCGTCGATAGTTGCAGTATTATTTACACCTGTAATAACTACTACATGAAATGAGTTGTCACTTGTAGTAACGTCACCTATTTCTCCACTCAAAATAGTTTCAAAAAGATCTGGATCCCGATCAGAGGCATATATTTCTACTCCTGAAAAGCCACCGAGTAATTTCACTCCATTTGGTATTGAAAAACTCGCCGTCCTATCCCCCAGATTATAACCCAGACTCTGTGGCCGATCAGGATAATAAGTCCCCTCAGCTACCCAAATCTCATCTCCCTCTTCATATACGATCAATGCCTCCTGGAGATCTTTAAAGGCTTGCTGCCAGGAAAGGCCAGTACCTGAAATTGATACATCTGTATCAACATAGTACCTTGTTGGTTGCGCATTTATTGAAGTACTCAGAATCAGTACTCCGGCAAACATAGTTAGTGTTAATAGTTTTTTTTTCATAGCTCTTAGTTTAAATTAATAAAAGGGTTGATTATAGTTACTCTCAATTTCCTAACTAATTAATAATTATTTCACTAAAAAGGTTACAACCGAGCTACAACCTTAAATACATACTACTGATTACCTGACATTTAACCAAATTACTTAAGTAAGTTCTGTAAATATACAGAAAATTAAAATTTCTTTATCAAAGGCAGGGTGTAGATAATCAAATAATGGTTGAATATCAATAATAATTAAAAATACTTTTAAAATTGTCCCTGTAAAGTATTTATTATCAATTTAAAACAACATAATTTTGATTGAATAATTAAATATATTTACTATGACTTCCATCATAAAACTTCCTGAACCCCAAAAAGATCTTGCGTTTCCTTTAATGAAAGCCATTGAGCTACGCCGGACAAAAAAAGACCAAAGCAATTTGTCAATTTTATTAACTATAGTTGAATTTTGAACAAAATTAAGGGTTATGGCTTGTTTTTCATTATTTTTGAGTAATTGGGTTTAAACACAAGTTTTACTTAATTATTCTAACAAAAAAAGAATGTACAAAAACCTGTAATTTTATTAGTGATCACAATAAGTATTACTGCCCGTTGGCAATTGGTTGAACGAAATTCAAAAAAAGATTCATTAATTATGATGAGATAATTAGTTACCCTAAACCAAAAGGAGATGTTAGTGATTATGAAAAATTACTCACATATGAACAACAATTTTATCTTCATTCATTAATTACTGACTTTGAAGTAGAAACGACAAATTAAATAGCAATGGTTACAATTCAGTCTGTATATCCATACGAGTTATTACAGGATTTCACAACTGATCCGGGCAATTATTGGAGAGTAGGTCAGGTTGATAAAAAAACGGATTAATAATTACTGTTAGTAAAAACATTAGGAATATTTGGATTGGTAGCGGCCTTGGAACAGAAAAGATATTAACAGACGAAATATTGCAGGATATTATTGATTCAGTTATAATTCCGCACTTTATAAATGATGATTATTTTGAAGGAATAAAAGCAGGATTGTCTGAATGTACTACAAAATGGAAATAAAGGATCATTATTATCGTTACACTACAATTATAAATGAAAATCACAATACATAATAGTCAACAATACACCTGGGGAGGCTCATGTAAAGGCTGGCATCTGGTTAACAACAAAATGCTGAGTGTTATCCTGGAAACCATGCCTCCGGGGACAAAAGAAGTAAGACACAGACATTCCACATGTCAGCAGTTCTTCTACATATTAAAAGGAGAGGCTACATTTGTAATTGAAGATGAGGAGCTTAAGATCAAAAAAGACGAAGGAGTTCATATCAAACCGAATATGATGCACCAAATAATGAATCATACAGATAAAGAAATAGAGTTTATTGTAGTTTCACAACCTCATTCACATGGTGACAGAATAATTAATAACAATGAAAATGCAAATACATAGTACTCAAAAATCCGACATTGATGTTGTGATGGCAATGGAATATGATGAAGAAAACGTTCGGTATATTACAACAAACACAAAAGAAGAACATGAAAAGTTAATAACAGATAAAAATATTAAGCACCTGTTACTAAAAACTGAAGAAAGTCACATTGTCGGGTATATTATACTTGCTGGGTTAAAAAACGAAAACAGAAGTATTGAGTTTCGCAGATTAGTAATAAATGAAAAAGGAAAAGGATTTGGAAGACTGGCTGTAAGGGAAATTAAAAAATATTGTTTTGAGACATTAGGTAGTCACAGATTATGGCTTGATGTACAGGAAACCAATACCAGGGCAACAATGCTGTATAGATCTGAAGGATTCGTAGAAGAAGGAAAACTCAGGGATATTATTTTTAGGAACAACGAATTTGAGAATCTGATAGTAATGTCCATTCTTGAAAGTGAGTATGCTAAACCAATTAATGGCTAGTATATAATTTAGATTAGGGGAATAAACCGGAGCCATGTTTCCTTTGATGCTTGCAATACAATTTCTGCATCATTACTCCGGTCAGTTCAAAATTAATCCAAACTACCACAGATTAATGATTATAACCGGTTTTTACATAATTTTGAAACCAATGATTGTTTAACATTAATACTTATTATATGAAAACAACACCGGAACATGATGCACGGATTGCAAAAATGACTTTTGCTTCGGTATATCCGCATTATATCACAAAAATTGAGAAAAAAGGCAGAAAAACAGAAGAACTCCACCAGGTAATAGAATGGTTAACAGGCTTCAACGAAAGAAAACTACAGGAGTTGGTAAATGAAGGAGTAACCTTTGAAACATTTTTTCAGAGAGCAGAAATGAATCCTAATGCTCACCTTATTAAGGGTGTGATTTGTGGTTATCGTATTGAAGAGATAGAAACTACACTGACAAAACAGGTGAGATATTTAGACAAGCTGGTGGACGAACTGGCCAGAGGAAGGAAAATGGAGAAGATACTGCGTCAGGGATGAAAAAACATAATTCAAAAATAATAACTGGCTGCATGTCATGGGGAAAATGGGGAAAGAAACTATCCATCAATGAACAGGCTGAACTGATCAGGTACTGTGTTGAAAATGGCATTACTTCTTTTGATCATGCTGATATTTATGGTGATCATACAACCGAATCAGACTTTGGGAAAGCTTTAAAGAAAAGCGGAGTTACAAGAGAAGAAATTCACCTGATATCAAAATGTGGAATTCAACTGGTAAGTGAAAATCGTAGTAACAGTATAAAACATTATAACTACTCAGAGGACTATATCATTCGGTGTGCGGAAGAATCTCTAAGACATTTAAAAACTGATTATTTAGACACTTTCCTGTTACACAGGCCAAGTCCGTTAATGCAACCGGATGAAATAGCGAAAGTAATAAATCAGTTGCAGGAAAAAGGAAAGATCATCCGGTTTGGTGTATCGAATTTTACACCATCCCAGCTAGAATTGGTTTCAAATAGTATTAAAGTTTCAGTAAACCAGATTGAGTTTTCCCTGACTCATCATGAAGCAATGCAAAACGGAACTTTGGACCATATGGTGCTAAATAATATTCAGCCAATGAGCTGGAGTCCTTTGGGCAAAGTGTTTAAAGAAAAAAACAGTCAAACAAAGAGAATAAAAGAAGTACTGTCAACATTATCTAAAAAATACAATTACCCGGAGGATACTATTATGTTAGCCTGGATATTAAAGCATCCTTCAGGAATATCACCGGTGATAGGAACAACCAACAAAGAACGAATTAAAAATGCGGTAAAAGCATTAGAAATTACGTTAGAAACAGAAGACTGGTTTAAACTACTTAGGGCAAGTCAGGGACACGATGTACCATAAACCGATACATGTCAGGTTCACTATGAATATAGAGTTGAAATACTTCACCGGGACAGGAAATTCTCTGAAAGTCATAAAAACATGTGCTTCTGTATTTTCTGGATCGGGCAATAATGTTAAAATTTCAGAGATCTCAACCGATGAAACAACCGTTCCTGAATCTGACTTAACAGGGTTTTGCTTTCCTGTGTACGCGTTTGGGATACCAAGAATATGCAGACAATATTTACAGGGACTTGAAAAATTTAAAAATTTACAGAAAGTATTTGTACTAATAACTGCCGGCGACATTGATGAATCCGGTTATGCAACACAGGAGTGTGAGAAGATACTGAGCAAAAAGAATTGTGAGATAATATATACTGATGTAATTCAAATGCCAGTTAACTGGACTACATCCCCCAAACCACCATTCCCTCCTTCAAAAGAAGAAGCATTGGAGATAATAGTCGAAGGAGTGGCAAAAACTCAAAATATCGCAGAAGAAATTCTGGAAGGAGTAAAAAGAAAACACAGCTTTAATTACCCTAAAAGATATTCAAAAATAAAATTTCACTGGGATTATTTAATCTTCAAACATTTGGGTATAAAACACATGTGGAGATTATTCAATGTATATGATACCTGTAACGGATGCCGGCTATGTTCAAAAATCTGCCCAACAAACAGTATCAGTATGATTGGTAAGAAACCAATTTGGAACAGTACCTGCGAACAATGTATGAGATGCGTAAATTTCTGTCCCAATGAATCAATATATCAAACACAGGGAGGAGAAACAAAAGGAAGAAACAGGTATTACGAACCGGGATTTAATCCACGACATAATGACCACAAATAATCATTCTTTCGTATAGTTGTTTAGCTTCACTGCATTCCAAATTAACTGCTTTCAGGAACCAGTCCGAAAACAACATCTACCTGTAAATACCACCTGCTTTTTATAGTTAGTTAACCCTTAACTTTCAGGTTGTTATAGCTACTTCTCATTCAGCGCCCCGGTCATATGAAGTACTGCATGCCTGGCAAAAGTCATTGTTTTACCAACTGCCACCCCAACGATAAGTTCAGGATAAAAATTGTTGGCAAAAAAACCTCCTGCAACATCTCCGGCTGCATAAAGTCCTTCAATGGGAGTTCCCTCTTTATCTACAACCTGTATGTTTTCATTTATATGAAGACCATCCATGGTAGTAATTAACCATCCTGCATTAGTAATTCCATAGTATGGTGGTTTGTCCAGAGCAATCAAATCCCCGGCAGGTTTTCCAAAATCGCTATCCCTGCCCTGCTTTGCCATTTGATTATAGCGTTCAACGGTTGATTTAAAATCTTCAACCGGCAACTTAAGTTTCTTTGCCAGACCTTCAATTGTATTTGCTTTTTTTATGTACCCTTTAAATCTCATCATTAAATTTAAACCATAGTTCATAAACCAGCCCATTCCTTCATATGTTTTGGGTTTACTACTACTTGGTATCATTCGTGAACAACCGATGGTATGAAATTGCTTAATGTGTTTCCAGTAATTAGCATCCCAAATCATGCAGGCTACACCGTTTTTTTCATTTTGTAACGGATTAAGAATAATATCATAGGGAACAGATTCATTACAATATCGTTTTCCATCCATATTAACTTTTAAGAAAGGCTGACTGCCATAGAAAAAAGAATCAAAAGAACCTCCTACTCTGATGGGCAATCCTGATTTTCCACCGGGTTTTGTTGGTCCGCGGTCGAATAACATAGCCGAAGGATACTGTTCCTTTTCTCCACCGGCCCAAATACCGGCTTTAATACCATCTCCGTAATTTCCTTTGTGTGTAAAACGTAATGTTGATACAGCAGTAGCTTCAGGATTGAGCTTAGCAACCAGTTCCTCGTCACCGGCATAGCCTCCGGTACAAATCAACACGCCCAACTTTGCTTTGATCCTGATAAATTTACCATTTTTCTTTTTAGCAATAACTCCAACAGCTCTGTTCCCTTCTTTAATGATCTTGACCATAGCCGTATTAAACATAAATTTGGCACCATTACGTCTGGCCTTTTTAGCAAAGAATTTTTCCAATACATATACACCGGCATGGGCAATTGCAAAGGGGCCGCCTTTAATAAAAGGAACAAGCAATTTAGTATGAACAGGATATGCCTTAAAAACACCATGATACCCATCTCCAACATCATATTCAGCTACATGTTTAATTCCATATTCAGATAATTCATCCGCAAGAAAATCAAAGGTTTCACCACTCTCATCAGCCCAAAGTCGTACAAGTTTTTCGTCAACTTTGTTGGCTCCAAGGTATTTCGATGGCTTGTAGTCAGGACCATAAATTTGCAATTCCTCAGTGTACTTCGTCCCATAATTTAATAATTCCTGTACGATCTCTTCCTTGTCAATTTTGGCTTTATCACCAACACGTTTCTGAGCTTTAGTATCAATTGCACCCATATAAGGTTTAATAAAGCCAACCGTATTGTTCTTTTCAATAACAAGTGTATCAACACCTTGTTTACCTGCGACAATTGCAGCTGCCATACCGGCATTTCCGGCACCACAAATAAGTACATCAGTATTGATTGTTTCGGTAATCGCAGACCGGGGAATTTCAGGTTCAGTACCATACCATTGGCCATTGGTTTGATTTGAATTTACAGCATTTTTCATTTTATCTACTTTTAAATTTTTAATATAGTATTTGATCTTAAATTTATCGACACAACTTAATTGTCATTTGACACTTATGTTACATTTGTAACTTTTGTGTCAAATGTAGTAAATATTTTTAACTTTGCTAATTATTAAGATTTATTTGATAATAAATTGTTGAGAAAAGAAATGAAACAAGATAAAAGGTCTAAACGAACCCGGGCTTGGCTTCTGGAAACATTGCTGGTACTTCTTGAGAAAAAGGAATATTCTGAGATCAGCATTACGGAACTAACTGAAAAAGCTGACATTGCACGACAAACATTCTACCGGAATTTCAACACCAAAGATGATATCCTGTTATCCAAGATGGATGAAATACTGGATGAATATTTAGTAAAAGTACAGGAAAGCCTGAAAACAAAGAATGATCCTTACTGGGATTTTGAGGTAAATCAGCTGGTAATACTTTGGCAACAGAATGACAGGGTATTTAAAGCGGTACAAAAAGCAGGTCTCGCTGTTCAGACTCTTGAGAAATTATCTGAATTTTTCTCCCAGTTTCATATGAAAATCCTAAATCTAAAAGAACTTGACAGTAAACAACAATACCTGGTTTACTACCTTGCCGGGGGAGTATTTATGGTGTTGAATAAATGGTTTGAGAATGATATGGATACTCCTGTTGAGTTGATAACTAACCTGTTTAAAAAGGCTGCCAACCAGGTATATCAGATTGGGGAGGAATATATTGGAAAATAAGAACAATATTAATGATCTGTAGTAGTTATAATTATAATTAAAAGAGGCATTAATCCACTGATAAGATTTTGAAATAATATTGTTATTTTTAACCAAAGAATTAAAAGTATACTTATGAAAAAGAGATTTGTTTATATATTTTTTGGAATTGCTGCTATTATGTTGACTTCATTGGGATATCTGGTTGATAATGACCCTCCATATGCTGATTTTAAAATGACAATACTTGAGTTTTCAGTTATTACTGTTGTGATATTCGGACTTCTTTCATTTATATACCTTATCGGGAAATTTCTTGTAAATCTTATTGGCAGACTGGCATAATTGGCATTCACAAAGTTGAATCAGGTGCTCTATTTTAAGTAAACAACCTTGTGATGCTGTTGTGAACAATAACCATTAATGGAGAATGAGACTGATTTACAACCCTTTTACAGAATCTGACGTATGGAAACTAAGGAGGTTATTTAAACAGACTCTCTTTTTAGTTTGACACACCCTCAATTTTCAAATCGAAAAATCAAAAACACATCAACCACTAACCATTAATCATTAACCATTAACAATAATCCTCTCTTCTCAACCATTTCTCCTCAAAACCCAAAACCCATGCACCTCACCACCCAAAAACCATAACAACCTAATTATCCATCACTTATAAAATTAACCTCCCCAATTAACTACCCCATTATGCAGCTTTTAACACTACCATTTCAGGGTATTGTTTTGTGTTTGATTTGTTAGTATGTTTGGGGAAATGATATTATCAAATATTGATGAGAAATTCCTTTTTTAAACGTTTACAAATGTTTAGAAGCGTTTAAAAATGGATAATCATCTGAGATATAAGCAGACTATGAAATTGCAATGAGGGACTTTATAATAGAAATATATGACAATCATATATACATTCATTGTCTGGAATTAAAAGACTAGACAACAATAAACTAAAATTCAGAATTATGTATATAAAGATTTTTTTATTGCCCTTTATTATTTGGTTGATGCAGATGCTTTGAATGCTATTAATAGAGTCATGGATTTATCTTTAGTTCGAATCATCTTTGATATTAGTAATACTTCATTATAGACTTTGCCTCAAATGAGTCAGAAATGGTATAATAAAACTACAGTTCAGGCTGCTACAGTTAGTGGAATATTTTTAGTAACTTCTGCTATAATCACAGAATTATTTAGCTTAAAAAATAAATCGCCTGAAGTTGAACACAAAGTTCCACAAGTAGTTCTTAGTGTACCTAAAAAGGAAAAAGACACAACTATAGACTCCCCAAAATACAGTTCAAACATAAAGGTTGAAAAAAAATTAACACAAGCAATTAAATACTTACATGTAAAAGAAGCTTCTAAAGCAAAAAATATTGGAAGCGTAATAAATAAAAAAATTGAAAAAGCTGAAAAACTATCGTCAGAAGAATTATACAATGAAGGGAATAAGTATTTGATAAAAGGCGATCATTCTAAGGCTAAAATATGTTATGAATTATCAAAAGGACAAGATGAAACATTACTAAAAACACATTATGCCATAATACATGTGCTTGAGCTTGAAGAAAACTGGGAAAAGAGTGAAAAAATGTATAATTCAACAATAAGTTGTTTTAAGCAATCTGAAAGATACAACTATCTGTTTTTTGAAGATATAGCAACTTTATATAGAGAAGGAAATAATTTCCAAATGGCCATAAAGTATTATAGTGAATGTTGCAAAAAAGATGCTACAAAAAGTTTTATATATTATAACATGGCATATTGTTTCGGAAAATTAGGAGATTCAAATAGTCAAATTCAAGCTTTAGAGAAATGCATTGAAACTAGTTTATTATATAAATCAACAGAAAACAGTGATGCACATACATATGCTCAACAAGATCTTGAAAGAATAAAATCTAATAATAAATGAACGTAATGAAATAAAGAATAAATCATGATCATCCATGTAATATTCTATTAGCATAGAATCCATACTTAGAATTTAGAGTTACTGGTCTTTTAAAACAGGTAATTCGTGATAATTATGTTATTAATCAAAATATATAAACCATGTCTAAAAAAAATGTTTGCATTTTAATATTTGCATTTTTTGTGTCTTTTATTCTGAATGCTAAATCGTTAATCGCTAGCGATTGGATTACACTAGATTTTGACTCAACTATGGTAAATTATCTGTCTAGTCTTAAAGAAAGTGAAAGAATTGAACAATGTAGAGACTGGATAAAGCTAGCCGTAATAGAATCAAAAAATCTTCCTGACAAAGAGAATTTGGAGATTTTATTTGATTATAATCCATTGAGATATGGGTTTCTTGATGAATTGTCAGAATATGAATACGGTGATTATCGGTATTTTATTTACAACGATACCGCTTATGTTATGATGCCAGAGAACACTGCTTTTTCAAAAGCATATGTTGTGAGGGTAGCTGATGATTACAGGATGTTAAAAGGGGAAAAACCAAAAGCAGTAAAAATATACTATTATAACATTATACCTGAAAACAATTATTTAACACGTTATTTCTACTCAGGAATGGTTAATAGTGTTGAATTATATTCAGATGAATATGGATACATACAACAAACTATATACGATGAAAACAGTTTAGAAACTTTCCTGAATAATTCAGATGATTTGGTTTTCGCTAAAAATGCTTCTCAAGGTATTGTTTTAGGAGGAAGAAAATATGAAAACCTGAACTGTAGAAATGTAACAATTGAAGATGTTGCAGTACTTTACCAAGCAGATAACAACATTAAAGAACAATATTTGGAAAGAATAGGTAAACGAGGGCTATATTCTGAGTATTTGAATGAAAAGTACTTTATTCAGGAACAATTAGATGATGGGCAGTCAATTTATGAAGCTTACACCGAATATCAACAATTATTATCTGAATATAAATCAGAAATAAGAAGAGTGCAAAATGAAATTTCAGATTATTCATTTGTGGATAGAATGAAAGCACGAACATATATTTCAGATTTAAGGGAAAGTGTAATGGCTCTTGAAGAATCCATTAAAATACTTACTGGTTTATTAAATTATTCTAATTACTATAAATATAATCTGGATAAGCATATTCCTTCTGAAGATGAGATTAACATAGGATTCTCTTTAGATCCAACAGTAAAATACAAACAGCTTTCCCAGGAAATCTTGAGAATTATATCCGATAGTATCTATTTTGAAGAATGGTATAAAAAAAACATATACTATCAAGATAGAAAACAAATTATTTTGGAAATAAAACAGCAGAAAGAAGATCATAAGAATAGCGATTTTTTAAGTGAAAACAGCGATAATATTTGGACCTACGAAGCGTCACTAAATACATTAATTCATGGAATTGATACAGCCAAAAACGAAGAAGCTGATATTTCCAGTCGGTTTCAGGATGTGTATAATATTACAGATGAAGAGATTGAAGCTGATATAGTTTTCATGAAATCAAGGCTTTATTCAAGTATCCAGAAAAATACAGGCGTATTAAAGTCTATAGCCAATCAAATTCAGGATAGTAAGAACTTGAAAGATTGGGAGAAGATGTCATTATTCTATTTACTTAACGGTTATTGTAATAATATTTTGACATTTGATTTTGGAATAGATTATGTATCAAATGAGGAACATACCAGTGAGGAAAAAATCATTTATAAAAAAATTGTCAGGGATGTTGCATACGCTTTAAATCAACTTGACTATCTGAAAGATAGTAGTTTGGTGTTTAATTCCAACCTTGAACAGGCAATAGATGAATATAAGGGAGATAAGAATATAGGAACAAATGGTAAAATTGATAATGCACTCTTTGAGTCCTTGTTGGATGGTTATTTTAGCGGGATATTATATTTTCAAGACACACGACACCTTGGTTCCTTCTTGTTTGATATAAAGGCTTTAAATAGTTACCAAAAAGGTAGGTATGATGGATACCTGCAAGGTACTGAAGTTGCAATGACTTTGTTCTATACTGATTTATTAATGAAACTATGGAGTTTTGATTATAAAAACACAGCTCCTCAAATGATAAGTGGGTTCTACCCGGAAACAAACTACAAAATAGCTCTTACACATTATAAAGCGGAAATATTAAATTCTTCAACCAGAAGTTGGCTTGCTTTTAATGATGATGCAGTACGGCATCACTCAAACGAGATTTATTTTTCACACATCTCAACGAAAATTTATAATGCTTCGAGTAATGATTTGAAACCCGGTGAAGAAGTTGAAGCTAACTATTCTAGTAAACGATTTGCAAATTGGTGGAACAGAAATTATGATGTGGTTGCGAATTACGAACCAGAGTTTCTCCGTTTAAATCAAATTCAGAAATGGACCCATTTATCGTTTTGGTTAAAGAATATCGGTAAATTATCTTGGCTTGATAATAGTTCACAAGTGCATACAAGAGATCTTGAATTTGATAAATGGTATTATAATAATGACAAAACGAAATTAAAACCACCAATAGCATTTTTGTCTAGTCAGGATCTTAATGAAAAAACAGAATGTTTGTCGATTATAAACTCTAATCCATTCATGGGTTATACAAATAGTTACATGATTGGAAGGTTTTCCGGGGGGGTTAGTTTACCAAATAAATCTACCTTTTTAGCAAAAGCTAAAACTTCCATTCCTCCGTGGCTGAAAAAATCATTAGTTAACCGCAGGGGATTAAAGCCCGTTAAACCAAACACTTACCAAACAACTAAGGGAAGAGTATATTCTCTAAATAAAAATGCAAACAAAGTAACGTGCACGAATGATAGAATATTTGAATTTCCATCTGATGAGGCAAAAATTTTTAAGCTTAATCTTGAAAAAGAAATAACAAATGGAGGAATTACTCAAAAATCCGGTCACATCCATTTAGGACAATTAAAAATTGAAAATTCAAAATCAAATTTGTTTAAACTGTCATTAACGGAAAGTGAGATTGTTGAAACAAGAAATTGCTTAATGGATATTGCCCAAAACAATAGTCTTTATAGCAACAAACAAATTGAAAAAGTTTTTAAATTTTCCAATTCAGATGATTTTGTAATAAAACTGAAGGGGAAAGATAACTATATCAAAGTACAGGAAAAGAAAATACCAATCGGACATGAAGATGCACCAATTTCTAATAATACACATATCCGAATTGCTACAGATTCAAAGAATTATTACGATGCTCAAATACTATCAAAAAGTGAATTTATAAATTTAAAAAGAAACTTTGATAATATAAAAATTAAATATGGTTGGACAAGAAGTGAGGTAGAATTCACGAACGATTTAATTCCTAATGGTAAAAAAATCAAATTTGATGTTGAAAATAAAACAATTGAAACGGTTAAAACGGAAGAAGCATGGTTTGTTAAGAATGAAATAAATGATGCAGTCGAAGATGTAGTTTGGAATTTAAGAAATTCCGATGATTTTATTAGAAACCAAGGGGATGATATTAGCGGAATTCTCATAAACAATGATAGAAGTTACATGCATTTTGGCAAAGAATCAATATCATCCAATAATCTAAAAGCTGTACAAGAGTCAACAACAAACTTAAAGAATGAGGTGGATTTTATTGTTTTTAATGATAAAAATGAAATTCACTTTGTAAATAATAGAATATTAACTATCCCAAAACCTGAAAGATTGACCGAAACAAATAAGCTAGTATTAAACAGAATGGGCAAAAAAATTAGAGAAGATGTTCGTTATAAAGAGTTATGGATTAAAAACAAGCTTGATTCAAAAGATTTAGATATTATAGATCAGGTTAAACCTGAAAACTATAGTTTAAGCGAGAGTTACTATTCTTTCAAAAAAACTAACAATATCAAAAAAAGTGAAGCATTATTGGATTATACTTGCAACTCAAAATCAGGACAATACATTTTTAAGAATCATAATTCAGAACTACCTCAAATAAAAACACTTCAATCAAAACAAAATAAATCTGTAAATGAACTAGCTAAAGAAATTGAAGCTTTGAGAACATCTAAAGATATTTCCTCAAAAGAAATGAAAAAAATATTTGAGAAAAATGGATCTGAAATCTATTCGGTATTAGAAGATATTGTAAGTGAAACTCAAGCAACAAATATTATTACGAGGGGTGATAAAACAAATACTCAGTTGATTTACACTTATTTCGGTGGAAAGAGAGTGAAATTCTATAAAGATGAAGAAAGCGATGTCGCCCAGAGTCTGAGTAACTTTTATAAAAATATCCCATTGGATTTTAAACATTCTGCATTTGTTTCAACAGTTAGTTTAAAAGATGATGAGTATCCCGAAATAAAAAATCTTTTTTCTGATATTTCTGGAACAGGAATACAGACAAAAGATGAGCTTGACTCTTATGACTTTATTAATCTGATGAACAACGATAGCCTTAAACAAATATATTTGGTGTTAAGAACGAATGAAAAAGGAGTCATATTTTCAGACCAGCTAGTTGAATATGATAGACTACAATTTTTATTGGATTACGATTGGGAGTCAAGTTCTCAAAAAGACTTTGTCTATATCATTACAAATGAAAAAGAAAAGCTTGAATCTATATTAAGTAAAACGAAAAGGTGTAATTATATATTTTCTAGCAGTTATACCATAGCTGATAATATTTCATTTGAAACCTCATTAGGCATTATGTCTGAATTTATTTCTCCTTATATCAAGCAAGATGTTTTTACAATTAAAACAAAAAAACTAGAAAAATATTTAAAAGATAATAATTATAAAGTATCAATTTTAAATTCAGTTAAAAAGGAAGGAAAAATTTCAAAAATTTATTTTAACAAATTGACCGAGACTGAAAGAAATTCAATTCCACCTAAAATTAAAAACAAATTATTTCGAAGAGGAAATACCTATAAGCCAAAAGAAGTTAAAAACCTTCTTTATCAAATAAAAGATAGAAAAATAGATGAATTTAAAAAAGAGCCTATTCATTTTAAAAGTAGATTTAATTCTATTCCTAGCTTGAAATGTGAAATTCAATTTGAAATGAAAAATGTAGTAAGTTGTTAATATAAATATGGTGCATTGTAAACAAAATGAAATTTTAGTTCTTCTCACAATTCCTTTGTCTCCTGAAAGATATGAAAGTGACTATAGGAGAGCGAATCGTTTGCTGAATTTGAAAAATAAGGATTTTATAATAAAAGAAACAATAAGACTTGGTTACTCGTGGGAAGAATACTTTAATAATGTTGCTAAAAATATATTAATTGATATAAATGAACTTTCTGAAAAATCTTCATGCACTATTGATTACGATGTTACTTTTAAGGCTTTTAGCAAAGCCTTAAGAGCTGAAAATTATAAATTAATTGTCTTGTTTGCACATCACTATCACAAAAATGAAGAAGATGGAATTGAATTTGCTGATGAATGTATGAGGTTGGAAAAGATAGAAAAATCTATTCGAAAGAATGCAAAAAACAAAACGCTGTTTTTATTTGTGTGCGATAGTAAATTTATCGAAGCGATTCAAAAAAAGAACAAATTGTTTTATAGAGTAGCTAGTGCAAATTTCAAAATTCATACAACAGCCAGTTTTACATTTATAAAAGAATGGATTTTACTCATAGGTGAATCAAATACTTGGGACGAGGCTTATTCAACTGCTATTATAAAACATTTAAAAGAATAAAATATGAACTTAAAAGAAAGCCTATTAAAAACATTTATTGAGAATAGCTCATCTGATACCAGAGTAATAGATGTTGTTAGGAATAGTTTTAGAGTTAATGAATTATATTCTCCTCTAGAGTCAGTTCTTGGCGATGATAATGATGTGAGAAAAATTATTTCTGATGGAATTAATGTTGTAGATGATGATGATTCTCGTAGAATTATTGATTCTTTAAATGGTACTAAGATTGAAACTGATGAAATTTATCAACATAGAAAAATTAAGTTAAATAGCATTTATAATGTATGTTTAGCATCAATTGTTGTAACAATTATTGTAATTATTATTGGGTTAATTTTTAGCTTTATTCAAGAACGCACAGCTGATTTAGTTTCAGTTGCTAGTGGTACATTAACTTCACTAATCAGTGGTACCGCTTTTGTTATCTACAAAAGAGCCAATAAAGATCTTAAAAAGATTGAAGTAGATATTATCAAGTTAAACAAGCTTATTTTATTTTTTAAAATGATTGATTCGATACCTGATAATGAAGTTCGAACAAGTTCATATGAAATAATGACAAAGCAAATGTTGAATGAAGAATTATAAGTTTAGGGTTTAATTAATTAATAGTCAATAACTCCACTCAGCATTTTGTATAAGTAATGGCATGTAAAGTACTAAATATCATGATTTGTAGCCAGATCAAACTGCAAAGCGATTTAACAGGTAGTTGCTAGGTATTTCGGTCTAACCATGCCACACTTTTCGGTTTAAATAGTGCCACTTTGAGAGATCATGCAATTATACAAAATTTAGTTTTCTGTTTTTAAAATTCCTTTTCTTAATGATGCACCCTTAAGATCAATTCTATGTGATGAGTTTACAATTCTATCAAGAATAGCATCAGCAATTGTACCCTCACCAATAATATCATACCAAACAGATACTGGTATTTGTGACACTACAATTGTTGAAGCTTTATTATATCTGTCATCAATAATATCCATTAATGCCTCACGACTGTGATTATCTAGAGCCTGTAGTCCAAAATCGTCAAGGATAAGCAGGTTGGTTTTTTGAAGTTTGTTCAGTGTTTTAAGATATGTACCATCAGCTTTAGCCAGTTTCAATCGTGTAAATAAACGAGATGTGTTTGAATAAAAAGTTTTTAACCCATTAAAACAAGCCTGGTGACCCAGAGCCTGTGCCAGGTAACTTTTACCAACACCAGAAGCTCCTGTGATTATAAAATTTTCTTTACGTTTGATAAAATCAAGTGTTGCCAGGCGAGTGAACATATTCCGATCAAGGTTACGTGTTGGTTCAAAATTCACTTGTTCAACACTTGCTTTTTCCCTAAAAGCAGCTTGTTTTAAGAGCCTTTCTATCCTTTGGTTTTGTCTATTTTCCCATTCATGATCGGTTAATAGAGCCAAATATTTATCAAGGGTGAAGCCCTCAATGTTATTGTTTTTGATATGCTGCAAATGCAGCTCTGCCATTGCGCCAATGCGCATCTGCCGTAATTTTTCTATTGTGTGGTTATTGTTCATAAAAAGTAAAGTTTGATTATTAATTATATGCTGATGCTCCACGTAAATTATCATGTTTACAAAAAATAAACCTATATTGGATAAAAAGGTCATTGACTTTAAAAGCATATTTCAAGGTATAGATATATAAAAAGATTTCAAGATGATTGATAGCTTTGGAAATAAAGTAAAAATAAAAAACACTCCAGAAACAGTTTCAAAAGGATTGGCTGATAAAACTGGACAAGTCTATGGACACACAACACCAACAGTAACAGGAGTTGAGGTGATTGGAAAAACAGATAAAGATTTTGCTCTAAATATCCATTTTGATGATTTAAATGAATCATTCTGGTTTGATGAAGGATTAATTCAACAATTGGATAATGGAGAAGGTACTGAAATGACTTTGGATGGTATTGATAAAAAATGGACAAAGTATTCTTCAGGAAACTGGAGTGAAGAAAACACTAGACCTGAATCAAAAAAGAAATGGTGGAGATTTTGGTAAATAATAACGACACGCCAACACTGTGTAAAATAATAGACGTGACACTAGGTTTTCAAGCGGTTTTAGCCCGCTGGAAGCATTTAAAAACTATTCCCCTTCAAACTCATATTCTAAAGAAGTTTTTATTCATGCAAAAACATATTTTGAAGACGATGAGTGGGAAGGTTTTCTCGAAGCTGCCCTCAATAAGTGTAAAATAATTGGCGTAAGAATTAGAGATGACAGAGCCTTCAAGTTATATCGAGATTTTTCTTACTGCATTCCAAGAGGTTCATGTTTGGTTTATGATTCAAACAGGGCATACCTGTGGACAAGGGGTTTTATAACCAGACTAGTTTAGAAACACCAAATCCTTTAAACATTGAAATAACAAGAGGAGAATCTAATATCGAGACTGTATGCAAAGATATTCTTGCACTGACAAAGTTGAATTATAACACATGTTCATTCGCAGGCGGTTCTCCCGTGACATTAAAATTTGCCGAATCAATCGGAGATGTGCTAACCGCGGGCAAAAATATTAAAGGCAGTGTATTACCTTTTAAACATTACATTTAATTCCGAAGGAACACCAAGAATGTTAATTTTGTAATGTGAGTGAAACAAAGGCAAATATCAACTTATACAAATCACTATTCCGGGGGAGGACAGACATTTATGCAGTTCGTTGGGAAAAGGACGGACGGAGTGGTTACATGCCAGCTTACCAAGTTGATTGGACAGATTACAACAAACATAAAGCTCAGGGAGGAACTTTTACAAACTATAAAAACAAAGAGTATTTACCATTTGATGATGCTCAAATAGAATCGCATTTTTCAGGTAAGGAAACTTGTGGTATTTACCCATTGCTCGAAGACAATACTTCGTTTTTCATTGCAGTTGATTTTGACAAACAAAATTGGCAAGAAACAATTTTAAAACTTCACAACACTTGTTCAAGCTTTAAAATCTTATCTTACATCGAACGTTCTCGCTCCGGTAACGGAGGTCATTTATGGGTATTTTTCGAAAAGGCTTTTCCGGCACAACAAAGTCGAAAAATTATGTTTGAGTTGCTACGGCACGCAAATATTGTTTCGCATTTTGAAAAAGAACCAAGTTTCGACAGGTTATTTCCGAATCAGGATTATCATTCGGGTAAAGGAATGGGAAATTTAATTGCGCTTCCTTTCCAAGGGAATTCAATAGCAAATGGCAATTCGTGCTTCATTAATCCCGAAAGTTTTGAACCAATTGAGAATCAGTGGGAGTTTTTAGAATCAATTCAGAAGGTTTCTATTTCGGAACTAAAAAACCTGTACGAAAAATTATTCGATGTTCAACCGAAAGAAGTCTTGACTTCAAATTTGGAGTTTAACAAACCGTATGAGCTGGAAATAGTCATAAGCAATCAGATTTACCTTAAACGGACACAGTTAAGCCAAAAGCTAATCGTTTTTCTGCGAGAACAATTGAATTTTTACAACTCTGATTATCTTGCGAAAAAGAACCTTGGGAAAAGCGTTTTCAATACCGAGAAGTTCTTTAAATTAATTGAGGAATCAGAAAGAGAGGTAATGATTCCACGAGGTTTTTCGGCATCATTGGTTCAATTCTGTAGCAAAGAAAAGATTCCTTTCAAAATAATTGACAAACGAGAGAAAAAAGACTCCATTGATTTTGAATCGGAGATTTCGTTACAAGACCATCAGGAAATAGCACTAAACAAAGTACGTGAAAAAGATTTTGGAGTAATTGTTTCTCCGCCCGGTTCAGGTAAAACAGTAATCGGACTTGAGATAATTGCAGAAAAACGGCAACCTGCTCTAATCATTGTTCATAGAAAACAGTTGTTTGACCAATGGATTGAACGCATTCAGGATTTCCTAAAAATTCCGAAGAAAGAGATAGGTCAATTTGGAAATCAAAAAAAGAAGATTGGCAAACAGATTACTATTGCGATGATCCAATCTTTATCGAGATTAGATGACTATAACGAAATATCGAATGCCTTTGGAACAATTATTATAGATGAGTGCCATCATATTCCTGCTAAATCCTTTCGTGAAGCAATTGTCAATTTTAATGCTTTCTATTTGTATGGTCTAACAGCCACCCCAAAAAGAAAAAACAACGACCAAAAACTTATTTTCGTCTTTATTGGAAATATTTTACATCAGGTTAACCAAAAACAGTTTTTGGCAGAAAGAAATATCCAAACAGAAATTAATATCAAGGAAACCGAACTGTTTGCACCCTTTGATTACAAGATTGATAAATACGAAACTATTTCGAGAATCTTAGTTCATGACACCCAACGAAATTCGTTAATTCTTCATGACATTGAAAACAATGCAAAAAGATTCAAAACAATTTTGATTTTATCTGAACGGAAAGCGCACGTTGACATTCTCAATCTATACTTAAAAGACAAGTATGAAACAATTACAATTCATGGAGATGATGCGGAAAGTGCCAGAAAAAGCAAAATTGAACAAATAAAACAGGGGCATTTCAAGATTGTAATTTCTACAGGTCAATTCTTTGGAGAAGGCATTGATATTAGTAACCTGGAGTGCTTGTTTATTGTTTATCCATTTGCTTTCGAAGGAAAATTAATTCAATACATTGGTCGAATTCAACGTTCTAAAAATCCACCCGTAATTTTTGATTACAGGGATTCAAAAATTGATTACTTTGAAAAGATGTTCAAGCAACGAAAACGATATTATAACAAACTACTAAAATAGATGCCAGAAAGTCAAAATATAGAATGGAAAGAAAGTTGGAGGGATGAATACCTCAAATGGATTTGTGGTTTTGCCAATGCCAAAGGTGGAAAAATTATCATTGGCAAAAATGACAATGGAGAAATTGTCGGTGTTGCAAAGGCAGAGCGATTAATGGAAGATATTCCCAACAAAATTCAAACACAACTTGGAATTATTTGTGATGTCGATTTAAAAGAGGAAGATGGAAAAGATTACATTGAAATTGATATAAAGCCTTATGATATTCTTATTTCTTATCAGGGCAAATATCATTACCGAAGTGGAAGCACCAAACAAAAACTTAAAGGAAATGCCCTAAATAATCTTCTGCTTAAAAAAGCTGGGAAAACGTGGGACGATATTGTTGAACCGAGAGCTACCTTTGAAGACATTGACCTTTCTGTGATTGAAGCCTTTAAGAAAGGAGCTACAGTAAGTAAAAGATTGCCTTTTATTGCCGAGGAAGAAAGCCTTGAGCAGATACTTGATAACCTTTTACTGTTGGAAGATGGTAATCTAAAACGTTCAGCAATACTTTTATTTGGGAAGAATCCATGTAGATTTTTCATTAACGCTTTTGTAAAAATTGGTAGGTTTGGACAGACCGATGATGACCTACGTTTCCAGGAAGTAATTGAAGGAAATGCTTTCCAATTGGCGGATAAAGTTCTGGAAGTTCTTGACCGAAAGTTTTTTGTTTCTCCAATTTCTTACATAGGTTTACAGCGTGTAGAAAGTTGGGAGTATCCTTATGAAGCTATTCGTGAGGTCATTTTGAATGCAATCGTTCACCGAGATTATATGGGAGCGCCAATTCAAATAAGTGTTTACAACGATAAACTCATTGTTTGGAATGAAGGCTCATTACCAGAGGATTTGACATTTGAGGACTTGAAAAAGAAACATTCATCTCGTCCACATAATCCAATTCTTGCGAGTGCATTTTTTAAAGGTGGACTAATTGAAGCATGGGGACGTGGAACAATAAAAATCATAAACGAATGTAAAAAGGCTGGACTACCTGAACCAATAATTGAATATTCTTCCGGTGGAATAAGTGTAACAATTTTAAAGAATCAGTTTAACGAAAAAAGTTTAATTGAAATAGGATTAAGTGCAAGGCAAATAAAGGCTGTAGAATATCTTAAAGAAAATAAAAGCATAACCAATAAAATTTATCAGGAAATATGTGAAGTTTCAAAAGCAACTGCAACACGGGACTTGACAGAATTAATTGAAAAATTCAAGCTATTAGAAAGGTCAGGAGAAGTTGGAGCAGGGACATCTTATAAATTGATTGGCTCATAATTGGCTCAATTGGCTCATAAATGATTCGATATGGACTCAAATATAATTATTCCACAACCAAAACCAGCCAAATGGCTTGCCTGCCCCATCGCACAAACGACGGGAAAAAGTACGAAACGCTAACAAAGTGTCATATGTCATTGGGCAGGTAGTGGTAAATTGAAACATGAGCGCATCTAATAAAAATAGTGGTGGTTTGAAAGTGAAGAGCATTGAAGTGCCCAACGCCACATACACCAACCGTCAGTCTGCGCAAAAACCAAATATCTCGTTATTATTATGACAGATTCATATCAAATAACCTCTTATCTCACTGGTTCCCTGTCACACTGGTTCCGGACTTACTCTCTTTTGGAGATAGCCCGATATAACAAATAAATTGTTTAGCATATTCAAACTTTCTAAAGCTATCACTAACAACAATCAAATGCATAGCAGTGCTTTTGCCCAGATGTCAATGCCGTAAAAATTTGTAACTTTATCCATGAATA